>NZ_JBHTKH010000008.1:0-169340 GCF_042676085.1 Terrabacter terrigena
GAACCCGGAAGCTAAGCCCTTCAGCGCCGATGGTACTGCACTGGTGACGGTGTGGGAGAGTAGGACGCAGCCGGACAATCATTCAGACAACCCCGCCGGGTAACCGGCGGGGTTGTCGCATTTCCCGGGGTTTTCCGCGTCCACTAGGGTTGCCTCGTGCCTGAACTCATCCCCTCCCCGACGCGTATCCCCGTTCCCGGCGGCAAGGTCATCGACGAGCACGTCGGTGCCGTCAACACTCCCGCCGCCGGCCTTCAGTCCTCTGTCTCCGTCGCCCGCATGGTGGCCCCGGCCGGCTGGTCCGAGCCCTTCCAGACGCCCGAGTTCGACGAGATCACGCTCGTGCTCGCCGGCACGGTGCTCGTCGACCACGACGGCGGCACCATCGAGGTCGGCGCCGGCCAGTCGGTGCTGACCCGGGGCGGCGAGCGCATCCGCTACTCGTGCGGCCCCGAGGGTGCCGAGTACGTCGCGGTGTGCCTGCCGGCCTTCAGCCCCGACACCGTCCACCGCGACGAGGAGTCGGCAGGGGACGCGCAGTGACCAACGGTGTGCACGACGGCATCGACGAGCTGGTACGCGCTCCCAAGGTCCTGCTGCACGACCACCTCGACGGTGGCCTGCGTCCCCAGACGGTGCTCGAGCTGGCGCAGGACTGCGGCTACGACGGCCTGCCGGAGACCACGGGGCCCGCTCTCGGCACCTGGTTCCGTGAGAGCGCCGACTCTGGTTCGCTGCCGCGCTACCTCGAGACGTTCGACCACACCCTCGCCGTCATGCAGACCCGTGAGGGCTTGTTCCGGGTGGCGAGCGAGTGCGCCCAGGACCTCGCCGCCGACGGCGTCGTCTATGCGGAGAGCCGCTACGCGCCCGAGCAGCACCTCGCCCGGGGCCTGACCCTCGAGGGCGTGGTGGAGGCCGTGAACGCCGGTCTGCGCGACGGTGAGGCCAAGGCCGCCGAGGCGGGTCACCCGATCCGGGTCACGGCGCTGCTCACGGCCATGCGGCATGCCGCCAAGTCGACCGAGATCGCAGAGCTCGCGATCCGCTACCGCGACGAGGGCGTGTCCGGCTTCGACATCGCGGGCGCCGAGGCCGGCTACCCGCCCACTCGTCACCTCGACGCCTTCGAGTACCTCCAGCGCGAGAACTTCCACTTCACCATCCACGCCGGGGAGGCCTTCGGGCTGCCCTCCATCTGGCAGGCCATCCAGTGGTGCGGGGCCGACCGTCTCGGTCACGGCGTGCGCATCGTCGACGACATCACCATCGACGGCTCGCCCTTCGCCGAGTGGGTCGAGGGCAACAAGGACGACCCCGGGGCGCTGACCGCGCTCGAGCTCGACCGCGTACGCCTGGGGCGGCTGGCGGCATACGTGCGCGACAAGCGCATCCCCCTCGAGATGTGCCCCAGCAGCAACCTGCAGACCTCGGCGGCGCCCTCCATCGCCCTGCACCCGATCACGCTGCTGCGCCGGCTGCGCTTCCGCGTCACGCTCAACACCGACAACCGGCTCATGAGTGGCACGACGATGAGCCGTGAGGCCGCGCTGCTGCGCGACGAGGCGGGGTGGACGCTCGAGGACCTGCGCTGGCTGACGATCAACGCGATGAAGTCGGCCTTCATCCCGTTCGACGAGCGGCTGGCGCTCATCGACGGGGTCATCAAGCCCGGCTACGCGGAGCTCGGCTACGAGGTGCCGCCGATCGGCTGACCAGCCACCGGAGTCGGGGGAGGCGCGTCGTGCCCATGGGTGGGCGCGTCCCCTCGGGACCGGGCGTCGTGGGCGGACGTCAGTCGGCCGCGAGGGCGGCCGAGACCGCCGCCTCGACGTGCAGACGGGTCGTCGGGAAGACCGGCACCGCGGAGTCCGACTGGTCGACGAGGAGCTCGATCTCGGTGCAGCCGAGGATGATGCCCTCGGCGCCGGCGGCCACGAGCTTGCCGATGACCTGGCGGTAGGCCTGGCGCGACTCCTCGCTGACGATCCCGAGGCACAGCTCCTCGTAGATGACGCGGTGCACGAGAGCCCGGTCGTCTGCCTGGGGCACGAGGACGGTGAGCCCGTGGCCGGCGAGCCGCTCGCGCAGGAACGGCTGCTCCATGGTGTACGCGGTCGCGAGGAGGCCCACGCGCGACAGCCCCTCGGTGCGCACCGCGGCGGCGGTGACGTCACCGATGTGGAGCAGGGGGATCGACACGGCACGCTCGACGGCGTCGGCCACCTTGTGCATCGTGTTGGTGCAGATGAGCAGCAGCTCGGCACCACCCGCCTCGAGCCCCGCGGCAGCAGTCGCCAGCAGCTCGCCGGCCTCGTCCCAGCGGCCCTCGGCCTGCAGCCGCTCGACCTCGGCGAAGTCGACCGAGTGCAACAGCAACCGGGCGGAGGCCAGTCCACCGACGCGTTCGCGCACGAGCTCGTTCGCCAGACGGTAGTACTCGGCGCTCGACTCCCAGCTCATGCCGCCGAGCATGCCGACGAGCCTCATCGGCCCGCACCCGTCCCGAGGAGGGCGGCGAGCTCGGCCTCGGCCTCCCGCGGGTGGACGCAGCGCGCGCCGTCGGAGCGTGCCTGCGCGACCACGGAGGGCTCGTCGCGCCACAGGGTGAGGCCGCGACGCACGAGGATGTGCGGTGGCTTGCGCCGCTCGGAGAGGTCTCGCACGAAGCGCCGCACGGCCGTCAGCGTGCGGTTCTGGCGCACGCAGAGAGCGTCGGCGAGCAGTCCCTCGGCCTCCAACGGCGCCACGAGGCGCCCGGCGAAGAGACCCTCGGCCAGGACGTGGTCGTGCGGGCGGGCGGTGACCGTGTGGCGTCCGGTCACCGCCGAGGCGCCGATGTCGTACACCGGCACCTCGACGGTCCCGTCGTCGACGAGCGAGCGCAGGGCCGCGACGGCTGCCGCGGCGTCCCACGAGTCGGGGTGGTCCCAGTCTGCGATGCCGAGCGGGGAGCGGGGCAGCGCGGGGTCGCTCCCGTCGCGGTAGAAGTCGTCCAGACGCACCACCGGCCAGCCGTGGGCGGCGTTGAGCCGCGCCGAGAGACGGCTCTTGCCAGACCCGCTCGGACCGGTCAGGAGGATGACGCGTCGCCGGTCGCCGGACTCGTCGTCGACCGGGGGCACCTGTCGTCCTCCCTGCTCGCTCCGCATCCGCGGCTCAGAGACCCTTGGGGTGCCAGACGGTCTTCGTCTCGACGAACGCGCGGATGCGCCCGAGACCGGGGTCGGCGTTCCAGTCGGGCTCGACCGGCCGACCGTCGACCACGGTCGGCCGGTAGACGCGCTTGAGGTTGCCGGCGGCCTCGGCCTCGAGCGCGGCCCAGTCGACACCCTCGGCCCCGGCGACGCCGGTCAGGTCGATCGCGTTGACGTCGCGGTGTGCGGCCAGCCAGGACGCGACCTCGGCCGTGCGGGCGGTGATGATGTTGACGACCCCGCCGGGAACGTCGGACGTGGCGAGCACCTCGCCGAGCGTGACGGCCGGGAGCGGGCGGTCGGCGGACGTCACGACGACCGCCGTGTTGCCCGACGCGATGACCGGCGCGATGACCGACACGAGGCCGAGCAGTGAGGAGCCTTGCGGCGCAAGTACACCCACGACGCCGGTCGGCTCGGGCGCGGACACGTTGAAGAAGGGGCCGGCGACCGGGTTGAGGCTGCCGAGCACCTGGGCGATCTTGTCGGTCCACCCGGCATACCAGACGACCCGGTCGATCGCAGCGTCGACGGCGGCGCCGGCGGCGCGCGTCGAGAGCCCTTCGCCGGCGGCGACCTCCTCGAGGAACTGGGCGCGTCGGCCCTCGAGGACCTCCGCCACGCGGTAGAGCACCTGGCCGCGGTTGTAGGGCGTCGCGCCGGACCAGCCCGCCAGCGCCGAGCGCGCCGCCACGACGGCGTCGCGGACGTCCTTGCGCGAGCCCATCGAGGCGTTGGCGAGGAACTCGCCCGTGGCAGAGACGATCTCGTAGGAGCGGCCCGACTCGCTGCGCGGGAACTTGCCGCCGATGTAGAGCTTGTAGGTCTTGCGCACGTCGAGGCGGCTCATCGGGCGGCTCCCGTCAGGGTCGCAGGGGCGGTGGTGACATAGGCCTCGAGGCCGTGGCGGCCTCCTTCGCGGCCGTAGCCCGACTCCTTGTAGCCGCCGAACGGCGACGTCGGGTCGAAGCGGTTGAAGGTGTTGGCCCAGACGACACCGGCCTTGAGCTGGTCGGCCATCCAGAGGATGCGCGAGCCCTTCTCGGTCCAGACGCCGGCCGAGAGGCCGTATGCCGTGTTGTTGGCCTTGGCGACCGCCTCCTGGGGCGTGCGGAACGTCAGCACCGACAGGACGGGACCGAAGATCTCCTCGGTGGCGACGCGGTGCGTCTGCGAGACGCCCGTGAGCACGGTCGGCGGGAACCAGAATCCCTTTGCGGGCAAAGAGCATTCGGGGCTCCAGCGCTCAGCGCCCTCGGCGACGCCGGCCTCCACGAGCGCGGTGATGCGGTCGAGCTGGGCCTTGCTGTTGATGGCGCCGAGGTCGCTGTTCTTGTCCATCGGGTCGCCGACGCGGAGCGTGCCGAGGCGACGCTTGAGCTTCGCGATGACCTGGTCGTGGACGTTCTCCTGCACGAGCAGGCGCGAGCCGGCGCAGCACACCTGACCCTGGTTGAAGAAGATGCCGTTGACGATGCCCTCGACGGCCTGGTCGACGGGGGCGTCGTCGAAGACGATGTTGGCGGCCTTGCCGCCGAGCTCGAGGGTCGCCTTCTTCGACGTGCCCGCGATCGAGCGCGCGATCATCTTGCCCACCTCGGTCGAGCCGGTGAAGGCGACCTTGTCGACGTCGGGGTGCTCGACGAGCGCCTGACCGGTGCGGCCGTCACCCGTGATGATGTTGACGACACCCGCGGGCAGGTCGGCCTGCTGGCACACCTCGGCGAAGAGCAGCGCCGAGAGCGGCGTCGTCTCGGCGGGCTTGAGCACCACCGTGTTTCCCGTCGCGAGGGCCGGCGCGATCTTCCACGCGAGCATGAGCAGCGGGAAGTTCCAGGGGATGACCTGCCCGACGACGCCGTGCGGGCGAGGGGTCTCGGCCCCGGAGGCGGACAGGCCGGCATACTCGAGCTTGTCGGCCCAGCCGGCGTGGTAGAAGAAGTGCGCGGCGGCGATCGGCACGTCGACGTCGCGGGTCTCCTTGATGGGCTTGCCGTTGTCGAGGGTCTCGAGGACGGCGAACTCGCGGGCACGCTCCTGCAGGATGCGGGCGATGCGGAAGAGGTACTTGCCGCGCTCGGCGCCGGACATCCTGCCCCACACGCCCTCGTAGGCACGACGGGCGGCGGCGACGGCCTTGTCGACGTCCTTCGGACCGGCCTGGCTGACCTCGGCCAGCACCGTCTCGTCGGCCGGGTTGATCGTCGCGAAGGTGGCCTTGGGGCGGGTGAAGGCGCCGTCGATGAAGAGTCCGTAGGACTTCTCGATCGTGACGATGGCGCGCGACTCGGGCGCCGGGGCGTACTCGAACGTGGGCATCAGGGTGTCTTTCGTGAGCTCAGTCTGTGCAGTCAAGGGCGGTCAGCGTGACGTCGTGGACCATCAGTCGATCGTCACGTAGTCGGCACCCGAGTAGGCGCCGGTCGCGAGCTTCTGACGCTGGAGGATGAGGTCGTTGAGCAGGCTCGAGGCACCGAACCGGAACCACTGCGGGGTCATCCAGTCGTCGCCGGCGATCTCGCTGACCATGACGAGGTACTTGATGGCGTCCTTGGTGGTCTTGATGCCACCGGCGGGCTTGACGCCGACCTGGACGCCCGTGAGCTCGCGCCAGTCACGGACGGCCTCGAGCATGATGAGCGTGACGGGCAGGGTCGCGGCCGGCTGCACCTTGCCGGTGGACGTCTTGATGAAGTCGCCACCCGCGAGCATCGAGAGGTAGGAGGCCCGGCGCACGTTGTCGTAGGTGACGAGCTCGCCGGTCTCCATGATCACCTTGAGGTGCGCGTCGCCGCAGGCCTGCTTGACCTCGGCGATCTGGTTGAAGACGGTGAGGTAGTCACCGGAGAGGAACGCGCCGCGGTCGATCACCATGTCGATCTCGTCGGCGCCGGCATCGACGGCGTCACGCGTGTCGGCGAGCTTGACGGGCAGGCTGGCGCGTCCCGACGGGAACGCCGTCGCGACCGCTGCGACGTGGATGCCGCTGTCGCCGAGGGCCGCCTTCGCCGTCGCGACCATGTCGCCGTAGACGCAGATGGCGGCCGGACGCGGCGTCGTGGGGTCGAGGGCGTCGGGCACGAGCGCCTTCGCGCACAGCGACCGGACCTTGCCGACGGTGTCGGCGCCCTCGAGCGTGGTCAGGTCGATCATCCCGATCGCGGTGTCGATGGCCCAGGCCTTGCTGGTGGTCTTGACCGACCGGGTGCCGAGGGACGCCGCGCGGCCCTCGCAGCCGACCTGGTCGACGCCGGGCAGGCCGTGGAGCCACGAGGTGAGGGCATGGTTCGTCAGGCGCGACACCCCGAGGACGTCACGCGCCTGCGCGGTGAGTTCCTGCGCGGAGCGCGTCGTGGTGCTAACAGTCACCACGGGAGTCTATCCACCATTCGAGACGGGCCGTGACGCGTGAGAGAGTGCCACCGTGAGTCCCGATCCGCAGCACTCCGGGCCCCCGCGGCCGACGCCGGGCACCGGCAGCCCCGAGGCCCGAACCCTCCGGCCGGGCTCGTCCGTCGCTGTCGGTGTGGTCGCGGCCCTGGCCGCTCTCGCACTGCTCGTGCCCGCCCTGCTGACGCCGCCGCGCAGCTGGTCGCTCATCTCGGCCATCGTGCTGGTGCTGGTGCTCGTGTGGCTCTTCGTCGTGCGTCCGTGCGTCGTCATCCACGCCGACGGCGTGCGCATCGTGAACCCCATGCGCACGGCCGAGCTCACGTGGCCGGTGATCACCGAGGTGCGGTCGCGCTGGGCGCTCGAGCTCGTCGCCGGGGGCACCCGCTACACGGCATGGGGCGTACCAGCCGACCCGGGCCGTCCCCGGTACGGCCGCGGCCTGCTGACCGTCGGGGCGAACCAGGTGCGCGGACGCGGCACGTCCGAGCTGCCGACGAAGTCCAAGGTCCAGGCCCAGGTCGTCGCTGCGGAGGTCGAGGAGCGCATCGCGGCCGACCGCCGGCGCAAGGACGGCCGCACCCCCCGCATCGCGACCCGCGCGTGGGACCCCGTCCCGGTCGGGCTCCTGCTGGCCGCGATCGCCTTCTTCGTCATCGCGACGTTCATCGCCTGAACCCCCGGCGCCGGTCTCGCGGCGGCGTCAGAGCGACGTCAGCCGCTCCATGTCGGCTCGTACGGATGCCAGCCGGGTCTCGGCGACGGCCCTTGACTCGCCCAGGCCAGCGGCATCGGCCACCGGCTCGATGACCTCGAGGTAGACCTTGACCTTCGGCTCGGTACCGCTGGGGCGCACGATGATGCGGGACCGGTCGGCCAGGTGGAAACGCAGGCCCTCGGTCGGCGGCAGGCCGCCGTCGCCACGGGCGAGGTCGTCGG
This sequence comes from Terrabacter terrigena, assembly GCF_042676085.1. Lineage (NCBI taxonomy): Bacteria > Bacillati > Actinomycetota > Actinomycetes > Micrococcales > Intrasporangiaceae > Terrabacter > Terrabacter terrigena. The sequence goes on from NZ_JBHTKH010000008.1 coordinate 7,527, forward strand.
TGCGGGCCACCTCGATGCCGGCCACCGCGGCCGGCGGTTCGTCGCGCAATCGGCCCAGGAGGGTCTCGGTCTGGGCGAGGTCGGAGACCCGCACCGAGAAGGAGTCGGTGGCGTGCACGCCGTGCTCGACGGCGAGGTCGTCGAGCAGGTCGGTGAGGGTGCGACCCTCGGCCTTGAGGGTCGCGGCGAGCTCGGCCAGCAGCAGTGCCGCGCTGATGCCGTCCTTGTCGCGCACGAGGCTGGGCGCGACGCAGTAGCCGAGGGCCTCCTCGTAGCCGAACCGCAGCCGGCGCACGCGCGAGATCCACTTGAAGCCCGTGAGGGTCTCCTCGTGCGCGAGCTTGGCGCCCCTGGCGATCGAGGCGAGCAGCCGCGAGGAGACGATGGAGTTGGCGAAGACGTCACGGCGTGACACCCCGCGGCGCACCACGTGGGCGCCGAGCAGCGCCCCGACCTCGTCGCCCCGCAGCATGCGCCAGTCGCCGAGCGCCGGGTCGAGCACCGCGGCGGCGCACCGGTCGGCGTCGGGGTCGCTCGCGATGACGAGGTCGCAGCCGACGGCACGAGCCCGCGAGAGGGCCAGGTCGATGGCGCCCTTCTCCTCGGGGTTGGGAAAGGCGACGGTCGGGAAGTCGGGGTCGGGCACGGCCTGCTCGTCGACGGCGACGGGTGCTGCGAAACCTGCCTTGACGAAGGCGGCGTGCACGGTGCCGTGGCCGACGCCGTGCAGGCTCGTGTGGACGACGCTGAGGTCGCGCGGCGAGTCGGGGTCGACCACCGTGGCGACGGCGTCGATGTAGTCCTCGAGCAGGTTGTCGCCGAGCGTCTCCCAGCCCTCGGCCACGCGGGGGACCTCGGCGACCCGTTCGACGCGGCCGATGTGGGCCGCGATGTCTGCGTCGGCCGGCGGGACGATCTGGCTGCCGTCGCCGAGGTACACCTTGTAGCCGTTGTCCTGTGGTGGGTTGTGGCTCGCGGTGACCATGACGCCCGCATCGGCGCCGAGGTGGCGGATGGCGAAGGCGAGGACGGGCGTCGGCAGCGGCTGCGGCAGTAGCAGCGCGCGCCCACCGGCCGCGACGACGACGGCCGCGGTGTCGCGGGCGAAGACGTCGGAGTTGTAGCGCGCGTCGTAGCCGATGACGACCGTCGGGTGTTCGCCCGCCGCCCCGTCGCTCTTGAGGTATGCCGTCAGGCCGGCCGCTGCACGGATGACCACGCTGCGGTTCATCCGTTTCGGGCCCGCCCCGAGCGCTCCGCGCAGCCCTGCCGTGCCGAACTCGAGCAGGCCGGACATGCGGTCGGTGAGGTCGGCCACGGCCGCGCCGTCGCCGTCGGTGGCGCGCGTCAGGAGGGTGTCGAGCTCGGCCCGGGTCGTCGGGTCGGGGTCGTCGTCGCGCCAGGCCCGCGCGGCGGCATACACGGTCTCGGTGGTGCCCACGGTGGTCATCACAGGCGCCCCACGACGGCCGCGAGCAGGCGCCCGCACCGTTCGGCGGCGAGCTGGCCGGCCTCGAGCACCTCGTCGTGGCTCAGCGGAGAGTCGGAGATGCCGGCCGCGAGGTTCGTGACGAGCGAGATGCCCAGGACGTCGAGCCCGCTCTGGCGGGCGGCGATGGCCTCGAGCGTCGTCGACATGCCGACGAGGTCACCGCCGATGACCTTGGCCATCTGCACCTCGGCAGGTGTCTCGTAGTGCGGCCCGCGGAACTGGACGTAGACGCCCTCGTCGAGGTCGGGGTCGACCTCCCGCGCGATGTCGCGCAGCCGGGGCGTGTAGACGTCGGTGAGGTCGACGAAGTTCGCGCCCTCGATGGGGGAGTGGGCCGTGAGGTTGATGTGGTCGCGGATGAGCACCGGGGTGCCCGGCGCCCACGCGGGGTTGAGGCCGCCGCAACCGTTGGTGAGCACGATGGTCGAGCAGCCGGCGGCCTTCGCCGTGCGCACACCGTGGACGACCGACCGGACGCCGCGACCCTCGTAGAAGTGGGTGCGGGTGCCGAAGACGAGGGCCCGGCGGCCGGTGTCTCCGATCGCCACCGAGCGCATGCTGCCCGAGTGGCCGAGCACGGCGGCCTTGTGGAAGCCGGGCACGTCGGCGTTCTCGACCGTGGCGACCGTCTCGCCGATGAGGTCGGCCGTCTGGCCCCACCCCGAACCGAGCACGAGAGCCACGTCGTGGCTCTCGACGCCCGTGCGCTCGGCGATCACGGCGGCCGCGTCGGCGGCGACCTCGAACGGGTCGGTGGAGGGGTCGTTGAGGTCACGGGGGGAGCTGTTCACGATGTGGACTCTAGCGAGGTCGTCCGCGGCGGCGCACCGGTCCCGCCCGCGGTGCGGAGCCCGGCTTCCGGGCTGTACGGGGGATGGTTGGATGGAGCCCGTGATCACGCGCGAGACATCCGTTGTCATCATCGGGGGTGGCCCGGGCGGCTACGAGGCGGCACTCGTCGCCGCGCAGCTCGGTGCCCGGGTCACGATCGTCGAGCGTGACGGGCTGGGCGGCGCCGCCGTGCTCACGGACTGCGTCCCGAGCAAGGCACTCATCGCCACGGCCGACTACATGTCCGACTTCCAGACCGCCTCGCAGCTCGGCGTGCGGCTCCAGGACGACGACGGCGACGAGGTCTCGGACGCCGTCGCCCAGGCCCGGACCGTCAACGGCCGCATCCTCGAGCTCGCGGCCGCCCAGAGCGCCGACATCCAGGGCAGTCTCGAGCAGGTCGGCGTCACCGTGCTGCGCGGCACGGCCCGCGTCGCCGGGCGTGAGCAGGTCGTCGCCGAGCTCGCCGACGGGACGACGCAGGAGCTGCCCGCGAACGTCGTGCTCGTCGCCACCGGCGCGGCGCCCCGCATCATGGACACGATGCGTCCCGACGGTGAGCGCATCCTCACCTGGCAGCAGATCTACTCGCTCGAGGAGCTGCCGGAGCGGATCATCGTCATCGGGTCCGGCGTCACCGGCGCCGAGCTCGCCCAGGCCTACCTCGGCCTCGGCTCCCAGGTCGTGCTGGTCTCCTCGCGCGACCGCGTGCTGCCCGGTGAGGACGCCGACGCCGCCACCGTCATCGAGGACGTCTTCCGCAAGCGTGGCATGGAGGTCCTCAACAAGTCGCGGGCGGCTTCCGTGGAGCGCACAGCCGACGGTGTGCTGGTCACGCTCGTCGACGGCCGCACCGTCGAGGGCAGCCACGCCCTGCTCGCCGTCGGCTCGGTGCCGAACACGGCCGGCATGGGGCTCGAGGAGGCCGGCGTCGAGCTCAGCCCTTCGGGCCACATCCAGGTCGACCGCGTCTCGCGCACGAGCGTCGGCGGGATCTACGCGGCGGGCGACTGCACGGGGGTCCTGCCCCTCGCCTCCGTCGCCGCCATGCAGGGCCGCATCGCCATGTGGCACGCCCTGGGCGACGCCGTCGCGCCGCTCAACGTGCACGGCGTCGCCGCGAACATCTTCACCGAGCCCGAGATCGCCACCGTGGGCATCGGCCAGGGCGCCGCCGACGAGTCACCCGACGTCGAGTCGGTCATGCTGCCGCTGGCCCGCAACCCGAGGGCCAAGATGCAGGGCATCTCCGACGGGTTCGTCAAGCTCTTCTGCCGCAAGGGTTACGGCACGGTGCTCGGTGGGGTCGTCGTCGCGCCGAAGGCGTCCGAGCTCGTCTTCCCGGTCGCGCTCGCCGTGCAGAACCGGCTGAGCGTCGACCAGGTGTCGAGCACCATCACCGTCTACCCGTCGCTCTCCGGATCGATCGCCGAGGCGGCGCGGCAGCTGCACCAGTCCGACTGAGCCGCAACGGAACAGGGGGCCCGGCCTGTTCGGCCAGAAGGTCGCAGCGGCTGCTCGGTCAGGGCGTGTCGTCGGGGCGCTGCGGGCCGTCCTGCTTCTCGCGCTCGAGCTGGGCCTGACGGTCCTCCTCGGCCCAGCGCTCCTTGCGCCTGCGCGACACGGCCTCGCGCAGCTTCTTCTGGAGCGGGTAGACGACCGCCGCCACGACGATGAGGATGATCAGGTTCGTCACCGAGAAGGCCGGCGGGTTCGAGGTCGCGGTGGCCAGGGTCGCAAGCACATGAGCAGTGTGCCAGAGGCGTAACGTCGAGCCCGTGCCGGCGTCGTCGGCACGTCAGGGGAGCACGCCGTGCCCGTCGGCAGCGCCCTGACCGGTCTGACCGTGGAGGCACGCAGTGAGCGACTGGATCGACAAGGCCAAGGACTTCATCAAGGGCCATCCCGAGCAGGCCGAGCAGGGGCTCGAGAAGGCCGAGGAGCTCATCAACGAGCGCACCGGCGGCAAGTACGCCGACCAGGTCGACAAGGGGGCCGACGCCGTACGCGGGCAGCTGGGTCTGCCGGACGACGACGCCAGTACGCCGCCCCCGACCCCTCCGACGCCCGGGCCGCCGCCCACGCCGGGGCCCGCCCCGACGCCCGAGCCGGGCCCCGCTCCGACGCCCGAGCCCAGCCCGACTCCCGAGCCCGGACCGACGCCCGAGCCGACGCCTGGGCCCGCACCAGCTCCCGGGCCGGTGCCGCCGGTCAACCCGAACGACCCCTCTCCCGTCGACCCGCGGCTCCCCGGCAGCCCCGGTCCGTCGGAGATCCCGCCCGGCGGCAACCCGGCCGGTGAGCAGGACCTGCCGGGTTCTCCCGACCCGAGCGGCACCGGGAACCGGGGCGGTGGCGACATCACCCCGGGAGACCCGCCCAGGGGCTGAGCACGTCGCGGACGTGACGAGGGCCGCCCCACCACGACGGTGGGGCGGCCCTCGACGCGTACGGACCTGCGTGGCCGGTTGGCTCAGCCCTCGACGTCCTTGATCTCGGCGAGGACGGCGCCGGAGGTGACGGTCTCGCCGACCTTGGCGGTGAGGCCGGTGAGGACGCCGTCCTTGTGGGCGGTGATGGGCTGCTCCATCTTCATGGCCTCGAGCACGATGACGAGGTCGCCGGCCGCGACGGTCGAGCCCTCCTCGACGGCGATCTTGACGATGGTGCCCTGCATGGGGGCGGTGAGGGAGTCGCCGGAGGCGGCGCCGCCGGACCTGCCGCCACCGGAGCGCTTGGGAGCCTTCTTCTTCGCGGCGGAGCCGCCACCGCCGCCGAGCGACAGGCCGCCGGGCAGCGAGACCTCGAGCCGTTTGCCACCGACCTCGACGACGACGGTCTGGCGCTCCTCGGGCTCGGCCCCGTCAGCGCTGCCACCGGGCCCGCCGGCATACGGCTGAACGGTGTTGTCCCACTCGGTCTCGATCCAGCGGGTGTGGATCGTGAACGGGGTGCCGTCGGCCGGGGCGAAGGCGGGGTCGGCGACGACGGCGCGGTGGAACGGCACGACGGTCGGCATGCCGTCGATGGTCAGCTCGGCCAGGGCGCGGCGGGAGCGTTCGATGGCCTGCTCGCGGGTGCGGCCCGTGACGATGAGCTTGGCGATCATCGAGTCGAACGCGCCGGCGACGGTGTCGCCCTCGACGATGCCGGCGTCCCAGCGCACACCGGGGCCGTGCGGCACGACCATGGTGGTCACGGTGCCCGGGGCGGGGAGGAAGCCGCGGCCGGCGTCCTCGCCGTTGATGCGGAACTCGATGGAGTGGGCGTGCGGCTCGGGGTCGCCGTAGTCGAGGCTCTCGCCGTTCGCGATGCGGAACTGCTCGCGCACGAGGTCGATGCCGGTGACCTCCTCGGTCACGGGGTGCTCGACCTGCAGGCGGGTGTTGACCTCGAGGAAGCTGATGTCGCCCTGGGGGCCGACGAGGAACTCGCAGGTGCCGGCGCCGACGTAGCCGGCCTCCTTGAGGATGGCCTTGGACGCGCGGAGCAGCTCGGCGTGCTGCTCGTCGGTGAGGAACGGCGCGGGGGCCTCCTCGACGAGCTTCTGGTTGCGCCGCTGCAGGGAGCAGTCGCGAGTCGAGACGACGACGACGTTGCCGTGCTGGTCGGCCAGGCACTGGGTCTCGACGTGCCGCGGGCGATCGAGGAAGCGCTCGACGAAGCACTCGCCGCGGCCGAACGCCGTGACGGCCTCGCGCACGGCCGACTCGTACAGGTCGGGGATCTCCTCCATCGTGCGGGCGACCTTGAGGCCGCGTCCGCCGCCGCCGTAGGCCGCCTTGATCGCCACCGGGAGGCCGTGCTCCTCGGCGAAGGCGACGACCTCGTCGGCGCCGCCGACGGGGTCCTTCGTGCCGGGCACGAGCGGTGCTCCGGCCTTGGTGGCGATGTGGCGGGCCTTGACCTTGTCGCCGAGGGAGTCGATCGCCTCGGGGCCGGGGCCGATCCAGATGAGGCCGGCGTCGAGGACGGCCTGGGCGAACCCGGCGTTCTCGGCGAGGAAGCCGTACCCGGGGTGCACGGCGTCGGCGCCGGACTGCTTGGCTACCTCGAGGAGCTTGTCGACAAGCAGGTAGCTCTCTCCGGGGGTCGAACCACCGAGGGCGTACGCCTCGTCGGCCACCTTGACGTGCAGGGCATCCCGGTCGGGGTCCGCGTAGACCGCCACCGAGGCGATGCCGCTGTCCGCGCACGCCCGCGCGATGCGGACCGCGATCTCACCACGATTTGCGATCAGAACCTTGCTGATGGATGCCATGGCTCGGACTCTATCGGGCTGACGTCACGTCAATTCCGCCTCCAAAGGCGTATTCCCGGCCGTCTCGGAGTGAGGTCCGGCACATCACCGCCGGCACTCTCGACCTAGCGTGGAAGCCATGACCACACACGTATCGGTCCCCGCTGTCAGCCTCGGCCACGCCTCCACCCCGGATCTGGCCATCCCGCAGGTCGGCTTCGGCGTCTGGGAGGTTCCGGACGCCGACGTCGACGCCGCCGTCGGCCGCGCCCTCGACGTCGGCTACCGCCACATCGACACGGCCCGCATCTACGGCAACGAGGAGGGCGTCGGCCGCGTCCTCGCCCGCGACGACGTCGACCGCGACGACGTCTTCGTCACGACGAAGGTCTGGAACGACGACCACCGCAACGTGCCGGCGGCCTTCGACGCCTCGATGGGTCGCCTCGGCATCGACGTCCTCGACCTCTACCTCATCCACTGGCCGGCGCCGCAGCAGGACTCGTACGTCGACGCCTGGCGGGCCATGCTCGAGCTGCAGGAGCACGGCCGGGTCCGTTCGGTCGGTGTCTGCAACTTCCAGCCGGCCCACCTGCAGCGCCTCCTCGACGAGACCGGTGTGCTGCCGTCCGTCAACCAGATCGAGCTCTCCCCGTACCTCCAGCAGGAGGAGCTGCGCGCGTTCCACGCGGAGCACGGGATCGTGACCGAGGCCTGGAGCCCGCTCGCGGCCCGCGCCGGGCTGCTCGAGGACCCGGTCGTCACCGGACTCGCCACCAAGCACGGCGTCACGCCGGGGCAGGTCGCGCTGCGGTGGCACCTGGAGATCGGCAACGTCGTGCTCACCCGGTCCGTCACGCCGGAGCGCATCGACGCGAACCTCGACCTGTTCGGCTTCGCGCTGGACGACGACGACCTTGCCGCCATCCGTGGCCTCGACCGGGGCACGAGGACCGGTCCCGACCCTGACACCTTCGGCTGAGCAGGCCGGGTCCGAGGTCGCTGCCAGACACTAGATTGGCTCGCATGGGACTGTTCTCGCGGAAGGACAAGAGCGACCTCGAGTCGTCCTCGGACCCGGCCCCCGCCGCCGACTCCGACGAGCTCGGCGACCCCGGCGCGTCGGACTTCACCGGGCGCCCGGTCACGGAGCCGCTGGGTGACGCCGAGCGCAGCCGCATCGACGCCGCGCTCGCCCACGCGGCCCAGGCGGGCGTCGACGTCGACGACCTGGGCTCGATCAGCGCCCACTACGACGACGCCTACCGCCGGTGGGCCGCGAGCGCGGGGACCGACGGCGACGGTTCCGACGTCATCGTCGACACCTTCGCCACGGCCATCGGCGAGCACCTCGCGCGCCACAGCGCCCGCGAGTGGGCGGTCGTCACCGACGTCTTCGGCACCGACCTCGGCCTCGTCGCAGCGCGCGCCGACACGGTCGTCGTCCCCCACAACCTCGTCGGCGCCCGGTGGATGCGCGGCGAGACCGGGTGGATCCCGGGCGTCGTCTCGCACCTGGTGAGGATCCGTCCGCGGGCCAGCTGAGGTGCCTCCTAGGATCTCTGGCATGGCCACGGACGAACGGCGCGTCAAGCGCGAGCTCGAAGAGGGCATCGAACGCGACTTCACGCGCAAGATGTCGTACGGCGACTACCTGCGGCTCGACACGCTGCTCAGCTCGCAGCAGCCCCTCAGCGACCCGCCGCAGCACGACGAGCTCCTCTTCATCATCCAGCACCAGACGTCGGAGCTCTGGCTCAAGCTCTTGATCCACGAGCTGCGTTCTGCCCGAAAGCTGCTCGGCGAAGACGAGCTGGCGCCGGCCCTCAAGCGGCTGGCCCGGGTCAAGCACATCCAGCACACCCTCACCGACCAGTGGTCGGTGCTCGCGACCCTGACGCCCAGCGAGTACGCCGAGATCCGCCCGTTCCTCGCGACGAGCTCGGGCTTCCAGTCGGCTCAGTACCGCGAGGTCGAGTTCCTCCTCGGCAACAAGAACGCCGACATGGTCGCCGTCTTCTCGCACGACGAGACCGCCCGCGCCGAGCTCGATGCGCTGCTTCACGAGCCGAGCCTCTACGACGAGTTCCTCGCCTACCTGTCCAGGCGCGGGTACGCCGTGCCCTCCCACCTGCTCGACCGTGACTGGACCCAGCCCTACCGTCTCGACCAGGGCCTCGTCGACGTCTTCGCCGCGGTGTACTCCGAGCCGCACGAGCACTGGGGCGTCTACGAGACGTGTGAGGAGCTGGTCGACCTCGAGGACAACTTCCAGCAGTGGCGGTTCCGTCACCTGCAGGTGGTGCAGCGCACCATCGGGCAGAAGACCGGCACGGGTGGGTCGAGCGGCGTCGACTTCCTGCGCCGGGCCCTCGACCTGACGTTCTTCCCCGAGCTCTACGAGGTGCGGACCAGGGTCGGAGGCTGACCGTGGCGCGGGACTGGGACGAGCGAGCGGATGTGCTTGCGGCGCAAGCGATCTCGCAGGGCGTTCCCACAGCGTGGTTCGACCGGTTGTATGCCGAGGGGTCCTCGGGAGTCGTCGGCATGCCGTGGGACCGGACCGACCCGTCGCCGGTCCTGAGGCAGTGGGCGGAGTCACAGGGGCTCGAAGGACGCGGGCGACGTGGCGTCGTGGTCGGTTGCGGTCTCGGAGCCGATGCCGAGTACCTCGCAGCCCTCGGCTTCGACACGGTGGCCTTCGACGTCGCGCCGACGGCGGTCCGGGTGGCGCAGGACCGGCACCCGGGCAGCGCCGTCGACTACCGCGTGGCCGATCTGCTCGACCTGCCGGAGGAGTGGCTCGGCGCCTTCGACCTCGTCATCGAGGTCTACACCGTCCAGGCGCTGCCCGACCCACCGCGGTCCGATGCGGTGCGCGGCGTGCGCAGTCTCGTCGCGCCGGGCGGCACGCTGTTCGCGGTCGCCTTCCGGTCGGACGGCGAGTCCGACGCCACGACGGGTCCGCCGTTCGCGCTGAGCCGTGGTCGCATGCAGTCGTTCGAGGGTGACGGCCTCGAGGCGGTCGAGGTGACTGCCGTCGAGGACGAGCGGTGGCGAGCCGTGTTCCGCCGGTGAACCGTGGGGCACCTCATCCGGTGGTGCCACGTCGAGGCGCGCCGGGAACGGCGGCCAGCACACGGTGCTCGCCACAGCCACGTCGCTGGGTCGGGGCGGGTCAGGTGGTCAGGCCGCGGTCTTGGCGCGGACCTGGCGCTTGATGCGGCCGAGCATGGCGACCATGCCGCGCATGCGCAGCGGCGAGACCGCCTCGGCAAGACCGAAACGCATCGGCGCGTCGTCGGGAACGGCGAGAACCTCCGCGGCGCTGAGTCCGTCGAGACCCTCGTGCAGGATGCCGGCGAACCCGCGGGTCGTCGGCGCCTCGGCCGGTGCGTCGAAGAAGATGTTGACCACCCGGTCGTCCAGCGACGCGCCGTCCGCCACCTCGACCGTCAGGAACAGGGGCGACTGGCACTCGTCGACGCGCTCGAGCTGGTCGAGGTGACCGGCATACCGCTCGGGCAGGCCGGGCAGCTCGTCGCTGAACTCGAGCAGCAGCTGCAGCTTGAGCTCGTTGCTCGCCGACCGGAAGTCATCGGCGATCTCGGCCAACGACGCGGGCAGGGGCGTGTCGCTCATGGCGTCACCTCTCGATCGGGACGCGCACGGAGTTGCCCCACTCGGTCCACGAGCCGTCGTAGTTGCGCACCGTCTCGAAGCCGAGCAGCTGGGTGAGCACGAACCACGTGTGCGAGGACCGCTCGCCGATGCGGCAGTACGCGACGACGTCGTCGGTGGGGGCAAGGCCCTGCTCGGTCAGGTAGATCGCCTCGAGGTCCTCGCGCGACTTGAACGAACCGTCCTCGTTCGCCGCGCGGGCCCAGGGCACCGACTTCGCGCCGGGGATGTGGCCGCCGCGCATCGCGCCTTCCTGGGGGTAGTCGGGCATGTGGAGCAGCTCGCCGGAGAACTCGCCGGGGGAGCGGACGTCGACGAGGGGCTTGCCGATGTGGGCCAGGACCTCGTCCTTGAACGCGCGGATCGGGGCGTCGTCGCGCTCGGCCACGGGGTAGTCGACTGCCGTGGGCGTCGGAACCTCGCGGGTCAGCTCGCGGCCCTCGGCGATCCACTTCGCGCGGCCGCCGTCGAGGAGCCGGACGTCTGGGTGCCCGAAGAGGCTGAACACCCACAGGGCGTACGCCGCCCACCAGTTGCTCTTGTCGCCGTAGAGCACGATCGTCGTGTCACGCGAGATGCCACGCTTGCCCATCACCTCGGCGAACCGGGCGCCGTCGACGTAGTCGCGGGTGACGGGGTCGTTGAGGTCGACGTGCCAGTCGATCTTGATCGCGCCGGGGATGTGGCCGGTGTCGTAGAGCAGCACGTCCTCGTCGGACTCGAGCACCACGATGCCGTCGGGACCCCCGACGGCGCCGGCGGCGACCTGCTCGGCGAGCCAGTCGGTGGTGACGAGACGCTCGGGGTGGGCGTACGCGGAGATCTTCGTGTCGTCAGCGCTCATGTGCTCATCGTGTCACGCGAGCTTGTCGAGGTCCTCACGGCATCGGCGCTCGAACTCGCCGAGCTCGGCGATGGCGTCCTGGATGTCGCGCAGCCGCTGCTCGAGGTCGGCGCGCCGCTCGTCGATCTGGCCGAGGACGTACTCGAGCTGGGTGCGGCGGCCGCGCGGTGCGTCGAACAGGTCGATGATCGTGCGGATCTCCTCGAGTGGGAAACCGAGGCGCTTGCCGCGCAGGATGAGGCTGAGGCGCGTGCGGTCACGGCGGTGGTAGACGCGCTGCGTGCCCCGCCTCTCGGGGGAGATGAGACCGAGGTCCTCGTAGTGCCGGACCGTGCGATGGGTGACGCCGAACTCGTCAGCCACCTGGGCGATGGTCCACGTCGGCGCACTTGTCATGGCGTCGATCATGCTTTACGTTTACGTCAACGTCAAGCACGCGTCACGAGCGCGTGACGGCCGCGAACCCCTTCAGGAGAACAGCGATGTTCGAGCTCAGCCAGGACCATGAGGACTTCCGCAAGGTCGTCCGCGACTTCGCCGAGAAGGAGGTCGCCCCCCACATCGCCAAGTGGGACGCCGCCGCACACTTCCCGGCAGACCTCGTGCCGAAGATGGGTGAGCTGGGACTCTTCGGGCTCGTCGTACCGGAGGAGTACGGCGGCGCAGGCGACGCGGGCGACTTCACCAGCCTCTGCGTCGCGATCGAGGAGCTCGGACGCGTCGACCAGTCGATCGGCATCACGCTGTCCGCCGGCGTCGGCCTCGGTATCAACCCGATCCTGACCTACGGCAACGAGGAGCAGAAGCAGCGCTTCCTGCCCGACCTCGTCTCGGGGCGCGCTCTCGCCGGCTTCGGCCTCACCGAGCCCGAGGCCGGTTCCGACGCCGCCGCGACGCGCACCCGCGCCACGCGCGAGGGTGACGAGTGGGTGATCAACGGGGCCAAGGCCTTCATCACGAACTCCGGCACCGACATCACGTCCGTCGTCACCGTCACCGCGCGCACCGGCACCAACGACGACGGATCGCCGCAGATCTCGGCCATCATGGTCCCCGCCGGCACGCCCGGCTTCGTCGTCGAGCAGGCCTACCACAAGCTCGGCTGGCACGTCTCCGACACCCACGGCCTCACGTTCGAGGGCTGCCGGGTCCCGGCCGAGAACCTCCTGGGCGCCGAGGGGGAGGGCTTCAAGCAGTTCCTCAAGACCCTCGACGACGGCCGCATCGCCATCTCGGCGCTCGCCGTGGGCTGCGCGCAGGCGTGCCTCGAGCTCGCCACCGACTACGCGAAGACCCGCACCGCGTTCGGCAGGCCGATCGGCGTCAACCAGGGCGTCTCCTTCCAGCTCGCCGACCTCGCCGTCATGGTCGAGGGCGCCCGGCTGCTGACCTACAAGGCCGCCTGGCTCAAGGACGAGCTGCACGCCGGCAAGCGCTCGGTCAAGGAGGTCAAGCAGGCTGCGGCCATCGCCAAGCTCTACTCGACCGAGGCGGCGGTCACCGCGACCCGCATCGCCACCCAGGTCTTCGGCGGCAACGGCTTCATGGAGGAGTTCCCCGTGGCCCGCTTCTACCGCGACGCCAAGATCCTCGAGATCGGCGAGGGGACCTCCGAGGTCCAGCGGATGCTCATCGCCCGCGGCCTGGGGCTGCCCGCATGAGCGACTCCGACCCGAGGGTCGCCGACGTCCGCGCCCGCCTCTCGAAGGCGTACGCCGCGTCCGCGACCGCGCCCGAGAAGGCCCAGGCGAAGCTCGACGCGCAGGGCAAGATCTACGTCCGCGACCGCATCGCGCTGCTCTTCGACGAGGGCTCCTTCGTCGAGGACGGCCGCTACGCCAACGCCCTCCAGCCCGGCCTGCCCGCCGACGGCGTCGTGACCGGCCGCGGCACCGTCGACGGCCGACCGGCGATCGTCATCGCCAACGACCCGACCGTCAAGGCCGGGTCGTGGGGGTCGCGCACCGTCGAGAAGATCGTCCGCGCCACCGAGATGGCGCTGCGCGAGGAGCTGCCGGTCTTCTGGTTCGTCGACTCCGCGGGCGCCCGCATCACCGACCAGGTGGAGATGTTCCCCGGCCGTCGCGGCGCCGGGCGGATCTTCCACAACCAGGTCGCGCTCTCGGGCAAGGTGCCGCAGATCTGCTGCCTCTTCGGGCCCAGCGCTGCGGGCGGCGCCTACATCCCCAGCTTCTGCGACCTCATCATCATGGTCGAGGGCAACGCCTCGATGTACCTCGGCAGCCCGCGCATGGCAGAGATGGTCGTCGGCGAGAAGGTCTCCCTCGAGGAGATGGGCGGCGCGCGCATGCACTGCACCGTCTCGGGCGTCGGTGACCTGCTCGCCCACGACGACGTCGAGGCCATCGAGCTCGCCAAGCTCTACTTCTCCTACGTGCCCGGCACGTGGCGTGACCACCCCCCGACGTATGCCGCGGAGGAGCCGGCGTCGCCGCTGACCCGCGACACGGTGCCCGAGCGCGAGTCGGTGCCCTTCGACATCCACGACGTCATCGACGGTCTCGTCGACGACGACTCCTTCTTCGAGCTCAAGCCGCTATGGGCGGGTGAGCTCGTCATCGGCTTCGGACGGCTCGACGGCCAGTCGATCGGCATCGTCGCCAACAACTCGATGGTCAAGGGTGGGGTGCTCTTCACCGACAGCGCCGACAAGGCCGCCCGGTTCATCTGGCTCTGCGACGCCTTCAACATCCCGCTCGTCTACCTCGCCGACGTACCCGGCTTCATGATCGGCTCGGAGGTCGAACGCGGCGGCATCATCCGCCACGGCGCCAAGATGGTCAGCGCCGTCTCGTCGGCGACGGTGCCGCAGTTCTGCGTCGTCGTGCGCAAGGCGTACGGCGCCGGGCTCTACGCGATGGGCGGCCCCGGCTTCGGACCCGACGCCACGATCGCGCTGCCGACGGCCCGCATCGCCGTGATGGGGCCCGAAGCCGCCGTCAACGCGGTCTACGCGAACAAGATCGCCGAGATCGCCGACGCCGACGAGCAGGCCCGGTTCGTCGCGGACCGCCGGCGCGAGTACGAGGAGGACGTCGACATCGAGCGGCTGGCCGCCGATCTCGTGCTCGACTCCATCATCGAGGCGGATGAGCTGCGCTCGGACCTCGTGCGTCGACTGGCCTATGCTTCCCGGCGTGACCGTCACTTCAGCGAGCGCCGCCGCGCCGTCCCGCCGGTCTGAGCCGCGCCTCGGTCACAGGTTCGAGCACCCCGATCGCCAGACTGAGCTGAGGCAGCCGTTCTGGCGGCGCTTCCCGGTCTGGTTCCCGTTCGCCGTCTTCGGTGTCTCGCGCCTGTTCGTGTGGGTCGCCGCGACGTACCTCTCCAGGTACCAGATCCCGCTGCCCATCGGCACGGCGAACATCCGCATCTTCTACCCGACACCGGCCGACCCCGGCTACAACGCCGTGATGAGCGGCTGGGACGGTCAGTGGTACCGCGTCATCGCCGAGCAGGGCTACCCCGCGGTGCTGCCGCGCGTCGGCTGGGGCGGCATCGACATGAACCCGTGGGCCTTCTTCCCGGTGTTCCCGATGACCGTCGGGCTCCTCATGAAGGTCACCGGCCTGCCGTTCGCCCTCCTCGCGCCGACGCTCTCGACGGTCATCGGGTTCGTCGCGATGTACATGCTCTTCAAGCTCGTCGACCAGGTGGTGGGCCGCTGGGAGGCCATCGTCGCCGTCGTCGCGACGAGCTTCTTCATCGCCTCACCGGCCTTCTCGGCGTCCTACACCGAGTCGACCGCCCTGCTCGGGGTGGTCACCGTGCTGTGGCTGCTGCGCCGTCGACACTACTGGTGGGTGGCAGCCACGCTGCTCGCACTGTCCCTCAGCCGCAACGTCGTCATCGCGATGGTGCCGGTCATCCTGGCCCACGCCGTGGTGCGGTGGCGTCAGGGCGACGAGGGCACCCACCCGAAACGCTTCCGGGTGGCGATGGGCGTCCTGGCGGCATACGCGGGCGCGTTGACCTGGCTGTGGCCGACGATCGTCACGATCGCGACGGACACCCCGAACGCGTACAACGACACGATGCTCGCCTGGAACATCGAGACGAAGATCAAGCTCTACCTGTGGTGGAACCTGCTCTACGACTACTGGGGCGTGCTCGGCCAGGTCGGCGGCGTCGTGGGCGTGGCCGCCTTCGCGTGGTTCATGCTGTCGAGGCACTCGTGGCGGTGGGGTCCGGAGATCTGGGGCTGGGCCGGTGCCTACCCCGCCTACATCATCCTGGTCACGAGCACGACGCCGAGCCGCGTGCGCTACGCGCTCCTCGCGTTCCCGATGACGCTCGTCATCGCGTGGTTCCTCAAGCTGCGGTGGTGGCGGCGCTACCGCTACTGGGTGCTCGCGCTCATCGTCGTCGCGGGCGCGGCCCAGATGTGGTGGTGGACCGAGCACTACCTCGTCATCGAGAACCTCACCGACGACCTCTACCCCTGAGTCCCGCCGGTGTCGGCGGTGCAGCCACCGACGACGTCGAACCACCCGATGCCGGCGTCGCCCAGCAGCTCGCGCAGCAGCGGCAGCGAGAGACCGACGACGTTGTGGTGGTCACCTTCCACGGAGGTGACGAAGGCGCCCCCGAGCCCGTCGATCGTGAACGCGCCGGCGACGGTGAGCGGCTCACCCGTCGCGACGTAGGCGTCGACCTCCTCGTCGGAGAGCTTCGCGAAGTGGACCGTCGTCGAGGCGGTTGCGCCGAGGGTGGCGCCGCCGGGCCCCCGGTCGTCGACGAGCCAGTGGCCCGTGTGCAGCACCCCGGAGCGTCCGCGCATGCGATGCCACCGGCTGACCGCCTCGGCTGCGTCGGCCGGCTTGCCGTGCACCTCACCGTCGAGCTCGAGCACCGAGTCGCAGCCGATCACCACCGCGCCGGCGTCGAGGCCGGACGCGACCGCCTCGGCCTTCGCCCGCGCCAGCAGCAGCGCGATGTCGGCCGGCTCGAGCGGGCCGTAGCGCTCGGTGGCCTCCGCCACGGCCAGGTCCTCGTCGACGTCGCTGATGACGACGGTCGGTTCGATGCCGGCTGCGCGCAGGGTCGTGAGGCGCGCGGGCGAGGCGGAGGCGAGGACGAGGCGGACCGCGGGTGCGTCGGGGAGGGGGGTCGGCATGTCGTCATCGTAGGCGCCGGCCAGGACCCGGGGCGCGACACGTCGACGGGCCCGACCGCGTGGTCGGGGGCCGTCGGTGTCGCGACGAGGGTGCGCCGTTCAGACCTCCTGCAGCACCGCAGCGCGCAGCGTGTCGAGACCGACGCCGCCGATGTCGAGCGCCCGGCGGTGGAAGGCCTTGAGGTCGAACGCGTCGCCCTCGCGCTCGCGCACCTCGTCGCGCAGCTGCAGCCACAGGCGCTCGCCGATCTTGTAGCTCGGGGCCTGCCCCGGCCACCCGAGGTAGCGGTTCAGCTCGAACCGGAGGATCTTCTCGTCCATGAAGCCGTAGCGGGTCAGGTAGGTCCACGCCTTGTCGTAGTCCCACGCCCCGCCCCCGACCTCGTCCGGCGCGGCGAAACCGCAGTGCACACCGATGTCGATGACGACGCGGGCGGCCCGAAGTGACTGTCCTGCAAGCCAGCCCATGCGGTTGCCCGGGTCGTCCATGTAGCCGAGCTCAGCCATCAGGCGCTCGGCGTAGAGGGCCCAACCCTCGCCGTGGCCGGACGTCCAGGCCTCCAGCCGACGCCACTTGTTGAGCAGCGCCGAACGGTAGACGGTCTGGGCGACCTGGAGGTGGTGACCCGGGACGCCCTCGTGGTAGACGGTCGTCAGCTCGTTCCAGGTGCGGAACTCGGTGTTGCCCTTGGGCACCGACCACCACATCCGGCCCGGCCGGCTGAAGTCGTCGCTCGGACCGGTGTAGTAGATGCCGCCCGTCTGGGTGGGGGCGATCATGCACTCGATGGTCTCGACGGGGCCGGGGATGTCGAAGTGGACGTCCTTGAGGTTCTCGATGACCTCGTCGGCGCGCTCCTGCATCCAGGCCTTGAGCGCGTCGGTGCCGTGGAGCTGGTACTTCTCGTCGGCGTCGAGGATCTCCACTCCGCGCTGCACGCTGGCCCCGGGCTCGAGCCCCTCGGCGATCTGGGTCATCTGCGCGTCGAGGCTCGCCACCTCCTGCTGGCCCCAGCGGTAGGTCTCCTCGAGGTCGACGGCGGCGCCGAGGAAGTAGCGCGACTCGAGTCGGTAGCGGTCGATGCCGCAGGCATCGGCCTCGGGCGCGTGCGGCAGCAGCTCCCGCTCCAGCCAGTCGGCCATCTCCCCGTATGCCGCCGCTGCCGCCGCCGCGGCGTCGGCCAGCCGGTCCTTGACCTCACCGTCGAGCGGCGCGTCCCCGACCGAGGCGTCGGCGACGACCTTCGTGAAGTAGCCGTCGTCGGCGACGAGGTCGCGCGACTGCTCGGCGCACGCCTCGACCTGGCGGCGAGGGGACACCTGGCCGCGCTCACGCGCCACGAGGAGCGACTCCTTGTAACCCTCGAGGGCGGCCGGGATCTTGGCCATGCGTGCGCCGAACGTGCGCCAGTGCTCCTCGGTGTCCTGCGGCATGAGGTCGAAGACGTCGCGCACCGCCTGCAGCGGCGACGCGAGGACGTTGAGCGACATCTCGTCGAGGCCGGCGGCATACCTGTCCTCGGAGAGCTGGAGGCGCTCGGTCATGGCGTCGATGGTGACGCGGTCGACGTCGTCGGCCGCCGTCGCGCCGGCGAGCTCGGCGAGGGTGCTCCGGCGCAGCTGCGACGCGGCTGCGTTGCCGGCGGGAGAGAGGTCGTCGAGGTCCTCCTCGGCGCCCGGCACTCCGAGGAAGGTTGCGTTGATGGGGCTGAGGGCGACGGCGGCGTCGAAATAGGTCTCCGCGATGCGGTCCACGTCGGTCCGGGGTCGCGCTGTCTGGGTGTTGGCAGTCACCCGGCGAACGTATTCGAGCGCGGCGGCGCGTGCCAGTGCATTGACGGAGGGCCGCCCGGCGGTCGGGCGTCAGTCGTTCTGGTTGCCGTTGTCGCCGGTCTTGCCCTTGTCGGCCGCCTTGTCGCCTGCAGCCGAGACGACGAGCACGACGACGCCGTCGGCGGTCGGCTGGCCAGCGCTGGGCCACGTGCCGACGACCGTCTCGTTGCCGTCGCCCGGGACGGTCACCCGGGTCACCCGGACGTCCTCCTTCGCGAGGCGCGACATGACCTTCTTCGCGTCGGTGCCGACGAGGTCGCCGGGCACGACGAACGAGGTGTTGCTGTCGGCGGGCGCGTGACCGCGGCTGACCACGAGGGCGACGGTCTGCCCCTTGGTCATCGGCTGGCCTTCCGCGGGGAAGGTCCCGAGGACGGTGTCCTCGGGCTGTGCCGAGCGCACCAGCACCCAGCGCACGTTGACGCCGGACTTGATGAGGGCGTCGACGGCGGCACCCCGCTGGGCGCCGACCACCCCGCTCGGAACGGTGGTGCCGTCGCTGGGCCCGGGGACCGTGCTCGTCGGCGACGGGGTCGCCGCGGCGCTGCTGGCCGAGGCCTTCGGACGAGGGGTCGTCGTTGCGGCGGTGTCGGCGTCGCTGCCCGACCCCGAGAGAAGGACGAAGCCGAGCGTCGCCACGAGGGCGACGACGACGGCGACGAGCACCCAGACGACGAGGCCCGGACCGCCGCGTCGGCTGCCGTCGTGGCGCGACCGACGCGACGCCGTCGCGGCGTCCGCGGACGGCTGCCCGGGCGGGTGCAGCACTCCGGTGGGGGCGGGGTCGCCCGGAGCGACGGCCTGCGTGGCGGTCGCGCCCGTTGCCGCGGAGACGCCGAGCGCCGGCATCCTCGCGGTGTTCGCACCCGCAGCGAGGACGGAGGTCGCCTCACCGGCCGGCAGCGCGCGGGTCGCGGCGTCCGCGCTCACCTCTCGACGGGCGAGGGCCATCGCCATGGCTTCGGCGTCGGCGTAGCGCTCGGACGGCACCTTCGCGGTTGCGCGGACGACGACGTCGTCGAGGTTCGCCGGCAGGTCGTGGACCCTCGAGCTCGGCAGCGGGACCGGCTCGTCGAGGTGGCGCATCGCGATCGCGACCGGGGTGTCGCCCTCGAAGGGCACCGACCCGGTGAGCATCTGGAACAGGAGGATGCCGAGCGAGTAGATGTCGGTGGCCGGGGTCGTGGCCTGGCCCCGCGCCTGCTCCGGGGAGACGTAGGCGGCGGTGCCCATGACCGTGCCGGTGTCGGTGAGGGAGGCCTGCCCGAGCGCCTGGGCGATGCCGAAGTCGGTGACCTTCACCGTGCCGTCGGGGCGGACGATGACGTTGCCGGGCTTGATGTCGCGGTGGACCACGCCGGCGCGGTGCGCGGCGCCGAGCGCCGAGCAGACCTGCTCGGCGATGCGGACGGCGTCGCTCGGGGTGAGGCGCCCGACCTGGCGCAGCAGGCGGGAGAGGTCGGAGCCGTCGACGTGCTCCATGACGATGAAGTGCGACGAGCCGTCGACGCCGTAGTCGTAGACCTGGGCGATGTTCGGGTGCGACAGCGCGGCCGCCGTGGTGGCCTCGCGGCGGAACCTCTCGACGGACTCCGGATAGTGCGCCACGGCGGGCGCGAGCACCTTCACTGCCACGACGCGGCCGAGCCGGCCGTCGGTAGCGAGGTGGACCTCTCCCATGCCGCCGACGGCGATGCGCTCGCGCAAGGTGTAGCGCTCGGCCAGACGGACGGCTGCGGAGGAGTCGACGGACATGGGCAAACAGCCTAAGGGCGGAGGCCTCCGATCACCCAACCGAGCGCCGTGGCGCTCCGCGGCCGCCACCCGTGCGTGGCGGCCGCGGAGACCCGTCAGGACACCGTCAGGACACGAGGGCGTACTTGAAGTAGCGGTCCGCGGTGGACTTCACGGGGGCAGTCACCGTGGAGCGGTAGACCACGACGGTGCTGCACGGGGCGACGATGCGCTTCTTCGTGACGACGAAGCGCTTGGCCGCCTTGTACTGCTGGAGCCGCTTCGTCTCGCCCCTGGGCACGTTGAGGGTGTACGCGAAGGACTGGGTGCCGCTGTAGCCGGCCCCGACGGTGATGCCCAGTGACGTGCTGGCCTTGGCGAAGACGACGCCGGCCTCGGCCGAGACCGTGGCGGTCATCGAGGCCTGCACGTTCCAGGTGCGTCCCTTGGTCAGGGTCACGGAGCCGGGCCCCTTGACGTAGGAGCTGCTGAGGCTGGTGCGCTTCCAGACGGTCGAGACCGAGCTGAACGAGTAGTACACGTTGCCGACCTCGCTGCAGGCAGCGCTGGCCGGTGTCGCGGCGACGACGGCGGTCGCGCCGCTGAGGGCGAGTCCGAGGGCGGCGGCGGACGAGACGAAGCGACGCTTCATGGGAATCTCCCGGGGGTTCGAGGGTGGGTGCTCGAAACCTAGGGACGGCCTGGATCGGCCGGATGAGCGTGGGTACTCAGCTCCGGTGCCGCGGCGGGTGGGCCCCGCCGGCTGTCAACGCGGCAGGGCGCTGGCGCGCCACCCGCCGTGGGCCCGGGAGGGGCCGACGAGGCGCCACGACGGGTCCGACCAGGCCGACCGGCCGTGCTCGGCGGGCGGCTCGCCGCCGTCGCCGAGCGCGGACAGCACCGCGACCAGCGCCGCGAGCTCCTCGGGGGTCGCGGCGCCCGCCACCCGGATGGTGGCGCCGGGCGCGGCGGCCGACGGGTCGTCTCCCACAGTCGTCTCGGTGCTCACAGCGGGATGTTCCCGTGCTTCTTGGGCGGCAGGGTCTCGCGCTTGTTCTGCAGCGCGCGCAGGGCCCGGGTGACGTTCATCCGGGTGTTCGAGGGGGTGATGACGGTGTCGATGTAGCCGCGCTCGGCCGCGATGTACGGGTTGGCGAGGGTCTCCTCGTAGTGCGCGACGAGCTCGGCGCGGCGGGCCTCGACGTCGCCGCCCTCGGCGGCGGTGGCCGCGAGCTCCTTGCGGTAGAGGATGTTGACGGCGCCCTGGGCGCCCATGACGGCGATCTGGCCGGTGGGCCACGCGAGGTTGATGTCGGCGCCGAGGTGCTTGGAGCCCATGACGTCGTAGGCGCCGCCGTAGGCCTTGCGGGTGATCACGGTGATCTTGGGGACAGTGGCCTCGGCGTACGCGTAGATGAGCTTGGCGCCGCGGCGGATGATGCCGTCCCACTCCTGGCTGGTGCCGGGCAGGAAGCCGGGCACGTCGACGAAGGTGAGCACCGGCACGTTGAAGCAGTCGCAGGTGCGCACGAACCGGGCGGCCTTCTCGGAGGCGTCGATGTCGAGACAGCCGGCGAACTGCAGCGGCTGGTTCGCGACGATGCCCACGGACATCCCGTCGATGCGGGCGAAGCCGGTGAGGATGTTCGGCGCGAAGAGCGGCTGCACCTCCAGGAAGTCAGGGCCGTCCTCGCCCCCGTCGACGACGTGCTCGATGACCTGCTTCATGTCGTAGGGCACGTTCGGTGAGTCTGGGATGCACGTGTCGAGCCAGCGGTCGTCGTCGGTGACGGCCAGGACGGACTCGGGGTCGCCGTCGACGGGGTAGGCCGGAGGCTGGTCCATGTTGTTGCTCGGCAGGTAGGACAGCAGCGCCTTGACGTAGTCGATGGCGTCCTGCTCGTCGGTGCCCATGTAGTGGGCGACACCGGACTTGCTGTTGTGGGTCAGGGCGCCGCCGAGCTCCTCGAAGCCGACGTCCTCGCCGGTGACGGTCTTGATGACGTCGGGGCCGGTGATGAACATGTGCGAGGTCTTGTCGACCATGACGGTGAAGTCGGTGATGGCCGGGGAGTAGACCGCGCCGCCGGCGCACGGACCCATGACGAGGCTGATCTGCGGGACGACGCCGGAGGCGAGCACGTTGCGGCGGAAGATCTCGCCGTAGAGGCCGAGGGAGACGACGCCCTCCTGGATGCGGGCGCCGCCGGAGTCGTTGAGGCCGATGACGGGGCATCCGATCTTCATGGCGAAGTCCATGACCTTGACGATCTTCTCGCCGAAGACCTCGCCGAGGGAGCCGCCGAAGACGGTGAAGTCCTGCGCGAAGACGGCGACCTGGCGGCCGTCCACGAGGCCGTAGCCGGTGACGACGCCGTCGCCGTAGGGGCGGTTCTTCTCCTGGCCGAAGTTGTTGCTGCGGTGCCGGGCGTACTTGTCCATCTCGATGAACGTGCCCTCGTCGAGCAGCATCGCGATGCGTTCCCGGGCGGTCTTCTTGCCACGGGCGTGCTGCTTCTCGACGGCACGGTCGGAGCCGGCGTGCGCCACCTCGGCGACCCGGCGCTTGAGGTCGGCGAGCTTGCCCGCGGTGGTGGTCAGGTCGGGTGCG
Source organism: Terrabacter terrigena (assembly GCF_042676085.1). NCBI lineage: Bacteria > Bacillati > Actinomycetota > Actinomycetes > Micrococcales > Intrasporangiaceae > Terrabacter > Terrabacter terrigena. Next base: position 29,930 of record NZ_JBHTKH010000008.1, read on the forward strand.
TCTGACGTGCTGGTGGGCTGCTCTGCCACGGCGTGTTCGCTTGCCATGCTGGGCAGCCTAGCCTTGGAAACGTGCGCGATTCGCTCGACTCGGACTCCGTCAGTGCGGCCTTGGTCACGTCCGGCCGCCCGTGGCGCGGTATCGAGTTCCACCCTTCCCTGGGCTCCACCAACACGCGGCTGCGCGAGCTGCTGACCGCTCGGCCCCCCTTGGGAGCGACCGCGCAGGCCGGGGCGGGCGCCGGCACGCCGGGTCCCGGCGACGGCGCGCTCTGGTGGGTGGTGGCCACCGACCACCAGACCGGTGGACGAGGTCGGCTGGGACGCGCCTGGACGGTGCCCGACCGTGCCTCGCTCGCTGTCAGCGTCGCCGTCCCGGTCGCCGACCCGGCCCAGGCCGGGTGGCTGCCGCTGCTCGCCGGTCTCGCCCTGGCCCGAGCCGTGGGCCGGGTGTCCACGAGCGCCGGGCGGGAGATCTCGCCGCGGCTCAAGTGGCCCAACGACGTGCTGGTCGCCGAGGACGGTGACCGCAAGCTCAGCGGCATCCTCTGCGAGCTCGTGACCGTCGGCAGCGCCCCGGTCGTGGTCGTCGGAACCGGTGTCAACGTCGACCAGACCCGCGACGAGCTGCCGGTCGACACGGCGACCTCTCTCGCCCTCGCGGGAGTGCAGGTGCGCCGCGAGGAGCTGCTCGTCACCTACCTCGACCACCTCGTCGCGGTGCTCGCCGAGGCCGGCATCGCCCGGCTCCCCGGGCTCGCAGGGGCCGACCCGGCAGCGGTGCGGACGGCATACCGGGACAGGTGCTCGACGATCGGGATGGCGGTGCGGGTGCACCTGCCGACGGGCGACGCGGCCGTGGGCACCGCCGTGGGAGTCGACGACGACGGGGCGCTCGTCGTGCGCACTGAGGGCGGCACGCGCACGTTCGCCGCCGGAGACGTCGTCCACGTCCGACCCGCTGGTGACGGGCTGGCATGATCGGGCCATGACCGAGCCGGGCACCGAACCGGGTTCCGAACCGGGCGCCGAACCGGGCACCGGGCCCTCGGGGCGGGTGAGCGAGGACTTCACCGAGCAGCTGCTCGGCCGCCCCCTCGAGCTGCGCCGCCGCGACGTCAGCCGTGGCGCCGAGGTCTCGCTGCTCTCGGCCCGCAAGTTCTGGCACGCGCTCGGCTTCCCCGTGGTCGACACCGACGACGAGCTCTTCACCGCGGCCGACCAGCGGGCGCTGGCCGCGGTCGCCGGCATCGTGCGCGACGGGCTGCTCGACGAGCAGGTGGCGCTCGCGATGACGCGGGCGTTCGCGCGGTCGGCCGACCGACTGGCCGGCTGGCAGTCGCAGCTCATCGCCGAGGCGGTCGAGGAGCACATGTCGGCCGCGCTCGCGGAGGAGGGCGACGACGACGAGCACGAGACGCGGTCGGTGCCCAGCGTCGAGACCGCCACCGAGACGGCGCGGCGTCTGGCCGAGCTCACCGACCGGCTCGAGCCGCTCCTCGTCTACGCGTGGCGCCGGCACCTGTCGGCCACCGTGGCGCGCATGCTCGCCGACGCCGACCCCGAGTCCTACGGCATGACGAAGATGCGCTCGGTGGGGTTCGCCGACCTCGTCAGCTTCACCGCCCTGGTGCGGCGGCTGTCGGAGCGCGACCTCGCCCGGCTCGTCTCGCGGTTCGAGGCGCTGTCGGCCGACGTCATCACCGCCCACGGCGGCAGGCTGATCAAGACCGTGGGTGACGAGGTGCTCTTCACGACGGTGGGCGCCGCACCGGCGGCCGCGATCGCCCTCGACCTCGTCGACACGATGACGCAGGACGACGTGCTGCCCGCGGTGCGCTGCGGCATGGCGCGCGGTCCGATCATCTCGAGGCTGGGTGACGTCTTCGGCACCACCGTCAACCGCGCCTCCCGCCTGACCGCAGTCGCACAGGCGGGCACCGTCCTCGTCGACGCGACGATGGCCCGCGAGCTGGCCAGCCTCTCCGGCTTCGAGCTGACCGGCCAGCGACGGCGCATCCTGCGCGGCGTCGGGCCGGTCACGCCGTCGCTGCTGCGCCGCGCCGCGACCACCGGCCGGCGCCAGGCCCCGAGCCCCACCGTCCCCGACCCCAGCCAGCGAGCCGGGTCACGCAGCGACGCGTGACCCCGAAGGAGACCGACGTATGCCGTCAACGCCGTCAGCAGCCGACACCCCACGCCCTGACGGGGCCGGCGACGCCGCCCTGGTGCGCGTGGAGCGCTTCGAGGAGCCGGAGCTCGCCCACGTCGCAGAGATCGTGCTCGACCGGCCGGAGGCCATGAACGCCGTCTCGACCGCCATGGCCAGGGCCATCGCGGCCGCGACCGCGCAGGTCGCAGCCGACGAGTCGGTGCGCTGCGTCGTGCTGACCTCGAGCCACGCCAAGGCCTTCTGCGTCGGCGCGGACCTCAAGGAGCGCAACTCCTTCACGGACGCCGACCTCATGACGCAGCGGCCCGTGGCCCGGGCGGCATACGGCGGGGTGCTCGACCTGCCGGTGCCCGCGATCGCGGCCGTCGACGGTTTCGCCCTCGGGGGCGGCTTCGAGCTGGCCCTCTCGTGCGACCTCGTCGTGGCCGGTGACGCCGCACTCGTCGGGCTGCCCGAGGTCAGCGTCGGCGTCATCCCCGGCGGCGGCGGCACGCAGCTGCTGGTGCGCCGCGTCGGCTGGTCGCGTGCGGCCCGCGCCATCTTCACGGCCGCGCGGCTGCCGGCTCGCGAGGCCCTCGAGCTCGGCGCGGTCGACGAGGTCGTGCCCGCCGGCACGGCCCGTGAGCGCGCGCTCGAGATCGCCCGGACCATCGCCGCGAACTCGCCCGTCGGCCTCCGCAACGCCAAGCGCGCCATGCGCCTCGGCGCCGACGTCGACCTCGCGTCGGGACTCGAGATCGAGGACGGCTGCTGGCGGGCGACCGCCTTCTCCGGCGACCGGCGCGAGGGCGTGGCCGCCTTCGCCGAGAAGCGGCGACCCGTCTGGCCGGGACGCTGAGCCGCACGAGCGCGCCCGTGCCGCGGCCCCGGGTCGAGTCCTCGTCCTCAGTCCTCGTCCTCAGTCCGTGCGCCCGTCCGTGTCCCTGTCCGTCTCCTGTTCGTCCGCTTGTCCGTGTCGCGGGCGCCTCGGGGTGCAAAACGGGCCTTTGTCGATAGGCTCACGTCGGTCGGCGTGCCCCCACGCCGGCAGATCGTTGAGGACGGTGACATGACCCGAGTGCTCCTGGCTGAGGACGACCCAGCCATCTCCGAGCCGCTGGCGCGCGCGCTGCGGCGCGAGGGCTACGACGTCGACGTGCGCGAGGACGGGGCGGCCGCCCTCGACGGAGCCAAGGAGAACCCCGACCTCGTGCTGCTCGACCTCGGGCTGCCGAGGATCGACGGCCTCGAGGTGTGCCGGCGCATACGCGCCGAAGGCCGCACCATCCCGGTCCTCATCCTCACCGCGCGCGCAGACGAGGTCGACACGGTCGTCGGGCTCGACGCCGGCGCCGACGACTACGTCACCAAGCCGTTCCGCCTCGCCGAGCTGCTCGCCCGCGTGCGGGCCCTGCTGCGTCGCACACCGACCGAGGTCGTGGCCTCCGGCGAGCTGGTGCGCATCGACTCCGACGGCCGGCGCGCCTGGTTCAAGGGCGAGGAGCTGCAGCTGACGGCCAAGGAGTTCGACCTGCTGCGCGTGCTCGTGCGCGAGCAGGGCAAGGTCGTCTCGCGCGAGCAGCTCATGCGCGAGATCTGGGACACCGCATGGTTCGGGTCCACGAAGACCCTCGACATGCACATCTCGGTGCTGCGCCGGAAGCTCGGCGACGACGCGACCTCACCGCAGTACATCGCCACGGTCCGCGGCGTCGGCTTCCGTTTCGAGCGACCTCAGGCCGACTGACCGTGAGGCGCATGCTCGACCGGATGGCGCTCGTCGTGGCGGCGGTCTGCGCCGGCGCCTGCGTGCTGCTCGCCACGGCCGTCATCGCCTTCGTCGTCGCGAGCCGTCGCGACGTCGTCACCGACTGGCTCGCCGCCGACCCGTCCGCGGGTGTCGCCCGTTTCGGGGCGGTGATGCTGGTCGTCGGCGCGCTCGCCGGCGTGACGGCATACCTCGTGACGCTCGGCACCCGCGCCCGTGTCGAGCGCTCGTCCCGGGAGCTCGTCGAGCTCGCCACGCGTTTCGCGGCCGGCGAGGCCCGCCTCACCCCCGTGCACTCCGAGATCGACGAGATCGAGCACGTCTCCGGTGTCATGACCCGACGCGCCCACGACATGACGAAGTCCCTCGCCGCCGAGCGCGACTTCGCCGCCGACGCCTCCCACCAGCTGCGCACGCCGCTCACCGCACTGCTCATGCGGCTCGAGGAGATCTCCGAGACCGACGACGCCGACGTGGTCAAGGAGGAGGCCAACATCGCCATCGCGCAGGTCGAGCGCCTCACCCGCGTCGTCGACGACCTGCTCGGCCGCACCCGCGGCTCCGGCGGACCGTCCCCGGCGGTCTCGCTCGACTCGGTCATCGCCGCCCTGCAGCGCGAGTGGCAGCCCGCCTTCGAGCAGGCGCGGCGCTCCGTGCGCGTGCGCGGGGAGCGGGGTCTCTTCGTGCGCTCGACGCCCGTCGCGCTCTCGCAGGTGCTCTCGACGCTGCTCGAGAACTCGCTCGTCCACGGGCGCGGCACGGTCGACGTGCACGCGCGTCGTTCCGGGCCGTCGGTCATCATCGAGGTCAGCGACCAGGGCGACGGCGTGCCCGCCGCGATGGCGCCGCACATCTTCGAGCGCTCGGTCAGCAGCGGCGCCGGGGGGAGCACGGGCCTGGGGCTCGCCCTCGCCCGCGACCTCGCCGAGTCCAACGGCGGTCGCCTCGACCTCGTCCAGGCGCAGCCGGCCCGTTTCGCGCTCTTCCTCTCCGAGGCGGAGACCGACTGACCGTCCGGTCGACGGCCGGTCGGCGCAGGGGTCGAGGGCGTGCTGTGGCGGGTCCGGTCGAAGCCGCCGGGAACGCCCGGTGCTGCGGGGTAGGGTGCCCGCGTGAGGCGCCTGCATGAGTTCCTGTTCGTGCGCCACCGCCACAACTGGGTCCTGCTGCTCCGGTTCGGCGTCGTGGGCGCCTCCGGCGTGCTCGTCAACCTGCTCACACTGATCGTCGTCAAGAAGCTCGGCCCGGGCTTCGACCAGGCGATCGTCGGACTGCCCGCGAGCGACTTCAACGTGCGCTGGTACCACGTCTACTCGACCGTCGCGTTCGTCGTCGCCAACCTCTGGAACTTCCAGCTCAACCGCACCTGGACCTTCCGCACGGCCGCGCACGCCCGCTGGTGGCACGAGTACTGGCCGTTCCTCGCCGTCGGGCTGCTCGGCCAGGTCGTCGGCCTGCTCCTGCTCACGATGCTGATGCACCTCAACTCGCCACTGCACCTGCCCACCTCGGTCTTCGACGACTCGACCGGTTTCCGCACCCGCCTCTACTGGGCGCAGCTCATCGTCATCGCCGTCGTCACGCCGATCTCCTTCGTGCTCAACAAGCTCTGGACCTTCGCCGCCGTGCGCAGCCACCACCCGGATCTCGCCGACCCGAGCCACGCCGAGGCGGTGCTCCATGACGAGGGGGCGGACGCCGAGCTCGGCGCCGGACAGGCAGCCGGCTCCGCGACGGGCCGCCCCGACCGGAGCCTCTGAGGCCCAGTACGCTTGGGCGACGTGAGCAAGCCGAAGCGCGCCCCCGGAGGATTTCCCGTCGTCGGCGTCGTCGGCGGTGGCCAGCTGGCCCGCATGATGCAGGGCCCGGCCGTCGAGCTCGGCATCCAGCTCTCGGTGCTCGCCGAGAGCGACACGGCCGCGGCAGCGCTCGTGGTGCCGAGCTCGCCCGTGGGCGAGCACACCGACCTCGACACGGTGCGCGCCTTCGCCGAGCACTGCGACGTCGTCACCTTCGACCACGAGCACGTGCCGCCGGAGGTGCTCGAGGCGCTCGAGGCCGAGGGCATCGCCATCCATCCCACACGCGCAGCGCTGCGCTTCGCCCAGGACAAGCTGGCCATGCGCGAGCGACTCACCGACCTCGGCATCGCGTGCCCTCGCTGGGCGCGTGCCACGACCGCCGACGAGGTCACCGCCTTCGGTGACGAGGTGGGCTGGCCGATCATCGCCAAGACCCCGCGCGGCGGCTACGACGGCAAGGGGGTGGCCGTCGCGCGCTCGGCCGACGACGTCGCCCAGTGGCTCGCCCGTGTCGGGGAGCCGGGGCCGCTCGCGGACGGACTGCTCCTCGAGGAGAAGGTCGACTTCGTCCGCGAGCTCGCCGTCCTCGTGGCGCGCAGCCCGTCAGGCCAGGCCGCGGCCTGGCCGGTCGTCGAGACGGTCCAGACCGACGGCATCTGCACCGAGGTCCTCGCGCCTGCCCCCACGCTCGACCCCGACCTCGCCTCGGTCGCCACGGAGGCCGCCCTGCGCATCGCCGGTGAGCTCGGCGTCACCGGCGTGCTCGCCGTGGAGATGTTCGAGGTGCGTCCCGGGACGGGCGGGAGGGCGGCATACGTCGTCAACGAGCTCGCGATGCGGCCGCACAACAGCGGTCACTGGACCATGGACGGCGCCGTCACGGGTCAGTTCGAGCAGCACCTGCGTGCGGTCCTCGACCTGCCGCTCGGCGACCCCCGGGCCCGTTCGCCGTGGACCGTCATGGCCAACGTGCTCGGCGGCGACCTGCCCGAGCACGAGGAGCTCTACTCCGCCTACCGCCACATCATGGCCCGCGACCCCGGAGCCAAGGTCCACGTCTACGGCAAGGGGGTGCGCCCCGGCCGCAAGATCGGTCACGTCAACGTCAGCTCGGGCGACCTCGACGACGCACGTGACCGCGCCGGGCACGCCGCCGACTACCTCCGAGGAGTGATCACCGAATGAGCGCGACCGCAGCGACCCCGCCCTCCAACGAGGGCGCCGCGCCCGTCGTCGGCATCGTCATGGGCAGCGACAGCGACTGGCCCGTCATGCGCGAGGCCGCCCGGGCGCTCGAGGAGTTCGGCATCCCCTACGAGGCCGACGTCGTCTCGGCGCACCGGATGCCAGACGAGATGATCGCCTACGGCCAGGGCGCTGCCGCCCGGGGCCTGCGCGTCGTCATCGCCGGGGCCGGGGGAGCTGCGCACCTGCCCGGCATGCTGGCCTCGGTGACGCCGCTGCCCGTCGTGGGCGTGCCGGTGCCCCTGAAGTACCTCGACGGGATGGACTCGCTCCTGTCGATCGTCCAGATGCCCGGGGGTGTCCCCGTCGCCACCGTGTCGATCGGTGGGGCGAGGAACGCGGGGCTGCTCGCGGCGAGGATCGTCGGGACGGGCAGCGACGAGCTCGCGGACGACGTGCGCGAGCGGATGGTGGCCTTCCAGGCCGACCTGCGCGACCAGGCGCACGCCAAGGGCGCGTCGCTGCGCGAGCACGTCTCGCGGGGGCTCGGCGACTGACCGTCGCGGGTGGCCCGGCGCTCGGGGTCAGCGGGGTTCGTCGAGGAACTCGCGTGCGGCGGCCGTGAACGCGTCGGGCTCGTGGGCGTGCACGAGGTGCCCGGCGTCGATGCGCTGGAGCCTGCCGTCCACGACGGAGTCGGCCATCTCCTGCACGTGTGCCGCCGGTATCGGGCTGGACGGCCCTCCCCAGACGACGAGCGTCGGCGCGCAGATCCTCGCCACGCGCTCCGGCCACCGCGGGTCGGGTGCGTCGATCTGCGCGCGCACCTGGGTCACCGCCTCCCAGTCGAAGGCGAGCTCACCCTCGGGCGGCGTCGGCTGGCGCGGATCGCGCGGGTGGGGGACCGGCACGTCCTCGAGGACGAGCCGGCGCACGAGCCCGGGACGGCGGCCCGCGAGGAGCACGGCGACGAGCCCACCGAGCGAGTGGGCGACGAGGTCGACGGGCCGGCCGGCGGGGTCGGCGGCGACGAGCCGTTCGACCGTTGCGACCAGGTCGTCGGCGAGCTCGTCGAGAGCGTAGCTCCCGGGCCACGGGCTCGACCCGTGCCCGCGCAGGTCGACCGCGACGACGAGGCGGTCGGCAGCGAGCGCACCGGCGACGGCGGCCCAGTCGGCGCCCGTCTCACCGGTCGCGTGGACGAGCACGACCGTCGGCGCGTCTCCGGGGCGGCCCCACCGGCGCTCGTGGAGCAGCAGGGCGGCCACGCGTACGTCCGTGGCTCAGTCGGTCACGGCGGATGCGCCGTCGCCGGGCCGGATGCGGGGGTACTCGATCTTCGGGCACGTGTCCATGACGACGGCGAGCCCCGCCTCCTCCGCGCGAGCGGCAGCTGCCTCGTCGATGACCCCGAGCTGGAGCCACACCGCCTCGATGCCGAGCCGCGCACTCTCGGCGATCGCCTCGTCGACGACCGCGCCCACGCGCTGGCTGTTGACGAAGCAGTCGACGACCTTGACGACCGTGCCGTCGGGGATGTCGGCGAGCGACTTGTAGCCCTGTGCACCGTGCACCGTCGCGGCGCTCGGGTGCACCGGGACGAGCCGGATGCCGAGCTCGCGCTGGAGCCACAGCGAGACCCGGTACGCCGTGCGGTCGGGGTTGTCGCCGAGCCCGACGACAGCCCAGGTTGCCGGCGTGTGCAGCAGGTCACGGATGACGTCGGCGTCGTTGTGGTGCGGGCTCATGGCTTCCATCCTCACACGCACGACCTCAGCGATCGCGCCCAGAGGCCACCCAGCCGGGCGTGGTTGGATGGCTGGATGCGATTTGGAATGTTCGTCCCGCAGGGTTGGCGCATGGATCTCGTCGGCATCGAGCCGGCGCAGCAGTGGGAGGCCATGGTCAATCTCGCCAAGCACGCCGACGACGGCGACGTCTTCGAGTCCATCTGGGTCTACGACCACTTCCACACCGTGCCGCAGCCCTCTGACGAGGCGACGCACGAGGCGTGGACGCTCATGGCCGGCTTCGCCGCCGCCACGAGCCGGGTCAGGCTCGGCCAGATGTGCACGTGCATGGCCTACCGCAACCCTGCCTACCTGGCGAAGGTCGCCGCGACCGTCGACGTCATCTCGGGCGGCCGCACCGAGATGGGCATCGGCGCCGGCTGGTACGAGCACGAGTGGCGGGCCTACGGCTACGGCTTCCCCAAGGCCGGTGACCGTCTCGGCATGCTCCGTGAGGGTGTGCAGGTCTTCCGCGACATGTGGACCAAGGGCTCGGCCACGCTCGACGGCACGTACTACCAGGTGGACGGCGCACTCTGCGCGCCGCGGCCCCTGCAGGGCACGAGCCACCCGGGCAGCGCCGACAACGGCATCCCGATGTGGATCGCCGGAGGCGGCGAGAAGGTCACGCTGAAGATCGTGGCGCAGTACGCCGACTACGCGAACATCGACGGCACGCCCCACGGGTTCGACCACAAGAGCAAGATCCTCGAGGGTCACTGCAAGGACGTCGGACGCGACTTCGACTCGATCGTGCGCTCGGCCAACTACAACGTCGTCATCGGCGAGACCGAGGCCGACGTGGAGGACCGCCTCGCCTTCAACGGTGAGCTGCTCCGCCGCGGTGGCGTGCCCGAGAACAAGGTCGCCGAGCACGTCGAGAACCTGCGCAAGCAGCCCGCGGTCGGAACGCCCGAGCAGATCGTCGAGGTGTTCAAGGACATGAAGGCCCGCGGCATGACGTACGCGATCACCTACTTCGGCGAGGCGGCGTACGACCGCTCGGGCATCGAGCTCTTCGAGGAGGAGGTCGCGCCCGAGCTCAAGGGCTGACGCTCGGTTCGATGTATCTGCGCGTCACCGGGGACGCGCAGATACATCGAACGGGGTCACCAGGCGGTCCAGCCGCCGTCGACGGCGACGACCTGCCCCGTGACGTACGCCGACGCGTCGGAGGCGAGCCAGGTGACGACGCCCCGGAAGTCGTCCTCGGTGCCCATCCGACCGAGCGGCGTGAGCCGTTCGTAGCGCTCCACGAACGCATCGTCCTGTCCGCGCGCGATGCCGCCCGGGGCGAACGCGTTGACCCGCACCTCGGGCGCGAGCACCGTCGAGAGGTAGCGGGTCAGCTGGGCGAGCCCGCCCTTGCTCGCCGCGTATGCCGCCGGGTTGCCCATGCGCGTGCCCTCGTAGAGGTTCAGGTTCGGCCCGACGAGGCCGTAGATGCTCGACACGTTGACGACGCTGCCGTGGCCGGTCGCGCGCAGCAGCGGAGCGAGCCGCCGGGTGAGCGAGAAGGGCGCCGTGAGGTTGAGGGCGAGCGCCGTCGCGAAGGCCTCGTCGGTCTGCTCGTCGAACGGGACGGCATACCCGGGCACGCCGGAGGTGCCCGTGAAAGCCGCGTTGTTGACGAGCACGTCGCACGCGCCGAGGTCGGTGACGACGTCGACGACGTACGACAGGCCGTGTGGCTCAAGGAGGTTCGCGCCGAGGGCAACGTGGCCGGAGCCGTGCAGCGCGCTCGCCACCTCGGCGCACGCGGTCTCGTCGAGGTCGACGACGACGACGCGTGCACCCGCCGCCGCCAGCGCGTCGGCCAGGACCCGCCCGAGGGGACCTGCCCCACCGGTGACGACCGCCGTGCGGGTCGAGAGGTCCGTGAGGTGGGTGGTCGGCCTCATCGGACGGCTCCCTCGGTGGTCGTGGCGACGTCGAGCCAGGGCAGCGTGATGAGCCGGGCCCCGATGAGGGCCTCGATGAGGCGGAACTCGTACTCGTCGTCGATCGAGAAGGCCTGGGCCTCGGGGATCTCGAGCCCGGCGTGGGTGCCCTCGTCGAACCACGAGCCCTCGAGGCGGCGCACGAAGTCGGCGCGCCAGAGGTAGAAGTTGCCGTTGATGCGCAGGAACCGGTCGACGTCCTGGCGTCGGGTGACACCGGTGCCGGCGTCGAAGTAGCGGTGCAGGGCGCCGCCTGCTCGGGACGTGTCGGGCCGCACGCCCACCCAGACCGGGTTGAACGTCGGTTCGGAGACGCTGATGACGCCGTCGAGGGCCGCCGTCGTGGCGAGCCGGCGGGCCGCCTCGGCGAGCTGCTCGGGCACCCGGGCCGGGCTGGTCGGGTCGAGGAGCAGCACGGCGTCGTACGCGGCGCCCTCGTCGCGCTCGGCCCACTCGAGGGCGTGCCGCACCACCGGAGCCATCGGGGTGTCGTCGGCCGCGAGCTCGGCCGGGCGCAGGAACGGCGCCTCGCCGCCGTGCTCCCGCACGATGCCGGCGATCTCGGCGGAGTCGGTGGTGACGATGCAGCGGGTCACCTCGGGCGTCAGGGCAGCCGCGCGCACGCTGTGCACGACGAGCGGCAGGCCCCACATGGGCAGGATGTTCTTGCCGGGCAGGCCCTTGGAGCCTCCGCGTGCCGGGATCACGGCCAGGATGCGTGGAGGGGAGTCGGTCACGTGGGCTCCTCGGGAGGGCGCGGTCGGTCGCCGTCGGCCAGGCCGGTGGTGCGTGCCTCGTCGCACAGGCGGACCGCCGCGACGCCGTCGGCAAGGGTTGCGGGGGCGCCGCGCGCGATGCGCTGGTCGGCCGGCGCCGTCGGCAGCAGGTCGAGGGCGGCCCGAGCCTGGGTGCCCATGACGATGTCCCGGTCGAGGTCGAGGTCGAACACCTGGTCGGTGGTGTCCCCCTCGGGGGTGGTGTGCCGCACCGTTGCCCTGACGATGTCCCACTCGAGGCGGCCCCCGGGGGACTGGACGACGACCCCGCGGCTCGTCGGGCGCGTCGTGTAGTCGAGGCGTGCCGTGACGGTGAACGACCGGTCGGTCGACCAGAGCAGGGTCGCGGCCTGGTCGGACTCGATCTCGAGGGGGCCGCTCGTCTCGACGGCCGCCCCGAGGAGGGTCGGCGCGCCGAAGAGGACGCCGGCGTAGTCGATCTCGTGGACGAGGTCGCGGAGGACACCGCCCTCGTCGACGCGCGCCGAGTAGGACTCGCGGTAGTCGCGGTCGGGCCGCCAGTCGGGCAGCCACGACTGCGACCACACGTGGGCGGAGCCGGGTGGGGTGAGGTGGCGCACGAGCCGGTGGAGGTGGCGGAACCCCTCGTGGGCGCGCAGCGGTGCGGCCACCCAGACGAGCGTGTGCCGCAGGTGCGCCGTCAGCGCGGCGGCGTCGGCAGCCGTGGGCGCGACCGGCTTCTCGAGCAGGACCTTCTCGGCGCCGCCGTCGAGGGCCTCGAGCGCGTCGGCGACGTGGCGTGACGTGTCGGTGGCGACGACGACGAGGGCGGCGCCGCGCACGGCATCCGGTCCGCTCGTGTCGTCGAGGAGGCGCGCCCCCGTCGCCTCGTCGACGGCGTCGGCAGCGGCCGGGCCCCGGTCGCGGACGGGCCAGAGCGCGACGTCGGCACCGACCTGGCGGAAGACACGCGCGTGTCGCTGCCCGATCGAGCCGGACCCGCGCACGACGACGCTCGCGCTCACGACGCGCTCACCCGGCCCTCCTTCGCCCTAGTAGGTTTCCCATCGTGGCAGATCATCCCGACTCTCCCGCGCCTGCCGCGTCGCCGGCGGGGGCGCAGGCATCCGCGTCGCTCGGTGCCCATTCGGTGATCTACCTGCTCGGCACGGCCCTCCAGGGCCTGGGCGTGCTGCTGGTGCTGCCGTTCGCCACCCGCCTGCTGGGCGAGGTCGAGTACGGCAAGGTCGCCACCGCGCTCGTGGTCGTCCAGATGATCGGCACCGTGGCGGCTGCCGGACTGCCCCAGGTGATCCTGCGCGAGTACCACCGCGGCGACGACGGGCCGACGGCCGGCCGGGCGCTGGCCGGCACCATGGTGGGTCTCGCCGTGGCCCTCGGTGTCCTCGGGGTCGTGCTCGGGGTCGTGCTCTCAGCCGCCGGTCGCGTCGACCTCGGCCAGTGGTGCCTCGTCGTGGCCGCGAGCGCCGCCCTGACGACGGTGGTGGCCGGCCAGTCGCTCTCGCGGGCCCGGCTGCGCCCGCTGCACTTCCTGCTCCTCGCGATCGCCTCGACCGTGGTGGCGCACCTCTCGGGTCTGCTCGCAGCGCAGGGCGACCGGTCGTCGCGAACGTACCTCACGGCATACGCCACGGCGCTGGTCGTCGCGGCGGTGCTCGCGGTGGTCGTCGGGCGACCGCTGCCGCCGACGGCTGCGCGCGACCGGGTGCGGGCCGGCGTGCTGCTGGCCGCCCCGTTGCTGCCGCAGGCGGTGGCGATGCTGGGCCTGCTCATGGGCGACGTGCTGCTCGCGAACCGGCTGCTCGGCAACGGCGCCGCCGGGAACTACCAGGTGGCGCTGCAGCTCGGGAACATCCCGTTCGTCCTGGCGGTCGCGCTCTTCAACGGCTGGAGCCCGCTCGTGCTCTCGCACCCGCCGGAGCGCCGCTGGGAGTGGACCCGCCGCACCGGCACCGCCCTGCTCGCGGTCGTCGTCGTCGGCGCAGGGCTCGTGGGCGCCACCGGCATCTGGCTCGCCCACGTCGTCGCGGGCGCCGAGTTCGACGTCGGCGGCATCGGGGCGACCGTCGCGGTCCTGAGCCTCGTGGCCGTGCTCTACATGCTCTACCAGGGGTCGGCGCTCGCGGTCCTCGACAGCGAGCACACCGCGCGGCTCGCCCTGGCAGCGCTCACCGGTCTGGCGGTCATGGTCGTCGTCGCCGTGGCACTGCCGTCAGACTCGGGGATCGTCGGCATCGCGGTGGCCAAGGTCGCGGGCTACGTCGTGCTGGCGGCCATCACCATCGTCGCGTCGTGGCGCACCTTCCACTGGCCGGTGGAAGCGTGGCTCGCTGTCGGGGTGGCGCTCGTGGCGACCTTCTTCTCGACCTTCGGTGGCGTGTTCTTCGGCACCGGGGTCGCCGTGATGCTGCTGATCGGTGGGGCGATCATCGCGCCGAGGGTCCTGCACACGCTGCGTCGATAGGATGGACCGCTCGCCCGCCGCAGACCCGACCGAACGACACGCAGGAGACACGTTTTCGTGGTGACACCACTCGTCCACATGGGGTTGGGCTACGACGACCTGCTGGTGCCGGCCCTCGTGCACGCCGGCTTCGAGACGAAGGACCTCGTCCTCGTCGTGCGAACCGACGCCAACCTCGCGTGGGTGCGCCGTCACGCGCCTCGCGCGACGACGGTCAGGCTCCCGTATGCCGCCGCGCGCAAGGCCAACGTCGTCAGTGGCCTCGCGCCGCACGCCGCCCTCAAGCGAGCGTGTGCCGGGGTCGGGCTCGACGTGCTGGACCTCCTTGTCTCCGAGCGTGCGCTGCGCCGCAACCGGGTCGACACGGCCATGAACTTCCTCAACCTCGCGGCGGAGGAGCTCGAGGCGGCGCTGGAGGGGCGCGGGCCGGTGCTCGCCCTCGTCGAGTTCACCGTCACGTCCGAGCTGCTCACGGCCGGCCTCGTCACGCACCACGGCGGCCTCGCGACCTGGCCACGCGGCATACGGCTCCCGTCCGACCGCTTCGGCCTCATCGGCGCGCCGCGAGGCACGACGCTCTGGCGGCGAGAGGTCGAGGACCCGTCCGCCCTCACGGCGGGTCAGACGTTCATCGACACCTGGCGCGCCGAGCACGGCCGGCCGATGGGCTTCGCCCGCAACCTCAAGGTGGAGACGGGGCAGGAGATCTGGCGGCTCGCGAGCGACCGCATCAAGGAGTTCGCCGTCGACCGCGGCGCCAACCTGCAGCTGCCGCGGCCGAGCGACTACGCCCGGCTGCCGTGGCTCAACCCGGTCAAGGCCCGGCTCAACCTCCGCGAGTACCAGTCGCGCCGATGGGACCCCGTGCCGGAGACGTTCGTCTTCCTGCCGCTCCAGGTCCAGCCCGAGTCGAGTGCCGACGTCATGGGGCAGGAGTGGCGCGACCAGGCCTACACCGCACGCGTCCTCGCCGACGCGCTGGCGCCGCTCGGCATCGGCGTCGCCGTCAAGGAGCACGCCCACTTCATGTGGCGGCGCGACCCCGACTACTGGCCGCAGTTCGACGCCCACCCGAACATCGCCTCGATCGACCCGTTCGCCGACTCGCGAGAGCTGATGAAGCAGGCGGTCTTCACCGTCACCGCGACGGGCACCGTCGGCCTCGAGGCCGGCCTGCTCGGCCTACCGGTCGTCACCGGCGCGGACATGCCGTGGAGCGGCCTCGGCAACGTCGCCCGGCTCGACACTCCCGACGACCTGACCCGCTTCGTCGCCGACCGCGGCTGGGAGTCGCTGCGCACAGACCGTGCCGCCATCGACGAGTGGTTCGTGTACGACTACGTCCGCAACTCGTGGGAAGGGCTCGTGCTCGACCCGCCGCGCGTGCCCGCGGTCCTCGAGCCCGACAACATCCGCAAGGTCGGCGGTGCGCTCGGCGAGGCGGCCGCCTCCTTTGGGGCACCGTGCCGGTGTCGCTGCAGCCGGGAGGGCCTGAGGTGACTGACGACTCGCTCGGCTGGGTGGTGCTCGGGGCCGGGGGCCACGCGCGCTCCGTCGTCGACGTGCTCGAGCGGGCCGGCCACACGGTCGTCGCGGTGAGCGGCGCCGAGACGGGTGGCGACCCCTGGCACGTCGACGTGCTCGCGGACGACCGCGAGGCGTTCGAGCTCGTGGCGGCCCGCAGCCTGAGGGCCGTCGTCGCGATCGGTGCGGGCCACGCCCGCAGCACGCTCGTGCGCGAGCTGCTCGACCGCGGCCTCGCCGCGCCGCCCGTCGTCGCATCGACCGCGACCGTGTCGCCGCGGAGCGTGCTCGGGCCGGGCACCGTCGTGCTCGAGCACGCCCACGTCGGGCCCGCCTCACGCGTCGGCGAGGCCGTCATCGTCAACACCGCCGCGGTCGTCGAGCACGACTGCCGCGTCGGTGCCGGAACCCACGTCGCGCCGGGCGCGGTCCTGCTCGGTGGGGCCTCTGTCGGTGGAGGGGTCCTCGTCGGCAGCGGGGCGCGGGTGCTGCCCCGCGTCACGGTCGGTGCCGGCGCGACGATCGGCGCCGGAGCCGTCGTCACCGCGCACGTGGCCGACGGCCAGACCGTCATCGGCGTCCCCGCCGTCACCCGAGGCGTAGGCCGTGCCTCCCGAACCGGAGGCACCTCGTGATCGATCCCCTGAACGCCGTCCACCCCGTCAGCATCGGCGCCGCGTCGGTGCCCGCTCCCGACGACGTCTACGTCATCGCCGAGGCCGGGGTGAACCACAACGGCGACGTCGGGCTGGCCCACCGGCTCGTCGACAGCGCCGCCGCCTCGGGGGCGGACGCCGTGAAGTTCCAGACGTTCTCGCCCGACAAGCTCGTCTCGTCCGCGGCGGCCACGACGCCCTACCAGCGAGACCGCGGCGGCAGCTCCGACCAGCGCAGCCTCCTCGAGGCGCTGACGCTGCCCAAGGAGGCCTGGGTCGAGCTGCGAGACCACGCGTCCGAGGCCGGCACGACGTTCCTCTCGACGCCGTTCGACCTCGACAGCGCCGAGATGCTCGTCGACCTCGGCCTGCCGGCGCTCAAGGTCAGCTCGGGAGAGCTGACGAACCTGCCCTACCTGCGCGAGATGTCGCGGCTCGGGGTCGTGCTGCTCGTCTCGACCGGCATGGGCACCGAGGAGGAGGTCGAGGCGGCGGTCGAGGCGTGCGCCGAGGCCCCCGGCCTCGTCCTCTTCCACTGCGTCTCCGCCTACCCGGCGCCCGTCGAGGAGTGCAACCTGCGGGTCATCCCGCGACTCACCGAGCTGCACGGCATACCCGTGGGGTGGTCGGACCACACGCCTGGCCTCACCACTGCGCTGGGTGCGGTGGCGCTCGGCGCCCCCATCCTCGAGAAGCACTTCACCAGCGACCGCACGCTGCCGGGGCCCGACCACCTCGCCAGCCTCGAGCCCGACGCCCTCACCGAGTACGTGTCCGCGACGAAGCAGCTGGCCCGCGCCCTCGGCGACGGGGTGAAGGTGCGTATGCCGTCCGAGGACGAGAACGCCCTCCTCGTGCGTCGCTCGTGGCACGCGGCGCGGGAGCTGCCGGCGGGCACCCACCTGACCGGCGACGACCTGCAGCTGCTACGGCCGGAGGGCGGCGTCAGCCCCGCCGTCGACATCCGGGGCCGGGTGCTCTCGCGCGCAGTCGAGGCCGGCGCGCCCGTCACCGACGCCGACCTCGCGCGCTGAGGCGCGTGCCGATGACCGCCGCCCCGCTCGCCGTCGCCGTCTTCGTCGGCACCCGCGCCGACCTCGGCCCGCTGTCGCCGGTGCTCGAGGTGCTCCAGGCCGCCGACGACGTGGCCCTCCGGGTGCTGACGGGCGTGATGTATGCCGTCGACGACCTCGTCGCGGCCCTGCCCGCGAGCGCCTCCGCCCACGAGTGGCGTGAGGCCGTCGTGCCGCTCGCCGACCCGATGGAAGAGGTCACCGCCGCAGCCCAGCTCGAGCAGGGGGCGCTCATCGCGCGTGCCACCGGGCTGGCCCTGAGCGAGCAGCGCGTCGACGTGCTCGTGGTGCTCGGCGACCGCTGGGAGCTGCTCTACGTCGTGCCCCCGGCCGTCCTGCTCGGCGTGCCGGTCGTGCACCTGCACGGCGGAGAGGTCACCGAGGGCGCCGTCGACGAGCGAGTGCGCCACGCCGTGACGAAGCTCGCCGACCAGCACTGCGTCGCGTCCGAGGACGCCGGCGCCCGCCTGCGGCAGCTGGGTGAGCCCGCCGACCGCATCCACGTCACGGGCGCGCCGGGGCTCGACCGCCTTGCCGGAGCCGTGCCGATGCCGGACGCCGAGCTCGCGGCGCTCCTGGGGGTGGAGACGGTCGAGCGGCCGCTCGGCC
This sequence comes from Terrabacter terrigena, assembly GCF_042676085.1. Lineage (NCBI taxonomy): Bacteria > Bacillati > Actinomycetota > Actinomycetes > Micrococcales > Intrasporangiaceae > Terrabacter > Terrabacter terrigena. Next base: position 47,650 of record NZ_JBHTKH010000008.1, read on the forward strand.
TCTTCACGTACCACCCGCCCACGGCCCAGGCCGACGCTCCGGTCGGGGAGTGGGCGCGCGAGGCGGCCGAGGCCGCCCTGGCCGTCTGCGGCACGGTCGTCGCGACGCACCCGGGCATGGACGACGGACGTGACGAGGTGCTCGCCACCCTCACCGACCTCGCCGCGCACGAGCCGCGGCTGCGGCTCGTGTCGGCGCTCGGTCGCGACTACCCCCGCGTGCTGGCGACGAGCGACGTCGTGGTCGGCAACTCGAGCTCGGGCGTCATCGAGGCGGCCACCGTGCACGTGCCGGCCGTCGACATCGGCGAGCGCCAGCGCGGCCGGCTGCGCGGCGACAACGTCGTGCACGCCGACGAGGGCAGGGTCGCCGTCGAGGCTGCCGTCCGGAGCGCCCTCAGCCCGGGCCGGCGCGAGCGTGCGGCTGCCACCGCCAACCCCTACGGCACGGGTGAGGCGAGCACGCGCATCCTCGATATCGTTCGGTCAGCGGCCCGGGCGAGCCGGGTCAAGCGGTTCGTGGACCTGCCGGTCCGCACGTTCGACGGAGAGGACGGGCCCGAGTGACGGCGCGAGACCTGCGCGCGGCCTGCGCGCCGACCACGGCGACCCTGCGTGACGCGCTCGAGGTGGTCGACCGCAGCGCGACCCTCGTGTGCCTCCTCGTCGACGACGACATGCGCCTGGCCGGGCTGCTCACCGACGGTGACCTGCGTCGGGCCGTGCTGAAGGGCGACGGCCTCGACGCCCCGGCCCTCGACCACGCGACGCGATCGCCGCACTTCGTAGCGGCCGGGTCGCCGCGGGCCCTCGTGCTCGACCTCATGCAGGCCCTGCGCATCTCGGCCGTGCCCGAGCTCGACGACGACGGCACGCTCGTCAACCTGCACACGCTGTCCGACGTCGTGGGGTCGGCGCCGCTGCCCAACGTCGCCGTGGTCATGGCCGGCGGCCGGGGCACCCGGCTGGGTGACCTGACGAAGGACACCCCGAAACCGCTGATGACCGTGGCCGGTCGCTCGATCCTCGAGTGGATCGTGCTGGGCCTCGTGGGCGACGGCATCCGCGAGGTCTACGTGAGCGTCAACTACCTGGCCGAGCAGATCGAGGAGCACCTCGGCGACGGCTCTCGCCTCGGAGTGGCCGTGCACTACCTGCGCGAGGACCCCGGCCTCCCGCTCGGCACCGCGGGCTCGCTGACGCTCCTGCGTGAGCAGCGGCCCGACCTCGAGCACCCGGTGCTGGTCATGAACGGCGACCTCATGGTCGAGTTCGACGCGGCCGCCCTCCTCGACGCGCACCGGCGCACCGATGCTGCGGTCACGATGGCGACGCGCACCTACCAGCACGAGGTGCCCTTCGGCGTCGTCGAGAGCAGCGGTGGTCGCGTCACCGGGGTGTCGGAGAAGCCGACCCTGAGCTTCGACATCAACGCCGCCGTGTATGCCGTCGAGCCGCGCGCGCTCGCGTGGCTGCCGGCCGGTCGGGCGAGCACGATGCCGGGCTTGGTCGAGACGTGCCTCGAGCGCGACGAGCGCGTCACGGCGTGGCCGATCCAGAGCGAGTGGATCGACGTCGGCACCCCGAAGGACCTTGCCCGCGCGAAGGGGGAGGCGTGAGCGGCGATCGTCCCGACCACGCGCCTCCCGCCAAACCTCGCCATGTCACGTTTGACGTGGCTGACGGCGTACGAGCCCAGATGACGACGAAAAGGTAGCTGTGACAACACTTTCCGCCACCGACACGCTCTCCGGCAGCACGGGCGAGGTGCCCGAGACCGAGCTGACAGCTCGCCCCGTCGAGGGTTCGCTCGCAGGGCGCACCGTCCTCGTGACGGGCTCCGACGGCTTCATCGGGTCCCACGTCGTCGAGCGGCTCGTCGCCGACGGTGCGCGGGTCAAGGCGTTCTGCCTGTACAACTCGAACGGCTCGACCGGCTGGCTCGACGAGTCCGACGCGTTCCGGCAGGCGGTGCGTGACGGGCAGGCGGAGGTCGTGCTCGGCGACATCCGCGACCCCGAGCACGTGATGGCCTCGACCGAGGGCGTCGACGTCGTGCTGCACCTGGCCGCACTCATCGCGATCCCGTTCTCCTACGTCGCTCCCCGCTCCTACGTCGAGACCAACGTGATCGGCACCCTCAACGTCCTCGAGGCCGTACGCCGCCAGGGCACCCCGCGCATGGTCAACACGTCGACGTCCGAGGTCTACGGCACACCGGAGGCGGTCCCGATCACCGAGGCGCACCCGCTGCGCGGCCAGTCCCCGTACTCCGCGACGAAGATCTCCGCCGACAAGATGTGCGAGTCCTACGCCCTGTCGTTCGAGACGCCGGTCACGACGCTGCGCCCGTTCAACACCTTCGGCCCCCGGCAGTCGACCCGCGCAGTCATCCCGACGGTGCTCTCGCAGCTGCTCGCCGGCGCGAGCCAGCTCAAGCTCGGCGACCTCAGCCCGAAGCGCGACTTCACCTTCGTCACCGACACGGCCGACGGGTTCGTGCGGGCCGCCCTCGCCGACGTCGCGCCGGGCACGACGATCCAGCTCGGCACCGGACGCACCGTCTCGGTGGGCGAGGTCGTCGAGCTGTGTCGCAAGGTGACCGGCAGCGACGCCGAGATCGTCACCGAGAGCGCCCGCATCCGTCCCGAGGGCTCCGAGGTGCAGATCCTGCTCTCCGACCCCTCCCGTGCCAACGAGGTGCTCGGGTGGGCTCCGACGGTGTCGCTGGAAGAGGGCCTGTCGGCCACCGCCGAGTGGCTGCGCCCTCGCGTCGACGCCGAGACCGCCGGGCGGTACCACCGGTGAGCGAGGCGCACGCCCCGGGAGCCCGCGGCCCCGAGGGGACGATCCCGCTCGCCGTGCCCAACATCGGCGAGCTGGAGCGCCGCTACGTCACCGAGGCGGTCGAGTCGGGGTTCGTCTCGTCCGTCGGGCCGTTCGTCTCGGAGTTCGAGCGGCGCTTCGCCGAGCGCGTCGGGTCGAAACACGCGATCGCCTGCGCCACCGGCACCGCGGCCATCCACGTCGGGCTGCTGCTGCTCGGTGTCGAGCGCGACGACGACGTGGTCTGCTCCGACTTCACCTTCGTCGGGTCGGTCAACCCGATCGCGTACTGCGGCGCCCGGCCCGTGCTCGTCGACTCCGAGACGACGACGTGGAACCTCGACCCGGCCCTGCTCGCCGCGGAGCTCGACCGGCGCGCGGTCGCGGGGGAGGCTCAGCCGAAGGTCGTCGAGATCGTCCACGTGCTCGGGCAGCCCGCCGACATGGAACCGCTCATGGACGCCTGCGACCGCCACGGCATACCCGTGCTCGAGGACGCCGCCGAGTCGCTCGGCGCCACGTGGTCGACGGGGCGCTACGCCGGCCGTCACACGGGCACGGTGGGCCGCATCGGCTGCTTCTCGTTCAACGGGAACAAGATCGCGACCACCGGCGGCGGCGGCATGGTCGTCACGGACGACGACGACCTCGCCGCCCGCGCCCGCCACCTGACCACCCAGGCGAAGGTGCCCGACGTGGGCTACCTCCACGACGAGGTGGGCTACAACTACCGCCTGACCAACCTGGCGGCCGGCCTCGGCCTCGCCCAGCTGGAGCGGCTCGACGAGTTCGTGGCGGCCAAGCACCGTGTCGCCGCGCGCTACGACGCGGCGTTCGCCGACCTGCCGCTCGTGCTGCCGCCGCGCGTCGACGGGCTCGACGCGACGTACTGGCTCTACTCGGTGCTCGTTCCCGAGGGCGACGGTCGCGGCCGCGACGACTTCCTGGCGCACCTGCAGGCGCGCGGGGTGGGCGCGCGGGCCCTGTGGCGGCCGTTGCATGCGCAGCCGCCGTTCCTGGGTGCGCCCGTGCTCGGTGGGGCCGTCGGCGAAGGCCTGTTCGGTCGTGGCCTGTCGCTTCCGTGCGCGACAGAGCTGACCGACGCCGACCAGGATCGCGTCATCGAGGCCGTGCGCTCGTTCTTCACCTGAGGCGGCCCGTCGCGCTTGCCCGTGGTGGGGCAGGATGTCGTCGTGGAGATCGCCATCGGGCTGCTCGCCATCGCGGCCACCGTCCTCGGCGGAGCCTGGCTCGCCGACCGCCTCGAGCTGCCGGCACCGCTCGTGCTGATCGTCCTCGGCATCGCCGGGTCCTACCTGCCGTTCGTGCCCGAGGTCGCGCTGAGTCCCGACGTCGTGCTGCTCGGCATCCTGCCGCCCCTGCTGTATGCCGCCGCGATCCAGACGTCGCTCGTCGACTTCCGCAACAACCGGGCCGTCATCCTCGGTCTCTCGGTCGGGCTCGTCCTCTTCACCGCCCTCGGTGTTGCGCTGTTCCTCGGAGCGGTGCTCGGCCTGAGTTTCGGTGTCGCCTTCGCGATCGGCGCGGTCGTCGCGCCGCCCGATGCGGTGGCCGCCACCGCGGTCGGTCGCCAGATCGGCCTGCCGCGGCGGCTCGTCACCATCCTGGAGGGCGAGTCGCTCGTCAACGACGCGACCGCCCTGGTCGCGCTCCGCACCGCGCTCGCCGCCGCAGGCGTGGCCTCCGGTGCGGTCGCCGGCGACGTGACCTTCGCCCGGGTCGTGGGCGACTTCCTCTGGGCCTCGCTCGGTGGCGCGGCCATCGGGGTCGTCGTGTCGCTCGTCGTCGTCGTGCTGCGCAAGCGCTTCTCGACCGAGCCGGCCTTCGACACGGTGCTCTCGTTCATGGTGCCGTTCGCGGCCTACGTGCCCGCAGAGGAGGTGCACGCCTCGGGCGTCATCTCCGTCGTCACCGCCGGGCTGATCCTCGGGCACAAGTCGCCGCGCACGCAGTCGGGCGCCTCACGGCTCAGCGAGCGGATCAACTGGGGCTCGATCCAGTTCCTCCTCGAGAACGCCGTGTTCCTGCTCATCGGGCTGCAGGTCTTCTACGTGGTCGAGAACGTCCGCAGCTCGGAGCTCTCGGTGGGCCGGATCACCTTCGCCGCCGTGGGCACCCTCGTCGCAGTACTGCTGCTGCGGCCGCTCTGGGTCTTCCCGTTCCGCTACCTGCGCACCCATGTCATGCGTGCCGAGGCCGAGGCGCCCTGGTCGCACACGGTGGTGCTGTCGTGGGCCGGGATGCGGGGTGTGGTGACGCTGGCGGCCGCGCTGCTGCTGCCCACCGGGACGCAGCATCGTGCCGTGCTCGTCCTCATCGCCGTCGTGGTGACCATCGGCACGCTGCTCGTCCAGGGCACGACGCTGCCGTGGGTCGCCCGTCGCCTGGGGGTGCGCGGACCCGACCCACGCGAGGACGCGCTGCAGGCCGCGACCGTGCTGCAGGCGGCCACGCGGTCGGGGCTCGACGTGCTGGACCGGATGCCGGACGTCGACGAGTCCACGAAGGACATGCTGCGCGAGCGTGCGTCCGACCGGGTCAACCAGCTGTGGGAGCGGCTCGGGCCCCGGGGCCTCGACGGGGTCGAGACCCCCAGCACGCAGTACCGGCGGGCGCGCATGCAGATGCTCACGGCCGAGCGCGAGGAGGTGCTCCGGCTGCGCGACGAGGGGCGTGCCGACGACGTGGTCCTCCGTGTCGTGCTCGGCGCCCTCGACCTCGAGGAGACGATGCTGGACCGGCTCGAGGACCAGGAGAGCCGACTTGCAGAAAGTGAGATGTTGCCCGTGGACACGATCGAAGCACCCTGTGAGCACCTCGAGGAGATCGACGCCTGTGTCGAGCCCCGCACGCCCGAAGGATGCGAGGAGTGCCTGCGCAACGGAACGACCTGGGTGCACCTGCGCCTGTGCCTCGACTGCGGGCACGTCGGTTGCTGCGACTCCTCGGAGTTCAAGCACGCGACCGGGCACTTCCACGAGAGCTCGCACCCGGTCATGCGCTCGATCGAGCCGGGGGAGTCGTGGCGGTGGTGCTTCGTCGACGAGGTCGTCGGCTGAGACCTCTTGTCGCGCGGCCTCAGTCGAGGTGTTGCGTGATGGTGTGCGTGCCCTCGGCGGGGTCGTGCGCGACGGTCGTCGACGCGCCCTGGACGAGGGCGAGGAACGGCGCGACGTGGCCGCATTCGACGTCGGCGACGATCGGGAGACCCAGCATGCCGAGCGCCTCACGCACCGCGTCGTGCTGGGTGAAGCCGTCGGGCTCAGGCGTACTGGTGCGTGACACCAGGATGCCGTTGGCCGTGTCGAACCAGCCTCGCAGCCGCATGGCGTGCAGGGCCCGGCAGATGTCGTAGGACCCCCACTCCGCGATGTCGAGCAGGACGAGCAGACCTTCGGGGGCGTGCTGTGCAGCGAAGGCATTCGTGTCGGCGAAGCGGCCGCCGGCGAGGAAGCTCAGCGTCTCGACGCAGCCTCCGACGAGGCGCCCCTCGAGCGTCACGGACTCGCCCTCGTGGCCGTGGTCGATGCGGGTCCACGTCCCCTGGCCCTCGAGCGTCATCGTCGAGACGGTCGGGTTGCCGGCGTAGTCGTCCCAGCCGCCGGAGCGGAAGCGCCCGGGCGAGTGCTGGTGCAGTGCGTCGCCCTCCGACGCGGCGGCGACGTCCACCCAGTGCAGGATGCCGTCCGGCAGCGTGTACGGCGTGTCCATGAGGTTCTGCCCGTGGATCGTCGCGACGCCCGTGGTGAGAGTGAACGGGGTGAGCCACGTCGAGGTGTCGGAGAAGCCGACGCACCACGTCGGCTCGGCCGCCGCGATCGCCTCGAGGTCGAGCAGGTCGAGCAGGTCGATCCCGGTCTCGCCGCCCCACGGCGGCACGACGGCCCTGATCGACGGGTCGAGGAGCATCGCCGTCAGCTCGGCGGCGCGGCCCTCGCGGGGCCCGCTCACCTGGGTCGGCGCGTGGTTGAACTCGCCGACCACGACCTCGAAGCCGCGGTCGCGGAGGCATTGGACGGCATACGCGAACCGCGCCCACAGGGCATCGCCGACGCCGGAGCTCGGCGACGTGATGCCGACGCGGTCACCGGGGCGCAGGGGAGCGGGGTAGCGGATCGGCATGGCCGACATCGTGCCAGCCGTGCCGATCCGCCACACCTCGGTTGTCGTCCGTTTCAGGCCTTGGCGGCGGTGAACCCCTGCTCGAGGTCAGCGATGATGTCGTCGATGTTCTCGATGCCGACCGACAGGCGCACGAGCCCGGGCGTCACACCGGCTGCCAGGCGGTCCTCCTCGGGGCCCTGCGAGTGCGTCGTCGAGGCCGGGTGGATGACGAGCGAGCGCACGTCGCCGATGTTCGCCACGTGGCTGTGCAGCGTCAGCGCCTCGACGAACCTCTTGCCGGCCTCGAGGCCGCCGACGATCTCGAACGACAGCACGGCGCCGGCCCCGCGAGGCGCGTACTTCTCGGCGGTGGCGCGGGAGGGGCTGTCGGGTAGGGACGCCCACACGACGCGCTCGACCTGCTCGTGTCCCTGGAGGTAGGCCGCCACCTTGTGGGCGTTCTCGAGGTGGCGCTCGATGCGCAGCGACAGCGTCTCGAGACCCTGGGCGATGAGGAACGCGTTGAACGGCGCCGCCGCCGGGCCGAGGTCGCGCAGCAGCTGCACGCGCGCCTTGAGGATGTAGGCGAGGTTGGCGCCGAGGGGGCTGCCGACCCCGAGGTCACGCGCGAAGACGAGACCGTGGTAGCTCTCCTCGGGGGTGTTGTAGTTCGGGAACTTCTCCGGGTCCTCGGCGTAGTCGAACCGCCCTGCGTCGACAATGACGCCCGCGATGGACGTGCCGTGACCACCGAGGTACTTCGTCGCGGAGTGCACGACGACGTCGGCCCCCCACTCGATCGGGCGGATGACGTACGGCGTCGCGATGGTGTTGTCGACGACGAGCGGCACGCCGACCTCGTGGGCGAGGCCCGCCACGGCCTCGATGTCCAGCACCTCGGCCTTCGGGTTGGCGATGGTCTCACCGAAGAAGGCCTTGGTGTTGGGGCGCACGGCCGCTCGCCACGACTCGACCGAGGTCGGGTCCTCGACGAAGCTCACCTGGACGCCGAGCTTCGGAAGGGTGAACTTGAGGAGGTTGACGGTGCCGCCGTAGAGGCTGGGCGACGCGACGATGTGGTCGCCGGCCTCGGCGATGTTGAGCAGTGCGAGGGTCGTGGCGGACTGGCCCGACGCGACGAGGAGCGCGCCCACTCCGCCCTCGAGCGCGGCGATGCGCTGCTCGACGACGTCGGTCGTCGGGTTCATGATGCGCGTGTAGATGTTGCCGAACTCCCTGAGCCCGAACAGGTTTGCCGCGTGGTCGGTGTCGTTGAAGACGTAGCTCGTCGTCTGGTAGATCGGCAGGGCGCGCGCACCCGTGGCGCTGTCGGCGCTCTGGCCGGCATGGATCTGCTTGGTCTCGAAGGACCAGTTCGGATCGGTCATCTGTCGTCCTCTTCATGAGTCGTGTCGATGACCGGCCCGTGAGCGGGGATCGGGCCGGCGCACCGACGGGTCGGTGCGGGAGAGGAGCTCTCCGCGCTTGCCCGAGCGCCGGCTGGCGTCGACGGGCCAGGTCCTCACCCGGGGCACCCCGCCGCGGTGGGAGGGTTGCCGGCCAGCGAGCCGGGGCTTGGCGCTGGCACTCATGACCTGCTTGCGAGTCTACGTATGCGTGTCCGGCAGATGGGAGCGCGTGTCCTCATCGTGGACGGAGCCGTCAGCCTGTTGGTCGAGGTCATCGGGTTGGCGAATGGACTGCTCTGTCGGGCAGTCGAATTGGCTGTCCATGGATAAAGTCAATGCCTTCCGACTCGTTCGAACGCCTCCGACACCGGCTGCGAGCTGCCCGGGCACGGCTGGGTCACCGCCGCCCACGCCCGCGAGCACGTCCGCGCGGTCGACGGCACCTGCCGCGGCCCCGACTGCCACGTCCCCGCCACCCGCTGCGACCTCGACCACGAGACCCCCGGGCCTGTGGGCGAGACGTCCGTGACGAACGTCTTCGCCAAGCACCGGCTGCACCACAACCTCAGGACCCACCGCATCTGCACCAGCACCCAGATCGCGCACGACGGCGGGAGGGCGGGGTGGTCCGGAGGTCGCTCGAACCGTGTCCGGTCGACCGCGGACGGCTGAGTCGTGGCGTCGATCACTAGGACGTCCTACTAATCCGAACCGGCGAGTAGGATCGCGCCGTGAGCACGAATGCCGACTTCGACCTGTACCGGACCAGCGAGGACCACGAGGCCCTGAGGGAGGCGATCCGGGCGATCGCCGAGGACAAGATCGCCCCCTACGCCGCCTCCGTCGACGCGGAGGCCCGCTACCCGCAGGAGGCGCACGACGCACTCGTCGCGTCCGACTTCTTCGCGCCGCACGTGCCCGAGCAGTACGACGGCATGGGCGCCGACGCGCTGGCCACGTGCATCGTCATCGAGGAGGTCGCCCGCGTCGACGCGTCCGCCTCGCTCATCCCGGCCGTCAACAAGCTCGGTTCGCTGCCACTCATCCTCGACGGCAGTGACGACGTGAAGTCTCGCTACCTGCCGCCGCTCGCCAAGGGCGAGACGACCTTCTCCTACGGACTGTCGGAGCGCGAGGCCGGCTCCGACACCGCGGCGATGAAGTGCCGCGCACGTCAGGACGGTGACGACTGGGTGCTGAACGGCCAGAAGTCGTGGATCACCAACGCCGGCGTCTCCGAGTACTACACGGTGCTGGCCGTCACCGACCCCGACGGCCCCCGCGGCGGCAACGTCACTGCCTTCGTCGTCGAGAAGTCCGACGAGGGTTTCACCTTCGGCGAGAAGGAGCGCAAGCTCGGCATCAAGGGCAGCCCGACGCGCGAGCTGCACTTCGACAACGTGCGCATCCCCGGCGACCGCGTCGTCGGTCAGGTCGGCGACGGCCTCAAGATCGCGCTGCGCACCCTCGACCACACCCGTGTGACGATCGGCGCCCAGGCGGTCGGCATCGCGCAGGGCGCGCTCGACCAGGCCCTCGCGTACGTCAAGGAGCGCAAGCAGTTCGGCAAGCGGATCGCCGACTTCCAGGGCATCCAGTTCATGCTGGCCGACATGGCGATGGAGCTCGAGGCCGCACGCCAGATGGTCTACGTCGCGGCCGCGAAGTCCGAGCGTGGTGACAAGGACCTCTCGTTCTTCGGCGCGGCCGCCAAGTGCTACGCCTCCGACACCGCCATGAAGATCACGACGGACGCCGTGCAGCTGCTCGGCGGCGCCGGCTACACCAGCGACTTCCCGCTCGAGCGGATGATGCGCGACGCGAAGATCACCCAGATCTACGAGGGCACCAACCAGGTGCAGCGCATCGTCATGGCACGCCAGCTCCTCAAGTAGGAACATCCGGCCGCAGGACTCACGGCGGGCCCTCACATCTCTCCCAGCGACTTTCCGCCGTGGCAGGGATAGGTTCTCGGGGCGGTAGGCTGGCTCGGCCCGGTGCGGGTCGCGATCGCCTGCTCCACCTCATCGACCCGAACGAGAAGGATCCGTACGCGTGGACCCAACACCTCCGGTCAGCGTCATCATGCCGCTGCTCAACGAGGAGAGGCACCTGGAGGACGCCGTCGCCGCGGTCGTCGCCCAGGACTACCCCGGACAGATCCAGGTCGTGCTCGCCGTCGGCCCCGGCCACGACGACACCCTCGGTGTGGCCCGGCGTCTCGCAGAGCGTGACGCACGCATCACCGTCGTCGAGAACCCGTCGGGCCGCACGCCTGAGGCGCTGAACCTCGCGGTGGCGGCGGCGGAGCACGACATCGTCGTGCGCGTCGACGGCCACGGTTTCCTGAGCGAGGGCTACATCGAGCGTGCCGTCCGTGTCATGGGCGAGACGGGGGCCGCCAACGTGGGCGGCATCATGCACGCCACCGGCGTCACCGACTTCGAGAAGGCCGTGGCCACCGCCATGACGTCGCCGCTCGGCGTGGGCGGCGCCCGCTTCCACACCGGTGGCGAGGCCGGGCCGGCCGACACCGTCTACCTGGGCGTCTTCCGCCGTGAGTGGTTGACGAAGGCCGGCGGCTACGACCCCCGCTTCACCCGCGCCCAGGACTGGGAGCTGAACTACCGCATCCGCCAGGCCGGCGGTCTCGTCTGGTTCGACCCGACCCTCACGGTCGAGTACCGCCCGCGCCCGAGCCTGCGCGCCCTCAGCCGCCAGTACCGCGACTACGGCCGCTGGCGCCGCGTCGTCGCGACCCGGCACAGGGGTTCGATCAACGCCCGCTACCTCGCCCCGCCCACCGCGCTCGTCGCGGTGGCCGCCGGTGTCGTCGGTGGCCTGGTCTGGCGGCCGCTCTGGGCCATCCCGGCCGGGTATGCCGCCGGGGTCGGTGTCGGGGGAGTGGCCATCGCGCGTGGCGAGGGCGCGAAGGTTGCGCTCCGGGTCCCCGCGGTGCTCGCGACGATGCACATGAGCTGGGGCTGGGGCTTCCTCACCAGCAGGCCGGACCAGCTGGTCCCCGAAGGAGACGAGTTCTGATGGTGGAGCGGTTTTCGCGGATCTGGGGCCAGCGCGGCATCCTGCTGACGCTGGTCCAGCGCGACCTTCGCGTGCGCTACGCCCGGAGCTGGCTCGGCTACCTCTGGACGGTCATCGACCCCCTGGCGATGGCGCTGATCTACTTCATGGTCTTCGCGGTGATCTTCAAGCGCGGCGACGCCGGTCACCACCCGTACTTCCTCTTCCTGCTGCTCGGGCTGCTGCCGTGGCAGTGGTTCAACGCCTCGATCAACGAGACCGCCCGCGCACTCGTCGCAGAGGCGAAGCTCGTCCGGTCGACCAACCTGCCCCGCGAGCTCTGGGTGATCCGCGTGGTCATCGCCAAGGGCATCGAGTTCCTGCTCTCGCTGCCGGTGCTGTTCGCCTTCGTGGTGGTCTACCTCGTGCTGGGTGACGCCACGCTGAACTGGCGCCTCATCCTCTTCCCGCTGGCGCTCGCCCTGCAGTTCGTGCTGCAGACAGGTATCGGGCTGCTGCTGGCCCCGGCGACCGTGCTCGCCGACGACACGATCCGCGTCGTCCGCATCGCCCTGCGGATGCTCTTCTACGGCACCCCGATCATCTACAGCCTGGACTTCGCTCCGCACTGGGTGCAGACCGTGCTGTGGTTCAACCCGATGACAGGCATCCTCGAGCTCTACCGGGCCGGGTTCTTCCCCCAGGCCCTGCAGCTCGCTCCGCTCCTGGTGGGCATGATCATGTCGCTCGCCTTCCTCGCCTGGGGTGCCGTCACGTTCGCGCGCATGGAGCGTGCCGTCCTGAAGGAGATCTGAGATGCCTCCCGTGGCCGACCGCGTGTCAGATGCCAGGCGCACCGCCGACGTCATCAAGGTGGAGGGGCTGGGCGTCGAGTTCTACCGCTCCCGCCGCCGCAAGCTCTCGCTGCGTGAGATGGTGCTGCGCCGTGAGAACACGGCGCCGAAGGAGACCTTCTGGGCGCTCAAGGACGTCTCGTTCACCGTCGGGCCGGGCGAGGCCGTCGGCCTCGTCGGCTCCAACGGTGGCGGCAAGAGCACGCTGCTCAAGACCATCGCGGGCGTGCTGCTGCCCGACGAGGGCCAGGTGGCCGTCAACGGTGGCGTGGCACCGCTCATCGAGCTCACCGGTGGCTTCCTCGGTGAGCTCTCGGCGCGCGAGAACGTGCTGCTCACTGCGGGTCTGCACGGACTGAGCAAGGCCCAGATCACCGAGCGCTTCGACGAGATCGTCGACTTCGCCGGCCCGCAGGTCCGCGCAGGCCTCGACATGCCGTTCCGGCACTTCTCCTCCGGCATGCAGGTGCGTCTCGGCTTCGCGCTCATCACGACGCTCGACGAGCCGATCGTGCTCGTCGACGAGGTGCTCGCCGTCGGCGACAAGGACTTCCGCGAGAAGTGCTACCGCCGCATGGAGGACCTCCTGGCCGAGGGTCGCACCCTCTTCCTCGTCTCGCACTCCGAGGCCGACCTGCGCCGCTTCTGCACGCGTGGGCTCTACCTGAAGTCCGGTCGCCTCGTCGCCGACGGTTCGATGGACGACATCCTCGAGCAGTACAACAACAACCCGGGCTGATCAGCGGTTGACGGCTGCCACGGCGTCGTCGAAGGCGGCGGGCTCGAGCGCGGTGACCAGCACCGCGGACGCCCACGTCGGAACGGTCTGCGACCCCGCGTCGGAGCCGTCGTACGCGTGCGTGCCCACCACGAGGGTGGTGCCGCGCTCGGCGAGCTGGCCGAGCAGGCCGTCGTGCGCCGCGTCGGGGCCGGTGCGCACCTCGACGTAGCCGACGTCAGCCGTGCCGACCGCCCACCGGAGGTCATCCTCCGACCGGGCGACGAGACCGATCGAGCGAGCCACACACTCGTCCCGGTAGCGCTGGGCGCGTGCCCAGCCACGCGACGCGGTGACAGCGTCGGGGAAGACCAGCGCGTCGACGCTGCGCCGGCCGAGGTTGGCGAAGCTGCGCTCCGCCGAGGCCTCGACAGCGAGGGCGTACGCGTCCGGCGAGGACTCGTTCTCGAGCGCCGGCGCCGACAGGCGGCTGATCAGGCCGAACCGCTTGACGAGCGCCGGCTCTGCGCAGCTGCGCAGCAGCTCCTCGCTGCGCCCGTCGCCCCGGCCGACGTCGACGTGCGTCACGCCGCGCTCGATGGCGTCGGCGATGAGGGCGCGCAACCGCTCCGCGCGCTCGGCCGGCTTGTCGCCGCCGGCCCGGCCGTCGTCGAACGCGCGAGCCGACAGCACGACGCGCGAGACCCGGCCGGCCGCCGACGAGGTCGACGGGATGCGCTCCCCGGCCGCGTCGACGCGGGCGGCGAGGTCCTCCATGAACGCGAGCCAGGGACGGCCGACCGGGTCGGCCACGTCGTCGAAGAGGGACGACACGCGTACATAGTCGCCGAGGGTGTCGACGGTGGCCCGGTAGGCGTGGATGTCGCCGGGGCACCCCTGCGGCACGAAGAGCAGCTCGCCGAGCGTGCGACGGAGCCACGGTGTGACGTGCTCACGGTCGTACGCGTCGGTCGCCTGCGCGTCGGCGTCGCGAAGGGCGGCCACGCTGAAGGCCTCGGCCCCGAGGCCCTCGGGCACCCGGTCGATGTCGACCCGCCCGTAGGTGTGGTCACTGCCGTCCAGGGCGGCGAGCAGCTCGTCCACGAGGTCGGCGTCGGCGACCGGGTTGTCGCCGGTGAGACGCACGACGCGGTCGTCGGGTGCAAGGTCCGCGGTCGCCTGGACGAACCGGCCCAGCACGTCGTCGAGCGAGCCCCGCACGACGGGGATCCCGACCGATGACAGGTGCCCTGCGATGCGCTCGTCGTACTGCTCCTCGCTCGTGGCCACGACGACCTCGTGGCCACCACGGCTCGCGCGCCGGGCCACCAGCTCGATGAGCGGCATCCCCGCGACCGTCAGCATGGCCTTGCCGGGCAGGCGTGACGAGTTGAGACGCGACTGGATGACGACGCGGGTGCGCGGCACGGTGGAGACCTCCATGGTGGTGTGGGGAACAGGCTAGCGACGAGCCGCGACCGCGCCGAGCAGCGCGTCGGCCACCCGCGCCCGGCCACGCCCGTCGACGAGCGACATCCCGGCGCTCGCCAGTGCAGCCTGCCGCTCCGGGTCAGACAGCAGCATGTCGAGAACGGCCACGGCGGTGGACCGCACTGCCTCGTCGTCACGCAGCTGCGAGAGGTGCCCGAACGGCTCGGCCAGACCACGTCCGGTCACGGCGTCGTAGCCCGGCCCCTGGTTGTCGACGACGCACACGAGCATCGAGGGCAGGCCGAGGCACAGGAACTCCCACACCGAGCTGCCCGCGGCGGTGACCGCGACGTCGCACGTGGCGGCGAGGGCGGCGAGGTCGGGCGTCGGGGAGACCACCTCGACGTGCTGCCCCGGCGACGTCGCCAGAGCCTCGAGCGCGGCGGCGATCTCGGGTCGCGCGGCGACGGCCACGACGTGCAGGGGGCGACCGGAGGCGAGCAGCAGGGGCACGACGACGGGTGCCGCGGCATACGGGTCGGTCCCCCCGAACACGGCGAGCACCCGCGGCGTCGCGCGCGGGGTGCGACGCGGGGTGGTCGGGCGGTGCCGCAGCACCTCGTCGCGGAAGAGCGAGTGGTCGAGTCCGAGCAGCTGCCGCTCCGGGGCGATCCCCGGCGCCGGGCGGGCACCGAAGTTCTGGTCGAGGTAGAGGTCGGCGTCCTGGCCGGCGCCGAAGGTGTCGTCGAGCATCGAGAGCACGGTGACGCCGGCGTCGCGCAAGGCCCTGCCGCACCCGGGGTCGAGGTGGTAGCCGTCGAGCACGACGGCGTCGACCCCGGACTCCCTCGCCAGCGCCGCGAGCGCCCCGGGTTCGTCGGGGGACGCCACGACCGGAAGGCCCCGACGCGCGATCTGGTCGGCGAGCCAGCCCACGCCGGTCACCTCCCCGAGGATGGTCACGCGCGCGCCGCGGGAGGTCAGCTCGTCTCCGAGGGCGAGGCAGCGTACGACGTGTCCGGTGCCCGTCTCGGGCCTCGCGTCGCAACGCAGGGCGATGTGGGCGGGCATGCGCCCAAGTCTGCCGCAGGCGTCCCCGGGACCGTCGCGAGGCCCGCGCCCGGCGTCCGGGGAGGGGCGGGCAGCACGTCGAAGGTGTTAATCTCGCCGTCGGCGCTGGTCGAGCGCCCCAGTGCGTGGTGCCCTCTGACAGGCCCGCGCAGCACGGTTTCAAGAACATGACCAGGAGGTCAAAGGGTGAGCATTCTCGAAGGGTCGTCGATCCTTGTCACAGGTGGGACCGGGTCCTTCGGCAAGGCGTTCATCCGTGAGGTGCTCGACAACCACAACCCCAAGAGGGTCATCATCTACAGCCGTGACGAGCTGAAGCAGTGGGAGGTCCGGCAGCTCTTCAACGACGACCCCCGCCTGCGCTGGTTCATCGGCGACGTCCGCGACCTCGACCGTCTGCGCCGCGCCATGCACGGCACCGACTACGTGGTGCACGCCGCCGCCCTCAAGCAGGTCGACACCGGTGAGTACAACCCGCACGAGTTCGTCAAGACCAACGTCCTCGGCAGCCAGAACGTCATCGAGGCGTGCATCGACGCCGGCGTCAAGAAGGTCGTCGCGCTCTCGACCGACAAGGCTAGCTCGCCGATCAACCTCTACGGCGCGACCAAGCTGACCGCCGACAAGCTCTTCATCCTCGGCAACCACTACGCCGCGCAGTACCCCACGCGCTTCGCCGTCGTGCGCTACGGCAACGTCACCGGCTCGCGCGGCTCGATCATCCCCAAGTTCCGTGCCCTGCACGAGGCGGGGGAGTCGCTGCCCATCACCGACCTGCGCTGCACGCGCTTCCTCATCACGCTGCCCGAGGCCGTGCAGATGGTGCTCGACACCTTCTCGCTCATGCAGGGCGGTGAGCTCGTCGTGCCGCACATCCCGTCGCACCTCGTCACCGACCTCGCGCAGGCGATCGCCCCCGGCGCCAAGATGCACGACATCGGCCTGCGCCCCGGCGAGAAGCTCCACGAGGAGATGATCAGCCCCGAGGAGGGCCGCCGCGCCATCATGATCATGGACGGCAAGTACTACGTCCTCGAGCCCGAGCTCGCGACGTGGGGCTACGTGCCGCGCACCGACGGCAAGCCCGTTCCCGACGGCTTCCACTGCGCCTCCGACAAGAACGACATCTGGATCGGTGCCGACGACATCCGCACGATGCTCGAGGCGGGTATCTGAGGTGATCCCCTACGGACGCCAGTCGGTCAACGAGGACGACATAGACGCCGTCGCCCAGGTGCTGAGGGGTGACTGGCTCACCACCGGCCCGACCGTGACGGCGTTCGAGGAGCAGCTCGCGGCGCTGTCCGGCGCGTCCCGCTGCGTCAGCGCGACGAGCGGCACCGCCGCCCTGCACATCGCGTATGCCGCTGCCGGCGTCGGTCCCGGCGACGAGGTCGTCACCACGCCGATGACCTTCGTCGCGACTGCCTCGTGCGCCGTCGCGCTCGGCGCGAAGATCCGCTTCGTCGACATCGAGGACGACACGGCGAACATCGACCCGGTGGCCCTCGACGCCGCCGTCACCGACGACACCAAGGTCATCGCGTGCGTCGACTACGCCGGTCACCCGATCGAGATCGACGCGGTCAACGAGACCGCCCGCCGCGTCGGGGCGCTCGTCGTCGAGGACGCCGCACACTCGATCGGCTCGACCTACAAGGGTCGCCCGGTGGGCTCGCTCGCCGACCTGACGACCTTCTCGTTCTTCCCCACGAAGAACATGACGACCGCCGAGGGTGGCGCCGTCGCGACCCTCGACCCGGAGCTCGGCCGACGCGCGCACGAGTTCCACTTCATCGGACTCGTGCGCGACCGGGCGCGCATGCGCTACCCCGACGAGGGCCCCTGGCACCAGGAGGTCCACGAGTGGGGCCTCAACTACCGCCTGCCCGACGTCCTCGCGGCCCTCGGCATCAGCCAGCTGCGGCGGCTCGCGGCGTTCAAGGAGCGTCGCGCCGCGATCTTCGCGCGCTACCAGGAGGGCCTCGCCGGCGTCGACGGCATCCGGCTGCCCACGCAGCGCGAGCACGTCGACCCGATCTGGCACCTCTACCCGCTGCGCGTGCTCGGTGGCCGCCGCCGCGAGGTCTTCGACGCCATGCGCGCCGATGGCGTCGGAGTGCAGGTCAACTACATCCCCGTGTACTGGCACCCGCTCTTCGAGGACCTCGGCTTCAAGCGGGGCATGTGCCCCAACGCCGAGCAGTTCTACGCCGAGGAGCTCTCTCTGCCCATGCACGCCGAGCTGACCGACGCGCAGGTCGACAAGGTCATCGACGCCGTCCGCGGCGCCGTCGGGAGCTGATCCGATGCACCACGCCAACCACTTCTACGGGCATGCCCACATCATGGCCCGCTACGTCGGCCTGGAGCACCCGCCGCGCATCTGGGGCTACCTGCAGCACGGCTGGAACATGCACGACGGTTTCGCCGTCGGCACGGTCTTCACGCCGCAGTACCCCAAGTTCGTCTGGTCGGAGGCCTGCGCCCGTCGCGGCTGGGCCGCGGGCCTGCGCAACTACATGGTCGTCGCCGCCCCCTGGCTCTACCTGCTCGAGCTCGAGCGCCAGAAGGAGTGGCTGGCCACGGCCGAGCCACGCACCGGCACGATCGTCTACCCGTTCCACGGGTGGGAGGGCCAGCAGGTCGTCGGCAGCCACACGGCGTACATCGACGAGGTGAAGGAGGCCGAGGGCGACGTGCCCATCACGGTCTGCCTGCACTGGAACGAGTACGACAACCCGAAGGTGCGCCGGGAGTACGAGGACGCCGGCGTGCGCGTCGTCACCCACGGGCAGCGCGGCTACCTGTGGCAGGACACCGACGTCGCCTTCCTCTACCGGCAGCTGCACGAGATGCGCCAGCACAAGCGCGTCGTCAGCAACCGCATGAGCAGCGCCATCCTGTATGCCGCCTCGGCCGGCGTCGAGGTCGGCATCTACGGCGACCCGATGGCGCTCGAGTCAGACCACGCGGTGCTCGGCGGGGTGAACAAGCCGCGGCGCATCTGGCCGGAGATGCACCAGTTCTCGGTGCCGATGGACTACGCGGCTGAGGTCGCCAACCGTGAGCTCGGTGCGGACGAGATCCTCTCGCCGGCCGAGGTCATCGACGCGTTCGGCTGGGCGCCCGAGATCCGCACGCCGGGAACGCCCCCGCCCGCTCCTCCCCTCGACGAGGAGCCGTCGGCCTTCGCGCGTCGTCGCCGACGCCAGCACCGTTCCGAGAGCCACCGTGCCCCCGGTGACGGCGACCCCTCGGACCGGCTGGTCTCGATGGACGCCACCGTCGACGACGCGGACGACGCCCATGACCACGAGCCGAGCGCGGCTTCGAAGGGGCCGGCGAAGGGCTCGACGAAGACGCAGGCGAAGGCGGACTCCGCGGGCGACGGGTCCGCGAAGGAGCCCGCCCGCACCGCCGCGCCGGTCTCGGACGCGGCCCAGGACCCGGCAATGGACGACCAGGACTGACGAGGACTCACCGGAGCCGACCAGCCCGGCGTCACGAAGGCGAACGACGAAGGGCCCCGACCGAAGTGCGGTCGGGGCCCTTCGTCATGGTCGAAGACCAGGGCGGGAGGTCAGACGAGATCCCACGACATGGGGGTGCCGCGCTCGACGTCGCGCGTGAACCGCTTGGACTCGACGAGCGAGAACGCGTCTGGCGCAAGGCCGTTCGCGGGGCGGATGGAGCGGACGTTGGCAGCCGTCACCGGGTCGCCGGCCTTGACGTCCTCGACGACGAAGAGCGAGCGGCGGAAGCGCAGGCCCTCACGCTCGGCCTCACGTGCACCGATGCGCGGCTCGCCCAGGGCCTGCCAGGCGACCTTGGTCTCGCGCACGAGGGCGGCGAGCTCGTCGGGCTCGAGCGAGAAGGCGGAGTCGACCCCACCCTCCTCGCGGGACATCGTGACGTGCTTCTCGACGAGGACCGAGCCGAACGCGACCGAGGCCACGGCGGCGCCGATGCCCATCGTGTGGTCGGAGAGGCCCACGGGGACGCCGAACGCCTCGCGCATGACCGGGATGCCGCGCAGGTTCGACGAGGCCGGGTCGGCGGGGTAGCTCACGGTGCAGGAGAGCAGCATGACCTGGCGGTTGCCGGTCGAGTGGGCCGCCTCGACCGCCGCCGCGATCTCGCCGACGGACGCCATGCCCGTGGAGATGATGAGCGGCTTGCCCGTCTGGGCCGCCAGCCGGATGAGCGGCAGGTCGACGATCTCGGACGACGCGATCTTGTAGGCCGGGACCTCGAGGCCCTCGAGGAACTCGACCGCGGTCGGGTCGAACGGGCTCGAGAAGGCGAGGATGCCGAGCTCACGGGCGAGGTCGAAGATCGGCTTGTGCCACTCCCACGGCGTGTGGGCCTCCTCGTACAGCTCGTAGAGGCGGCGCGATCCCCACAGCTCGTGGCCCTCGGACAGGCGGAACTCGGGCTTGTCGACGTCGATGGTGATCGTGTCGGCCGTGTAGGTCTGCAGCTTGATCGCGTGGGCGCCCGCCTTGGCGGCCATCCGCACGATCTCGAGGGCCTTGTCGAGGCTGCCGTCGTGGTTGCCCGACATCTCCGCGATGATGAACGGCGGGGCGTCGGGGCCGACGGTCGTGCCGCCGATGTCCAGGGACGTCGTTGCTGGGGTTTCGACCGGGGTGCTCATTCTCGTTCAGTCCTTCGTGGCTCGAACCCGCAGGACGGGTGTCGGGGTGCCGTCGATGTCTTGGGTGTAACGCTCGATCTCCTCGAATCCATTTCGCCGGTTGAACCGCCGCACAGCCTCGTTGGCCTCGAGGACCTCGCCCTCGAGGGTGCGCAGGCCCAGCTCGTCGAACGCGAGGCGCTTTGCCTGGCGCTGGATCTCGATCCAGGCCGGCAGCAGCTCGCCACGCTCCTTGAGGCCGTCGTTGTCGAGGTAGTAGCCCCACCACGCGCTGCCGGCCTCGCGGTCGATGTCGAAGTAGGTGACGACGCCGGACGGCACGTCGTGGCGCTCGTAGATCCAGATCTCGCGGGCGTCGTTGTCACGCGTGGCCGCCCAGTACGCGGCGTGCTCGTCATCGGTGATCTCGTGCTGGGTCAGCGAGACGGCACGGACCTCCGGGTGGTTGCGCCACCGGAGCACGTTCGCACTGTCGGCATCGGTTGCGGGGCGGAGCATCTGGCCCTCCTCATGAGGACGCCGCGGGCTCCGAAGGGCCGCGGCGGTCGGTGGGGGATTCGTTGTTAGACTACCGGACGCCCCAACCCCGAGCCCAAGGCGGAACAACAGCATGAGCGCACTGAGCCGTGACGCGATCCGGACGATGATGGCCGAGGTCCTTCAGGCCCAGGGCAAGTCGATGCCCGCAGAAGACTCGGCCAACCTCGAGGAGATCGGCTTCCGTTCCCTCGACTTCTCCGAGCTGGCCCTCCGCGTCGAGGACGAGATCGGCGACGAGCTGAACTTCGACGCCCCCGAGCTGCGCCAGATCGCCACGATCTCCGACGTGCTCGACTTCCTCGAGCAGCTCCAGGCCGCGTGAGCGCGGGAGCTGGCGGTCTCGCCGGCGCCGCCAACCGGATCATCACCCGCGGCTTCGACGGCCGCTGGGACGAGCTCGAGAGCCTGCAGCTGCCCGAGGCCGCAGCCGTGCTCGTGCGTGACAACCATGACGCCGCCCGTGCGGTGTGGGCTGCCGCGACCCGGAGCTCCGAGGTCCTCGTCGCCTCACGCACCCGGGTCACCCCCGACCTCGCCGACGACCTCCGTGCCGCCGGCCTGGCCATCGTCGACGGCCTCGACGGCGTCGACGTCGTCCCGCCCACGACCGAACGCGATGCGACGCCCGGCCGGGTCTGGCTGCTCACGAGCGGCAGCACCGGCCGTCCCAAGCAGGTCGCGCACACGCTCGCGTCGCTCACGACCGTCGCCGGCGACCAGCCGCGGCGCACCTGGCTGTGCCCGTACGCCCACGGCGCGTACGCGTGGTGGCAGGTCGTGACGCTGAGCATCGCCCACCCCGGCCAGGACGTCCTCTTCATCGAGCCCGACGAGCTCGACACGTGGCCTGCCCGCGCGCTCGAGGTCGGTGTGACCGCCGCGTCCGGCACCCCCACCTTCTGGCGTCAGGCGCTCTACCGCGACCCTGACAGCGTGGCCGCCCTGCCGCTCGAGCAGGTGACCCTCGGCGGTGAGCCGGTCGACCAGGCCATCCTCACGCGCCTCACCGAGATGTTCCCCAACGCCCGCGTCTCGTGGATCTACGCCTCCAGCGAGGCGGGCGCGACGATCGCCGTCCACGACGGGCGCGCCGGGTTCCCCGAGCAGTGGCTCGGCCGTGAGATGGACGGGCGGGCGACCCTCACCGTCGACGACGGCGAGCTGCTCATCGCCTCGCCCAAGCGCGGCGAGGGCATCGACCAGGTGCTGCGCACCGGCGACCGGGTCGAGGTGGTCGACGGTCGCGTCCTCATCACCGGCCGCATCGCGTCCGACGAGATCAACGTCGGCGGGGCCAAGGCCTCCGCCTCGGCCGTGCGTGATGTCCTGCAGTCGCACCCGGCGGTGGCGTGGGCCTCCGTCCGCGGACGCAAGGCGCCGATCGTCGGCAGCATCGTGACCGCCGACGTCGTGCTGTCGGGCGAGGTCACCGACGCAGAGCTCACCGCCTGGTGCGCGGCGCGCCTGCCCGACTACTCCGTGCCCCGCCGGGTGCGGTTCCTGGACCAGATCCCGATCAAGGAGACCCTGAAGAGCGATGTCTGACAAGACCGAACCCATCGGCCCCGCAACGGTGGTCGTCGTCTCAGGCGGCTCCCGTGGTCTCGGCCTGGCCATCGTCGAGGACATCCTCGCGCAGGGAGCCAAGGTCGCTGCCTTCGCGCGCACCGTCACCCCCGAGCTGGAGGCCGTCGCGGCCGCGCACCCCGACCGCGTCGTCGCGGCCTCGGTCGACGTCACCGACGTCAAGGCCATCAACGCCTTCCTCAAGGACGCCGAGAGCCGTCTCGGTCCCATCGACGCGCTGGTCAACAACGCCGCGATGGGCCAGGACAGCCTGCACGTGCACACCTCGCCCGAACAGATCGCGAAGATCATCGAGACCAACCTGACCGCGCCGCTGCTGCTGGCGCGTGCGGTGCTGCGCCGCATCATGGCCAAGGGCAACCGGGGCCGCATCGTCATGGTGACCTCGGTGTGCGCGCAGCGCGGCTACTCCGGCCTCGTCGCCTACTCCGCCACCAAGGGCGGCCTCGACAGCGCCATGCGCACGCTGGCCCGCGAGATGCACGGGCGCGCGCTCGTCAACAGCGTCGCGCCCGGGTTCTTCGCGTCCGAGATGAGCTCGGTGCTGGGCCAGACGCAGCTCGACACGATCACCCGCCGCACGCCGTCGGGGCGTCTCGTCGAGCCCGACAACATCGTGCCGGTGGTCAACACGCTGCTCTTCCACGACACCAACATCAACGGCCAGGTCATCACGGTCGACGGCGGCAACAGCATCTGATGGACACCCGCGCGGACCGGCTCTCCGAGGCCGTCCGCGACCACCCGCTCGTCATCGAGGAGCGCACCGGTCACCGGTGCGTCGCAGGAGCCCACTCCTACCTCGCGGACGGGCGGGTGGTGTGTTGGGTACTGCCGTCCGACGCGCAGACGCACGACCCCTCCCTGGGCCACGCCGTCGACGCCGAGCTCGCGCGCCAGCCGGTGCCCCCCAGCGTGCAGGCGCGCTGGGGGGCCACCGTGGCGGGGGAGCGCGACCGGTTCTGGGACCTGTGGTGCGCCACGGAGGTCCTCGCCAAGCTCGCCGACACCCCCATGGTCGTCCTCGCCCGTCGCGGGCCCGTGACCGAGAGCCCGGTGAGCCGCTCGGGCGTCGAGGTGCACTGGCTCGTACGCCGCGTCGACGACGTCGTGGTGGCCCACGGAATGTCGTGGGCCACCTGAGCTCAGCTCACTTGAGCACGCGGGCCGCGAGCTGGCGAGCCTTGCTGAGAGCGCCGGGCGGCAGGGCGTCCTGTGCCGTCGACTTCGCTGCCGCCACGGCCTTCTCGGTGGCGATGCGCCGCGGCGCCCGCATGGCCTCGACGGCGCGATAGGTCAACGTCTCCTCGTAGCGCTCGATGACGCGCTCGAGGGTGCGGATGTAGCGGTCGCGATGGCGCAGGGTGCCCTCGAGCCACTTGACCTGGCCCTGCTTCTCGCGCAGCTCGCGGGAGATGACGCGGTGGTGGGTCAGCAGCTCGCGGAAGCCGATCTCGTCGGGAGCCGGGAGGTCACGCGCGAACTGGCCCTGCTCGAGGTTGCGCTCGAGCAGCTCGTCGAGGTCCTCGGGCCGTCCGGCCACGGTCGAGGCGACCTCGGCCTCGGTGCGGGCGACCCGGGCGATCATCGCCTCGGTGACCGTGAGGCCCGCCATCGAGGCGAGGGTGATGGTGAGCTCGTCGGGGGTGACGGTCACGCGCCACGGGTGCGCCGAGCCGGAGGCGAGCAGGCGGCGGGCGAAGTCGCGCAGGCCGCGCACGAGCGCGTCGTCGGCGGACACGACGCCGGTGCGTCGCCACGACGGGTCGGCCAGCCGCAGCCGGTCGCCGTCGATGAGGGTGTTGGCCGGCGTCGCGAAGAAGCGCTGCTCGGCCGTCTGGGTGGTCCACACCTTGCCGTCGGCGAGCCATGCGGCGTACTGGCGCACGCGCGAGCGGATCGCGGCGTGACGTCGCGTGGCGCAGGCACGGCGCAGGTCGAGCTCGAACGAGCGACCCGGAGCCAGGGGCGACAGGCCGCGCGAGACGGTGCCCTCGCTGGTCTCGGAGTCCGTGCGCTCGTCGGCCCAGGCGACCGACTGCGAGGCATCGGCGGCGATGACGGCCACCGTGCTCCACGGGCTGGCTGCTTCGGCCTCGGCGACGACGAGCGCCGGGTAGGTGGGCGTGCTGGCGGGGGCGCCCTTGGTCGCGACGACGAGCCAGCCGGGGGCCAGCTCGTCGAGCATGCCCGCCTCGACGACGCGTTCGACCACGTTGCGGGGCTCGCGCAGCATGGGAGTGCTCGCGAAGTGCTCGTCCATCGCCTTGCCCGCGTGGAAGCCGACCTGGTCGCGCAGGGATCCGTCGGCGAGGGCGGCGTCGTGGACGAGGACGCGGTGCTCGTCGACCGAGGGCATCGCGGCGAAGCACGCCTCGAGCCGGAGGCCCTCGCCCTCCAGGATCGCGGCACGCTCACGGGCGAAGAGGTGGCGCGTGGCGAAGCCCTGCGCGCCGATGTGCCACCCCGCGTCGGACTCGAGGGCCTCGTCGGGCACTGCCGAGACGAGGTCGGTGAAGCCGAGCTCGTTGGCGAGGTCGACGACGAAGCGGCCGCCGTCGTCGAGCAGGGCGGAGAGCCGGGCCACTGCCTGGGCGTCGGTGAGGCCCCCGGAGTCGGGGCCGAGGAGGCGCTCGGGGCCGCCGAGGGCGATGACGAGGTCGTAGGTGTGTCCGGGCTCGAAGACGTCGAGGCCGCCGCAGTAGAGGTCGGCGGACTTGTGCAGCCCGGCCCGGTCACCCAGGGTGCGGGCGTCGGGGAGGGCGCGTACGAGCAGGTCGACAGGGACGTCGGTGGGGACCGCGTCGACGAGAAGGCCGGCCCGCGGGCCGGCCAGCAGCACGCGACGGGGACGCTTGGCCGCGATGGCCGCGCGGACGACCTCGCGGGTCGCGAGCGGCACGTCGAGCGTGTCG
This sequence comes from Terrabacter terrigena, assembly GCF_042676085.1. Classification (NCBI taxonomy): domain Bacteria; kingdom Bacillati; phylum Actinomycetota; class Actinomycetes; order Micrococcales; family Intrasporangiaceae; genus Terrabacter; species Terrabacter terrigena. The sequence goes on from NZ_JBHTKH010000008.1 coordinate 72,806, forward strand.
AGGTCGGACCACATCAGCATGTCACCGACGAGGATCCGGGCCCCCGAGATGGCGTCGCGCTGGATGTCTTGGTCGCTCAGGTGGGCGGTCACACATGGTCCTCTCGTGGTGGGTCTCCGGTGGCCGCCGGGGCCGTCCGGATGACCCGACTACAATAGCGATGCCGTCCGGGAGCGGGCGCGCCCCCGACTCCCGCACCCTCCGAGGTGCCTGACGCCTGCAAGGAGCCTCGATGCCCGCGCTGACCAAGGTGGCCGCCGTGGTCCTGTCGATGGGCAACCGCCCGGCCGAGCTGGAGAAGGCGCTCGACACGCTGTTGGCGCAGGAGGGCGTCGTGCTCGACGTCGTGCTCGTCGGCAACGGCTGGCGCCCCGAGGGCGTCCCCGAGGGCGTCCGCACCGTGCACGTCGCCGAGAACGTCGGCATCCCCGAGGGCCGCAACATCGGCGCTCGCGAGGCCCGCGGCGACATCCTCTTCTTCTACGACGACGACGCCTTCCTCCCGACCACCGACGTGCTCGCCCGCCTGGCGGCGGAGTACGCCCTCGACGACCGGATCGCCGTCGTGCAGCCGCGCGGTGCCGACCCGACCGGCCTGCCCACCCCGAGGCGCTGGGTGCCGCACCTGAAGACTGCGGGCGGCGGCGCCGGTGGCGACGTCGTCGTCTTCTGGGAGGGCGTCTGCACGATCCGCCGCTCCGCCTTCGAGGAGGTCGGCGGCTGGCCGGGGCACTTCTGGTACGGCCACGAGGGCATCGACCTCGCGTACCGCCTCCTCAACGCGGGCTGGCGCCTGCGCTACCGCCCCGACGTTGTCGTGAACCACCCGGCGACGCAGCCGACGCGTCACGCCGTGTACTACCGGATGAATGCCCGCAACCGCGTCTGGGTGGCGAAGCGCAACCTCCCGCACCCGGTGGCCGAGCTGTACGTCGCGGTGTGGTCGGCGATCACGGTGGCGCGCGTGCGTGACCGCGAGAAGCTCGGCGTGTGGTTCCGGGGGCTGCGCGAGGGTCTGCGCGAGGACGCCGGCGACCGGCGGCCGATGACGTGGTCGACGGTGGCACGCCTCTCGCGCGCCGGCCGCCCGCCGATCGTCTGACGCGCATGGCCGTCGAGCTGCCTGCGTCGCGGGTCATCCTCTCGGGCGTCCGCAGCGTCACCCACCTCGTGTATGCCGCGTCGTGGCTGCGCCACCACGTGGAGCGGGCCGACGGCGCCGTCCAGGTGGTCGTCCTCGACGTCGGTTCGGGCTTCGGCCACGCCCGGGTGGGCGAGGCCGAGGTGCGCTCCTACCTCCCCGACCACCCCCGTCTGCACGTCGAGACCCTGGTGCGCGACGACCACTGGCGCGTGCCGACGGACGTCGACCTCACCCTGCTGTCCATCGGCCTGCCGGGCACCCGGGCGTGGGCCCGGCTGGTCGTAGCCGGCCGCGGCCGGCGCCCGCGGGTGGTCGTCGTCGACGAGGGCATCGGGTCGTTCGGCAACCTGCGCAGCCGGCGTGACGCGTACCGCCGCCAGGGAGGCAGCGCGGTCCGCACCTTGCTGCGGGCGGGCGTGGTCAGCGCCGCCGGCACGGTGCTCACCGACGTCCACTGGTCGCTCTACGAGCCCGCGGGCGACCGGTGGGTCGTTCGTGACGACGTGGCGGCCGAGTTCCGCCATCGGCTGTCGGGCAGCTCGCCGTCGTCCACGCGGGGCGTCTACCTGACGCAGCCCTGGCCCGACATCGGCGTCATGTCGGAGGCGAGCTACCTCGAACACCTCGTGGCGGTGCGCGACCAGTGCGCGGCTGCCGGCATCGGGCTGGCCCTGCGGCCGCACCCCAGCGAGAACCTCGAGCGCTACGCGGGCTTCGAGGTCGTCCTCGGCGCCGCGCCGGCGGAGCTGGCCCGCGAGGTGGTCGGGTCCCGTGTCGTCATCGGTTCGAACAGCACCGCCCTGCTCAACCTCGCGGCCGTGCACGGCACTCCTGCGCTGCGCGTCACGGCGCCCGAGCTGACTCCGCTCGAGACGGCGCTGACCCGGCGCCAACGCAGTCTTCTCGACACCTTCCTGCCGACTCCGGTGCCTGTCGGCGCGTTGTCCGACAGGATTCGTTCACTGCCGGCTGGGGTCTGACGTCGTCGCCAGGCGAAATGAGCCAAAGGTCCGCAAAGGTCACGGTGCGAACACTTTTTCCGATCTGTTTGCCGAAGTCCCTCGCATTTGCGACATTTGTCACTCCAGTAACAAGGAGTGACCTGTGGCTGCCAGAAAACACGTTTCCACGCTCGTCGCCGTGCTCGGCCTCGCCGGTGCGTTCGTCGTGCTCCCGACAGTCGAGGTCAGCGCCAAACCGGCGCCGGTGAAGCCGAAGCTCGTCCGCGTCGCGGTTCCTGCCGTGCCGGTGGCGCAACAACGGACGCTTGCCGGGGCGACACCCCGCTCGGCCACCAGCGCGACGCCTGCACGCGCCGCCGACAAGCGAGTCGTGGCTGCCCTCACGTCGACAGGCACCCCGTTCGACGTCGCGGGCGTGACGTTCACGGGGGCCGCCCCCGCCGGGATGACCGTCGAAGCCCGAACCCGTACGAGCGCCGGCTGGAGTCCGTGGCTCGAGCTCGAGGTCGACGACGCCGACGGCCCCGACCCCGGCTCGGCGGACGCCGAGGGTGCGCGCAGGGGCACCGAGCCCATCACCTCCGCCGGTGCCACCGGCCTCGAGGTCAGGGTCGCGACGAACGGCAGGACGGCGCCGGCGGGGCTCACGGCGACGCTCGTCGACGCGGGGTCCTCCGCCGCTGACGGGCAGCTCGGCATCCGCTCGGGCTCCGCGGTCGCGGCCGTGCGCCAGCCGACCATCATCACCCGTGCCGAGTGGGGCGCCGACGAGAGCATCAGGACGTGCACGCCGGAGACACTCCCCGGCATCAAGGGCGCTGTCGTGCACCACACGGTCAACGCCAACGACTACACGCAGGCCCAGGCCGCGTCGCTGGTCCGGGGCATCTACGCGTACCACGTCCAGTCGAACGGCTGGTGCGACATCGGCTACCAGTTCCTCGTGGACCGGTTCGGCAAGGTCTACGAGGGGCGCTACGGCAGCAGCACCTCGTTCGTCCAGGGCGCGCAGACCGCCGGCTTCAACACCGACACGGTGGGGGTGTCCGTCATCGGCGACCACACCAGCCTCGCGTTCTCCTCCGCGACGATTTCCTCCGTGTCCGCGGTCATCGCCTGGCTCGCCGACCGGGCCGGCTTCGACCCCGCCGGCACGACGACCTTCACCTCGGCGGGCAACTCGAAGTACCCCGCCGGAACCGTCGTCACCAAGAGCCGGGTGAGCGCGCACCGTGACTACGGCCAGACCGACTGCCCCGGGGACGCCGGCTACACCCAGCTCTCGTCCATCCGCAGCTCCGCCGCGAGCACGTGGTCCGCGGGCCGCCAGAGCTTCACCGCAATGGCGCCGACGCCGGTCGTCGAGACGTTCAACCGTCCTGCAGGCACGGCCTTCACGCTGTCCGGCCACGGGTCGGGCCACGGACGCGGCATGTCGCAGTACGGCGCCAACGGCGCGGCCCGCGCGGGCCTCACCGCCGCCCAGATCGCCGCCTTCTACTACCCGGGCACGACGCTCGCCTCGCAGGGTGACCCGCAGCTGCGCATCCACCTCTCCGACCTCGGCTCGGGCGGCACCACGGCGGCGCCGCAGTCCGGCCTCACCTTCTACGACGGCAAGGCGACCAACGTCCTCAGCGCCGCGACGTCGTGGCGGATCGTGCCGGAGGGCGGTGGCCTGACGCTGCAGTGGCGCACCGGCACGACGTGGACCTCGAGCGGCTACTGGAAGGCCTGGAAGACGGCGCCCCTCGTCCTCTCGCGACCCTCGACAGGCGTCCTGCGGGTCGTCCTCCCGTCGGGCCAGCAGCGCGACTACGCCGGCTCGGTCACGACGCTTCCCTGGGGCACGGCAGCGCGGTCGGTCAACACGACCGACGCCGAGTCGCACACGAGTGCCGTCGTGCCCAACGAGATGTCGCCCTCCTGGCCGGCGGCGGCCCTGCAGGCGCAGGCCATCGCGGCGCGCAGCTACGCGGCATACGCTCGCGCGCACCCGCTCTCGGCCTCCTACGACACGTGCGACTCCTCGAGCTGTCAGGTCTACCGCGGCATCGCCGACTACGACGCCGCGGGCACCCTGCGCACGGCGCGGCTCGACTCCCGCTCGACCGCGGCCACGTCAGCAACGGCCGGTTCGGTGGTGCGCTACAACGGCTCGGCGGCGCTCACGGAGTTCGGCGCCTCCAACGGCGGCGTGACGGTCGCATCGTCCCTGCCCTACCAGGTGGAGAAGGTCGACCCCTACGACGGGGTCGCGGTGACCGGCAACACCCACTCGTGGACCGCGTCCCTGGCGTTGTCGCGCATCGAGTCCGCCTACCCGTCGACGGGCACCCTGTCGTCGCTGTCGGTCCTCAGCCGCTCGGGCGGTGGTGACTGGGGTGGCCGCGTCGTCTCGGTGCGCATCACCGGCTCGGCCGGGTCGGTCACGGTCAGCGGAGACTCCTTCCGCACCGCCATGGGGCTGCGCAGCACCTGGTGGACGGTGACGTCGCCACCGGCGGTGTCCGCCCGGACGCTGCCACGCGACCTCACGGCGGACACGCTCGGTGACGCGCTGACCCCCAGCGGTGCGGGCGCCGCGGCCCTCGCCTACACCGGCAACAAGGGCTTCAGCCTGAGGACCCTCGCCTCGACCGGCTTCTCGGGCACGAGCCTGCTGACCGGTGTGGGGCCGTTCGACTCCGACAACATCGCCGACGTCGTCGCCCGCCGCAGCGACGGCTCGCTGTGGCTGTGGTCCGGCAGCCCCCAGGGAGTGCTGGACCGTGAACCCGTGCGCATCGGCACCGGCTGGGGCGGGGTGAACCTCCTCGTGCCCGTGGGAGACCTCAGCGGCGACGGGCTCACCGACGTGCTGGCCCGCAGCACCGACGGCTCGCTCGTGCTCCACCTGGGCAACGGGGCCGGCGCCTTCTCCGGTTCCCGGAAGATCGGCGCCGGGTGGGGCATCTTCAGCCACGTCACCGCGGGCGACTTCGACGGTGACGGGCGCACCGACGTCGCCGCGATCCGGGCGAGCGACGGCCGCCTCTACTTCTACGCCGGGCTCGCCGGGGGAACCCTGCAGGCCGGCCAGGTGATCGGCACCACCGACTGGCGCGGGTTCAGCGAGCTCAAGTCCGTCGGAGACCTCACGGGCGACGGTCGGCACGACCTGCTCGTGCGGCGCACGAGCGACGGCGCGCTCTTCATCGAGCCCGTGACGGGAAGCTTCGTCATCGGCACCGCCCTCCCGGCGGGAACCCACACGTGGACGACGCGCCTGGGGCAGTGACGACCCGGGCAACCCGACGAACACGGCAGCGGGGCGCCGGTCCCGACCAGGACCGGCGCCCCGCTGCGATGCGTGGAGGTCTCAGGAGGCCTCAGGCGGTGAGGTCGACCGTGATCTCGGGCTCGGTCTTCTCGCGCACCTCGGCCTCGGTGACGCCGGGCGCGAGCTCGCGCAGCACGAGCCCCGACTCGGTGACGTCGAGCACGCACAGGTCGGTGATGATGCGCTGGACCACGCCGCGACCGGTGTAGGGCAGCGAGCACTGCTCGACGATCTTGTAGGAGCCGTCCTTGGCGTTGTGCTCCATCAGGACGATGACCTTCTTGGCGCCATGGACCAGATCCATCGCGCCGCCCATGCCCTTGACCATCTTGCCGGGGATCATCCAGTTGGCGATGTCGCCGCCGGCCGAGACCTGCATGGCACCGAGGATGGCGGCGTCGACCTTGCCGCCGCGGATCATCCCGAAGCTCGTCGCGGAGTCGAAGAAGGCCGCACCCTTGCGCAGGGTGACGGTCTCCTTGCCCGCGTTGATGAGGTCGGCGTCCTCCTCCCCGTCGAACGGGTAGGCGCCGACGCCGAGGATGCCGTTCTCGGACTGCAGCACGATCTCGACGTCGTCGGGCACGTAGTTGGGCACGAGCGTCGGCAGGCCGATGCCCAGGTTGACGTAGGCGCCGTCGGAGAGCTCGGCAGCGGCCCGGGCGGCCATCTGCTCACGGGTCAGTGGCATCTCAGGCCTCCTTGTTCTGGTCGCTCGTGGCCGCGGCGTCGGGGCGCGGGCGGACGGTGCGACGCTCGATGCGCTTCTCGGTGGCCTGTTCGGGGGTGAGCGGCAGGACGCGCTGGACGAAGATGCCCGGCAGGTGGATCTGGTCGGGGTCGAGCTCGCCCGGCTCGACGAGCTCCTCGACCTCGGCCACGGTGACGCGGCCGGCCATGGCGCAGAGCGGGTTGAAGTTGCGGGCGGACCGGTTGAAGACGAGGTTGCCGTGGCGGTCGCCCTTCGCCGCGCGCACGAGCCCGAAGTCGGTGGTGATGGCCTGTTCGAGCACGAAGGTCTTCGTCTCGCCCATCCACTCGAAGTCCTGGGTCTGCTTCGGCGGTGACGCGACGGCGATGTTGCCGGCGTCGTCGTAGCGCCAGGGGAGTCCGCCCTCGGCGATCTGGGTGCCGACACCGGTCATCGTGAAGAAGGCCCCGATGCCGGAACCGCCGGCCCTCAGGCGCTCGGCGAGAGTGCCCTGCGGCGTGAGCTCCACCTCGAGCTCGCCGGAGAGGTACTGCCGCTCGAACTCCTTGTTCTCGCCGACGTACGAGCTGACCATGCGGCGGATGCGCTTGTCGCGCAGCAGGATCCCAAGCCCCCAGTCGTCGACGCCGCAGTTGTTCGAGACGGCCTCGAGGTCGCTGATGCCGGCGTCGTGGATCGCAGCGATGAGAACGGAGGGGATGCCGCAGAGGCCGAAACCGCCGACCGACAGCGACATTCCGTCACTGATGCCGGCGATGGCCTCCTGGGGAGAGGAGACGACTTTGTCCATGGCTCGGACTCTATCCGCGCCGCGGCGCCCCGGTGCCGTGGGGGCACCCCACAGGGCTCGTGGACCTGTGGTCCCGGCACACGTGAGGGCGGTCCCGGCGCGGCCGGTGACGCCCTCCCGGCAAGAAGGGGGAATGACAGCAATGTGATTCTCGAAGCCCCGAAAAGTACAGGAATGTAATTCGCCCGACGAACTTGTGAGGGGTGTGACTGGAGTGCATAAATGGTGCGGGAGTTGCACAATCCCGCGTATTTCCCGTCACGACAAGAGGTGCTCGATGGCCCTGCGCAGACGCCCGCTGGGCCTCGTCCTCGCCCTTCCGGCGCTCACCGTGCCGATGGCCGCGACCCCCGCGGCCGCCGTGGAGCCGCCCCCGACACGTCCTCTCCCGAGCGGCCTCGACGTCTACGTCCCGTACCAGGGCCAGACGATCTGCGACCCGGTCGCCCGGCCCGGGGTCCTGGCCTTCGCGCGCCTCATGACCTCCCACTACGGGATGGGCTCGACGGCCCTCATCGGCCGTACCTGTGGCAGCGGTCCCTCCGAGCACTACGACGGGCGGGCGTGGGACTGGATGCTCAACGTCGACAACCCCGCGCAGGAGGCGGTCGCGCAGTCGGTGCTCGACTGGCTGACGGCCCCCGACGCGAACGGGGTCCAGGGTGCGATGGCCCGACGCTTCGGGATCATGTACATCATCCACAACCGGAAGATGTGGCGTGCCTACGCGACCGAGCGCGGCTGGGCCCCCTACTCCGGCGTCTCGCCGCACACCGACCACATCCACTTCAGCTTCAACCACGACGGGGCCGCCGGCCGCACGTCGTGGTGGACCGGCGTCCCGACGCGCAGCTACCTCACCGCGCTGCCGCGGGCCGGGTCGTCGCTGCCGCCGACACCCGCTCCCACCCCCTCCAGCCCACCGGCACCGGCGCACACGACGACGGTGCCGACCACGCCGGTCACGCTCTCGCACGGCATGCGCTCGGAGGCCGTGCGCCAGCTCCAGGTGCGCCTCGGCAACCTGCCGACCACCGGCTTCTACGGCGACCAGACCAGGGCCCGCGTCACCGCCTACCAGGCCTTCGTCGGGCTGGCCCGGACCGGTGTCGCCGACCTGCGCACCCAGGAGCTGCTCGCCTCACGGGGCTGGAGGAGCGCCGCGGCCGCCTACCCGACCCTGTCGTTCGGCACGACGTCGGCCGCTGTCCGCACCCTGCAGGGCAAGCTGGGCTCGCTGCCGACCACGGGCTACTACGGCACCCTGACGCGCGCCCGGGTCACCGCGTACCAGAGGTTCGCCGGCCTGCCGCAGACCGGCGTCGCCGACCCGGTCACGCAGGCGCGCCTCTGGGTGCGTGGCTGGACCGGCACCGCTGCGGCTGCCGGCGCGACGGCCACGAAGGCCTACCCGACGCTGGAGCTCGGCATGACGTCCACGGCCGTCAGGACCCTGCAGACCCGGCTGGGTGCCCTGCCCGTCACCGGGTACTTCGGTCCGCTCACCCGGGCGCGGGTGACGGCATACCAGAAGTTCGCCGGCCTGCCGCAGACCGGCACCGCCGACTCGCGCACGCAGCAGACGCTGCTCGCCCGCGGCTGGTCGGCGACCGCGCGCGCCATCGCGCTCACCGACGCGGCAGCACCCGACGTCACCACCGCCGAGCTGCGCACCACCCGCACCACCTCTGGGAGGGACACCGCCATGACCGCCTACGCCAGCATGTCGTCGAAGGCCAGCCCCGCGATCGCGCGGGTCGACGTCGCGACGAGCTACACCGCGTACAAGAGCCTGACGATCGCGACCGGCTCGCGTGGCGCCGCGGTGCGGGTGCTGCAGCGGGCGCTGGGCGGACTGGCGGTCGACGGCGTGTTCGGGTCGGTCACTCGCGACAAGGTCGTCTCGCTGCAGCGATCGCTCGCGCTGCCGCAGACCGGCGTCGTGACGCCCGACCTGTGGGACGTGCTCGAGGCGCGTGACTTCCCGTTCGTCGCCGACCGCTCGACCGTGCTGCGTGCCGGCGACACGGGGCCGCAGGTCGTCGCCGTGCAGCGCCTGCTCGGGGTGGCCCAGACCGGCATCTTCGACCTCGCCACGCGTGAGGCGGTCAAGTCGGCGCAGGCGCGTGCAGGCCTGGCCAGCACGGGTGTGGTCGCCTCGCGCACGTGGTCCCTGTTCGACCGGCTCTCCGCGTAGAGGCTTGCGAGTCAGGCGTCGCCGCGCGCGTCGTGCGTGACGCCCTCGGAGGCGAAACGGTCGGACAGGTCGTCGCGGGTGCCACGCACCAGCACGACCGAGCCGTCGGCCGACCAGGCGGCGAGGCTCTGACGGAGCACCCGGTCGAGCGCACCACCGACGACCACGCGGGGGGCCTCGCCCCAGGCGGGCTCGCCCACGACGACCTCGCCGTATGCCGTCCCGTCGGGTCGTGCGCCGGACCCGACCAGCGCGACGTCGTCCGGTTCGGGGTCTGACATGGGCGAGAAGAGGTCACCGTGCGTGGACAGCTCGCGCGCCTCGTCGACCGCTCCGGGCGCTGAGCCGGCCTCGGGGTGGCTGCGGGCGAGGGCGGGCAGCGCCACGAGTACCGTGTCGCCGCCGTGGTCGGCAGCGACCGCAGGTGACTGGGTGACGAGGACGTCGGCCCCGGGGGCCTCGGCGCCGACCACGACGGTCGCGCCGACCGACCAGGCCGCCAGCGCCCAGTAGAGGGAGCGCCAGTGGGCGGGCAGGTCGAGGCCGACGGTCGTGCCGGGGCCGGCCGCGGCGTCGTCCTGCAGGAGGTTCGCCGCCTTCGACACCCAGTTCGCGAGGACCCGGGCGCTCAGCTCGATGCGCTCGCCCGCGGTCGCGCCGGGCTCGTCGTCGTACCACGTCAGCCGAGGGCGGCCGGGGTCGGCCGCGAGCATCCGGGCCAGCACGTCGGCCGGCAGCAGGGGATCGGTCATCAGCTGTTCTTCGCGCCCTCGACGGTGGTGCCGGCCGGCGCCTCGGTCAGGGGCTCGTCGTCCTTGAGGGCCTTGAACAGCGCCTTGGCCCGCTCGGTGTCCCACTTGACGGCGAGCGCGCCGCCGTTGGTGCGGTAGGCGAGGTCGGAGGTCGGCACCGACAGCGACAGTCCCTCGTCGTTGCTCACCGCACGCATCGCCTGCAGCACGCGGAGAGCGTCCATGATGCCGGTCTCACGGCCGACGGCCAGACCGGCGGCCGACGCGTCGGCGAAGCTCTTGTAGCGCCAGGGGATGAGGACGGTCGACGGCGTGGCGGCCTTCTTCATCAGGGCGCCCAGGAACTGACGCTGGCGGGCGGCGCGGCCGATGTCGCCGAGGGGGTCCTCGTGACGGGAGCGGACATAGCCCAGGGCGTTGCCGCCGTCGAGGGTCTGGCAGCCCTTCTTGAGGTTGATGCCGGCGAGCTTGTCGTTCATGTCGCGCGGGACGCACAGGTCGACACCGCCGATGCTGTCGACGACTCCTGCGAAGCCGCCGAGGCCGATCTCGATGTAGCCGTCGACGTGGATGCCGGTGACCTGCTCGACGGTGTTCGTCAGCAGCTTGGGGCCGCCGATGGCGTACGCCGCGTTGATCTTGTTGGAGCCGTGCCCGGGGATGGGCACGTAGGAGTCACGGGGCAGCGAGACCATGACCGGCTTGCCGCCGCTCTCGGAGACGTGCACCAGCATGATCGTGTCGGTGCGGTTGCCCTCGGCGCTGCCCGTCGCGTACTTCTTCTTCTGCGCCTGGGTCAGGCCCTCGCGGCTGTCGGAGCCGACGAGCAGGTAGTTGTGGCCCGACGTGTCGGTGGGCCGCTCGCCGGAGGGGATGTTGTCGACCTTGTTGACCGCGCCCCAGGCCTGCATCGGGACCCACACCATGAAGCCGATCCACGCGATGAGCAGCACGAGCAGGACGATGAGGGCGATGCGGCCCTTGCGCCAGCGGTGGCGCGATCGCCCGCCGGCTGCCGGCCGCCCTCGGCCACCGTCGTTGTGACGGTCGTGGCGCTCGTCGTGGCGGTCACCGTAGCCGTCGTCGTTGCGGTCGCCGCCCTGGTCGCGTCGCCCGGCTCCCGAGGCGATCGCTCCGCCGCCGGGACTCTTGACGCGTCGTCTCGTGTCGATGACGTACGCGTCGTCACCTCTGGGACGCCGTGGGGTGTGCGGTTCAGTCGGCATCTGCTGCTTTCACGCTCGAGGTCGGGGGAGTGTCGCCCGACAGTGTGTCAGGGGATGCTGTCGACTTCACGTGCTCGGCTGCCGGCCGGGCCTCGTCGAGGGCGATGCGACGGGCGAGGCGCGTGTAGCGCGTCTCCATGGCGCGGAACCGCTTGTACGTCGTGACGACGAAGCCGAGGAACGCCACGACGAGGCCGTAGAGGATGAGGTCGGCACCACGTCCGATGCCGAACCAGTTGGCCACGCGGGTCCACGTGCCGCTGGGGTCGATGATCGAGTAGACGGCGAGGGCGGCGAGCGCGAGCAGCCCGAGCCGCCGCACGGCCTGCGTGCGCTGGCCCGAGCCGACCAGCAGTCGCCACGCGACGGCGAGCGTGCCGAGGATGAGGATGACCTGGATCAGGCTCTGTCTGCTCATCGCCAGATCAGCTCCGCGAGGATGTTGACGGCGTTCCAGAGCGACTGGCCCTTGGCCCGGGAGTAGTCGGTGTAGAGGATGTGGACCGGCTCCTCGGCGTAGCGGACCTGTTCGCCACCGAAGCGCATCGAGCCGATCTGCGACACGATCTCGGAGGCGTGGGCCATACGGTTCTGGGTGATGTCGAGACCCGCCACGACGTCCCGGTCGAGCACGCGCAGGCCGTTGTGGGCGTCGGTGAGGCGCGTCCCGGTGGTCAGGTTCGTGTAGGCCACGGCTGCGCGCAGGACGACCTTCTTGAGGGCGGACGCGTCGGTGCGCTCGTCGAGGAACCGTGAGCCGAACACCACGCGCACGTCGCCCTGGCGGATGCGGTCGAGCATGACCTCGACGTCGTGGAGCTGGTGCTGGCCGTCGGCGTCGTAGGTGACGACGTAGCGCATCGCCGGGTCGCCGAGCGCGTACTCGAAGCCGGTCTGCAGGGCAGCACCCTGGCCGAGGTTGACCGGGTGGCGCACGACCGCCGCACCCGCCCGTTCCGCGCGGTCGGCGGAGGCGTCGCGCGAGCCGTCGTCGACGCACACGATCTTCGGGAAGACGGAGCGGGCCTCACCCACGACGTCGGCGACGACGGCGGCCTCGTTGAAGAGCGGCACCACCAGCCACACGTCCTCGTTCTGCATGCGTCCAGCCTAGAGCGGTCGAGGTGCCCCGCCCGACACGCGACGTGCGCGTGGGAGCGCGCCCGCCGGCATACGCGTGGAACTAGAGTCGGGGGACCATGACGGACGCGTTGTCACAAGGCATCCAGCCGGGCGCCAGCACGGCCTCGGACGAGGCTCCCCGACCGACCGGCTCGGCTGCGCTGCGCATCGCGATCGTCGGCCCGAGCCACCCGCACAAGGGCGGGGTGGCCGCCCACACGACGATGCTCGCGCACCACCTGGCCGACGCCGGTCACGACGTGACGCTCGTGTCGTGGGCGCACCTCTACCCCTCCAAGCTGCACCACGCCGACGCGACGGTGCCCGACGGGGTGCCCGAGGTGCCCCCGTTCCCGCGGACCATCCGGGCGCTCAGCTGGGCGCGGCCCGACACGTGGGTGCGGGCCGGCCGGCGCCTGCGTGACGTCGACGCCATCCTCGTCGTGCACGTCATGCCGGCCGTCGTCCCCGCGCACCTGGCCCTGCTCCGGGCGGCCGGAGCGATTCCGGGCACCACCCGTCCACGACCGCAGTCCGTCGTCGTGTGCCACAACGTGCTGCCGCACGAGCCGCACGCCGGCGACGCGCGCCTGATGTCCCTGCTGTTCGCCCGCGTCGACTCGGTGCTCGTGCACAGCACCGACCAGGCCCGGGTCGCGCACGACCTGGGGGCCCGTCGCGTCTCGGTGGCCGACCTGCCCCCGCACCTGCCCGGCGGCGACCCGATCTCGCGCGACCCGCGCACCGGCCCCACCCGGCTGCTCGCCCTCGGCCTGGTCCGCGAGTACAAGGGCATCGACGTGCTGCTGCGCGCGATGCGCACCGTGCCCGAGGTGACGCTCACCATCGCCGGCGAGATCTGGGGGGCCAACCGCGGCGTCATCGGGCGTCTCGCCTCGGACCCGGCGCTCGCGGGCCGGGTCGAGATCCGCGACGGCTACGTTCCGGCCGACGCACTGGCCTCGCTCCTCGCCGACCACGACGTGCTCGCCCTGCCCTACCGCTCGGCGACCGCGTCGCAGAACGTCATCCTCGGCCACGCCCACGGGCTGCCCGTGCTCGCCTCCGACATTTCACCCTTCTCGCAGCAGGTCGACGACGGCGTCAACGGCTTGCTCGTGCCGCCCGAGGACGAGCGCGCGCTCGCCGGGGCCCTGCGTCGCCTCGGCGACCCCGACGTACGCCGCCGGCTCGCCGAGGGCGTCCAGACCCCTGACCTCTCCGGCCCCTGGGCGCACTACCTCGGCACGGTCGAGGCGCTGTCGTTCGACGAGAGCGCGCTGCTCGGCGAGCCCGACCAGCCGTATGCCGCCGCGCCGGGGGAGCCGACCGACGGGCCTGCCGACCCGGCGGACGACGAGCTCGACGACGCCGAGTCCGCGGACCACTCCTCGGCCACCCGGCGTGCGGCAGCCCGGGTCGGCGCCCGCGCGGCCCGGATCGCCCGACGTGCCCGGCGCACGGCGTCGCAGGCCGTCGCTGCGCGTCGGCCACTCGTGGCGCTGCGGCCCGACGACCTGCCCGACTGGGTGCTCGCCACCGACGTGCTGGGCGAACCCGACGAGGCCGACGACGCCCGCCGCCTCGCGCGGCTGCTCGGCCTCCCGCGCTCGCTCGACAGCGTCTCGGCGTGGGCGGCCCTCGGCGCGCTGGCCGCGATCGTCCGGGTGCGTGACGACGGCCGCCGCAGCGCCGTGATCGTCGACGAGGGCGGCACCCGGTCCCTGCTGTCCCGCTGGGCCCGTGCAGTCGGCTTCGCGCCGGTCGAGATCGACTTCACCGGCAGCCACCCCAGCGTCGCCGCCCTCGACGTCGACACCGGCTCTCTCGACGTCATCGTGCGCATCCACCCCGACGGCTGCGACGCCGGCGACGTCGACCACGTGCTCGAGCAGGCGTCCTGGGCGCTGCGATCGGGGGGCCTGCTCGTCGTGACGATCCCGATCGGGCCGCGAGCGGCTGAGGGCGCGGTCGGGCCGGCCGACGTGCGCGGCATCCTCGCGCGAGCCCACGACCTCGGATTCGTGCTCATCGGCGACCTCGACGGCGACGTCAACGCACGCATGCGCGACGCGGCGTCACGCGCCCGCGCCGACGACGCGGCATACGGCCTGGTGCGCCTGACCCTGCGCCGGCGCTGAGCTGCGTGCAGACACTGCGATGATGGTGACGACATGACCCGACAGAAGATCATCACCGTCCTGCGTGTCGGCATCGCCGTCATCACTCTCGCCGCCGTCGTCTACGCGGTCGTGCGCAACTGGGCCGACATGTCGGTCCACCTCGACAAGATCTCGTGGTCGACCTTCGCCTGGTCGACGCTCGCTGCCGCCGCCGGCACGTGGCTGACGATGATCGGGTGGAGGACGCTGCTGCGCGACCTCGGCTCCGACCTGCACCTGGCGCCCGCGTCCGGCGTGTACTTCGTCGGGCAGCTCGGCAAGTACCTCCCGGGCTCCCTGTGGTCGGTGCTCGTGCAGGCCGACATCGCGAGCCAGCTCAAGGTGCCGCGCCGGCGCACCGCCGTGACCGGCCTGCTGACCCTCGGTCTCGCTCTCGCCACCGGCTTCCTGGTCGGCCTGCCCGCGGCGTCCTACCTGCTCACGCGCACCTCAGCCGGTTTCGACTGGTGGCTGCTGCTCGGCATCCCGATCCTCGTCGTGCTCTGCGTGCCGCGGCTGCTCAACGCGCTCATCGCGTGGATGCTGAGGACGCTTCGCCGGGAGCCGCTCGAGCACGCGCTCTCAGGTGGCGCCGTGCTCCGCGCGGTCGCGATGTTCGTCCTCGTGTGGATCGCCTTCGGCGTGCACACGCTGCTGCTCGCGCAGGCCGTGGCCGGCGACGGTGCCCACCCCGACCTCACCACGGCGGCCGTGACGGGCTACGCCCTCTCCGTCTCGCTCGGCATGCTCACGGTCATCCTGCCGGCCGGCCTGGGCGCGCGCGAGGGCCTGCTGACGCTGATCCTCTCGACGGCCATCCCGACGCCCGCCGCGGCGGCCGTCGCGATCATGTCGCGCTTCATCGTCACGATCGTCGACGTGCTCGCCGCCCTCGGCGGCTGGCTGTACGCGCGCTCCCACCACCTGCTGCGGGAGAAACGGTCCCAGGCCGAACAGGTCGACGACCTGTCGGTGTGAGGTCGGGCCGAGGCCGCTACGGGACGCGTTTCAGACGCGCTCGAGCACGAAGACGGGGATGAGCCGCTCGGTCTTCGTCTGGTACTCCGCGTAGGGCGGGTAGGCGGCGACGCAGCGCTCCCACCATTGGGCGCGTTCGTCACCCGACAGCTCGCGTGCGCGCGCCGGCCACGTCTCGGTCCCGACCTGCAGGTCGATGTCCGGGTTGGTCTGCAGGTTGCGGTACCACTTCGGGTGCTCCGGAGCACCGCCCTTGCTCGCCACGGCGGCGAAGTCGCCGTCGTGCTCGACCCGCATGAGCGGCACCTTGCGCACCTTGCCGCTCTTCCGGCCGCGCATGGTGAGCAGCACCACGGGCCGGTTCATGATGTGCACGGAGTCGGTGGTACCGGTGCGCTCGATCTCCTCGACCTGCTTGCGCACCCAGTCGCTCGGGCTCGGGACGTACTCGCCGGTGATCGTCATGTCAGCGACAACCAACCCTGACGTGACGCTGTTCCCCGCCCGGCGACGCCGCAGGCCCCCGGTCGGGACCGGGGGCCTGCGGATCGTGGCAACGGGTGAGCGTCAGGCCGCGCCGGGCTCGGGGGCCGAGCTCCACGGGAACTTCTTGACGAAGTCCTCGACGACGGCCGTGTTGAGGCCGCCGCACAGCTGCCGGTGGCCCTTCTGGTTCGAGACCTTGCCGCTGGCCTGGTCGTAGTCGGCGGACCAGTGCGACAGGGCGTACTTCTTGCCCGCGGGGAAGGCGCCGTAGGCGGGGTCCCACGGGCTGATGATGAACTTGTTCGCCGACTCCTTCATCGCGTTGACCTTCGTGCTGAGAGCCTCGAAGCTCGCGGCCTGCTCCTTCTCCACCGAACGGTCGTACCAGAGGATCGTGTAGCCGTGCTCGAGGTTGTGCACGAGCGTCTCAACCTTCGGGGCGTCGGCGACGGTGTAGACCCTGCGCTTGTCGACGGCGGGCACGGCGAAGTGCTGACCGCTCGACGGCGGCACCGTGGAGTACTTGATCTTCGTCACGGAGGCCTGGTTGGTGCCGGGACCGACGTGGTCGCTCGAGCCGCTCGCGGCGTCGTCGGTGACCGGGTCGCAGGAAGCCGCGGCGACGTCGCCACTGATGCTCTGCAGGGCCTCGTCCTTCTTGTTCTGCTCGCCGATGATCGCCCACGCAACGGCGCCGCCGATGATCGCGATGACGGCGACACAGGCACCGATCACGACGAAGAGCCGGCGCCGCTCGGCCTTCTTCTGGGCTGCCTGCATCTGGGCGACGCGCTCGCGGCGGTCTCGGCTCGTCTCGCGGGCCATCGTTCCTCTTCCTGTGGGCTCTCGGTCTGCCGGTCCGGGCCGGCCGGCGGGGGCTGAGGTCGGGCGGTGCAGGTGTGAGTTGCCTGTGCCGACGGGCCGTTGTTCGTGCCGGTGTCGTCTCGTTCAACGACCGAGCCGAGTGTAGGCGAGGATGTTGTGGTGACCGCACCCGTGACCCGTCTGTGGCGCAGCGAGCGCGAGATCGCCCTGCGCGCTCAGCTCGGTGCGTTCCGGCGTGGGGGCGGCGACCCGACATCCCGGTTCGGGCGTGAGGGCTCCGCGACCCGCGCCGTCCAGACCCCGCAGGGCGTCGGCACCCTCCACCTGGTCTGTCGTCCCGGTGACGCTGAGGTCCACGCCCAGGCCTGGGGGCCGGGTGGCCCGTGGCTGCTCGAGTCGGTGCCGGCGCTCCTCGGCGACGACGACGACGCGTCCGGCTTCGTGCCGCACCACGACCTCGTCGCCGACGCCTGGCGCCGGTTCCCGCACTGGCGCGTGCCGCGCTCGGGCCTGGTCTTCGACGCGCTGGCTCCCGCGGTCATCGAGCAGAAGGTCACGGGGCACGAGGCCTTCGCCGGCTACCGCGCCCTCGTGCTGCGCTTCGGCGAGGTGGCGCCGGGGCCGTTCCCGGGGCTCATGGCGCCGCCGACGGCGGCCGGCTGGGCCGCCATCCCGTCGTGGGCGTGGTTGCAGGCCTCGGTCGACGGGGCACGCTCGCGCACCGTCGTGCGGGCGGCAGGGTATGCCGGACGGCTCGAGGAGGGTGCGCACGTGTCGGTCGCCGAGGCGCACCGGCGCCTGCGGGCCCTGCCCGGCATCGGGATCTGGACGTGCGCCGAGGTGGCCCAGCGGGCGCTCGGTGACCCCGACTCGGTCTCGTTCGGCGACTACCACGTGGCCAAGGACATCGGCTGGGCCCTGACCGGCGCACCGGTCGACGACGACGGTCTCGCCGAGCTGCTCGAACCCTACCGGGGCCACCGCTACCGGGTGCAGCAGCTGCTCGGGATGGCGGGCCACCACCGGCCGCGGCGCGGGCCGCGCATGGCTCCTCGCACGCACCTGCCGACGCGCACCCGCTGAGCGCGGCGGCACACGCACTCGGGCGTGCGAAGGCCCCGCTCAGGGGATGTGGCGCTCGGCGTCGACCCTGTTGCGCATCTCGACGAGCGCGAGAGCGTGGTCGCGCAGCGCGACGTCCTCGTCGCTGACAGGTGTCCAGCGCTTAGCCGGCACGGCGTCGCCGTCGCCGTCGAGGGGCACGAAGACGATGAGCGAGTGGGTGGTCAGCGCGAGCTCGCCCGTCGCAGGGTCGCCGGAGCGCACGTGGACGCTGATGTGCATGCTCGACGTGCCCGTCAGCAGCAGCCGAGCCTCGACCTCGACGACGTGACCGATGCGCAAGGGGCGGTAGAAACGAACCCCGCCCGCGTAGACCGCGACGTTGGCAGCCGACCCGGTCCACTGGGTGGCGAGCACGTGGGCGGCCTCGTCGATCCAGCGCATGACGATGCCGCCGTGCACCTTGCCGCCCCAGTTGACGTCGGTCGGGGCGGCGAGGAAGCGCAGCACGACCCGGGGTGCAGTGCCAGCGTCGCTGTAGGTCTGGTCCCCCATCGACTTCGCGATCTCACCGCGGAGGGCGATCCGCTGCACGGCGCTCGCCTGCCACTCGCGGTCGTGGTCGTCCTCGGCGACGAGCTGCGGCACGGGGGTCGGCTTGCCGTTCTCGTCGACGGCGACGAAGACCATGATGCAGTCGGTCGTGTGCTGCAGGTCGACGTCCTTCGGGTTGCCGGCCGCGACCGTCACGAGGATGTGCATGCTCGTGGTGCCGGTGTGGACGACGCGTGCCGTGGCCTCGACGAGGTCGCCCACCTCGACCGGACGTGAGAAGCGCACGTTGCCGACGTATGCCGTCACGCTGTAGGTCCCGCTCCAGCCGGCAGCCGCCGCGTAGCCGGCCTTGTCGATCCACTCGAGCACCCGGCCGCCTCCGACGGTGCCGGAGTAGCCGGCGTCGGTCGGGGCTGCGAGGAAGCGCAGGGTGATCTCTCGGGCGTGGCGCGGCATGGTGGGTCCTCCTCGAGCCGGTGTTGGGCACACAGTGGCAGAGCGGACCGGTCGACGGCGGCCGAGTCCGCTCCGCGGAGCAGGTGGCGCGACGTCGCCGCGCGTCGGCCATCACGTCCGCGCGGAGGGTGCCGGAGTGGTCGCGAGGCCTTCCAGACCGACCACACCCACCTGGACAGGTTGGGCGACTCCGTCGAGCACGAGGTGGCCGCGACCCGGTCTGCGCTCGACGGGCACGTCGAGGCGCGTGCCGAGCACGTCGCCGTCCGTGGGAGACGCGGGCTGGAGCAGCAGGCCGCACCCGTCGCGTGAGATCTCGGGAACGAGCCCGCGGAAGGCCGCGTTGGCCCGGGCCAGGTCGGCGCTCACTGCCACGAGGCCCTCAGTGGAGTCGAGGAGGCGCACGACCTCGACGAGTGCGGGTTCGACCGGGCTCCCGTCGACGGACTCTGCGTCGTCGACGAGGAAACAGAGGTCGGGGTCGACCCGCCGCGCCGCCACCAGGTCGGCGGCGTCCTGCTGGGACAGGTGGGTGACGCCACGGGACAGGGCCCACGATGACAGTGGGGACCTGCGTGGGCAGACGGTCAGCACGGACCGCCCGCGTGCGAGCAGCGCCTCGCCGATGGTGACGAGCGCCGTCGAGCGCCCGGACCGGCTGGGGCCGGCGACGAGGATGCGACGCACCGCGGCGAGCGGGATGGACAACGGTGCGGCCTCGTCCCCGCCGGCGCCGATGACGAGATGGTCCGGTCCGCCGGCCGAGGGGACGACATCGACCCGCTCGGGGAGCGCCCGGATGCGCCACGGCCGGCCGGTCGAGGCGTACTCCTGCCGGAGGGCGCCGGCGGCCCGCTCGACGGCCTGCGTCGTGTCCTGGGCGGCCGGGCTCGGACCGGGGTGGGCCAGCTGCACCTCGTGGCCGGTGAGCACGTCGACGGCGCGCCCCGCCGGCCGCTGGGTCGGCGCGCCGGCGGCCGTCACGCCGGCCAGCGTGAGGTCGAGAGGATCGGGCAGGTGCAGCACGAGCCGGCGTGACAACAGGCCGGGTAGGCGGCCCGAGACGACGGCGCGGCCACCGGCCACGACGAACTGCACCCCGGCCGAGGGCCCGTCGCGCAGCAGTCGATGGAGGGTGTCGAGGGTGGCGCCGTGGTCGATCGCCGAGAGCGCCTCCTCGAGGGACTCCCATCCGTCGACGAGCACCACTGTGTGACGTGGCCTCGACTCGTCGCCGTCGAGGAGGCGAGCCAGTCGATCGACGAGCCGGCGGCAGAGGGCAGGGTCTGTCGCCTCGGCGAGCGTGCCGACGTGCGGCAGGTGGTGAAGGGCGGAGCAGGGGCCGGCCATGCCCTGGAGCACGTGGACGTGGACGTCCGACGGAGGGTGGAGCCGTGCGAGGCCGAGGGCCAGGGTGACGAGCGTCGTCGACCTGCCGCTGCGCGGGCCACCCGCCAGACCAAGATGCTGGCCGTCACCCGGGTGCCAGGCGAGGACCTCGCGCTGCTGACGGGCCGGGACGTCGACGAGGCCGAGTGGCACGCCCCCCGAGCGTGCCTGGCCTGCGCTCGCACCCGCTGCCAAGTAGGCGACGAGCTCGGCGACGGACAGGGTCGACGGCAGCGGCGGCAGCCAGGGCGGGGCCGGGGGAGTGGCGCCCAGACGACCGGCCGTCGTGATCGCCGTGTCGACGACGGCCGCGAGCTCCGACCTTTCCGTCGCGCCGGACGGGTCACGGGCCGTGGCGCGGGACCTTGCCTCGGACAGCAGGTCGCGGGGCATCACGCTGGTGCGGCCTGCCGGCGTGCGCGGGTCGCGCAGGGGACCGCCGAGGTAGGCGGTCTGCAGCGCCGTGAGGGCGTTGTCGCCGGCTCGCAGGCACGCACGACCGGGGGTTCGAGGGTCGAGGGTGGCGGCGTCGGGGGCGTCGATGACGTCGACGCTGTCGCTCCGGTCACGGACACGCAGGGCGATCCGGAGCGCGAGGTTGGCGCGCATGTCGGCGGAGACGATGCCGGCAGGGCGTTGCGTGGCGAGGACGAGGTGCAGGCCCATGGATCGTCCCAGGGCCGCGACGCGAACGAGGCCGCTGACGAAGTCGGGGAACTCGTCGGCAAGGGCCTTGAACTCGTCGACCACGATGACGAGGCGGGCCAGCGGAGGGAGCTCCCGGCGTACGGAGGCGGCCCGGCGGTAGTCGTCGAGGTCCTTGACGCCTGCCTCGGCGAGCAGGCGCTCCCGGCGCTTCATCTCGGCGTCGAGCGAGGTGAGGGCCCGAGCGGTGAGGACGGCGTCGAGGTCCGTCACCAGGCCGACGGTGTGTGGCAGCCGGGCGCAGTCGCTGAATGCGGACCCGCCCTTGTAGTCGACGAGCACGAAGGCGAGGCCGTCGGGAGGGTTGTTCACGGCGAGGCCGGCGACCAGGGCCTGCAGCAGCTCGGACTTGCCGGACCCGGTGGTTCCTCCGACCAGCACGTGCGGGCCGTCGACCGCGATGTCGAGGCGAAGCGGTCCTTGCGGAGTGCGACCGACGAGGGCTGTCGGCCGCCCCGAGCCGTCGGCCCAGGACGCGGCCAGCCCCTCGGTGGTCACGACGTCGACACCCGCCTCGCGGTGCAGCACGACGAAGGACACCTCGCGCGGCAGCGCGTCGACGCCGGCATCGGGGGTCGCGTCGACGAGGGGCGCCATGGCTCGGCACACTGCCTCGAGCCAGCCGACCGTGGGCAGGTCGGGCACGACCTTGTCGAGGCACCGCGCGTCGTCGCGGACGGCGACGCAGAGCCCCGTCGCGTCGATCTCGACGGTGGTCCGCGCCTCCGTCGGCAACGAGGTCGGGTCGTCGTCGAGGCAGACGAACGCGAGTCCGACGGCCGGCCCGTTCGTCAGCAGCTCCGAGAGGCCCGGCACGGACCGGAGCCGACTGGCCCCGTCGAGCACGATCACGACGTCCGTCGGCTGGCTGCCGGCCGACCACTGACCGTCGTGGGCGGCTCGTCGGCTGTCGGCGAGTGCCCGGAGTGCCTCGACGTGCAACGTGACCGCCGGTGAGCCACCGGCGATGCGAGGTGCTGCCTCGTCGGTATCCGAGACGTGTGGCAGCTGCGCTGCCCACTCCCAGTCGAGCGCCGCCTGGGGTGATTCAGCCAGCACGTGGACCCCGAGCAGTCGGGGGGTGTGCCAGGCGGCGAGCTGCACGACGAGACCCCCGGTGAGGGCGAGGGCGTGCTGGCGGGGGCCGGCGATGCCGAGAACCCCCGACCGGCCGAGGTCGACGAGGGCCGGCACGTCGTCCAGCTCGGGTCGTGCGTCGACGACCTCGCCCTCGAGCTCGACGCGTGCAGGCTGTCGGGCGGTCCCGATGCGAACCACGAGGTGGTCGGGGTCAGCGGGCCGGCGCTCCCACAGCCGGGTCGCGCGCCGGCGTACGGTCGCCTCCACCTGGCTGAGGTCGGGGTGCTCGCGCCGCCGTCTCGCCGTGTCCTCGAGCGCGGCCTCCTTGAGGTCGTGCCGCGCCTGATCGAGCGCGGCGGCATGCTCCTTCACCTGCAGGCGGTACGACGTGCGGCCGGCCCTCCGGTCGCTCCACCACTGCCCGAGCAGGAGGACCGGCGACATGAGGGCGAAGAGGAGCAGCGCCGGGGAGGAGAGGGCGAAGGCCAGGACTGCCGAGAGCGCGAGCGGTGCAAAGGACGCGAGGAGCGGGACGCGCCCGTCCTCAGGGCGCCGGGGCGCTGGGGGAAACCGCACGGTCACCGGGGGACGTGCGTCGACGAAACGCGGCCCGCGATGGATGCGGACCTGCCCGCCGGACAGCTCGTGGTGGCCGCCGCGGACGTCGACGGGTCCGAGGACGAGGGTGGTCGAGCCGAGTCGCAGGTGCTGGCCCGCGCCGAGCGCGGTGCCCTCCGGAGGGAGGACGACCCCGTCCAGCAGGGACGGGTTCGTCGTGCCGAGGTCGCGCACGCGAATGCCCTCCGCGCGGACGTCGACGACGGCGTGGGCACGCGAGACGCCGGGGTCGTCGAGGCGGACGTGTGCAGAGGCGGCCCGCCCCACGACGTGCTCGCCGCGGCCGAGGCGGATGCTCCGCCCGGCGCCGATTCCACTGACGATGCGGAGCTCGACGGCGTGGCTCTCGCGCACACGATTCGTCGTGCCCGGGTCGCGCCGGCCGACCGTGAGGAGTGCTCCGCGGACCAGCGGGAGCTCCCCGACGCGGTCGTGGTCGGAGAGGGGCACCCCGTCGACGCTGAACGACGCGGGCGTGCCCGACACGTCGCACCCGGCGGCCGCGGCCAGGTGGGCGCGCACCTCTGAGAACGGCGTGCCCTCGGCAGCCTCGATCGAGACGTGGCGCCGCGCCGCGCCCAGGTGCTCCGGGTCGATGACAGTCACCGTCAGGTGCACATGCGCCTCCTCGTGTTCGAGGACCATGAGACCGCCTCCCGGCTCGGCGCCGATGCGTCGATGCACACCTGTGGACGGCCCCGGCCGCGCGCCCGACGGAGGCGCTACGGTGCCCGCTCGTCCGGGCCCGAGCGCCGGTCCCGGCCCGAGGACCGTCGGGTCTGTGGATGACCGGAGCGCGGGCGCTCACGGGTCGCCTAGCTTGGACGCGCCAGATCCGGAGACTCCGGGCAGGATGGCGGCGAAGCGACTCACAGGGGTTCAGGGGAACGCATGTCGACACACGAAGCGGTGCGCCACGTCGAGGGCGAGGTCCGCGAGCTCATCCGCCGCTCGGGGCTCGACCCTGCGAGCGACGCTAAGGCCGTACGCCGCCTCGTGCAGGACGCCGTCCAGGACTACGACGAGCGCTCGCTCCACGGCGGTTTGCCGTCCCTCGGCGACCAGCGCCTCGCCGTGCACTCGATCCTCGCCGTCGTCGCGGGCTACGGACCGCTCCAGCAGTACTTCGACGACCCCACCGTCGAAGAGATATGGATCAACGACCCGAGCAAGGTGTTCGTCGCTCGCGGTGGCATCTCCGAGCTCACCCCGACGATCCTTTCGGCCGACGAGGTGCGTGACCTCGTCGAGCGCATGCTGAAGAGCAGCGGCCGCCGGGTCGACCTCAGCAGCCCGTTCGTCGACGCGACCCTGTCCGACGGGTCCCGGCTCCACGTGGTCATCCCTGACATCAGCCGGACCCACTGGCAGGTGAACATCCGCAAGTTCGTCGTCAAGGCCGACCACCTCGACGACCTCGTCCGGCTCGGCACGATGCCGCGCCAGGCCGCGACCTTCCTCGAGGCCGCGGTGGCGAGCGGCCTCAACGTCCTCGTCGCCGGTGGCACGCAGCCAGGCATGTTCCAGGGTGGTTACTCGGCCCATCGAGCCGCAGATAACGTCTCGCTTGTACGGAGATTCCGTACATGTGATACTCTGCAGGAGTACTCATTAGACTCTCGAAGGAGAAGCGGTGCCCGTTACCTACGCTTTCTGGAACAACAAGGGAGGCACGGGGAAGACCAGCCTGTGCTTTCAGTCCCTCGCCTTCTACGCCAAGCAGAACCCTGAGAAGCGAGTGCTGGCCATCGATGTTTGCCCTCAGGCGAACCTCTCTGAGTTGCTGTTCGGCGGTCTGACTGGCAAGGGCAGCGACACCCTGCTGGCTCGCCAGAACGAGCCGACGCGCCGAACCATTGGCGGCTACTTCGAGTTGCGGATGCCGAACCCGTACCGTGCACCGTCCATCGATCCGCACGTGTACATCTCACATCCGGCCGACTACAACGCCAACATCCCGGACAACATCGACATCATCGCTGGCGACCCGATCCTCGAACTGCAGAGCAATGCCGTCTCGACGCTCGCCAACAACCAGATTCCCGGCACCTCGCCCTGGATTGCGGTGGTTGACTGGGTTCGCGACCTCATCGAGTCCCTGGGTGACGAGTACGACACCATCTTCATCGACGCGAACCCGAGCTTCTCGATGTACACCCAGGTCGCGCTCGCCAGTGCTGACCGGCTGGTGCTGCCCGTCATGGCGGACGACTCGTCCCGTCGTGCGATCCAGAACGCGTTCTCGCTCATCTACGGACTCAAGTTGCCGTCCGAGATCTACACGCAGTACGCCTTCGCAACCAAGTTGCGGGCCGAGGGGCGCACTCTGCCCAAGGTCCACGTCATCGCGAAGAACCGGCTCACGCAGTACGTCGTCTCGGCCTCGGCCTACACCGCCGTCCTCAACTCGATCGACGCGGACGTGCAGTCGCTGATTGCTCAGCACAAGGACATGTTCTCCGCCAAGACTGCGGAGGACGTCATGGTCGAGATCCGCGACTTCCAGACGGCGGGGGTTGTGTCCTTCGCGCGTGGGTGCCCCTTCTACGCGCAGAAGCCGGGGCGTATGGACGTCATGGGCAAGCGGGTGCAGGTGAAGGGTGAGTACCTCCAGAACTGTGTCGACTCGGTGCAGTCCCTCGTCGACGAGCTGTGACGACGTAACACGGCGCTGCGGTTCGACGCCGAGTACTGCCTACGTGCGCAGTACTCGGCGCTCTCCGTTGCATCGCAACGAGACTCGTCTCAACGACCCCGGCACGCGGGGTCCGAGAGAAGGAGATCGACGTGAAGCGCGACAAGTTCGACAGGGCAGCGACTCGGTTCCTGAAGCGGGTGCGGCGGACCCAGCCGCAGATGGAGCAGGTGTCGGCGGTCACCGGAAGCCTGCTGCAGCAGATGGACCCGGAGGAGGTGCGCTACTTCGTCGAAACCGTGATGGATCGGTTCCGTAACGAAGGGGCCGCATGACCGAGAGCGAAGAGCTGGAAGCCCAAAAGGCCTGGGTCCGTCTCATGCCAACGCACTGCCCAACGTGCGGCGCGAAGAGGTTCTGCTGCAGGCCGGACTGTCCCACCAGGTCTGGCATCGACCAGGCGCGAGCGGATGACGCCTCCTGGTTCAGGGCGCATCCCGGAGCCCAGGAGCGGGTGCGCCCGTTCACAACGGCGGAACACGTCGGCTGGCTTCTCGCTACCGGAATGGTTCGCTCTGATTTGGCGTGCATCTCCCGATCGGGTGTGTGGTTCACCGAGAACGGTCGGCCGACGGAAGAGATTCTCTGGACGTCCGAGGTCCCCTGACCACATACCGCTCGGACGCCTCGTAGAAAAGGGACGCCCACGGGTGGCTGAGCCCGGAGGAGCGCCCAGAGCGCCTCCGGGCTCTCGCTACCATTCACACGGTGTAACGGTAGGCCATCGGGCTGAGGCTTTCCTCGGCAATCAACCATGGGGACTCAACACGAACATTGCCCCCAGACGCCAGCGGTGGCGTTACGTCCCGATCGAGATCGATGCTGCTGACCACAACGAGCATGTTGTTGGGGTGCTGCGCACGGTGCAGGTCCACCTCATTACGAGTCAAGATGACTTCTTCCCCGAGACTCGTCGTCCCCTTCACTTCCACATAGAGCCGCTCATCACCACGTCGGGCGTCTAGGTCGTAAGACGACGTCGCGCCTACGTCCTTCACAGTCCATTTCCCACCGGCACTGCTGACCAAGAACTGTGTCGCGACTCGAACCGCGTGCTTCTCGATCGCCAGCTTCTCTTCGACGGACAGGCGGAAACCCTGCCGGCGAGCACGTCGGCCGGCGGATTGGTCCACGGCAACCTCGGCGTCGGCTACTTCAGGAGCTGGCTCGCCAGGCAGATCGAGAGCTTCTTCCTCCGCGAGGTAGAGGGCGCGCAACAAGTCCGTCAAGAAGCGGAAATCGTCCGCAAGCCGGGCCTCCGACGGGACGTCGTTGAGTGGGTATTCGATGGCTGCAACGTTGCCGATCTCATAGCCAAGACCGAGACGCCCCTTGGTTTGCAAGTCGATGCGGCGCAGGAGATCCTGTCGAGCCTTTAGCTCCCCCTCGAGAACCTTACGAGCCCAGTCGACCCGGGCGATGAGCTCCTCCTTCGGACGAGGACGAAACTCGCCACCCGACCAACGGGTGGTCCCCTGGTTGAGGCTGGCGTACACGCGATCGCCAGCCTCGCTGAACAGGTATACGACGTACCATCCTTCGGTCGCACGGGGTGAGCGTGAAATGGAATGGACCCGGGCCCAAGGAGTTCTGCTCTTCAGGCCGGTCGCGTCCCGACCTTCGACTGCAAGGTCGTTAATGCCGTCCTGCTTCGGCTTGGGCTGGACGCCGAGTTGGGACTCCATCCAACGCGGAATGTCTCTTCTGATGAGCGTTCCTCGACGCTGCATGCTTGGCGTATTCGACGAGGAGTACTCAGTCTGGAGAAGGAGAACTTCTACGAGTGCGTCCTGGATCGAAACTATCGCGTCGGCTGTCGCGCTTGATGCTGCTGGAAAGACCCCTGCCGTCATGCCCGGAGCCTACGACGGCCGTGGGCATTGGCCTCGCAGGGGAGCGCCTGTTCTGGCAGTTCTCTACGCCCGTCAAGACTTCAGGCCGTAAGGAGCGTTCGTCCCGTGCAGTTGGTAGGCGCGATCGTCCCTTCACAGCAGCCGCGCCAGCGCGTCGCGAATGTGAGGGGGAGTTACAGGCTTCGTGCCGGCCGGTCGCTGCCGAGCCGGGGGATTCGGAAGTCGGGGAGTCTCCTCCACGACCTCCGCATCCACGATGTCGCTGATTACGTCATCCTCGTCGTCGGCCATCACTTCGGCGTTCCACCGCTTGACGTCTTCATCCACGGACGAAGGGGCCGAGGCTGCAGGAATCTGGCCAGGCTCGCGGAGCATGCCGGGGGTGGACAGCAGGTCCTGGAACAGCTTCTCCACCGGGTCCTGCGTGGCGATGGCGACGAGGTGCTTCCCTGTGGCGCCGAGGCCTCCTCGGTCGAGCAGGTCATGCAGGATCTTGATCTTGTCGCGAGCGTCGACGCCGGGATCGTCGAGCATTCCCTGGAGACGCTTCACAGCGTCGTCCACCGACATGCCGATGCGGGTAGCAGCCTTGGCCTGCACGGCAGGGATCAGCGCGCCGTGCTGGTTGCAGACGTTCGTGCCGGGAGTGGCCTCGACGGCGCACTGCTTCCCGTTCGACTTGTAGTGGGCGGTGCACCGGAGCACTTCCGGATGGTTGGCCCACCACTCCTCAGAGCGACGACGGCGACCCATCGGATCAGTCCCAGACGAGGTCGGTCAGCAGCGCGTCGACCTGCACGCGGCAGTCCGCGCACATGTGGACCTCAACGACGGTCGCGCCAGCCGGGACCCAGAGCGAGTGCTGCGGCTGGATGTCGCCGAGGCAGCGGTCGCAGGGAGCCTCGAAGAAGTCGAAGTCGGACCACAGCATCGCCTTGCCGAAGACGACGTCGAAAAGACGGCGAACCCGCGAGCTGTGCTTGCCTGCACGGCGCAGGAGGGCGACGTTGTTCGGGGCGTCGGTCGGCTTGGAGAGCGCGTACTGGACGGCCTCGCTGACGGCGGGGTCCTCGACGGCGTGCGTGTTGTGAGGCCAGAGGGACTCGGCCTGCTCGATGATTTCCAGGGGATCGATCGTTTCGCGGTCCATGCGGATTCGCTCCTTCACATGACTTGGAAGGTGACTTGGAAACCGGCTCGGTGGGAGGTCCAAGTCATGCCGCCCCACCGAGCCGGGGTCTGTCAGAGCGCCGGTGCCGAGTAGGCGGCCGACACCGTGACCTGCAGCACCGCCGCAGCGCCGCGCTGGCGGACGCCAGCCCCGATGCCGTGGACGTAGTAGCTGTCGATCAGCGGGTAGTCGCTGTTATTGCCGCGGATGATCTGCAGGCCGCGCATCCGCGAGTGCTCGCGGAGGCCGATCACCGGGGTGGACGAGCCGACCGCGACGCAGACGACGTAGCCGACCGGGACGAGCGAGGTCGGCGCGATGAGCGCGTGGCCGTACTGGCCGGTGACCTTGAGTCCGCGGAAGTTGCCGGCCGGACGCGAGCCGACGAGCTGCTCGGTCGTCAGGTACGGGACGGACGTGTCCGAGGAGATGAAGTCGAACTTGGCCCCGCCGACCCCGGCGCGCCAGCCGGCGATGACGTCACCCTCGGTGCGGTTGCAGAGGATGACGAGCTGCGCACCGTCGACCTCGCCGTAGCCGTGCTCCAGCACCTGGCCCTGCAGGAACTCCACGTCGGCCGGGGCGAGCGTGACCGACTCGGTCGTCGTGTAGTGCGTGTGGGTGGGGGAGAAGCTGTTGCCCTCGAACTCCGGGATCTCCGAGCCGTCACCGTTCCACAGGGCCTTGATCTCGGCGTCCGTGGAGGCGGAGGTGCGGTTGCTCGGGTTGAAGAGCGCGCCCAGGACGGTCTTGTACTGGAGCCGCGAGTCGGCCGCGAGCGCGCCGTTGTGCAGGCTCTCGACTTGTCCGGAGGTCGCGTCCGCGAGGTACTGCCACGTGTACCGGGTCGCGAGGTCCTTCCAGCGGAAGTCGTAGCCGAGCGAGACCACAGCGGCCTCCGCCCGGGAGCCCACCGGAACGCCGTACTCGGACGCGTCCTCGAACTCCGCCGTGCCAGCCGGAGCCTGCAGGACCTGGTCTGACTTGTCCGCGGTGCGGAAGGTCAGGAGGTCGACGAGCGCGCCGCGATCCGCGTTCGCCTGCTCGACGGTCTTCTGGAACTCGTCCCAGAGGGTGTTGATGTCGGTGCCGTCACCGAGCATCTTGAGGTCGCCGGTGGAGGCGTAGCCGCGAGCCATTACCGCCGAGCCGAAGGTGGCGCGGTTGAGGGCCAGGAGGCCGTAGAGGTCGCCAGCCGCGAGGAGCGCGGACTTGGTTGGGGAAGTACCCATGAAGGATTTCCTTTGCAGAAGAACGGGATTCGCGAGGAACTCGACGTCCGTCCGCCTGGACTTGGCGTCGTGTGGAGCTCCTGCTCCCGTCGCTGCGTGGCGACCTGGCTGGTTCGGGCTGACTGCCCCCGCGTACCACGCGGATGTCTCGTCAACGAGATGGAGAAGGGAACTGGTTGACGGTTGAACTATACCTCGACAAGAGGGCGAGGACGGTTAGGCGCTATCCGGCGCTCTCGCGGCCTTGACGGGGCTGGGGCTGGTATTGGGTGGGTGACGGTGGGATCGCCTGGGAGAGCGGCTGTCTCAGGCCTCGCTGTCGCTGGTCCGTGCGATTCTTCGGACATGACCGACTGGAGTCAGTACAAGAGCGTGGACATGACGCCGTTCGACATCGCGCGCACGGCGCGGTCGACAGCCAAGTCGCAAGAGCTCACCGAGCAGCTGGTCGAGCACACGCTCGCGTCTGCGGCAGCGGCCGAGGTTCGGGAACGCCAGATGCTCCGCTGGACGATTGTGGGAGTGATTCTCGCCGGCATCGCTGCAGTGGCATCCATCGTCGCCATCGTGATCGCGGTCGTCGCCGGCTGAACACATCGCGCCACTATGCGGCGGTGCGACGAACCTCCACCCGGCGCACGGCGGCGGTGACATGGCTGTGGTGCCAGGACTTTGACCGAGCGGTGGGCCGAGCCACGCCCTCCCGCTCCAGCAGCTCCGCGATGGCCGAGGCGGACTTGCCATCCGTGTGCAGCGCGGCGATGCGCTCCTCGACCTCGGCGGGGATAAGCGAAGGGCGGCCCATGTGTTTGCCCTGCGTCGCTCGGATACGCGCCATGCCTTCCCGTGTCCGCTCTCCGATCCGGCGACGCTCCATCTCGGCAAACGCGGCGGTGACGTGAGCCATCGCCCGGCCGGTGATCGTGCTCGTGTCCACGCCGAGGTCGAGGCAGACCAAGGCCCAGCCTTGCCGCTCCGCCAGCTTGAGGAGCCCTGCGAAGTCCTCCACGTCGCGGGAGAGGCGGTCGAGCTTGGCGACGGCGAGGGTGTGGGCTCGGCCCGCCTTCAAGTCGGCTAACGCCGCAGCAAGCACCGGGCGTCCCTCCAGAGACTTGGCGCTGGCCGCTTCCTCGTACCGCAGCTCCAGCGCCCAGCCGAGCACCGCCGCAGACTCCTCCAGCCGCGCTGCTTGGACCTCGGGGGAGATGTCCTGCTTGTCAGTCGAGCGTCGGATGTAGCCGAGCACTCGCGGGCTCGCGCTCATTCGGGCCGCTCCCTCTTCACCGTGCTATCACGCCAGTCCTTCTGCGGCCCCTCCTTCGTGAGCGGCCAAAACTGCTCGCCGCAGTCGCAGAAGTAGACGGTGGCGCGCTCGCCGGACCAGATCATGTCTTCCTTCCACCATGACCAATGTCCGGTCCGCCAGCGGTGCCAAAGCAGTTGGATCACAAGCTCTCCTCCTCAGTCGTCGCGGGCAAGGGTCCCCATGCCCGCGACCTGAACGGTACCTGTGCGCACGCTGGACACCTAGCGGGATCAGCGCCACCGTCCAAGGCCTCACATTGCTGGGGTTGGCGCTCTCGTGCTCAGGCGTGTGAGGGATGTGGATGTGCAGGCCGAGGGTGCTTCCTCAAAATAAGATCATGGGATAGCGTCTTATCTGGGTACTTACATGGGAGGCAGATAGATGGCTGACAAGGTGTTGAAGCGGCCGATGGCCCGGCTCCGAGAGGAGATCGAGGCCAAGGGCGGGATCGCCGTGGTGCCGATGTGGAAGGTCCGGGACGCCGCCGGATGGGACCGGCTGGGCGTGAACGTGGTGAAGGACATCGCGTCCAAGATGCGGCGCGGCGGGCTGGCCACGCTCCCGCCGATGGACGTCTTGCCGTACACGCAGAACGCACAGGTCCGGGTGTACGTAACTGATGGGCGTGTGGGCGAGGTGATCGCCGCTGTGCTTGAGCCGAGCGTCAGTGGCGACAAGCTGCTGCGCGAGATTGGAGCAGACGATGCCTCGGACGTCCTGAACGCTGTGCGCGAGCTCGTCTGCGGCTGAGCGCGCTCGTCCCGTCTACGGTCCTCGGCGTGGTTTCGCGCCGGGGCGAGCTGTGGCGCTCTCCGTCCTCTCCGTGCCTCTCCCGGCCTCTCACCACCCCGGGCCTTGGCATCGCCCTGCTCCACGGCCCTCGGCCTTCTACGCCCTGCTCTCGTTTTCTGAGAACCCAGGCCCCTTCTCGTTCTCAGAATCCATGCGCCCCTACCGGCACTGCGCCCCTCCTCACTCCACCTCTGTCACGCCTGCACGCCGCGTGGTGGTGCCCTGCGCCCTCATAGGCGCAGGGGCGCACCACCCCAACGACACTGCGCCCCTGCGCCGGGGCGTACCGGGGCGCAGGGGCGCAGTGACAGGGGATCAGGCGTCTTCTGAGAAATCTGAGGCCGCTTCTGCCTCGTCGTTCAAGTAGTGCGCGAACCCGTTTCCCTTCTTCTCTCGACGGAGCTCGGAGCGCTGGACGAGCGACTTGATGGCGGTGCGCTTGTATCCCGTCTTCCCGTCCACGTTGGACTCGATGCTGTTCTGGGAACAGCCCGGGTTTTGACTCACCCACTCCTTCACCGCGTCCTCCAGGTCTGCGGCCCGGGCGAAGCGGCGTCCCTGCCCATTGACCGTCAGGTGCCGGGTCTCCGGATCGAACGCGAGGCGACGCTCCGCCTGCTCGACGTCGCGGCCGACTGCGGAGAAGAACCGAGCCGGGGTCGTCGCTCCGGACTCCTCGGTGTCCTCCTCGCCCTCGCGCACCAGCTTCCAGAGCGCGTCCGGCCAGTCGAGCAGGCGGCTGTCTCCGCGAGACCGCTCGTTGCTGTGGCCCATGTGGTGGACCAGGAGCAGCTCGCGAATCCCCGCCTCCCGGGCGAGCTCGTCGAACGCGACCAGGAACCGGCCTGCCTCGTTGGCCTCGGAGAGCCCGAGCGCGTCCAGCACCGGGCGCAGGCAGTCGAGGATCAGCACGTCCGCCGGACCGAGGTACTCCGCCCACTCGGCGCGGGTGTCAGGGTTGAGGATGTCGAACGACGACAGCTTGCCTCGGAGCGAGACGACGTCGACCGCGTCCGTCTTGCGAATGTCCTGCTCCCGCAGCCACATCCGCACCATGTTGGGAGCCAGCTCGTTGTCGAGCAGGATCACGCGCTCGACGCGCTCCGTCTCGAAGCAGCCGAGGAACGCGTCCCCGTCGGCGAGCGACCGGATGAGATTGCCCGCGAGTGTGGTCTTGCCGGCCTTGTACTGAGCCGTGAGGAGGATGCGTCCGTCCTTGGGCCAGAGGCCGTCCACCCGGTAGCGCACGTCCTCGTCCGGCTCGGACAGGAAGTCCGTCAGGCTGACGATCGCAGGCCGCTCCTGGGGCGGACGCAGCTCGGCCTCGACCTTGGCCTTGGCCTTCTGCTGGGTGCGCAGCCGCTGGGCCTCGACCTCAACGAAGTAGGCCTCGTCCTTCACGGTGTGGCGGGCTCGAGCCGTGAGTACCGGCCTGTCCTTCATCATCCGCTCGAGGTACGCCTGCGCCATGTCGTCGTGCATGTCCTTGGTCCAGCGGACCAGGTCCTCCACGCTCATGCCGCGCTGCTCGATCAGGTCGTCGAAGATCTCGTCCATCGCCTGCGCCTCGGCGCGCTCCTGCTCCCAGGAGTCGAAGTCGTCTGCGGGGTCACTCATCGTCGGCCTCCTCGCCGTTGAAGGGGCGGGCGAGATCCGCAAACTGGCGGTCCATGTCGCGCTCGACCTTGCGATGCTCGTACTTGTCGAAGTGGACGGGGCGGCGGGCCTGTCGCTTGGCGTCCTTGCGCTTCTCGCGGCTTTCGCTGTGTGCGCGGCGGCTCACTTTCCCTCACCACCCTGAGCCGCGACGACAGCAGCCCGCACGTCGCGCTCAACCCGGATCGACGTCTCACCGTCGACGCCGGAAGCGTTCAGGATCAGTCCGACAAGGTGGCCCACGTGCGCGTCGTCGAGGCCGGGGGCGACGGCGAGGGCCTCGCGGATCGCCTTGTCGATCTTGGCGGTCGCGAGGGTGCGCTGGGCGGCAGCCTTGGCCTCCGGGTCGGGCGTGGCTCCCCGCGAGTGCAGGGCAGCGAGCTGGTTCCGGGCCGTGATGGGGTCGATGCGGTCGTACATGGGTGACGCTCCTCAACAGAGTGATCTGGAGAGGGGCCACCTGGCCGGTGTCCTCGGAGTGCCCACGGAGTCTGTCGGACCGCCTGTGCCCGGGCGATCAGGCCGCACGCATTCCCGAAGGTGTCAGCGCTCTGGCTCGGCCTGAACCTTACGCCTGTTGCTTAGGGATCAGTGTCTAGTTGTGTGTCTCCGGAGAATCGCTCCCAGGACGGCCCTCACGCCGTGCACCGTGCGATACGCCATAAGCTGCCGGTTCGGCTGGGAGAGCAGGGTTCGAGGGCGTCTCGTGCGCCTCCCCGTCCGTACCGCGTGGCACACTCCCCGGCATGAGTGACGATGCGTGGCGACCACTCGGGGTCGAGACAGTCGAGGAGGTTGCGGAGTACGACGCCCTGCATGACGGAGTGCCGGCGTGGATGAGCGCAGCATTCTGGGCGTGGATCCAGGAGGCCATCACGCAGATACAGCGTGTCAGGAACGGGTATGGCGATGTGTTCGCCGTAAGCATGCTCGCGGTTGAGCTAGTGGAGGAGATGTGTCAGCGGCTCCGTATCCCCCTGCCGAACGTTCGTGAGGAACAAGTAGACCAAATGCTGGGGCAGCAGCAGATCGCGAAAGCCATGAGCGTCCTGAGAGCTCATCCCTCACCGTTGCAGGTCGCCGATTACCTACTCGCGCACGGAAGAGGTGGCCAAAGCGAGCTCGACGAGATGTTGACGCGGTCCAAGTCTGCGTGGGAGGTGGGTACACGAGCCGGTCGCCCGGGCCTCGTCCGCCGAGTTCCCATCGGCGTGCAGCTCGCGGCAGATTCCGTCATGAGCATGTCGGGGCGCGCTGGCGTGAGGCTCGCCAAGGCGTGGGAGGAGTTGTATGGCCTGGAGCCAAATGCCAGCGCTGCCTACGGCTTCGCAATCAAGGCGGTCGAAGATGCCGCCGTCCCCGTCGTGTCGCCAACTAACGCCAACGCGACGCTAGGCACGGTCTTGAGGCAGATGGAGGACCAGAAGAATTGGCAACTTCCTATGAACCGCGAACATGACAAGGCGCCTTCTCGCGACGTACTCGTGGGCATGCTGCGCCTTCTCTGGCATGGACAACACGACCGGCATGGTGGCCAGCCTTCCGCGCCGGGGGACGTTTCCATTGAAGAGGCGACCGTAGCTGTCTCAATGGCCGTGACCCTCGTCAACTGGTTCGAGTCGGGACTCGTAGCAAGGGCCCAGGGCTGAGACTTTGAACCTCAGGCCTCCTCGGCCCAGCTCGCCAACTCCTCGTCGGTCGGGGCGACGATGGGGCCGAGGTCCTCGGGCACCTTCCAGTCGAACGTGAGGCGAGCGAGGATCTGCGCGTCCGTCCGTCGGCCGGGGCGTCCGCGCCGAACCGTGATGCTGTGGAGGGCGTCACCGAGGATGTCCCGGCGCTCCTCGTCCGT
Organism: Terrabacter terrigena; assembly: GCF_042676085.1. Lineage (NCBI taxonomy): Bacteria > Bacillati > Actinomycetota > Actinomycetes > Micrococcales > Intrasporangiaceae > Terrabacter > Terrabacter terrigena. Next base: position 107,906 of record NZ_JBHTKH010000008.1, read on the forward strand.
CTCGGCCTGCTCCCAGTCCTCGCCGAACATCTGCGTGCCCCGGGTGGCGACGTGCCGGATCACCGGGGCCTCGGCCTCCTTCTCGTCGCGGAGGTCCAGCAGCCGCGCCTGCTCGTCCTGAAGACGTGCCCGCTCCTCGCGATCGCGGGTCTGGCGGAGGAGAGTGTCCAGCTCGTCCAGCCGGTGCTCGATCTCGGGGATGAGCGCGGCTCCGCCCTCCAGTACTTCCTCCACCACAGACCAGCGCACCCGCTCGCCCTTCTGCCGCAGGAACTCCTGGACCACGACGTGCTCGAAATTGGAGATCGCCTGCGAGCACTCGGGGCAGTAGTAGCCGGGGCGTCCCTGGATCGTCCCGCGCCACATGCGGACGGGAGAGCCGTGCCGGTCGTCACCGCACATCACGAGGCCGGACAGCAGCCCCGACGTCTTGGCGCGCAGCGCGACCGGCTTGGACTGGGCGGTGTCCCGCTCGTCGAGCTGGCGCACCATCGCTCGCCACTCCGCCTGCGTCATGATGGCGAGGGATTCGTCCACGACCGGCAGGCCGTTTTCTCCCGGGAGCACCTGCTGGCCTCGGACCTTGTCAGCGTTGCCCGGGTTGAAAGCAGTCATGCCGGCGAGGATTGGATGGCGGAGGATCCGCTCGACCGTCGAGTAGACCCAGGAGCCGCGCCCGGTCGGAGTCGGAGCCTCCATCTCGTCCAGCCACTGCACGGTCGAGTAGATGGAGCGGCCCTCCCGCGTCCGCTTCACCATCGTCCGGACGTACTCGATCCGCTCCGGGTCATGGGCCAGGACGAAGCCTGGGCCCGTTGGGTTCGGCACAGAGCGGTAGCCGTAGGGCACCGTCCCGCCTACGACGCGACCGCTCCGCAGCAGATGTGTCCGGGCAGCAGCGACCCGGGCCGAGATGGCAGCCGCCTCGTACTCGGCGAAGATCGCGAGCACCTGCGCGATCATCCGGCCTTCGGCGGACGTCATGTCGATGCTCTGCTCAACCGCGACGATGCCCGCGTTGCGCTCCTGCAGGGCCACGTCGGCATGCAGGAAGTCGATCACGCGGCGGGCCAGCCGGTCGATCTTCCAGATGATGACGGCGTCGAAATTCTCCCGGGACGCGAGCAGCGCCCGCCACCCGGCCCGGTCCTCGGGCTTGTTGTGCGTGGCGGACACGCCGTCATCCTTGAAGACGCCTGCGACGGTCCAGCCGCGAGCTGCGGCGTACTGCTCCGCGGACTCGATCTGGCGATCGATGGAGACAGACTCCTCGGAGCTAACGGAGATGCGGGCGTAGATGGCACAGCGGCGAGTGGGCATGGATTCCAAGGCTACCTCGTAACCACCTTGGCAATTACCGGCTTGTACGCAGGCTGGCAAGACCACCTTGCTCAACTGCCTCGCCGCCGCCATCCCGCCGCGCGAGCGCGTCGTCACGTGCGAGGAGGTCTTCGAGCTGAAGATCCCGCAACGCGACGTGGCTTCCATGCAGTGTCGCCAGCCCAGTCTCGAGGGCACCGGCGAGGTGCCGCTCCGCCGCCTCGTCAAGGAGGCCCTGCGCATGCGTCCCTCGCGCATCATCGTGGGGGAGGTGCGCCAGGAGGAGAGCCTCGACCTGCTCATCGCCCTCAACAGCGGCGTCCCCGGCATGTGCACGGTCCATGCCAACAGCGCGCGCGAGGCCGTCACCAAGATGTGCACCTTGCCGCTGCTGGCCGGCGAGAACGTGTCGAGCCGGTTCGTCGTGCCGACGGTCGCGGCGGCCGTCGACGTCGTCGTCCACGTGGCCCTGGAGCGCGACGGAGTGCGCCGCGTGCGCGAGATCGTCGCGGTGCCGGGCCGGGCCGAGGGCGACGTCATCGAGATCGCCGACCTGTTCGTCATGCGCGACGGGGTACTGAAGCGTGCCGACGGGTTCCCACCGCACCGTGAGGCCTTCGAACGCGCCGGCTACGACGTGGCCGCACTGCTGGGGCAGGTCCACCCGTGATCCCGCCCCTGGCCATCGGGCTGCTCCTCGGCGCCGGCACCTTCTTCGTGTACTGGTCGTTCTGGCCGCAGGAGCCCGCACACGTACGCACCCGGCGGGGCGGCTTCATGGCCGAGCTGCACGACCACCTGAACCAGGCCGGCTACGCATCTCTGACTCCGGCGAACCTCATGGTCGGCTCGTTCGTGCTCCTCGCCTTCACGTTCGTTCTCGTCGTGGCCCTGACCCGCGTGGTCCCCATCGCCGTCTGCTTCAGCCTCATGGCGGGTGCGGTCCCGGTCTCCCTCGTTCGTATGCGAGCACGCAAGCGCCGCAACAAGCTTCGCGACCTGTGGCCCGATGTCGTCGACAACATCACGTCCGGTGTGCGGGCCGGTCTGGCCCTTCCCGAGGCGCTGTCCCAGCTGTCGGTCCGTGGCCCGGCCGAGCTGCGCCCGGCCTTCGCCGCGTTCGCGGAGGACTACCGCACGACCGGCCGTTTCCACGACTGCCTCGACCGCCTGAAGGACCGGCTCAGCGACCCCGTCGGAGACCGCATCGTCGAGTCGCTCCGCATCGCACGAGAGGTCGGTGGCAGCGACCTCGGCAAGCTCCTTCGCACGCTGTCGTCGTTCCTGCGCGAGGACGCCCGCACCCGCGCAGAGCTCGAGACGCGCCAGAGCTGGACCGTCAACGCCGCCCGTCTGGCGGCGGGTGCGCCCTGGGTGATCCTCGGCATGCTCGCGCTCAACGGCAGCTCGCTCGAGGCCTACTCGTCGCCCACCGGCTGGCTGGTTCTCGCGGTCGGGGCGGGGCTGTGTGTCGTCGCCTACCGGGCCATGGTCTGGATCGGCCGGCTCCCCGAGGAAGAGCGGGTGCTCCGGTGAACGGCCTCACGGAACGCATCGGCGACGTGCTGCGTGACGGCTGGTCGTGGACCGGCGCCGCCTCGGGCGTGCTCCTGCTCGCGGGTCTCGCGCTCGTGGTCGCCGGGCTCCCGGCGAGCCGTCGGCCCACGCTCGACGACCGCCTCGAGCCGTACCTGCGTGACACCCCGCGCCCGTCCACCCTGCTGTCCCGTCCGGCTCCAGCGCGCGGCCCCTTCGGCTTCGGCGAGCTGCTCGCGCCCTACGTCAGCCGGCTGGGCGCCCGCGTCGGGGCGGTGACGGGCGGCGCGCCCTCCGTCGCCCGGCGGCAGCTCCGCGCCGGTCGACCCGCTGACGTCGACCGCTTCCGTGCCGAGCAGGTCATGGCCGGTGCCCTCGGCGGTGTCGGTGGCCTCGTCTTCACCGGCGTCGTCGCGGTCGCGCAGCGCCGGTTCCCTGTTCCCGTCCTCGTCTCGATGGTGCTGGTCGGCATCATGGGCGGCATCGCCGTACGCGACTACCTCCTCACCCGGGCCGCGGTCCGCCGCGAGGCCCGGATGCTGACCGAGTTCCCCACTGTCGCAGAGCTTCTCGCGCTCGCGGTCAGCGCCGGCGAGGGAGCAGTCGGCGCCCTGGAACGCGTCTGCCGTCTCTCGCAGGGGGAGCTGTCCGACGAGCTGAGGCGCTGCCTCGCCGACGCCCGAGCGGGAGCAAACCTCCCCTCGGCGCTGCAAGGTCTCGCCGACCGCACCGGCCTGATGAGCCTGTCCCGCTTCGTCGACGGGATCGTCGTCGCGGTCGAGCGCGGCACCCCGTTGGCCGAGGTGCTCCGCGCCCAGGCGCAGGACGTCCGCGAGGACGGCCGCCGCACCCTCATGGAGCAGGGAGGGCGCAAGGAGATCTACATGATGGTCCCGATCGTCTTCCTCACCCTGCCCGTCACGGTGCTCTTCGCCCTCTACCCGGGCCTCAGCTTCCTGCACTTCCGGCTCTGACGGCAGCGAGCCGGTGCACACCACCACACCGATCACAGGGAGAACGACATGAACCGCATTCTCGCCACCCAGGCCCGTGCCCGGGCGGTCCTCGCCGCGGCCGGCCACCGCATCGCCGGCCCCCGCGACCGCGGCGACGTGCCCGGCTGGGTCCTGATCACGATCATGACGGCCGGGCTCGTCACGGCACTCTGGGCCATCGCGGGTCCGCAGCTCGGGCAGCTCTTCAGCGACGCCATCTCCAACGTCAAGGGCCCGTGAGGCGTCGACTTCTCGGCACGCTCCCGTCCCCAGCGGCACTGGTGGCGCGTGCCGAGCGGGCCGAGCGGGCTCACCCGCACGCGTCCCCGTGCCCGACGAGAGACCGGGGTTCCGCCATCCCGGAGTTCGTGATGGTCGCGGCCCTGCTGCTCCTCGTGGCCATGGGGGTCTTCCAGCTGGGGCTGGCGCTCTACGTGCGCAACACGCTCATCTCGGCGGCGTCCGAAGGCGCACGCTACGGCGCTCGTGCCGACGCCTCGCCGGGTGACGGCGTCGCTCGCACCGAGGCGCTCATCACGACGTCGCTCAACCGCTCGTTCGCGCAGGACGTGAGCGCGGAGCGGTCGGTGACTGCCTCCGGGGTGCGTGTCGTCGAGGTCAGGGTGACGGCACCGCTTCCCGTCATCGGACCCGTGGGGCCGGCGGGCCTGCTCACGGTCTCCGGGCGCGCGTTCAGCGAGGAGCAGGTCGTCGCGGGAGCGAATCCGTGACACGCCCGGAGCAGCTCGTGGCCCGTGTCGCGCGCCGTCGCACCGGGCACGGCTCGCCGAGCCTGCACGCGACCGACGACGGACGAGCGATCATCGAGTTCATCTTCCTCGGCATCCTGCTCCTGCTGCCGCTGACGTATCTCGTCCTCACGGCAGCGCGCATCCAGGCAGCATCGTTCTCGGCCTCCCTCGCCGGTCGCGAGGCGGGCCGGGCCTTCGTCACCGCGCGGTCCGACGACGACGGCCTGGCCCGGGCGCGTGCGGCGGCAGCGCTGGCCTTCCGCGACTTCTCGTTCGACCGGGGCGCGGCGGTCGCCGTGAGCTGCGACGGCACGCCGTGCCTGCGCCCCGACGGGGCGGTGACGTCCGTGGCAAGCATCGAGGTGCAGCTGCCCCTCGTGCCCGATCTCATCGCCGACCACGTGCCCTCGTCGGTCACAGTCAGCTCGACGCACGTGGCGTCCGTCGACAGGTTCGTCGCGCGATGACGAGGACGTATGCCGACCGGGTCGCCCCCGTCGGCCACGGCCGGCCCCGCCGGCGCGGCCTCCTGTGCCGGGTCCTGGCTCGAGGCCGCGCCGACGAGGGGCAGATCGGCGTGCTCGTGCTCGGGCTCTTCGTCCTCGTGACCCTCCTCGTCCTGGGTGCCGTCGACGTCACCGCTGCGCAGCTGGCCCGGATGCGCCTGCTCGACACGGCCGACGCGGCAGCCCTCGACGCCGCGGACGCGCTCGACGAGCGGGTCGCGTACGAGGAGGGGGTCCTCGACCGGCTCTCAGTCACCGACGAGTCCGTGGCGCGCGCGGCACGCCAGCACCTCGCCCGCACTCCGCTGCCGCCGGGCATCACGTCGTGGTCCGTGGTCCCCGACACGGGCACGTCCGACGGGGCCACCGCCGTGGTGACCCTCCGGGGGACTGCCACCCTGCCCATGAGCGGGTGGGTCCTCGAGTCCCTCGGTGGCAGCGTGACGATCACCGTCACCTCGCGCGCCCGGTCGCCGCTGGCCTGAGGCGGGGGCCCAACGGCATTTCGTCCGAAACGACCACGCCGCCGCCGCCGCGGTCGTAACCTCCGTGTGACGCCCGCGCCGTCCCAGCACGTCCAAGCCTGGCCGGTGCGGTGCGTCGGGACAGGGAACCGTGGCGCCGTCCGACGGACGGCGCCACTGGTATGTGACGCGGCCGCCGAGCCGCACGGACGAAGGAAACACATGTACGCGTACGTCAAGAAGGCCTTTGTCGCGGCCGCCGGCCTCGGCCTCGCCGTGGCCGCCCCCATCGCCGCCGCCAGCTCGGCCCAGGCCCTGCCGGCGATCATGATCTACAAGGTCCAGTACAACTCCCCGGGGGCCGACACCGGCAGCAACACGAGCCTCAACTCGGAGTACGTCGTCATCAAGAACACGACGCGCACCAACCGGTCGATCACGGGATGGACGCTGCGCGACAAGACGGGCTACACGTACAAGTTCCCGGCCTTCACGCTCAAGGCCGGCGCCACCGTGACGGTCCGCACCGGCCGCGGCACGGCCACGACGGCGAACCGGTACTACAACTACTCGTGGTACGTCTGGAACAACTCCGGCGACACGGCATACCTCAAGACGGCGGCCGGCACGACGGTCGACACCTGCTCGTGGACGAGCTCCGGCAGCGCGAAGTACTGCTGACGACGCGCAGACGCGAACGACGGCCCACCCCGCCCGCGGGGTGGGCCGTCGTCGTTCCGTCGCGCGGTGTGGCGTCCACCGGAGCGCCCCGAAAGGTCAAGAGATCGTCAAAAATGCCTCAGGTTCGGACGAAGTCGATAATTTGGACAAACAGCGCCAATGCCACCCGGCGCGCGCGGCGTCCCGAGCAGGAGCAGGCACATGAAGCGGATCGTCCTCGTCGCACTCGCAGCGGCCGGAGCAGCGGGCATCGCCCTCGGCGCCGCCGCCCCCTCGCAGGCCGCCAAGCCGGCGCCGACAGCCCCGACGGCGGCGCCCTACCTGGGCCGCTGGGCCACCCAGGCGGTCGTCTACGACTCGACCGGTGGCGGCAACTGGTTCCGCATCGCCGAGGCGGTGGGCGAGTGGCGCACCTCCGGGTGGAACGTCGTCACCACGAGCGACCCGGCCCGGGCCAACATCACCGTCGTCGCCGAGGACTCGTCGATCTTCGGTGCGATCGGCGACGCCAGCCCGGTGAGCAGCGGCGGCGTCATCACGTCGTGCACCGTCCACCTCGCGCCCTCGTGGGCCACTCTCACGGGTGGCCAGCAGCTGGCGATCCACGAGCTCGGCCACTGCGGCGGCCTGCCCCACTCCACGTCGAGCAGGAGCGCGATGTACTCCTACACCAGCTCGTCGTCGACGCTGTCGAGCCCGACCAGGGACGACCTGAAGTGGATGGCCGGCAACTACAGGTAGGTCGGTCCGGCAGGAACGTGGCCCCATTGACGACGGGCCCGCGGATCCCGCGGGCCCGTCGTCGTGTGCGGGTGTGTGCCGTGCGCCGTCAGGACGTCACGGGGTGAGTGCCGTCAGGTAGGCGTGCTGGAAGCGGAACTGGCGCATCGTCGCGTCCTTGTACTGGTCGGAGCCCGACTCGAAGTTGACGTAGACCCAGTCGCCGGCCGGCCCCGCCGCGCCGCGCGGAACGTTGACGATGCCCTCGCTCATCGGCGGGATCTCGATCGGGCGCCCGTAGGTGCTCGAGCCGATCTTCCTGAACTTCAGCCGGCTGTAGCAGCTTCGTCCGTAGGACGTGCTGAAGATGTACTGACCGTCGGCGACGACGGCCCCCTGGACCCGCGTCGGCGTGCTGATCGCCACAGGGGCGCCCGTGGGAGCCTGCGTCGAGGTCAGCTTGTATCGCCACATCGTGGAGCTGCCGTTGAGGGCGTCGCTGAAGCTTCCGACGTAGAGGTAGCCGCCCGCGGCGGTGTTGTACGAGCTGGCCTTGACCGACCACGAGCCGTTGGTCTTGAGCGCCGTGTTGTGGGGCGCCAGCTCGAGCGCACGCAGCGAGAACCGGAAGAGGTTCCTGCCACCGGAGCTCGTCGACAGCAGCAGGCTGCCGCCGGCGACGGAGACGCCGCCCATGTGCCCCTCGATCTCCGCACCGTTGGTGTACTGGACGAAGACCTTCTTGACGAGGGTGCCCGTGGAGCGGTTCTTCACCGCGAGGATGTTCCTGCCCGGCAGCCACGTGTCGTCGCTCAGAGACGTGATGAGCCAGTCCTTCGCCGGCCAGTAGGCCAGGCCCTGCGAGACGTAGTCGGTGTTCGTGTAGGGGATGGTCGTCCCCGCGTCGAAGTTGTTGGTGAACCACGTCAGCCCCAGCCGCGGAGGGCACGTCACCGCAGCCTCGGACGACGTGGCGGTGACGACTCCCATCGGAGCGATGAGGCCCGCGACGGCGACGAGCCGCACGAGCGCAGCACGGATGCGCATACCCCTGTCCTTCCCCTGTTCCCTGACGACCCGGGCGGCCCGGTGCTCACCCGGTGTGCGCATCCTGACCCACGACGACGCCGGAGGCAATGGGCAGGACTGCTCGCCGCAGCGCCGCTCCATACCCTGGCCGCGCCCGGCCGTGCACGGCAGGCGCCGCGCTGCCGTAGGCTGTTCGATCGTGGCTGTTGACTTCACGCAAGAGATCAAGGAACTGCGCGCGACGATGGATTCCGTGCGTGGGGTCACCGACCTCGACGCCTTGGGCGTGACCATCGCCGACCTCGAGAAGCAGGCCTCCGCCCCCGACCTCTGGGACGACCCCGACCAGGCCCAGCAGGTGACCAGCGCCCTGAGCCGTGCCAACTCCGAGCGCGACCGTGTCGTCACCATGGACGCCCGCATCGAGGACCTCGAGACCCTCGTCGAGATGGGGCAGGAGGAGAGCGACCAGGCCACCCTCGACGAGGCCGAGCGCGAGCTCGACGCCCTGCGCAAGGACGTCGGCGAGCTCGAGGTCCGCACCCTCCTCTCCGGAGAGTACGACGAGCGCGAGGCCGTCGTGACGATCCGCGCCGGCGCCGGCGGCGTCGACGCCGCCGACTTCGCCGAGATGCTCATGCGGATGTACCTGCGCTGGGCCGAGCGCCACGGCTACCCGACCAAGGTCATGGACACCTCGTACGCCGAGGAGGCCGGCCTCAAGTCCGCCACCTTCGAGGTCAACGTGCCGTACGCCTTCGGTCACCTCTCGGTCGAGGGCGGCACCCATCGCCTCGTGCGCATCAGCCCCTTCGACAACCAGGGCCGTCGCCAGACCAGCTTCGCCGCGGTCGAGGTGATCCCGCTCATCGAGAGCGACGACTCCATCGAGATCCCCGAGAACGAGCTGAAGATCGACGTCTTCCGCTCGAGCGGCCCGGGCGGCCAGAGCGTCAACACGACCGACTCGGCCGTGCGCATGACGCACCTGCCGACCGGCATCGTCGTGTCGATGCAGAACGAGAAGAGCCAGATCCAGAACCGCGCCGCCGCGCTGCGCGTGCTGCAGTCGCGACTGCTCCTGCAGCGCAAGGCCGAGGAGGCCGCGGTCAAGAAGGAGATGGCGGGCGACGTCAAGGCGAGCTGGGGCGACCAGATGCGCTCGTACGTCCTCAACCCGTACCAGATGGTCAAGGACCTCCGCACCGAGTTCGAGACGGGCAATCCTGCCGCGGTCTTCGACGGCGACATCGACGGCTTCATCGAGGCCGGCATCCGGTGGCAGATCGGCGAGAACCGCCGACAGGCCTGACGGCCCGCGTGCCCGTTTCGGCGGGCTGGAGCCTTCAGCACTCGTGGGGTCGCGTCATCGGCTCCACCCGGGAGGCTCCGCCCATGTCGGATGAACGTCACCTCGGTCTACGTGCGGGACCAGTGCCCCTCGCGCGGCACGGCCTACCGCTCGATGGCGGGTGTCGCCGTCCGCGGCGAGCCGGAGACGCGGGGGGTCCTTCACCGGCGCCCTGCGCCAGCAGCTGAGCTTCTCGGCGCCGCTGCGCATCAGTGCGCTCTGCACGCAGGGCTGGGGCGAGCTGGCCCGCCCGGGCGGTGAGTCCGCGCAGGGCCTCAGCACCTTCGTCTGCTGACCGCCGCACCATCTGGTGACGCCACGCCCGGCACGCACGTTTTCCACGGGTTTCGACCCGGTGGCCCGTAGCCTCGGAGGCGGTCCTGCGCGCCCGCCCACGTATGCCGTCGCCGACGTGTGCCGCCAGGTGGGCGCCCAGCCCAGCCGCTGTCCCGCTGCAGTCCAGTACGAGTCGAGGCCCGACGCATGATCCTCTTCGAGAACGTGACGAAGACCTACCCGCGCACCACCCGTCCGGCTCTCGACGACGTCAGCCTCGAGATCCCCCGCGGTGAGTTCGCCTTCGTCGTCGGCACGTCCGGCTCGGGCAAGTCGACCATGATGCAGCTCGTCATGAAGGAGCAGGACGCGACCCGCGGACGCATCCTCGTCGCCGGGCGCGAGCTCGACCGGCTGCCCGAGCGCAAGGTCCCGGCGCTGCGCCGCGAGATCGGCTGCGTCTTCCAGGACTTCCGCCTGCTGCCCAACAAGACGGTCTTCCAGAACGTCGCCTATGCCCTGCAGGTGCTCGGCAGCAGTCGCGCCCGCATCCGCCAGACGGTCCCCGAGACCCTCGAGCTCGTCGGGCTCGCCGGCATGGAGAAGCGCCTGCCGCACCAGCTGTCCGGCGGTGAGCAGCAGCGGGTCGCGATCGCGCGCGCCTTCGTCAACCGGCCGCCGGTCCTGCTCGCCGACGAGCCCACGGGCAACCTCGACCCCGACACGAGCCTCGGCATCGTGCAGCTGCTCGACCGCATCAACCGCACGGGCACGACCGTCGTGATGGCCACCCACGACACCGTGACCGTCAACGCCATGCGCAAGCGCGTCGTCCGCCTCGACCGTGGGGTGCTCGTCAGCGACATGGAGGCGGGCGACTACACGACCGGCTCCATCCCGCGAATCCGGCTCGACGACGAGCCGGCCGCGGCACCCCGGCCCATGGCCGCCGAGGCGCCCGACGTGGCCGACGGCTACGACGACGCCGACCCGACGGCATACGGCGAGAGCGACCTCGACGACGACCCCGACGCCCTGCCGCCCATCGGCCGTGACGCCGACGAGCCGCGGCCGCGCGGCGGAATCTTCCGCCGGCACAAGGCCGTCCAGACGAGCGACCGCTGACCGCGAGACGGAGCCTGACACGACATGCGATTCCAGTTCCTCCTCGGTGAGATCGGCAACGGCCTGCGGCGCAACCTGTCCATGGCCGTGTCGGTCGTCATCGTCACGATGATCTCGATGTACCTTCTCGGCCTCGGTCTGATGGGTCAGCGGCAGGTCGACACCATGAAGGACTACTGGTACGACCGCGTCCAGGTCACGGTCCTGCTGTGCGCCGAGAAGACCCGCTTCACCAACTGTGCGGGTGAGCCGACCACCGAGGCCCAGCGCGAGGCGATCAAGGCCGAGCTGGACGCGCTGAAGCCGACGGTGAAGGAGGTCTACTACGAGTCGCGCGACGAGGCGTACGAGCGGTTCAAGCAGACCTACAAGAACTCACCGCTCGCACGGGCGGGGGAGTCCTACTTCGCCGACTCGTACCGCGTGAACCTCAACGACGCCGGCAAGTTCGACGTCGTCGCGAGCTCGATCAAGGGCATGCCCGGCGTAGCCGACGTGCAGGACCAGAAGAAGCTCCTCGAGAAGTTCTTCACCTTCATGAACACCGTCTCGTGGGCCGCCATCGCCCTGTCGTCGCTCATGGTGCTGGCGGCGGTCATGCTCATCTCCACGACGATCCGGCAGACCGCCTTCAGCCGGCGCCGCGAGACCGGCATCATGCGCCTCGTCGGAGCCTCGAACTTCACGATCCGCTTCCCGTTCGTCATGGAGACGGTCCTGTCGAGCGTGCTCGGAGCGGTGCTCGCCATGGGCATGCTCTGGGCCACGGTGCGCTACGGCGTCGTCGGCTTCCTGAGCCAGACGCTCACCGACACCGCGTTCATCGGGGTGGCCGACGTGTTCTACGTCGCCCCGTTCGTCGTCCTCGGGGTGGTCGTCCTGTCGAGCCTCACCTCCTGGGTGACGCTGCGCCGCTATCTGCGCGTCTGACGCCGTCAACCGGCACATTCGTGCCGAACCCTCCCCAACGCGAGTGGCGTGTGGTACCAATGTCACATATGTGGCTCATGAGGTTTGATCCCCTGCGCAGGCCCGCGACCAGTCTCACGGCCGTCGGCCTCGTCGTCGCGTGCACGGTCTCGGTCGGCACGGGCCTCGCCGCGCGGGCCGACTCGGTCTCCGACCAGAAGAAGCGCAACGACAAGCGCATCGCTTCGCTGGGCCAGCAGCTCGAGGGCACCAACGCCGCCCTCGCCCGCGCCTACGTCAACCTCGAGCGCACCAACGCAGCCCTCCCCATCGCGCAGCAGCGCGTCCTCTCCGCACAGGCCACCCAGACGCGCGCCCAGGCCGCGCAGGTCGCCGCCGAGGCCACCGAAGCCCGCGCGATCGATGCCGAGGCCAGGGCGCGGGCGCACAACGAGGAGGTGGCGCAGAAGCTCGCCGTCGCGCAGGCCAACGAGCAGCGCGCCAAGGAGCGTCTGACCAGGAGCGCGACCGACCTAGTGTCGAGCCAGGACGCCCTCGACTCCTACGCGGCCGAGGTCTTCCAGGGCTCGGGGCAGGAGTCCCAGCTCGGCATGGTCTTCGGGTCGACGTCCCCGCAGGACTTCGCCAACCGCCTCATCATGGCCGACACGGCCAGCGCCGTCGCGAGCGACACCATCGACAAGCTCGCGGCGATGACGGCCGACAACACCTCGACCAGGTCCTACCTCAGCTCGGTGCGTGGCGAGATCGCCGACCTGAAGCGCCAGGCCGAGGCGGCCCTACGCGGTGCCGAGGCGGCGGCAGCCGCCGCGACCGAGGCCAAGAACCAGGCGATCGTCGCCAAGAACAACGCCATCACGGCGGCCCAGAACGCCGCGGCCGCCAAGACGCAGCTCGACCAGCTCAAGTCGAAGCAGTCGACCTACGCCGCCGACCTCGCGGTCCAGCGCAAGAGCGAGGCCGCCGAGCTCTCCGCCGCGCGCGCCGAGTCGGCGCGCCTGCAGGCGGTCCTCGTCGAGCGCGCCCGACAGGCCCGCATCGCCGAGCAGAAGCGCCTGGCCAGGCTGCGTGCCGAGCGGGCGGCCAAGATCCGCGCCGAGCGCGCCAAGGCGGCCGCTGCCAAGAAGCGCGGTCAGGTCTACGTGCCCAGGACCCCGCCGCCGGTGCAGAACAACGACAACACCCCGTCGAACTACCTCAGCTACCCCGCCAACGGGCCGACGACCTCCGGGTTCGGCATGCGCTGGCACCCCGTGCTGCAGAAGTGGATGCTCCACGACGGTCTCGACTGGGGCATCGCGTGCGGCACACCCGTGTACGCCGCGGCGCCGGGTGAGGTCATCCGTGCGGGCTGGCGCGCGAGCGGGTGGGGCAACCAGGTCCTCATCGACCACGGCATCCACCGCGGCGTCGACCTCGTCACGAGCTACAACCACCTCTCGAGCATCGTGAAGTTCGGCGGCAGCGTGAGCCGTGGCCAGCTCATCGGCTACTCCGGCACCACTGGCTACTCGACCGGCTGCCACCTGCACTTCGGCACGTACGAGGACGGCACACCGGTCAACCCCCGCCGGTGGCTCTGACCCCAGGCGCCGCGAGACCCCGAAACCGGCTCTGAGAAGCGTGCGCGTTCGGGGTAGCGTTGGTCCGCCGACCGCGCCCGCGGCCAGGCAGACCCGCGCAGCCCCGATGTCGGAAGGACGGTCCGGTGCCCAAGGAGAAGGGGCGGTCGCTCGTCGCGAGCAACCGCAAGGCCCGACACGACTACCTCATCGACGACACCTTCGAGGCGGGCATCGTCCTGTCCGGCACGGAGGTCAAGGCCCTGCGCATGGGTCGGGCCTCGCTCGTCGACGGCTTCGCGATGTTCACCGGTGACGAGCTCTACCTCGAGAACGTCCACATCCCCGAGTACCTCAACGGCACGTGGAACAACCACGCGCCCCGCCGCAAGCGCAAGCTGCTCCTGCACCGCGCCGAGCTCGAGAAGATCGCCCACAAGACCCGCGAGAGCGGGCGCACCATCGTGCCGCTGTCCCTGTACTTCAAGGACGGCCGCGCCAAGGTCGAGATCGCGATCGCGACCGGCAAGAAGGAGTACGACAAGCGGCACGCCCTGCGTGAGCGCCAGGACCGACGCGAGGCCGACAGGGCCATGAGCGCCGCGAACCGGCGTCGCTGACGCGGGGTCTGTCCGGCCCCGTCGGAACCTCGCGCACCCGTTGCGCGTCCGGTGTCAGGATGCAGGGACAACGACCTGGAGGGACCCGATGAGCGGATCGAGCGTGAGGCGCGGCAGGCGCCTGGCAGTCCTGGCGTTCCTGCTGGCCGCCGCAGTCCTGCTGGCCGGACCCGGAGCGAGCGCCCGTGCGGCCGGCGACGAGGGCATGGACTCCTTCGCCGCGGTGTACGACCTCCAGCCCGACGGCAGCATGAAGGTCACCGAGACCATCACGTGGCGGTTTCCGAGCGGCGCGGAGAAGCACGGCATCTTCCGCAACATCGTCGTACGCATGGGATGGAACGACGAGCAGGACCGCTACCGCTACTTCGACCTCACCGACGTCGACGTCTCGAGCCCCAGCGGTGCTCCGGACGCCTTCCGGGTGAGCGACAACGGTGCCTCCAAGGAGATCCGCATCGGCTCGGCCGATGAGCTCACGAGCGGTACCCAGGTCTACGAGATCCACTACACGCTGCACGACGTGCTGAACCCCATCACGGCCGACGGCCAGCCTGTGACGGGTACGGCGCCGGCCGACACGGTGGAGCTCTACTACAACGTCTTCGGGCCCAACGAGCTGACCGAGCGCGATCGGGTCTCGGTCACGGTCAACGCCCCGACCGGATCGACGAAGGTCGCCTGCTACCAGGGCGTGACCCGGTCCGACACCCCGTGCCAGGCCGCGTCGGGCGACCCGGCACGGTTCTCCGCCCAGGGCCTCACGGCGGGCGAGGCCATGTCGGTGCTCGCCTCCTACCCCGCGTCGGCGTTCGGCGACGTGCGGCCCGACGTGCGCCAGGGCAGCTCGGGCTCGTCGGTCGGGTCCGCGGCAGCCCCTGCGGCCAACGCCGCCGCCTGGCTCGGCGGCATCGGTGCCCCGGTGCTCGCACTGGCGGTCATGGGCACCCTCGTGTGGACCCGCGGTCGCGACGAGCGCTACGCCGACCTCACCCCGGGCCTCACCCCGTCGTTCGGCACCGGCGCCACGGGCGACGGCACGCCGAGCGCTGCGACCGTCCGCGGCGGGTCCACCACCACCGCGGTGCAGTTCCAGCCGCCGAAGGGTGTGCAGCCCGGCATGGTCGGCACGATCATCGACGAGACCGCCAACCCGATCGACGTCTCGGCGACGCTCATCGACCTCGCCGTGCGTGGCTTCCTGCGCATCGAGGAGAACGACTCCGGCGGCATGTTCAGCCGCACCGACTGGACCCTCACCCGTCTCGCGCCGCCGGCCGGCGAGCGCCTGCTGCCCTACGAGCGCCAGCTGCTCGACGGTGTCTTCTCGAGCCGTGGCGACACGGTGCGCCTCTCCGAGCTCAAGAACACCTTCGCGAGCACCCTCAAGCGCATCCAGTCGGAGATGTACAAGGAGGTCGTGACGCGCGGCTGGTTCCGGTCGTCGCCGCAGACCCAGCGCGGCGTCTGGCAGGGCCTCGGTCTCGTCATCGCGGTGCTCGGCGGGCTCGTGATCTTCTACGGCCGTCCCGCCCTGAGCGCGGTGCTCGGCGGCGGCTTCACCGGCGGCATCGCGCTCGGGGTCGGCCTGGTCCTCTCCGGCCTCATCGTGTGGTTCCTGGGCGGTCGCATGGCGTCCAAGACGGCCGAGGGCTCCGCCGTGCTCGCTCAGTCGCTCGGGTTCAAGGAGTACCTCACGACGGCCGAGGCGGGGCAGATCGAGTTCGAGGAGGCCAGCAACATCTTCAGCCGCTACCTGCCGTATGCCGTCGTGTTCGGTGTCGCCGACCGGTGGGCAAAGACGTTCGCCGACGTGGCGCGGGCGGCAGAGGCCGCGAACCAGCCGCTCGTCATGCCGACCTGGTACGTCTGGAGCGGCAGCACGTTCCCGGACTTCACGAGCATCGCCGACGGCGTCGACTCCTTCTCGACGACGTCGACGGGCACGTTCACCTCGACGCCGGGGTCGTCGGGCTCGTCGGGCTTCTCGGGCGGTGGCGGCTTCTCCGGCGGCGGTGGCGGCGGCTCGTCGTCCGGGTCCTGGTAGGCGGCGGACGCCCGCCCCGCCGAACGCGAGGCCGGACCCGGGTAAGGGCACGGCATGGCGACAGCCCGGACGACCGACCCCCTCGAGCCCTACCGGCTCAAGCGCGACTTCACGCGCACGACCGAACCCGCGGGCGCAGTTCCCGAGCCGGACGCCTCCGGACGCCGACGGTTCGTCGTGCAGCGTCACCGTGCTCGACGGCTGCACTACGACTTCCGTCTCGAGATCGAAGGCGTGCTCGTCAGCTGGGCGGTTCCGAAGGGGCCGACGCTCGACCCGGACGCCCGGCGGCTCGCCGTCCACGTCGAGGACCATCCCATGGAGTACGAGTGGTTCGAGGGGGTGATCCCTGCGGGAGAGTACGGCGGCGGCGACGTCATCGTCTGGGACCGCGGCTCGTGGGAGCCGCACGGCACCGACGACCCCGGAGCAGCAGTGCGTCGGGGCGAGCTGCACCTGGACCTCATGGGCGAGAGGCTCGTGGGCCGCTTCGCGCTGGTTCGACGTGACAGCGCTTCGGGTGGCCCCATAGGGTCAGGTGGGTCTGGCAAGGAGCAGTGGCTGCTCGTGCACAAGCACGACGCGTATGCCGTGTCGGGGTGGGACGCGGACGTGCTGCGGACGTCCGTCCTCAGCGGTCGCACCAACGAGGAGGTGAAGGCCGCCCCGGACGCCGAGTGGCGCTCCGACGAGCCGGCTGCGACGGCCCTGCACCGGCTGGGCGCACCGGCGACGCGGGCTCTGCGTGACGAGGAGCTGTCCGAGCTCGGCGAGCTCAGGTCCGAGGGCCGGTGGACGGTCTTCGACCGGACACTGCGCGTGACCAACCTCGACAAGGTCCTCTTCCCCGGGCGGGGTGGGCAGGCCCCGGTCACGAAGCGGGAGCTGCTCGCCTACACGGCGCGCATCGCGCCGGTGCTGCTGCCCTACCTTCGCGGCCGGGCACTGAACCTGCACCGCTACCCGGACGGCTCTGACGCGAAAGGCTTCTGGCACAAGGAGGTTCCCCCTCGCGCGCCCGAGTGGTTGCCTCGCTGGGACAACCCGGCCGCAGACCCGGGGGAGGCGCGCACCTACCTGGTCGCCGACGAGCCTGCTGCCCTGGTCTGGGCTGCGCAGTTCGGCGCGCTGGAATGGCACCCGTGGACGTCGTCGACGGCTGCACCGGAGCGGCCCGACCATGCCCTGTTCGACATCGACCCCGGCGACGACACGTCATGGGAGGAGGTGCTCGACCTGGCGAGGCTGCACCGCACCGCCTTCGAGCACGTGGGGGTGCGCGCGTACCCGAAGGTGACCGGGAGGCGGGGCGTGCAGGTCTGGGTGCCGATCCGGCGCGGACCCAGCTTCGACGAGACGCGGGAGTGGGTCGAACGCGTCTCGCGCACCGTCGGCGCGGTGCTGCCCGGCCTCGTCAGCTGGAAGTGGGAGAAGCGCCGGCGCGGTGGCCGCGCTCGGCTCGACTACACGCAGAACGCCGTCAACAAGACTCTCGTCGCGCCGTACAGTCCGCGGCCGGCTGCCGGTGCACCCGTGTCGGCGCCCATCAGCTGGGACGAGCTCGACGACCCGGACCTGCGACCCGACCGCTGGACCGTGCGCACCGTGCTCGACCGGTTGGACGAGCGGGGCGACCTCTTTCGCGGGGTCCTGGACCACGCGCAGGTCCTGCCCCGGCTCCACTGACCGCGGCGGCTAGGGCACGCGGGTGAGCCGGCCGGCCGAGCCCGGCCCGAACGTGGAGCGGTAGGCGAGCACGCCGTCGCCCAGCACGAAGAGCTCGCCGTCCTCATGGGGTCGGCAGTCCGGCGAGCTGCCGGGAGCGTACGTCCGGACCCCGAACTCGAAGACCGGGCCGTCCTGCACCCTCACGAGGGTGAGGTTGCCGACGCAGGCGGGCGAGTCGGTCGACAAGGTGCCGCAGTCGTGGCCCTCGGTGCACGAGCTCGTCACGACCAGGGTCATCGGCAGGCGCCGGGCACCGAGTCGCACGACGCCGGTCCAGGTGCCGGTCAGCTGCTCGAGGGCTGCCGGCCGGGGCGCCGCAACCGGAGCGGGCGCCGGTGTCAGGACGGCGTCCTCGGCCTGGGTCCCGGAGCTCGAGGCGGCAGTGGCGACGTTCGACGACACGGCGGGCGGCGTGTCCGGAGCCGTGGCCGCGGGCGGCAGCAGGCGCGTCAGCACGCTGACGCCGCCGGTGATGGCCAGGGCACAGAGTGCCATGACCAACGCCCAGCCGGCCGCGCTCAGCCCCGGTCCGCGCCCCGAGCCGGCTGCGGACCTCCTCGGCTGCTGACGACCGACCATCACGCACCTGCCCAGATGTCCCGACCGTTCGAGCGTACCCACGCGTGGGAGGCCGCCACACCGGAACCGCAGGTATCCCGGTCAGGTCTGCGCTCGCCCGGCCTCGCCCTGCCTCGCCCGGCCGTCGCGGCGCGGGTCAGCCGATGACGACCAGCAGGTCACCCCCCTCGACCTGCTGGTGCGTGCCGATCGCCACGCGCGAGACCGTGCCGCCGGACGGGCTGGTGATGTTGGCCTCCATCTTCATGGCCTCGATGGTGGCGACGACCCCTCCGGCCTCGACCGTGTCGCCCTGGGCCACGGCGAGGGTCACCACGCCGGCGAACGGAGCAGCCACCTGGCCCTTCGCGCCGGGGTCGGCCTTCTCGGCGGACTTCACATCGGCCTCCACCGACCGGTCGCGCACCTGGATGGGACGGAACTGTCCGTTGAGGGTGCACATGACGGTACGCATGCCCTTCGGGTCGGCCTCGCCGACGGACTGGACGCCGATGAGCAGCCGCTTGCCCTGCTCGATCTCGACCTCGTACTCCTCGCCCTGCTCGAGGCCGTGGAGGAACTCGACCGTGCCGAGCACCGAGAGGTCGCCGTAGGACTCGCGCGAGCCCTCGAACTCCGACGTCGGCCCCGGGAAGAGCAGCTGGTTGAGCGTGCGCCGCGGCGACTCCTCGAGGTCGCGCTCCTGCTGAGGGGTCAGCTCGGTCAGGCGCGGCCTGGACCGGCGGCCCGCGAGCGCCTTCGTGCGGAACGGCTCGGGCCAGCCACCGGGCGGGTCGCCGAGCTCGCCGTTGAGGAACCCGATGACCGAGTCGGGGATGTCGTACTTCTGCGGGTCGTCCTCGAAGTCCTTCGGGTCGGCGCCCGCGCCGACCAGCGCCAGCGCGAGGTCACCGACCACCTTGGAGCTCGGCGTCACCTTGACGATGTTGCCCAGGATGCGGTTCGCGGCGGCATACATGTCCTCGACGGCCTCGAAGCGGTCGCCGAGGCCGAGGGCGATCGCCTGCTGGCGCAGGTTGCTCAGCTGACCACCCGGGATCTCGTGGAAGTACACGCGGCCGGTGGGGGAGTCGAGGCCGGACTCGAACGGCTTGTAGAGGTGGCGTACCGCCTCCCAGTACGGCTCGAGGGCGAACACCTTCTCGATGTCGAGGCCCGTCGGCCGGGCGGTGTCGTCGGTGGCCGCGACCAGGGCCGACAGTGCGGGCTGGCTCGTGGTGCCGGCCATCGTCGCCGTCGCGGCGTCGACGGCGTCGACCCCGGCGTCGATGGCCGCGAGCAGCGTGCCGATCTGCCCGCCGGCGGTGTCATGGGTGTGCAGGTGCACCGGCAGGTCGAAGCGCTCACGCAGGGCCGTGACGAGGCGGGCGGCGGCGGGCGCGCGCAGCAGGCCGGCCATGTCCTTGATGGCGAGCACGTGGGCGCCGGTCGCGACGATCTGCTCGGCGAGGCGCAGGTAGTAGTCGAGCGTGTAGAGCTTCTCTCCCGGCGACATCAGGTTGCCGGTGTAGCAGAGCGCCACCTCCGCGACTGCGGTCCCCGTGCCGAGCACGGCCTCGACGGCCGGGCGCATCTGCGACACGTCGTTGAGGGAGTCGAAGATGCGGAAGATGTCGAGGCCCGTCGCCGCAGCCTCGCGCACGAACGCGTCGGTGACTGCGGTGGGATAGGGCGTGTAGCCGACCGTGTTGCGGCCTCGGAGGAGCATCTGCAGGGGGATGTTGGGCATCGCCTCGCGCAGCGCCGCGAGCCGCTCCCACGGGTCCTCGGCGAGGAAGCGCAGGGCGACGTCGTAGGTCGCGCCGCCCCAGGCCTCCATCGACAGCAGCTGCGGTGTCAGGTGCGCCACGTGCCGGGCGACGTGCAGCAGGTCCCGGGTGCGCATGCGGGTGGCGAGGAGCGACTGATGGGCGTCGCGGAAGGTGGTGTCGGTGACCGCCACGTCGTTGGCCTCGCGCAGCGCCTGCGCGAAGGCGGCCGGCCCGTCGGCCTTGAGGCGGTCGCGCGAACCCTGCGGCAGGGGGACGTCCGGCAGCTGGGGGAGCTTGTGGCGCGGGCGGATTCGCGTCGTGACGGGTCCGTTCGGCTGGTTGACCGTGACGTCGGCGAGGTAGGTGAGCAGCTTGGTGGCGCGGTCCGCGCTGACGCGGGCGGCCAACAGCTCGGGGCGCTGGTCGATGAACGACGTCGTCGCGAGGCCCTGCTGGAACACGGGGTCGCTGAGCACCGCCTCGAGGAACGGGATGTTCGTCGAGACGCCGCGGATGCGGAACTCGGCCAGCGCACGCTGGGCGCGCCGGACGGCGATCGGGAACGTCATGCCGCGGCAGGTGAGCTTGACGAGCATCGAGTCGAAGTGAGCGCTGACCTCGGCGCCGACGAACACGGTGCCGCCGTCGAGTCGGACCCCGCTTCCGCCCGCCGAGCGGTAGACGGTGATGGTGCCCGCGTCGGGACGGAACCCGTTGGCGGGGTCCTCGGTCGTGATGCGGCACTGCAGCGCGAAGCCCTTGGTGCGGATGTCGTCCTGGCGCAGCCCGAGGGTGGCGAACGTCTCGCCTGACGCGATCTGCATCTGCATGACGACGAGGTCGATGTCGGTGACCTCCTCGGTGACCGTGTGCTCGACCTGGATGCGCGGGTTCATCTCGATGAAGACGTAGCGCCCGTCCTCTCCGAGAAGGAACTCGACCGTGCCGGCGTTGACGTAGCCGATCGACCGGGCGAACGCGACCGCGTCGGCGCACATGGCGTCGCGGAGCGAGGGGTCGAGGTTGGGCGCCGGCGCGATCTCGACGACCTTCTGGTGGCGGCGCTGGAGCGAGCAGTCGCGCTCGAAGAGGTGGACGGTCTCGCCGGTGCCGTCGGCGAGGACCTGCACCTCGATGTGGCGGGGGTCGACGACCGCCTCCTCGAGGTAGAGCGTCGGGTCGCCGAAGGCCGACTCGGCCTCACGCTGTGCGGCCTCGAGGGCGTCGCGCAGCGCCTCCCTGGTCTCGACGCGGCGCATCCCGCGGCCGCCGCCACCGCTGACGGCCTTGACGAAGACCGGGAAGCCGATCTCGTCGGCGGAGGCCTCGAGCGCGTCGAGGTCGGTGCCGGGCTCGGAGCCCCGGAGGGTGGGCAGCCCGGCTTCCCGGGCAGCCGCGATGGCGCGTGCCTTGTTGCCGGTCAGGTGCAGCACCGAGGCCGGCGGCCCGATGAAGGTGATGCCCGCCGCGTCGCACGCCTCGGCGAGCAGGGGGTTCTCCGAGAGGAACCCGTAGCCGGGGTAGATGGCGTCGGCGCCGGCCTCGACGGCCTGCGCGACGATCGCCTCGTGGTCGAGGTAGGCCCGGACCGGATGCCCCTCCTCGCCGATCTGGTACGCCTCGTCGGCCTTGAGGCGGTGCTCGCTCTTGCGGTCCTCGTAGGGGAAGACGGCGACCGTGCGGGCGCCGAGCTCGGTCGCGGCCCGGAACGCCCGGACGGCGATCTCGCCTCGGTTGGCGACGAGAACCTTGCGGAACATCGGACCTCCAGGGTCGGGGCAGCTCGGTGGTCCACGACGACCACGTCCCGCAGCCTAGTGGCGGGCGGCTGCCGGCGAGCACGGGCGACGACGGGCGGGATGCCTGCTTCGGGAGCCGGGAATGGCTTGGACCCGCCGGACGTTCCTGCTGCATACTGTGGACTCCACCCCGGTGGAGCTGCAGGTTGAGAAGTGAACAGCGTGACGTGGACACCCCCATGGGGGTGATCGGTTTCGACGGTGGTCGACACACCAGGGGAAGCGGGTCGAGGATGCAGGGTTATCTCGTTAACGCTCCTTGCAAAACAATAGGTGCCAATTCCAAGCGCACCGACTTCGCCCTCGCCGCCTGAGCGAGCCCCGAAGTCTGTCAGCCTGAGCTAGTTTCCGACTCAGTGCCTGGCATCAGCTAGGAAACTTGCTGCGTGGTCATGTTGGGGGGCTGCGCGGGACTCTTACTCAACTGGGCCTGTCAGGGGACGCGTGCGTGCGAGCCCTGGGGCCGAGAAAAGCCGTAGCGCACTGCACCCGGAGAAGTCCTGGTCTCTCGTCATCGGACGCGGGTTCAATTCCCGCCACCTCCACCACCTCGTGGTGGCCACGTCACGCTGTCACCACCTTGCTGTGTCACGACGTGACGCGCGTCAGCACGTAGTGCCCGTCGGCCTTCGTGAAGGTCGCCCGCACGGTCACCTTCTGGCCGTTGAGCGTCATGTGGCAGTCGGTGTGCGTGCCGACCTTGAGGTTCGGGAAGTTCGCGCACGTCACACCCGAGACCTTGTCGGACGGCGCGTTCGCCTTGGCACGGGCCATGATCCGGGCGGCCAGCGCCTTGCCGCTCGTCGCCGGGTTGAACACGATGACCGACGGCGCGGCCGTCACCGTGGTGGTGACTGTGGGGGCAGCACTCGGGGAGCCCTGTGAGCAGGCGCCGAGCGCCGACGCGCAGAGGGCCCCCACGCCGACGGCCACCGCCACCGCGTCCTTGTGCGTCCGACCACGCATACGTGCCTCCCCGCGTCGTCCCGGCGCCGCTCCCCCCGGCGCCCCACATCGGACTCAAGTATCACGGGGCCGGCGCCGGGCCGCAGGCGAACGGCCGAGACACGAAGAGGGCGCCCCGCGTCGCGGGGCGCCCTCTTGCACGTGCCGGGTGGTGGCCTCGGGCCGTCCCGGCCTCAGGCCTGCTCGGGTGCGCCCGCCGCCTCGGCGGCCATCTGCTCCTTGATCGGAGCCATGTCGAGGTTCTTGACCTGCTCGATGACGTCCTGCAGCGCCGACTGGGGGAGTGCACCGGGCTGGGCGAACACGAGCACGCCCTCCTTGAAGGCCATCAGGGTCGGGATCGAGGTGATGTTGGCGGCCTGCGCGAGCGACTGCTCGGCCTCGGTGTCGACCTTGCCGAACACGATGCCGTCGTTGTCGCCGCTCTGCGACGCGGCGTCGTAGACCGGTGCGAACTGGCGACACGGGCCGCACCAGGACGCCCAGAAGTCGACCAGCACGATGTCGTTGTCGAGGACGGTCTTCTCGAAGGACTGCGCGGTCAGGTCAGTGGTAGCCATGTCTCTCCCAACGGATCGGCGGTGGTGGGTATTCCGTGCGTGGCGTGCCTGCGCGGGCTCACACCAGCTGCCAGGTGACGGTGACGCCCGCCACCAGCTCGAGGTCGCCGCCCTCGACCGGCATCCCGCCCGCCGCGTCGGCTGCCATCGCCATCACCTTCGAGCTGTAGGACGCGACGCGGGCGGCTCCGCCCTCCGCCACCCCGAGGACGGCGCCGAGCTCGGCACCAGACAGGCCGGCATACTGCTGCGCCTTGTCACGGGCGTCGGCGAACGCGGCGTCGCGTGCCCGCCTCAGCCCGTCGGAGCGGTCGGCGACGTCGAGCCGCACGGAATCCACGAGCAGGGCGTTGCCGAGCGCCGCCGCAGCGGCCTCGAGGATCTCGCCGACCGCCTCGAGCCGCCGCACCGTCACCCCGAGACGCTGCTGCGCCGTGAAGCCGACCGCCGTCCCCGTGTTGTCCCAGCGCTGGTTCACGCCCGCGTCGAGCGTGCGGATGTCGGCGTCGGCGACCCCGCGGTCGCGCACCACCGCACCGACCTTGCGGATGCCGTCCGTGGCCCCGGCGAGAGCCGCAGCGACGTCGTCGGCGTCGTGGCCCACCCGCAGCTCGAGCCGCACGACGTCGGGGGAGACCGACGCCCGTCCGCTGCCGTTGACGGTCACCGTGCGCTTGCCCATTCCAGTCCTCTCTCCGGACCGCCCGGGGCGGCACGTGGTCCTCGTCGCAACCTACCTAGACTGCGGAGCCATGACGAGACCAGCGCGCGATCCCGGCGACCTGGTGGTGCGCGGGCAGGCGCACCGCTCGCGGAAGCTCGTCGCGCTGGCCGCGACCGCCGTCGTCGTGCAGCTCGCTGTCCTCTACTGGCCCGTCGTGACCATCGAGGGCCCCGTCAGCTGGACGGACAAGGTGGTCCACCTGCTCGTCTTCGCCGTGCCGACGTATGCCGTTGGGAGGGCTCTGGGGTCCGTGCGGGCGGCGGTCCTCGCGTTCGCGCTGCACGCTCCCGTCAGCGAGCTCGTGCAGCACTTCCTGCTTCCCGGCCGGTCGGGCGACGTGTGGGACGCCGTGGTCGACCTCGTGGGGGTCGGCCTCGGTGCGGCGGCGCTCGTGGTCAGGACGCGGCTGCGCCGCTGGTAGACTGGCGGACATCCGACTCCGAGGTCTCCTCGGATCACGACGGACGGGATGGCGCCGGGGATGCCCGGCGGGCAGGCCCGGCCGACGGGGCGACACCCCACCGGAAGACCGCGCAGACGGCGCGGCCCGGCACCGACGCGGAGCGGATCCGATCGCCGGACGGCACAGATGCCGGGCACCGGTACACATGGGGCGCAGACACTTCTGCGCCTGAGGCTCGTCTGCATGGTCGTGTTGTGACTCACGGCTCGAGGCGAAGTCTGCATCGAGTCAAAGAGAGTTGAATACGTAATGCCCAAGCACACCTCCTCCGGCGCGCCCAAGAAGGCTCGCTGGTCCACCGAGAAGAAGGTCGCAGCCGCCAAGAAGCCGCACCGCGGCCAGGGCGGACCCAAGGCCGGTTCGTTCTCCGGTTCCAAGACCTCGCGCCCGGCGTCGTCGGGCACCTCCCACGTCGGCGGTCGCGAGTGGCGCGCCCCGCGTGACGAGCACCGTTCGTCCGACCGTCGTGACGACCGCGGCGGCTACCAGCGACGTGACGACCGCGGCGAGCGTCGCTCGTTCGACCGCCGCGACGACCGTGGTGACCGCGGTTTCCAGCGTCGTGACGACCGTCCCCGCTTCGACCGCGACGACCGCGGTGACCGTGGCTTCCAGCGTCGTGACGACCGCCCCCGCTTCGACCGCGACGACCGCGGCGACCGTGGCTTCCAGCGTCGTGACGACCATCCGTCGTTCGACCGCCGCGACGACCGTGGCGACCGCGGTTTCCAGCGTCGTGACGACCGCCCCCGCTTCGACCGCGACGACCGCGGCTTCCAGCGTCGTGACGACCGTCCGTCGTTCGACCGCCGTGACGACCGCGGCGAGCGTCGCTCGTTCGACCGCCGCGACGACCGGGGCGACCGCGGGTTCCAGCGTCGTGACGACCGCGGCGAGCGTCGCTCGTTCGACCGCCGCGACGACCGCGGTGACCGCGGCTTCCAGCGTCGTGACGACCGTCCCCGCTTCGACCGCCGTGACGACCGTGGTGACCGTGGCTTCCAGCGTCGTGACGACCGCGGGGACCGCGGCTTCCAGCGACGTGACGACCGTCCCCGCTTCGACCGCGGCGCCGACCGCTTCGACGGCAGCGCACCGGTGAGCTTCGAGGATGCCGAGGCCGAGCGCATGGACGCCGACAACTGGACCAAGGCGACCCGTGCCGACATCTCCGAGGGCCCCGTCGCCGTCGAGGCCGACAACGGCTTCGCCGCCCTCGGGCTGCCCGAGCGCGTCGTCGAGCGCCTGGCTCGCGAGGGCATCACGACGCCGTTCCCCATCCAGGCAGCGACGATCCCCGACGCGCTTGCAGGCAAGGACGTCCTCGGCCGTGGCCAGACCGGGTCGGGCAAGACGCTCGCCTTCGGCCTGCCGGTCATCGCGCGCCTGCTCGAGTCGGGGGCGCCGCGCAACCCGCGCCGCCCGCACGCCCTGATACTCACGCCGACGCGTGAGCTCGCGATGCAGATCTCCGACGCGCTCGAGCCGCTCGTGCACGTCGTCGGCCTGCGCCACAAGCTCGTCGCGGGTGGCCTCAGCTACACGACCCAGATCAGCGCCCTCAACAAGGGCGTCGACATCCTCATCGCCACGCCCGGCCGCCTCAACGACCTGCTCGAGCGTGGCGCCGTCGAGATGGACGACATCGCCATCACGGTCCTCGACGAGGCCGACCACATGGCCGAGATGGGCTTCATGGCCGAGATCACGACGACCCTCGACAAGATCCCGTCCGACGGTCAGCGCCTGCTGTTCTCCGCCACGCTCGACCGCGGCATCGACGACCTCGTCGCCAAGTACCTCACCGACCCCGTGACGCACTCGACCAACGACGCCACCGCCTCGGTCGAGGGCATGGACCACCACGTCCTGCTCATCGACCCGCAGCACAAGAAGGTCATCACGGCCGAGGTCGCCAACCGCGAGGGCCGCACGGTCGTCTTCTGCCGCACCAAGCTCGGCGCCGACCGCATCGCGCTGCAGCTTCGTGAGCAGGGCGTCATGGCGGCCGCGCTGCACGGCGGGCTCAACCAGGGCCAGCGCAACCGCGTGCTCGGCGCGTTCCGCGACGGCACCCTCCCGGTCCTCGTCGCCACGGACGTCGCCGCGCGCGGCATCCACGTCGACGACGTCTCCGTCGTGCTGCAGGTCGACCCGCCGGCCGACCACAAGGACTACCTCCACCGCTCGGGTCGCACGGCCCGCGCCGGCGACAAGGGCACCGTCGTGACACTCGCCCTGCCGCACCAGCGCAAGACCATGGAGCGTCAGCTCAAGGACGCCGGCCTCGAGATCTCGCCGGTCCGGGCCACGCCCGGCGACGCGATCATCGCGGCC
This sequence comes from Terrabacter terrigena, assembly GCF_042676085.1. NCBI lineage: Bacteria > Bacillati > Actinomycetota > Actinomycetes > Micrococcales > Intrasporangiaceae > Terrabacter > Terrabacter terrigena. Next base: position 134,727 of record NZ_JBHTKH010000008.1, read on the forward strand.
ACCGGTGCCACGACGCCGAGCGGCGTCGCCATCGCCGAAGACGAGTTCCAGCGCCTCGTCGCGGGCCCGAAGCAGCACCGACGTGGCCCCGCCGGGCCCCGCGGGCCACGCCAGGGTTCGCGCGGTGGCTTCCGCCCGCACCACAGCAGTGGCCATGACGACCGTCGTGGTCGTCGGGGTGACCGTGGCGACGGTCTGGTCTCCCGTTGGGGTGACGACGAGCGCGGCGGTCGTCGGGGCGCTCGCTTCTGAGTGGTCGCCGGTGTGGAAGGCTGTGCTCCGTGAGCTCGACGTTCCACACCGGCCGCCTGCTCGTGGCGACACCGTCCGTCGCGGGTGACGTCTTCCACCGGTCCGTCATCCTCATGCTGCACCACGACGACGGTGGCGCCCAGGGCGTCGTGCTCAACAAGCCCCTGTCGGCAGAGGTCGACTCGGTGCTGCCGGGGTGGCAGCGCGTCGTCACCGCCCCGCACGTGCTCTTCCAAGGGGGGCCGGTGTCGACCTCGTCCGCCCTCGGGCTCGTCACGGTCCCCGGCGACGAGCCGGAGCCGCTTGGCGTGAAGCGGCTGTTCGGCTCCATCGGCCTCGTCGACCTCGACGTGCCGACGCCCGTGGTCGAGGCCGAGCTCGCCGGCCTGCGGATCTTCGCCGGCTACTCCGGCTGGGAGTCGGGCCAGCTCGAGAACGAGATCGCCCGCGGCGACTGGTACGTCGTCGACGCCGAGGTGCGCGACGCGTTCACCTCCCACCCCGGAACCCTGTGGCGCGAGGTGCTGCGGAGGCAGCGCGACAGCCTGGCGTATGTGGCGAGCTTTCCCGACGACCCCTCGATGAACTGAGATGAACGCGTCCTCACGTCCGGTGCCCGCAGCAGGTACGCGGAGCCAGAGCCGAGAGTCGACCAGGCGAGTTGCCTTCGTCGACAGCGGTGTCGGGCTCCTCGGTTACGCCGACGCGCTGCGGTCGCTGCGGCCCGATCTCGGCCTCGTGCTGTCGCTCGACCCGGACAACATGCCGTACGGGCCGCGTACTCCGGACGAGGTGCAACGGCTGATCCTCGAGTCAGCCCGCGCAACCCTCCCGTACGCTCCCGACGCCATCGTCGTCGCGTGCAACACGGCTTCGGTCCACGGCCTCGACGCCCTGCGTGCGGAGCTCGAGCCGGGCATCCCCGTCGTCGGCACCGTGCCTGCCATCCGCCCGGCCGCGGCCGGGGGAGGACCCGTCGCCGTCTGGGCCACGGCAGCGACGACGTCGAGCGACTACCTGCGTGGCCTCATCGACGCGTTCGCCGCCGACGTCGAGACGTATGCCGTCGCGGCCCTCGGCCTCGCCGAGGCCATCGAGGCCGGAGACCCGCAGCTCGTCGACGAGTGCATCGCGTATGCCGCATCGCAGACTCCCGCGGGCGTGCGTTCCCTCGTGCTCGGCTGCACCCACTACGGGCTCGTCGCCGAGCGCATCGTCTTGGCGCTGGGCGAGGGCGTCGCCGTGCACGACTCACCGGTCGCCGTCGCCCGCCAGACGCTGCGCCGCATCGGTCTCGAGCCCGCCACTGCCGGCGGTGAGACCGGGGCCGAGGCGGGTGCCGAGGGAGGTGTCGAGGCCGTGCTGCTGAGCGGCAGGCCGGCACCGATGCCGGCGTCGTGGCAGGCCTACCCGGCAGGCCGGCGCCTGCTTTGCGCGCCGGGCGTGTGCCGGTCGGCCGCAACGAACCGCTGAACCGGCCCCGGCGAGACGGGAGCCGGCGTCGTTCCGGCCGATCGGACCTCGGCCGTAGACTTCCCGCATGAGCACCATGCCTCCCGACCCCTTCGAGCCGGAGCCGCTGCGCGGCACGAGCACGGCGACGATCGAGCGCGAGGAGGTCCGCGAGGAGCTCCAGGAGCCCGGCGACCACGAGCGCTTCTCGCACTACGTGCGCAAGGAGAAGATCCTCGAGAGCGCGCTCTCGGGCGAGCCCGTCGTCGCCCTCTGCGGCAAGATCTGGGTGCCGGGCCGCGACCCGCAGAAGTTCCCCGTCTGCCCGGTGTGCAAGGAGATCTACGACGGATTGAGGCAGGCAGAGGACGGAGGAGAGGGCGAGTAGACGCCCCTCTCCCGAGAGCTCGACAACCTCAGACAGTCCAAGCCCAGCCCCCCGACGCGGGGGCTGGGCTTTCTTCATCCTGAGGAGGAACCATGCAGCCTCAGGCGCCCCCAGACCGTTCGGAGACGGTCGACTCTCCTACCAAGCGTAGTAGTTGAGCACGACAAGCCCCTGACCTGCGGCGATGCAAGACGCAGCCCGCCCGCGAGGTGCGGGCTCTAGGGGGGTGGTTAGGGGGTGCGATTAGGGGGTCTCGACCCCACGAGAAATGGCCAATAGAAGTGCTTGTTTATGCACCATGAGGGCAGATGACGCGGTAGCATGGCGCCATGCCATCGAGGTACAGGGACACGCGCCAGGGTGCGCACCTCACCACACAGTCGGAGCCCAAGGCTGCGGACACCACCGTCATCTACTGCCGCATCTCACTGGATGCGGAGGGCAAGGGCCTCGGAGTCCAGCGCCAAGAGGACGAGTGCCGACAGCTCTGCGCCCAGCGCGGCTGGGACGTCACTGCGGTTCTCGTGGACAACGACATTTCTGCTACCACAGGCAAGCGCCGGCCACAGTTCGAGGAACTGCTGGCCAGCAAGCCCACGCGCATCGTGGTCTGGCACACCGACCGACTGGTGCGTGTGTCCAAAGACCTCGAGCGAGTCATCGACCTCGGCGTGCCGGTCCACGCCGTCACGGCTGGCGACCTCGACCTAGCCACTCCTGCCGGGCAGGCAGTCGGTCGCACCATCACGGCATGGGCCACATACGAGGGCCAGCAGAAGGGCCTCCGGCAGAAGGCCTCGCACCGCCAGCGGGCGAACGCAGGTAAGTCCTTTTGGGCGCACCGACGCCCGTTTGGGTTCACCCCGCATGGTGAGCACGAGGAGCGGGAGGTGGAAGCACTGCGGCACTGTTTCGCCATGCTGCGGGAAGGCGAGACGTTCGCTGCCTGTGCCGCCTACCTCAACGGCAAAGGCTTCACAACCACCCGCGGAGAGCGCTGGGATGGGTCCAAGCTCAGCCGCACGATGCGGCACCCACGGAACGCGGGACTCGCTACGTATGGCGACGAGATCAAAGGTCAGGCAGCGTGGAGCCCCGTCGTCCCAGAAGAGGAGTGGCGGGCAGTCCTGGGCCGCTCTGAGGCCATCGCTGCCAGCCGTCCCACGACTGCGACAGGCGACCGGGTCAAGTCCCTGCTCGGCGGCATCGCAACCTGTGCCGAGTGTGGCGCACTGATGAAGCGCACCAGACAGAAGAGCAACCGTAAGGCGGGCGCGGTTTACACCGTGATCTACAGGGCGACATGCCCGCCACCCCCACCGGGTGAGCACGGCCATGCCGTCACGATCGATGCTGAGTTTCTGGATGGGCTCGTTGCCAAGGCTGTGAAGCGGGAGGCGAGTCGGCTCGTGTGGGTGAAGCGCAGCGCACAGGCTAGCCAGACGACCCCAGACCAGGCCCAGGAGGCGGCATCCACCGCTGTGAAGCTGCGCCGACGCTTGGAGGATCTATCTCGGCGCGAAGCGATGGACGAGCTCACCGAGGCCGAGGCCAGCGCCCAGCGGGAGGTGCTGCGCTCACGACTCAGCGAGGCTGAGAAGAAAGCCGCGACCTTCTATTCGCAGTCACCGCTAGATCGGGCGGACTCGCAGCGCCGCCTGATCGAGGCTTGGGATTCGATGACGCTGACCGGCCAGCGCGAGGCCGTGGTCAAGTACCTATCGGCCGTGAAGGTGCGGCCTCGGTTGAGCCGTAATGAGCGGGCTAGCGCCGACATGGTCACCATTGAGCCGACGATCCCACGCACTCCTGCCACGAGGGAGCGCCCCCTAGAGCTTGTCTCCAACCGGGAGGCATAAGCGGCCCCGCACGGGTGCGGACACACCCGGCGAGGCCTAGACCGAATCGCAGCTAGGAGCGAAACGACCATGGACACAGTGAACAGCAGTGCCCCGATCGAGGAGACGTTTGGGGCAACATCGGTGCACGTCTGGCCGGATGGTATTGAGGGCAGCGAGGGCAGACCCTTCGGCATCCTGGAGACGGCCGAGCTCTACACCGACGGCGCCATCGAGGCGCAGCGGCTGGAGGCCGGCGTGAAGGGCGTTGCGTGGCTCGACGTCCTCGCCGAGTGGGAGGCGCAGCGAGACGCAGCCACGCTCTGGCTGGAGGCCAGGGGCTTGGGCGTCTGGTGGGACACCCCGCTAGAGGAGGTGCCCGGACCCGGCACCGGAAGTGCGTTGCGTCTCTTTGCCATCGCTGCCCTGGTCGGGTAGCCCGACACCAACGCAGGAACTCCCGTCTCATATCCGAGACGGGAGTTTTTCTTTGTCTTGGGGCTCTCCATTCCCGCAGGTCGTGCCTGAAGTGCCATATCGAACACGTATTCGCGGAAGCGGAAATGGGCCTTCTGTGCAGCTCGAATCGCACGAGCGGTTCCACCACCCCATGTCATGATTTATGCATCGGGTCGGGAAAACGATTGGCCTGCAAAGGCTTTCGCAACTCTAAAGGCCTCACCGATGTGACACATCGGTTCACCCGACTTCACAGACCACCCCATCCGGGGGTGCGGACACCCATGCGCAATGCGGGGGGTGTCACAACGAGAAGTAAGGACCACCAAATGGCAGACCAGACCACGCTCTACTCCGGCAACCCCATCACGGCCTCCGGCTCATCCACTCCCGTCGCTGTCCCGCTGGGCTCGACGGTCGCTGTCACCATCAACGCCACCACGGTCTCGGGCACCACGCCCTCGGCAACGTTCGAGGTGCAGTGGTCTCACGACGGCGTCAACTGGGCCTCGGCCGACGGCACGGCCGACTCCTTCGCTGCCATCACGGCGGCCAAGAGCGTCGCCCGAAGCTTCACCGTCAAGGGCACGCTGCTGCGCCTCGTGTGGACAGTCTCTGGCACCACGCCGTCGTTCACCACGACGGCCTACCTCAGCGGCGTCAGGGTGCTCTCCACCTGACAGGCCCTGGCCGCCCCTAACCCCACAGACCACCCCATCCGGGGGTGCGGACTGCCTGCACATCGCCGGCAGTCACAACGCAAAGGAGATCCATGTCCGACACCTATGACGAGTACGAGCAGTACGACGACGACGCCCCGTCCAGCGGTTCGCTGGAGGACATCGTGCAGGCCGCTGTCATGGCCGCACTTCAGCAGGCCGGCAGTGGCACGACGCTCGACCACAACGCCATCGCAGCCTCTGCCCGTCGCCAGGCCATCGCTGCGGCCTCCGGTCAGTCGGCCGTGTCCGAGCAGTCGGTGGCTGTCGCTGTCCGGGCGCTCGAGAAGAAGGAGGCAGCCGGGGAAGCTCTCGACTTCGATGCGGTGGCAGACGCCATCGCTGCCTCTGGGGCCGAGGTCATCCGAGACCGCCGCAGCACCGGCCGCCGATGACCGAGGGCATCTCGCCCGAGCTCGCCAAGGTTGTCGAGGCAGCCGTGGCCAAGGCGCTGGGGGAGGCGGCTCCCGCGGGCGATCCGATGGAGGTAGGCAGCCCGGAGTGGGCCGAAGCGCCCATAGCGCCGGGAAGCGCCATCACGAACGGGGATGCCCAGACGCTCGACCGTCTGGCGAACATGTCCGCTGCCGCGCAGCCGGTCTATATGCCCGGTCGAGAGCACGCCCTTCGCACGATCGAGGGAGCAGCAGGCGGCAACTTCGATCAGGTCGTCGCTGGGCTGGAGTCCTCGCCCACGTTCCGAAAGTACGTGGAGCGAGCCGAGACCGCCTACGTGCGCAAGGACTGACACACGCAAAGCGGAGGGGCCGAGCATGCCGGCCCGGCCCCTCCTAGTCCCACTTTTGAGGAGACCATTATGACCACGGACACGACGGGCGAAAGCCCCGACGTGCCTACGCCTCCCGAGCAGGAGGCCCACAAGCCCAAGTCCCAGGGGCTGCGTCACTACGTGCGGTCGCTGGAGGGCCAGCGCAACGATCTGGCTCGCCGCGTAGCCGATCTGGAGACCGAGCTGGCCGGCGCACGCCTGGACACCGTGCTCGCAGAGATGCGCGTTCCCGAGGCGTTCCGGGCCGTTGCCCGCCAGCGCGGGACCGCGCCCACCACGGAGGCCGTCGAGGCACTGATGGCGCAGGTTCGCGCAGAGGCCGACCATGCCAGCCGCGTGCTCGCCCAGTACGACGCTGGGGCCGACGAGCAGGGAGCCGACGCCCTTCCCGAGGTCGACGGCTACACCCCCGAAGAGGTGCAGGCCGCTGTGTCTGCGGCTGTCTCTGCGGCACTGGCCGCGCAGGGCGTCTATGACGGGGGAGCCGATGACTGAGGGACTGAAGGAAACGCCGTGTAACGAGGCGTGTGTCCTGCCCAAGCCCTATGGGCGTAGCCAGCACTGCCGGGTGTGCCACCGCACGTTCGGCGGCACGGTCGCAGGGGACCGACACCGCGCCGGAGCCTTCGGCTCGGACGTCGACCCGCGGCGCTGCCGCACCGAAGCGGAGCTGTCCGCGGTCGGTCTGGTGACCAGTGACCGTGGCGTGTGGGGTCGCAGCGCACCGGATTCGGCGACGGGGTTCCGCAACGCGGCCACCGATGGCCTGATCCCTTCTGCCGCATCGTCCGTCCCGGCTGCACCCCGCAACGAAGACGTCCCGGAGGTGGTGGCATGACTCGCGTCGACTACCCCGAGACGGCGCTTGCATTCGACGCCCTGCTCGACGCCCTGGACGGCGCCGATGCAGGCACCAAGGACGAGGCGTTTGCCGTTCTCGCGGGAGGTGCCGCATGACCGTTCCAGCCGGCTCAATGGCGGACCTGTGGGAGGCGTGGGTGCAGGGCTCGCACCCGCCGCCCCAGTGCCATGGCGTTGCCATGGAGTTTCGCGCCGGAATCTCTAAGCGGGGCAACTCCTACCGCGGATTCTTCTGCACCGTCGGCAGGCGATGCACGCCCCTGTGGGTGCCCAAGACGGAGAAGGACTGACATGGCGACCAAGGCAGAGCTGGAGCAGGCCCTGAGCGAGCTCAACACGGATGCTGCGGTCTTCGAGGTCGCCGACGAGGTGGACGTCCCGCCAGCCCACCCTCGGCTGCGGGAGATTCCCTCCGCCGTGCTCTATGACGGCCCCCGCCTTGTCGTGTGGTGCCAGGAGAACGGCATGCGGCCGACGTGGTGGGAGATCGAGAGCGAGCGCCGGCGACGTCAGGAGACCCGCGCCAATGGGCGGGGAGGTCGGAGGCGATGACCGAGCACGGCACCCGCAGTCGCTACGCGCACGACCGCTGCCGCTGTGTGCCTTGCAAGGCCAGCAACAACGCGTACATGCAGGCGTGGAGACGAGCGCGACGCCTCCGCGTCAAGACCGAGAGGAGAGGTCGATGACCAGCCGCACGTTTCGAGCCAGACGCTCAGACTCCTGCGCGGGATGCGGACGGCAGGTCTGCGTGGGGGACCTCATCGTCATGCGCGATGGGGCCGCCACTCACGCCGGGTGCGTCTACCGGCCGAGCTCCACGCCTCTTGAGCGATGGCGACGAGTGACGGCCTGAGAGCCTTCCGGGATCGGGTCGCCAGCCATCGCGTGCGCCTCAGGGAACGCCACGCAGAAGGCCCGTTCTCGCATCGACGGAGCCTCTACTTCGTGGCGGTCGGTGCGGTGGGCTGGGAGTGGTCGCCTCCTGTGGGTCAGGCCGCCGAGTGGCTGCGTGAGGTGAACCAGGCACTGCCCGGTGGCCGGCCGAGTGCCCGCGATACGGCTCGACAGCTCGCAAGGCTCTGCGGCCACGACTCTGAGGTCTCGCTCCCGTGGCGCTCACTGGCCGAAGCGGTCGGGCTGGCGGACGCAGCGGGGCGACCGCGGGCCTACGTGGAGCAGGGCGTGCGCACCCTCGAGAGGTGGGGGTGGCTCGAGGTGCTCACGACGGGCGCGGGGCGAGGGGCGAGGACCACGTTCCGACTACTGGCCGGTGGGCGGGTGGCAGACCCGCCGACTAATGGCCAAAAGAACAGAAGCGCGCCAGAGGGCGCGCCCGACGCCCCCTCGGCGGGCCTCCAGCCCGCCCGCCTCGGGGAGTAACAAGCGGCGCCAGGAAGGCGCCGATTCGACTGGGAAGGAAAGGGAGCCCCCTCAAGGGGCGACCTCCTCGACAGGGGCAAGAAGCCCCTGCTCGGAGACCAACAAAGACCAGTGAGAGCGCCCATCCGGGGCGCTCCATCAACCAATCAGAAGGGGAGGAGGGGCTGGCACCCCTCCCCCCGGACGCAAACCTCGAATCAGGAGAACTTGCAATGCCCATCGTAGCTTCAGCTCGCTACCTCTTCGGTTGCGGAGTCAGTGACTTCGCCATTGCACCCCCGTCGAAGAACGGCGGTTTCGCCGTCTCCGCCGCGGGGCTTACCAACGGGACTCTGTGGTCCGCCGCTGCTGGCGGCACCCAGCACACCGACCTCCAGACCACCAGTGGCGCCGCCACGTCCACCGTCGGTACCGACGACAACGGTTCCCTAGTGCCGTTCTACGGCCCACCGGGCGTAGACGGCGCATGGCTGGACTTCGGTGGCAGCCGCTCGTTTGTCGCCGCCTCACAGGCTCAGGACGCGCACCTCGCGAGCCTGCTCGGCGACCCCACTTCCCAAGTGGCCACCGCTGTCGATGCCCGCTGGGCACGCAAGGACCGCCAGCCGGTCAACGTCAGGGACTATGGCGCTCTAGGGGATGGGGTTGCGGACGACACGGCCGCCCTGACGGCGGCCCTGACGGCCGGCGCGGGTGGAATCGTCGAGCTCGCCCGCGGTGGCACCTACCGAATCAGCGGTCCGCTCTCGATCCCCAGCCGCACGACGCTCCGGGGGTACGGCGCCACCCTCGACGCCTCCTCCATGCCGGTCGCGACTGCGCTGGGCCAGCGCATCGCGGTCACTTCCACCGGAACGATCGGCGCCGACGTCGCGATCTCCACTCCCGTCGCCCAGTGGTCCCGAGTCGTGAGCGGGATTGCCGACACGTCGGCCCTTTCGCCCGGTGACCTGATCCTGCTGCGCAATGACGAGCGGCCCGTCCCCGGCATGACGCGCACCGACCGCGACAAGGGTGAACTGGCCATCATTCAGTCGGTCGACTCCGCCACCCAGGTCACTCTTGTGGCCGGCGCGACGTTCGCCTACGGCACGACGGGGCTCGCACTCCAAAAGTTGACGCCCGTCGAGGACGTCACGATCGAGGGCGTCAGGCTGAAGCTCGGAGGCGTGGCCTCAGGCCACAACGGCATCCAGATTCGGTACGGCCGAAACACCACCGTCCGGGACGTCACTGTCCTCGGTGCCGAAGACATCGCCATCGGCCTGAACACCGTGTGGGCTGGCAAGGTCAGGAGCTGCGACGTCCGTGACTCGACCTCGAGCACGACGCTGGGCAACACCGGCTACGGGGTCGCGATCGTTGAAGCCTCCAAGCACTGCATCGTGGAGGACAACCACTTCTACAACTGCCGACACTTCGTCGCAGGCGGGGGCTTCTGGCCCCCCGCCTATGTCGACGTCAAGGGCAACCAGGGGCAGCGAGCCTCGGATGCCGCATACGACTGTCACGAGCCGTGCTTTTACTGGACCTTCACCAAGAACACGGCGGTCGGAGTCGCGTCGGGGTTCATCGTCCGAGGGCAGTACGTCACTGTCGAGGAGAACGAGGTCACAGACTCGACCGGCCGCGCCTACCGAGCGGCCACATTCGACGGTGTCACAGAGCAGCGCGGAATCCGCTTCATCAACAACAAGGCGACCTCCACGGTGTACGGCATCGAGGTCGACGGACAGGCAGCCGGCGCAGAGCCGAACTGCCTCAAGTACGACGTGGAGATTCGAGGCAACTACCTCCGCAGCGCGGGAGCAAACCCCATCCTTCTGCGCCACTTCGAGGGCGCCAAGGTCACCGGGAATGACGTGATGGGCTCTACGAGCCACGCTCTCCTCATCCTGGGGCTCTCCGGCAACCAGTCGAAGAACCTGGACGCCAGTGACAACAAGGTCCGTGACGCGGCACTGGACTCCATCAAGGTGCAGTACGTCGATGACCTCAGCATCGACGGGGGTCTTCTGCTCAACTCCGGTACACGCGGGATCGAGCTGCTGAACTGCAACCGGACGCGGCTGTCTGGGGTGTCGATCCGGGTGCATCCGCAGGACGGGGTGTTCATCTCGGGTGGAAGTGTTCACGCCGTCTCTGGCATGCACATCACGGGCGGTGTGGGGGCCACCTATGACTGCCTCCGCTTCTCCGGCACGTCACAGGCCTCGGTCAGGGGCGGCTATCACGCCGGCCCGCGTTACGCGGTCTATGCGACCACCTCCGACAAGGTGGTCGTTACCGGGGTCAACGCCTACGACTCAGTTGGCTCCGCCGGAGTGAAGGTCAACTCCGACGCCACCACCAAGCTCCTCGCGGACAATCTCGTCTGATGACGCAGCCGGCGCTCCGGTACTTCAAGTGGGTCTCCCCAGACGGCACCGACTCGCTCTCTGGCACCATCCGCTGGGCGCCCGCTGGCGCCAAGGCGGAGCCGGGGGCCGTGGTGTGCCAGCCGGACATGGATGCCTCACTGCACGCGACCACCGAGCCTGAGGCGTGGGAGGCCTGGGCGGGTTACGGTGCTCGACTGCTCGAGCTGGCTCCGGTGGAAGAGCACCCGCCAGTCACAATCAACAGCTCCATCGTTGTCGCGGCTGCTTGGCGCATCGTCCGCGAGCTGGAAGTCGAGCGGGAGGTGGAGGACTCCGCCGCGGCCCTTGGCCCCCAGGCGGAGTTAGTCCAACGGTTCGTGTCTCTTGCAGTGTGGCTAAGAGAGGACGAGCTGGACGAGCTCGCCTGTCACATCGTGGCCACCGAGCACGACCGCCACCTTGCGGAGTCAGTGGCCAAGGATGCAGGGCGAGACCCGTCAAGGCTCGCACTATGGTCTGACGGGCGGGCCATCCTCCAAGGCCCCCCGTGTGCCGTCCGAGACGCACTGTGGGCGCTCGTGGCACGCGACCTGATCGGCACACCTGATGGGATTACGGGGGAGTGCTTCACGCAGGGGATGTATGACCGACTCACCTTGCCCTATCGGCAAGTGATCGGACTGCCTCACCCCGACGATGGGTAACAGCAAGCTCAGCAACGCCATCCCTTGACTTCAACACGGAGGTCCGGGGGTGGCGTTGCGTTAGTTCGTCACCAACCACCAGACGACATAGGCGCCTCCGCCTATCCACGTTCCCCACAGGAGCAGGTTGCCGATGAAGGTGCCCACGCGCTCTGCGTCAGTGAATGACCCCCAGGCGTACTGCCGCTCTCTCCCCATCATGGCGTCACGGTAGACCGCAGCCACCGAACCGGGAGGGAAATTGAGTGGGGACAGTCGCTGTAATAATGGGTGTGGAGTTAAGCATCCCCCGGGTCAAGTTCCGTAGGGCTGGCCGAAACGAGTGTGCCGGCGCTAGCGGCCGAGCTCTTCCCGGGAGGCATCGGCTTTCCGGGCGAGGCCCAGGCTTTGCGCGTGTTTCCCCCAGCGGACAGCATGAAACCGGGCAGGCCGCCCGCGTATATATAGGAGATATGGCTGCGTATCTCGTTGTGTGCCTGCCCTGATGCTGTCTAGTTGGAGATCTACGACGGCCTGCGCGACCCGCAGGACGGCGGCGACGGCGACAACGGCGACGCCTGACGGCCGCGCCTGACCCCCGCGCCGAGGACCACGCCGGACCACGCCGAGGACCACGGCGACGGACACGACGCGCCCCGCGATTTCTTACGGCTTCTTTACCCGCGGTGGCTCCGCCGCTGACGCTCGCGTACCTATCGTCGCTGGGGTCGGCGCCCGATCGGGGGCCGTGTCGGACGAGAAAGGTCTCCCCATGAAGCTTCGCTCCCTGGTGCTCGCGGCACCCCTCGCGCTGGCCACCCTGTCACTCGGTGTGCCCGCCCAGGCAGTGCCCGTCGCCGACGGCCACGCCCCCGCGACGTGCGTCGACCCGGCGGCTGTCGGCGCCCGCGGTGCGCACGGAACGGCCAAGGACCCGCACGAGCTCTCCGACGCCCAGGTCCGCGCCAACGAGGCGGCGCTGACCAAGGCCCTGGCCGCCAAGGGGCTCACCCGCGACTCCTCCGGCAAGCTTGCGAAGGCGACGGGCTCGCAGGCGAAGCCGGGCGCCGATGCCGCCTTCGTGGCTTCCACGGTCAAGGTCTACTGGCACACCATCACGAACGGCTCGCAGGGCGCGGTGAGCGCCAGCACGATCAACAGCCAGGTCAACGTGCTCAACAACGCCTACTCCGGCACCGGCCTCAGCTTCACCCTCGTCGGCAGCGACTCGACGAGCAACGCGTCGTGGTACACCGTGACGCCGGGCTCGGCCGCGGAGCGCAGCATGAAGTCGGCGCTGCGCAAGGGCACGATGGCCGACCTCAACCTCTACTCGGCCAACATCGGCCAGGGCCTGCTCGGCTGGGCGACCTTCCCGAAGAACAGCTACGACGTGATGGACGGCGTCGTGATGCTAACCGGCTCGCTGCCCGGTGGCAACGCGACGAACTACAACCAGGGCGACACCGCGACCCACGAGGTCGGGCACTGGGTCGGGCTGTACCACACCTTCCAGGGCGGCTGTAAGGGCAACGGCGACTACGTCGCCGACACCCCGGCCGAGGCGAGCGCGGCCTACCAGTGCCCGACGGGCCGCGACACGTGCACGAGCCCGGGTCTCGACCCCATCAAGAACTTCATGGACTACACGTACGACGCGTGCATGAACACCTTCACGCCCGGCCAGGTCTCGCGCATGCAGGCCCAGTGGACGGCCTACCGCGCCGGCAAGTGAGCTGACGCCCAGGCGGCTGACCTGCGAAAATCTCTCTGCGGCATACGAACTCGGCCGGCATACCAAACAATCGGGGCCCCGCCAACTTGGCGGGGCCTCGGCATGTCGCGGGGACCGACCGGCTACCGTGGGCGGCCTATGAGTTCAGGGGCCGCCTTCCACCTCCCACCCGCCTTCCCGGAGCGGGCAGCGTGGGGTACCGCGAGCAAGCTGCGCGCGTGGCAGCAGGAGGCGCTCGACCTCTACCTCGAGAAGGCGCCGCGCGACTTCCTCGCGGTCGCGACGCCCGGTGCCGGCAAGACGACCTACGCCCTGCGGGTGGCCACCGAGCTGCTCACCGCCGGCATCGTGCACCGGGTCACGGTCGTGGCGCCCACGGAGCACCTCAAGACGCAGTGGGCCGACGCCGCGGCCCGGGTCGGCATCAGCCTCGACCCGAAGTTCAGCAACAGCATCGGTCGGCACAGCGACGACTACCACGGCGTGGCCGTCACCTACGCCCAGGTGGCCTCTCGACCCTCGCTGCACCGCGAGCTGACGACGACGCGGCCCACGCTCGTCATCCTCGACGAGGTGCACCACGGCGGCGACAGCAAGAGCTGGGGCGACGGCATACGCGAGGCGTTCGAGCCCGCCGCACGACGGCTCAGCCTCACCGGCACGCCGTTCCGGTCCGACACCTCCCCGATCCCGTTCGTCACGTACGAGCTCGACGCCGAGGGTACGCTCGTCAGCTCGAGCGACTACACGTACGGCTACGCCGAGGCGCTGCGCGACGGCGTCGTTCGGCCCGTCCTCTTCATGGCCTACGGCGGCAGCATGCGCTGGCGCACCAAGGCCGGCGACGAGCTCGAGGCGCGCCTCGGCGAGCCGATGACGAAGGACTTCGTCGCGCACGCGTGGCGCACCGCGCTCGACCCGAAGGGCGAGTGGATCCCCGCCGTCCTCGCGGCCGCCGACCGGCGCCTGACCGAGGTGCGCCGCCACGTCGAGGACGCCGGCGGCCTCGTCATCGCCTCGAACCAGACGCAGGCGAGGGCGTATGCCGCCATCCTGCGTGAGCTGACCGGTGAGGCCCCGACCGTCGTGCTGTCCGACGACCTCGGCGCGAGCAGGCGCATCGAGGACTTCGGCGCCAGCGACGAGCGGTGGATGGTCGCGGTGCGCATGGTGTCCGAGGGCGTCGACGTGCCCCGGCTCGCCGTCGGCGTCTACGCCACGTCGACCTCGACGCCGCTCTTCTTCGCCCAGGCGGTCGGTCGCTTCGTGCGGGCCCGCAAGCGCGGCGAGACGGCGTCGGTCTTTCTTCCCTCCGTGCCGGTCGTGCTCGACCACGCCGCGCGCCTCGAGGAGCAGCGCGACCACGCCCTCGACCGCAAGCCCAACCCCGATGACATCGGGCAGATGTGGGCCGAGGAGCAGGCCCTCATCGACGACGCGAACCGCGCCGACAAGGCGAGCGGCGCCCTCGACGAGGGTGCGTTCGAGGCGCTCGAGTCCGATGCGCACTTCGACCACGTGCTCTTCGACAAGCAGCAGTGGGGCATGCACGCCCAGGTCGGCTCCGCGGACGAGGAGGAGTACCTCGGCCTGCCCGGGCTGCTCGAGCCCGACCAGGTGTCGGCCCTGCTGCGCGAGCGGCAGAGCCGCCAGGTGAAGAAGGCGCCGCAGGGGGCGCAGGCGCCGACACCGGTCGCCGCGCACCGGGCCCTCGCCGCCCAGCGCAAGGAGCTGAACAAGCTCGTCTCGACCTACGCCCGGCAGAAGGGCCTGCCGCACGCCAACGTGCACATGGACCTGCGCCGCGTCTGCGGCGGCCCCGACCTCGCCGCGGCGTCGTCCGAGCAGGTGGGCGAGCGCATCGACAAGATCCGTCTCTGGCTCGTCGGTCGCCGCTGAACCGGGTGCCACGGTGCCACCGCAGCCGTGGCCTCGTCGGTCGCAGGTCTGCAGGTGTTCACGAATCGGTGCCGTCTCGTCCGCATTCGTCCCGGTCTGTCGGGCTAGGGTCGGGCGGGCGCTCCCGCGCGCCTCGCTGGAGACAACCGGCACCCTGACCGCGACCACCCTCGCGCCCCCTGAAGGACGACATGAGCACCGACCCCGCCACCCCCGCGCCCACCCCCGACTTCCTCGCCTCCGCCGCCACGCGGCGCCAGCTGCTCTCGCTGGCTGCGGTCGGCGGCATCGGCCTCGCCACGGTGCGCGCCGCGGCACCTGCCGCCGCCGTGACCGCCCCCGGCACCAACGGCGAGACCGTGCGCCTCACCGTGCTCGGCACGACCGACCTGCACGGCAACGTCTTCAACTGGGACTACTTCAAGAACGCCGAGTACACCGACAGCAAGAACAACGACATCGGCGTCGCGAAGGCCTCCTCGATCATCAAGATGCGCCGTGCCGACCTCGGTGCCGCCTCGTGCCTGACGCTCGACGCCGGAGACACGATCCAGGGCACGCCGCTCGCGTACTACTACGCGAAGATCGACCCGATCACCGGTGGCTCGACCCACCCGATGGCCGCCGCCATGAACGCGGTCGGCTACGACGCCGCGGCGCTCGGCAACCACGAGTTCAACTACGGCATCGACACGCTGCGGGCGTTCGAGAAGCAGCTGGACTTCCCGCTGTTGTCTGCCAACACCGTCGACTGGGACACCGGCTCGCCCGCCTTCAGGCCGTGGGTCATCAAGACGGTCAGGCTGCCCGACCAGAAGCCGATCAAGGTCGGCATCCTCGGTCTCGTCACCCCGGGTGTCGCGATCTGGGACAGGGCGAACGTGGAGGGCCGGCTGAAGTTCCCCGGCATCGTCGAGCAGGCCCGCATCATGGTGCCGCGCCTCAAGGCAGCCGGCGCCGACGTCGTCATCGTCTCGGCCCACTCGGGCACCAACGGCCAGTCCTCGTGGGGCGACGCGCTGCCCTACGTCGAGAACGCGAGCAGGATCCTCGCCGAGCAGGTGCCCGACATCGACGCGATCCTCGTCGGACACTCGCACGTCGAGGTGGTCACCAAGGTCGCCAACGCGCAGACCGGCAGGCAGGTGCTCCTGTGCGAGCCCCTCTACTGGGGGATGCGCGTCGCCGAGATGACCCTCAGCCTGCAGAAGGTGCGCGGTCAGTGGCAGGTCGTCGACAGCTCGGCCCAGCTGTGGAACGCGAACGCCGTGCCCGAGGACCCTGCCGTCACGGGCGCCGTCAGGGCGGCGCACGAGAAGGTGCTCGGCTACGTCAACGGCGTCATCGGCACGTGCACAAGGGCCATGTCGGCAGCGACGTCGCGCTACGAGGACACCCCCGCGATCGACTTCATCAACCACGTCCAGGCCGACGCCGTCAAGGCGGCGCTCACCGGCACGCCGGAGGCCGGCCTGCCGGTGCTGTCGATCGCCGCACCGTTCAACGCCCTCGCCTCCATCCCGGAGGGCGACGTCACGATCCGCGACGTCGCGGGACTCTACATCTACGACAACACGCTGCTCGGCATCGTGCTCACGGGAGCACAGGTCAAGGACTACCTCGAGAAGAGTGCGAGCTACTTCAAGCAGGTCTCCGGCACCGGCCCCTTCACGGCCGACCAGGTGACGCGCGCCAACAACACCCCCGACTACAACTACGACATCATGGGCGGGCTCGACGCCGACCTGACCTACGACATCGACGTCGCCCAGGCGGCCGGGTCGCGCATCGTGAACCTCGCGTATGCCGGGTCGACGGTCGCGTCGGACGCGCGCTTCGTCATCGCGATCAACAACTACCGCCAGTCCGGTGGTGGCGGCTTCCCGCACGTGACGACCGCCCCCGTCGTCTACAACCGCCAGATCGAGATCCGCCAGATGCTCATCGACTGGGCGACCGCCCACCAGGTGATCGACCCGGCGACGTTCTCCAGCCCGGACTGGAGGCTCGTCAGCAACGGCAGCCCGGTGACCGTCACCGGCTGACCCCACCGGAACCAGCGTCGGCCCGCGCTCGGGGAGTGCCTCGAGCGCGGGCCGTCGTGCGAACGCATGGGCGTACCCGCCGGGACAGGGGAGCACCGACGGGTACGCACCTCCATCCTCGCCGATCCACCGCGCCCACGTCCGAGGTTTCGCCGCGTTTCGGCCGAGAATTCGCCCGGCCGGCGACTTTTTCGGGCTTCGCGAGCCTCAGGCGCCGACGAGGACCCGGTGACCCCAGGCCGGCAGCGTGAACTGCTGCCCGACGGTGAGCTCCACGGGCTCACCCGTGAACGCGTCGGCCCACGGGCCGGCCTGCGGACCATGGCCGAGCGTCACCGTCTGCTCGCCGTCGCTGAAGTTGAAGGCCGCGAAGACGCGGTCGTCGCCCATGGCCCGGACGAAGGTGAGCACGGCAGCCTCGGCGGAGTTCGGCACGCGCACCATCCGGCCGCCGGCTGCCCCGTTCCACAGCGCCGGGTGCGCCTTCTTCAGGGCGAAGAGCCGGCGGTAGAGCTCGCCCTGCTCGTCGTCGCGCCACTCGATCTGGTCCTTGTCGAAGAAGACCAGACGCTTGTCGCTGCCGGCCTCCTGGCCGTTGTAGACGAGCGGCATCCCCTCGCTCACGACCGACAGCACGATCGCGGGCTCGAGCGCGTCGCCGAACTGTTCGTACTCGGTGCCCTCCCACGCGTTCTTGTCATGGTTGCTGACGAAGAGCATGCGGTAGGCGTCGCGCTGGTAGAAGCGGTCGTTCCACGCGTAGTAGACCTTGAGCGCCTCGACGTCGGCCTTGCCGTGCGCGATCTTGTGCAGCGTGTCGTTCCAGCTCCACGCGTACGTCATGTCGAAGGCGCGCGTGTGCAGGTCGCGGGACTCCCACTCGGCGAGCAGGAACACAGGCTTGATCGCGTCGAGCTCGCGACGGGCGTTCTCCCAGAAGTCGACCGGCACGAATCCCGCCACGTCGCAACGGAACCCGTCGACGTCGACCTCCCGCACCCAGTACGCCATCGCCTCGGTCATGTAGCGGCGCAGGTCCTCGTTGTCGTAGTCGAGGTCGATGATGTCGTCCCAGTCCCACCACGGCGTCGGGCGGAAGTCGCCCTTCCAGTCGCGGGCGTACCAGTCGGGGTGCTCCTCGACGAGCAGGTTGTCCCACGCGGTGTGGTTGGCCACCCAGTCGAGGATGACGTGGAGACCGAGGTCGTGTGCGGTCGCCACGAAGTGGCGCAGGTCCTCGAGGGTGCCGAACTCCGGGTTGACCGAGAGGTAGTCCTTGACGGCGTACGGGCTGCCGAGCACGCCCTTGCGGTTCTGCTCGCCGATGGGGTGGACCGGCATCAGCCAGACGATGTCGATGCCGAGCTCGCGCAGGCGCGGCAGGTGGGCCTCGGCGGCACGGAAGGTGCCCTCGGGCGTGAAGTGGCGCTGGTTGATCTGGTAGATCGTCGCGCTCCGGGTCCACTCGGGGTGGGTCAGCTCGACGTCGGCACGGGGGGCGTACGGGTTGGCGCTCACGGGTTCGGCGGTCACGGGTGCGGATCTCCTTGGGCGAGGTCGAGCAGGTGCTCGACGAGCGGGACGGTGCGGTGGTCGAGTCGGGTGGCGAGCGAGATGACGGTCGAGGCGCGGGTGACGTGGGCGTCGTCGACCACCTGGTCGATGACGCGCTGCAGATCGGCGTTGTCGCGCCCGACGATGCGGATGAGCACGTCGCCCGAACCGGTGATGGTGTGGGCCTCGAGCACCTCGGGGATCGCGGCGAGGTGCTCGACGACGGGGGAGTGGCCGCCCCGGCCCTGACGGATCTCGAGCGTGCAGAAGGCCGTCACGGGATAGCCGAGGGCCGCCGGGTCGACGTGGGGCGCCATCGACCGCAGCACGCCGGTGCGTTGGAGACGGTCGATGCGGGCCTGGACCGTGCCGCGTGCCACGCCGAGCCGCCGTGAGGCACCGAGCACGCCGACGCCGGGTTCGGTGAGCAGCAGCAGCAGGATGCGGCAGTCGAGCGCGTCTACGGCTGCGCGTGAGCCCAGCCCGGCGGTCGTGGTCATGGGCAAAGTGTCCAGCTTGGACGGGCAATCGGGCAACACTTTGTGCACTGTGTCCAGGCGCATATGTGCCTGTTGCACAGTGCCGTTGGGGTGGGCCACTCTCGCTCCATGACCGACACGATGCCGTCTCAGGCCGCCGACCACGCCGTCGACCTCACCCAGCAGGAGCGCGAGGCCGACCTCGACCTCGACCAGCTCAAGCAGCTCGTGGGTCTCGTCGAGTACGACGAGAACACCGACGTCTTCCCCGTCACGGGCTGGGACGCGATCGTCTTCGTCGCCGGCAACGCCACCCAGAGCGCGCACTACTACCAGAGCGCCTGGGGCATGGACCTCGTCGCCTACTCCGGCCCCGAGAACGGCAACCGCGACCACAAGGCCTTCGTCCTGCGCAGCGGCTCGATCCGCTTCGTCGTCAAGGGCGCCGTCGACCCCGACAGCGCCCTCGCCGACCACCACCGCCGCCACGGCGACGGGGTCGTCGACATCGCCCTCGAGGTGCCCGACGTCGACAGGTGCATCGCCCAGGCCCTCAAGGCCGGTGCCACCGTGCTCGAGCAGCCGACCGACCACACCGACGAGCACGGCACCGTGCGCATCGCCGCCATCGCGACGTACGGCGAGACGCGCCACACGCTCGTGCAGCGGACCGTGAACGGGCAGACGTATGCCGGTCCGTACCTCCCCGGCTATGTGCCGAGCACCTCCAGCCACGTCAGGCGCGAGGGCCAGCCCAAGCGCCTCTTCCAGGCCCTCGACCACATCGTCGGCAACGTCGAGCTCGGCCACATGGACGAGTGGGTCTCCTTCTACAACCGCGTCATGGGCTTCGTGAACATGGCCGAGTTCATCGGTGACGACATCGCCACGGACTACTCCGCCCTCATGAGCAAGGTCGTCGCCAACGGCAACCACCGGGTCAAGTTCCCGCTCAACGAGCCGGCGATCGCGAAGAAGAAGAGCCAGATCGACGAGTACCTCGAGTTCTACCGCGGCGCCGGCGCCCAGCACCTCGCGGTCGCGACGAACGACATCCTCGCCTCGGTCGACGCCCTGCGCGCCAACGGCGTCGAGTTCCTCGACACCCCGGACAGCTACTACGAGGACCCCGAGCTGCGCGAGCGCATCGGCAACGTGCGCGTCCCGATCGAGGAGCTGCAGAAGCGCAAGATCCTCGTCGACCGCGACGAGGACGGCTACCTGCTGCAGATCTTCACCAAGCCGCTCGGCGACCGGCCGACGGTCTTCTTCGAGCTCATCGAGCGACACGGCTCGCTCGGCTTCGGCAAGGGCAACTTCAAGGCGCTCTTCGAGGCGATCGAGCGCGAGCAGGACAAGCGCGGCAACCTCTGAGCCGACCTCTGGGCCGCCCGCGACAGGAGTCCGCCCCCACGTCCGGACGGACGTGGGGGCGGATCCTTCTTCCCGGTTCCACGCGAGGGGGGGCAAACCGCGGTCCCGGTCAGGTCTGGCCGTCAGCCTCCCGTGGTGAACGCTGCCGTGCTCGGCGTCAGGATGTTGCCCGCCAGGTCACGGATGCCCGAGGTGAGGCCGAGCGTGTAGCGCGTCCGCGCTGCGAGCGTGGCGTTCGGGTTGAGCGTCGCGCGCCGTGTGGTCGCGTTGTAGGTGACGGCGGCCGGGACGGTTGCCCCGCTCGGCGAGCGGAGGACCACCGACGACGTGCTCACGCCGGTGACCGCCTCGTTGAAGCCGACCGTCACGTTGCCGACGCGACTGACTCCCACCGCACCCGAGGCCGGGCTGCGGAAGTTCACCACCGGAGCGGGGCCCGTGACGAACGTCCACGTGCTCGACACGAGGCTCACCCCGAAGTCGGCGCTCTTGATCGCCGTCGTGAGGCTCGCCGTGTAGCGGGTGTCGGCGGCCAGCGTGGCATCCGGGTTGAGGGTGGCCGTGCGCGTCGTCGCGTCGTAGCTGACGACGGCCGGGACGAGTGCCCCGCTCGGCGTGCGCAGCACGAACGACGTCGCGTTCACACCGGTCACGGCCCGGCTCAGCGTGGCGGTGACGTTCCCGGTCTGGACGATGCGGGTCTGGCCCGGCAGCGGTGACCGCGTGCTGATGGTCGGAGCCACACCGACCGCGAAGGCGGCCGTCGTGTTCGGACCGACGTTGCCGGCCCGGTCGCGCGCCCCGACGGTGAAGGTGTAGCGACCGTCGGCGAGGGGACCGTAGCTCTGGCCGGTCAGGCAGGCGGCTGCCGCCGCACCCGGCGCGAGCGAGCAGGTGAACGTCGAGCCGGGCTCGCTCGTGAAGCCGAACGCGACAGTCCGGGCCGCTCCCGCAGCCGCAGGCCGCGAGGTGATGGTCGTCCCCGAAGCCACCGTGTCGATCGTGATCGGCAGCGAACCGGCGCCCATCGTCTCCGGGGCCAGACCGGAGACCTCGCCAGCGGTCACCGTGTGGGGGCCGTCGGCCAGAGGCGTCGCGAGCGTGATCGACCACGTGCCGTTGGCGGCCGGCGCCGTCGTACCGGCGAGCGCGCCGTCGACGTAGAGGTTGATCGTGTCGGCCGTGGCCAGGCCGCGGACCCCGCCGAACGTCGGCGTCGAGTCGTTGGTGACGTTGTCGACGGCCGAGCTCCCGGAGTCACTGGCTGCTGCCATGTCAGGTGTGCTGGGGCCACGGTCCGCGGGCGCGCTGCACGGGGCGCCGGGGCCGCCGATCTGCCCGAACTCGAAGATCGTCAGCTCGGTGCCGGCCAGTGGGTTGCCGCCGAGCCACATGCCGCGGCTCTCGTTCTGGGTGCTGGTCGCGCGCTGGATGTCACTGACCCCGCTGGTCTGGTCGACGCCGCCGAGGCCACCGATGGTGGCCGTCCACGTCGTGAGGCCGGGACCGTCGTAGGCGAGCAGCCCGTCGCCGCCCACCGAGTCGGCACGCAGGTCGCGCCTGTTGTTGACGACGAAACGCTGGCCGCCGGCGATGACGCGCGCCTCGATCTGGTCGATCGGGATCTGCCCGCCTCCGGCAGCGACCGCCGTGCCCTTGATCTGGATCGTCGTGGCATCGATCGCCGTGGCCGGCTGGGTCACGGTGACGCCGGCGGTCGTCGTCTGGTCGACGGTGCCCGAGCCGGTCGTGGTCCGCACGACGTCACCGGGCCGGATGTCCGGCGTGACGGTCTCCCAGCAGCCACCTCCGGGGTGGTTGACCTCGACGAGGCCGTCGAACCCGGGCGTGGTGAGGTCGTCCTGCGGATCCACGTGGGCGATCCCGACCGTGAAGCCGCTGCGGATCACCTCGACAGTGACGGGGTCGCCCTGTGCATAGCCGTCCGCCGAGACGAAGTCGCGCTCGGGGAAGGAGATGATCGTGTGGGGAGCCACCGGCGGCTCGTTGATGGCGGCGGCGAACGCCGGCCAGGCTGAACCAAGACCGGCGGCCATCACCACCGTCCCTGTCAGTGTTGTGAAGAATCGTGAGCGTTGCCGTCGCGACATTGGGCATCCTCCTGTGTCGGTGCGGCGGCCGAGTCGAGCCACGGCCACGGCTCCTCCCCCCGACGGCGACGAGCCCACCGCTCGCTCATGGTGTCGAGGGGGCCTTGAGGAAACCTTGTGTTGGCATTGCGTGAAATCGACCGATAGGCGTGATTCGCCGGGCATCCTCGGCAGCAGTCGGGCAGGGCCGGACGCGAGCAGGGGTCGCTCCACGTCGCGCGACCCCCGTCGTGGCAGAGTTGGGTCATGAGCCAGCAGCCCTCCGGGTGGTACGACGACCCGAGCCAACCCGACATGCTCCGCTACTGGGACGGCGTGTCGTGGACGAACCACACCGCGCCGAAGAAGTCGCCGACGGCCTCGCAGAGCACCATCGGCCTGCCGCAGCAGGCCCGCAGCGACCAGGCCTCGGCCGACCGCACGGGGGCCGCTGCACCCACTCCCACCACGCCGGTGCCCCAGGGCAGTGGCTGGCAGAGCCAGTCGCAGACCCCGCAGTACTACCAGCAGGCGCCGGCGAACGCGCAGTGGATGTACAACATCCGCACCACCGCCGACGGCATCCCGCTCGCGTCGTGGGGCAGGCGCCTCGGCGCGTGGTTCATCGACGGCATCATCATCTCGCTGGTGGGCGGCGCCGTCTCGTGGGCGGCGACCCCGCGCATGGGTCAGCTCTTCTCCGAGATGATGACGGCGGCCGAGGCAAACGACAGCGCGCGTCTCACGGCGATCCAGGGCGAGCTCACCGGTCCGGCCCTGCAGTTCTCCTTCATCCTCTGGCTGCTGACGACGGCGTACTGCCTCGTCTTCTGGACCACCACGGCGCAGACCCCGGGCAAGATGGCGCTCGGCATCAGCGTGCGTCGCGCTGCCGAGCCCGGCCCGTTGCCGCTCGGCGTCGCCGTGCTGCGCCGGCTGGTCCCGCTCGCAGGGCAGTTCGTGCCGTTCCTCTCGCTGCTCGACGGGCTTTGGCCCCTCTGGGACGACAAGCGACAGGCGCTGCACGACAAGGTGGCCGGCACCCAGGTGGTCCAGGGCAAGCAGCCGCGCAAGCAGGCCTGACGCGCCGACGCCCACCGCCCCTCCCGTGTGTCGGGTGGGGCGTAAGTGGGTTGCGCCGTTGTCGGGGGTGCGCGGCAGAATCATGGGTGCGCGGTCACCACCGTCGCCACGGCGTCGTCGCCGTTCCTGAACTCTGAAGACAATCGGAGCCCACCTGTGTCCGCACCAAGCACACCACCTGCCAGCCCGGCATACCCCGACAAGATCGACGCGGCCGTCCTCAAGGTCGCCGGGGTCATCGTCCTCGGCGCGATCATGTCGATCCTCGACATCACCGTCGTCAACATCGCCCTGACCAAGTTCCAGACCGTCTTCGCCGAGCCGGGCGGTCAGCCACTGCTCTACTCCACGGTCGCGTGGACGGTCACGGCCTACACGTTGGCGCTCGCGACGGTCATCCCGCTCACCGGCTGGGCGGCCGACCGCTTCGGCACGAAGCGCCTCTACATCCTGGCCGTCATCCTCTTCACGGCCGGCTCTGCCCTCTGCGCGACCGCGGGGTCCATCGAGGTCCTCATCGCGTTCCGCGTCCTGCAGGGGCTCGGCGGGGGCATGCTCATGCCGCTCGGTATGACGATCATGACCAGGGCTGCCGGTCCCGAGCGCATGGGTCGGCTCATGGCCGTGCTGGGCATCCCGATGCTGCTCGGCCCGATCTTCGGCCCGATCCTCGGCGGCTGGCTCATCGACAACTACTCGTGGCACTGGATCTTCCTGATCAACGTGCCGATCGGCGTCGTCGCCGTCGCCTACGCCGTCTGGGCTCTCCCGTCCGACCGACCCGAGCCGTCCGAGTCCTTCGACGTCATCGGCATGCTGCTCATGTCGCCGGGCCTCGCCCTCTTCCTCTACGGCGTGAGCTCGATCCCGGGTGAGCGCACCGTCGGTTCCGCCAAGGTGCTCGCCCCCGGTCTCGTCGGGCTCGCGATGATCGTCGCCTTCGTGCTCTACAGCTTCCGGCCCAGGCACCCGCTGCTCGACCTGCGCCTGTTCACCAACCGCCGGCTCACCGTCGCCACGATCACGATGTTCCTCTTCGGCGCCGCCTTCTTCGGTGGGCTGCTGCTCGTGCCCCAGTACCTCCAGCAGGTGCGCGCCGAGACCCCGCTGCACTCCGCATACCTCATGGTCCCGCAGGGCATCGGCGCGATGCTGACCATGCCGGTCGCGGGTGCGCTCGCCGACCGGTTCCCCGTCGGACGCATCGTGCCGTTCGGGCTCGTCGCGATCGTCGCCGGCATGTTCGCCCTCACTCAGGTCGGCCCCGACACCTCCTACTGGGGCTACATCATTCCGGTGCTCTTCGTGATGGGTCTCGGCATGGGCGGCACGATGATGCCGATCATGACGTCGGCGCTCAAGACGCTGACCCACCACCAGGTGGCGCGCGGCTCGACCCTGCTCAACATCACCCAGCAGATCGCGAGCTCGATCGGTGTCGCCGTCATCTCGGTGGTGTTCACCAACTACCTGAACTCCACCGCCAAGGCCGGCGACGTGCTGAAGGCCCAGTTCAACCCGGCGATCAAGGAACAGCTCGGCCCCAAGGGACTCGTGGAGGCCGTCGCCGAGCTCGCCGACGTCTACGGCAAGACGTTCCTCATCGCGGCCATCCTGTGTGCCGCAACGCTCATCGCGGCGGCGTTCCTGCCGCGCAGGCACGAGGAGTCGCGCCTGCTCGACGAGGAGGCAGCCGAAGCGGGTGCCGCCCCGGTCGTCCTGCACTGACGGTCAGCCTCACGGCCGACGTCGAGTGCCCACCTCCGCGAGTCGGAGGTGGGCACTCGTCCGTCCGGGGCCGGCAGGGCAGTCTCAGCGTGCCGGGATGATCGTCCCGGTGACCTCGGCGACACCGATGCGGGCGCCGTCGGGGCCGGGGGCCCAGGCCGTCATGGTCACCGTGTCGCCGTCCTCGAGGAAGCCGCGCGTCGTGCCGTCATCGAGGGTGAGCGGTTCGGTGGCGTTCCACGTCAGCTCGAGCAGGCTGCCCCGGCTCTCGCGGGTGGGGCCGCTGATGGTTCCCGACGCGAAGAGGTCGCCGTTCCTGATGGAGGCACCGTTGACGGTCAGGTGCGCGAGCATCTGCGCCGGCGACCAGTACATCGCCGCGTGCTCCGGCCGTGAGACGACCGTGCCGTTGAGGGTGACCTCGAGGTGGATGTCGAGGCCGAACGCGTCACCCTGCAGGTAGGGCAGGATCTGCGGATCCGTCTGTCCCGGAAGGGCCGTCCGCGCCTCCGAGAGCGCGTCGAGCGGTGTCACCCACGCGGAGACCGACGTCGCGAACGACTTGCCGAGGAAGGGGCCGAGCGGGACGTACTCCCAGGCCTGGATGTCGCGGGCGCTCCAGTCGTTGAGGATGACGACGCCGAAGAGGTGGTCGCCGGCCTCGTCGACCGACACCCGCGAGCCGAGCCCCGTCGACCCGCCCACGACGTAGCCGAGCTCGGCCTCGATGTCGAGGCGGGTGCTCGGGCCGAAGACGGGGGCCGGATCGGACGGCGCCTTGCGCTGCCCGGTCGGTCGCACGACGTCCGTGCCCGAGACGACGACGGTCCCCGACCGGCCGTGGTAGCCGATCGGCAGGTGCTTCCAGTTCGGCGGCAGCGCCGCGTTGTCGGGACGGAAGATCTTTCCGACATTGCTGGCGTGGTGCTCGCTGGCGTAGAAGTCGACGTAGTCGGCCACCTCGACGGGGAGGTGGAGCACGACGTCGGCGAGCGGGTGCAGGTGCGGGGACACCCCGTCGCGGTGCACCTCGTCGGTGAGGACCTCGGTGAGCCACTGCCGCGCCACCGTCCACGCGGGCCGGCCCAGGGCGAGGAACGCGTTGAGGCTCGGCGTCAGCCAGGCCGTCGCGAGGTCGGGTCCGTCGCCGACGAGTCCGGCATCGCGGCCGATGGCCGCGACCGCGCCGGCGTCGAGGACGAGGTCGCCGATGCGCACGCCGACCCGTCGCGCAGGGTCGGCGCCCGTGCTGAAGACGCCGTAGGGGAGCGTGTGGATGCCGAACGGGTGGTCGGCGGGGACGTCGAGCCAGGTGGACGGCTGGTCGGGCGGTGTCACGCGGGAGTCTCCTTGGTGGGAACGAGACCGAGCGCCTCGAGCTCGGTCAGCGGGTCGAGCACACCGCAGCAGCCGTATGCCGTGAAGCTCCGACGCAGGCGGCGCGCGTCATCCTCGTGCAGGCCCGAGACCGCGGTGACGAGGACCTCGGTGTCGCGGCGGGTCAGCTCACCCGCGAGCTCACGGGTCTCGGCGCCGTCGAGCGCCTCGTGGGTGGCGAGGAGCACGTTGAGCAGACCGTGCATCGGCTCGCCGCCGTGGTCGCCGCGAACGGCGTGATGAAGGCCGCCGGTCAGCTTGAACGACAGTCCGCGCAGCACGACGGCATCGATGAACGCGGCCAGGGTGGTCTCGTCGGGCCAAGGCCAGGCGGGGGTGACGCCGGTGCGGAACTTGGCGGTGACGTCGTGCTCGTGGTCGACGGCCTCGGCGATGTCGTCGAGGCCCGACTCCTGGTCGGAGCCGAGGCCGACCTCGACCACGAGGGGAACCCCCAGGTCGAGGGCGCGGCGCCAGCCGGCGTCGCCGTCCGACCATCCGAGCTCGGCAGCGGCGACGACGACCCGGGGGTCCTCGCGCAGCAGCTCGACGGCGTCGAAGAGCGGCTCGAGCGGCGACCCGGGACGCACGACGAGCCCCACCTCGAGCGGCTCCGCCACCGCTCTCTCGTCCCGCGCGGCCAGCCCGGCGAGCTCGCCGGCCGCGGTGGCCGGCACGAGCAACGGGCCCAGGTGGGCGGCATACGGCCCGGTGCGGCGGTCGAGGTGCTCGCGGACGGCGACGTCGACGGGCGCGAGGCCCGGTGGGAAGACGGCGGCGTCGTCGACGAGGTGGTCGAAGAGGGGCGCGAACGGCGTCCTTGACATGACCGGGAGCGTACTCCACTGTTGCAATAGTGATACACCTGCGTCCGCTGAGCGGACGCGCTCGATGGAGAGGCTCGCACCCGTGGCGCACTACCAGGCTGTCGGCAACATCCCGCCCAAGCGGCACACGCAGCACCGCCGTCCCGGTAGGGGCCGCGCACCGGGCGAGCTCTACTACGAGGAGCTCATGGGCGAGGAGGGGTTCAGCTCCGACAGCTCGCTCCTCTACCACCGCAACATCCCGTCGACGACCGTCCGCGCCGCGGTGTGGGAGCTGCCCGACCAGTCGACCACTCCCAACCACCCTCTCGTGCCGCGCCACCTCAAGCTGCACGACCTCTTCGACGCGAAGGCGGTGCGCGGCACCGACGTCGTCACCGGGCGACGCCTCGTGCTCGGCAACGGCGACGTGCGCATCTCGTATGCCGTTGCGGCACAGCCGAGCCCGTGGTACCGCAACGGCATCGGCGACGAGTGCGTCTACGTCGAGCGCGGCCGCGCACGGGTCGAGACCGTGTTCGGCTCGTTCGACGTGGGGGAGGGCGACTACGTCATCCTCCCGCGCGCGACGACGCACCGCTGGATCCCGAGGCCCTCGACGAAGGACCCGCTCCGGGTCTACTGCATCGAGGCCAACAGCCACATCGCGCCGCCGAAGCGCTATCTCAGCAAGTACGGCCAGCTGCTCGAGCACGCCCCCTACTGCGAGCGCGACCTGCGCCAGCCCGACGGGCCGCTGCTCGCCGAGGACATCGGCGCCAGGCCGGACGAGCAGACCGAGGTCTACATCAAGCACCGCGGGAGCGGTCCAGGAGGCGTCGTCGGCACGGTCCACACGCTGCCGTTCCACCCGCTCGACGTCGTCGGCTGGGACGGCTGCCTCTACCCGTACGTCTTCAACGTGCGCGACTTCGAGCCGATCACCGGCCGCATCCACCAGCCGCCGCCCGTCCACCAGGTCTTCGAGGGCTGGAACTTCGTCATCTGCAACTTCGTGCCGCGCAAGGTCGACTACCACCCCCTCGCGATCCCGGTTCCCTACTACCACTCGAACGTCGACAGCGACGAGATCATGTTCTACGTCGACGGCGACTACGAGGCCCGCAAGGGCTCCGGCATCGGCAAGGGGTCGATCTCGGTGCATCCGGGCGGCCACCCCCACGGGCCCCAGCCCGGCGCCACGGAGGGGTCGCTGGGCGTCGAGCGGTTCGACGAGCTCGCGGTGATGGTCGACACCTTCCGTCCGCTCGAGCTGGGCGAGGGTGGTCTCGCTGTCGACGACGGCCTGTACGCGGCGTCGTGGTCCAGGGGACTCGGCAGCACCGCCGCGCCCGGTGGCGCGCACTCCGAGGGCTGACCGCAGTGGCTGGCCCCGGGTCCGGTCCGGGTGGCGGGCGACCCGAGTCGTCGCAGACCCTCGACCGCGGCATCCGGGTGCTCGAGGCGCTGGCCGGTGCCGGCGACCCCGGTGGCCTCACGGTCACCGAGATCGCCGCTGCGCTCGGTGTCGGGCGCCCGGTCGTCTACCGCCTCGTCACGACGCTCGAGGAGCACCGGCTCGTCTCGCGGGCGGCTGACGGCCGGGTGCGCCTGGGGCTCGGCGTGAGCCGGCTGGCCTCGGCCGTCACGCCGATCGTGCGGGCCGAGGCGCGTCCGGTGCTGCGTGAGCTCGCCGACGCCGTCGGCGCGACCGCGCACCTCACCATCGCGGAAGGTGACGAGGCCCTCGCCCTGGTCGTCGTCGAACCGTCGTGGACCGACTTCCACGTCGCCTACCGCTCCGGTGCGCGCCACCGGCTCGACCAGGGGGCCGCCGGGCGCGCCATCCTTGCCGGCCGTGCAGGGTCACAGGGGCCCGTCGCGACCGACGGCGAGCTGCAGGCCGGGGCGCACGGGCTCGCCGTTCCGCTCGGCGTCGGCGCCCAGGGCGCGCCCGGAGGTATCGAGGCCTCGGTCGGGGTCGTCTCCCTCGAGCCCCTGGACGCGCGCACCGTCGGCCCACGCCTGCTGCGGGCGGCCAAGGCGCTGCGCTCGGTCCTGCGCTGATCCCGGCCCGACAGGTCGAGGTGTCCGCTCGCGCCGCAGCGCGGCGGCATACCTCGACGCCGACCTCGGCGACGCGTCAGTCAGCCGGCGACCGTCGGGGAGCCGAGCAGCCGCACGCCGACCTCGCGCAGCTGCGCCAGGGCGGCGTCGGTGGTGGGGCGCGCGACGCCGGCGGTCAGGTCGAGCAGCACGGTCGTGTGCAGGCCCTCGCGGTGGGCGTCGAGCGCTGTCGCCCGCACGCAGTGGTCGGTGGCGATGCCGACGACGTCGACCTGCGAGACGCCTCGCTCCTTGAGCCAGTCGGCCAGAGGCGCGTGCTCGTCGTCGTCGGACCGGCCCTCGAACCCGCTGTACGCGGCGGCGTGCTCGCCCTTGCGGAAGACCGCCTCGACGTGCCCGAGTGCAGCTGCGAGACGCGGGTGGAACTCGGCGCCCTCGCTGCCGGCGACGCAGTGCACCGGCCACGTGTCGACGTAGTCGGGGGCCTGCGAGAAGTGGTCTCCCGGGTCGACGTGCCAGTCGGCCGTGGCCACGACGTGGTCGTAGTCCGCGGCGTGGCGGCTCACGTGCTCACTGACCTGCTGGGCCACCAGCGCACCCCCTTCGACGGCGAGCGACCCGCCTTCGCAGAAGTCGTTCTGCACGTCGACGATGATGATGGCCCGCTTCGTGCTCTCGGGAGCACCGCCAGGATGCTTGCTGCTCGACTCGACCACGGCTCAGTCCTCCTCGTAGATGGTGGGGATCACCGGCTCACCGCGTGACAGCTGGGCGGCCGCGCGGGGCAGCTCGGCGCGCGAGGCCTCGTGGCGGGCGCGGGCCTCGTGGATGTCCTGGTGGTCGACGACCTCGCCGCCAAGGACCAGCTCGACCATGAGGGAACGGTCGTCGCCGTCGTCACGCGGTCTCTCGCCGATGCCGATGACCTCGGCCTGCGCGACTCCGTTGCCGTCGAGCCGCCGCATCGCCCACTTGCGGCCACCGACCGAGGTCTTGTCCTTGCTCTTCTTGGCGACGCCCTGCATCTCGCCGGAGGCGTCCTCGCGCTGGACGAGCTTGTAGACCATCGACGCGGTGGGAGCGCCCGAACCGGTGACGAGCGCCGTGCCGACGCCGTAGCCGCTGACCGGCCCGGCTGCGAGGGCGGCGATGGCGTACTCGTCGAGGTCGGACGTCACGATGATGCGGGTGTCCTTGTTGCCTGCCGCGTCGAGCTGGGCGCGCACCTCGGTCGCCTGGATGAGCAGGTCGCCCGAGTCGAGGCGAACGGCACCGAGCTCCGGCCCGGCGATGTCCATGGCGAGGGCGACAGCCGACCTGACGTCGTAGGTGTCGACGAGCAGCGTCGTCCCCTTGCCCAGCGACTCGACCTGCGCCGTGAACGCCTCCTTCTCGGAGTCGTAGAGCAGCGTGAAGGCGTGCGCGGCCGTGCCGGTCGTCGGCACGCCGTAGCGCCGGCCCGCCTCGAGGTTGCTCGTCGCATCGAAGCCGGCGACGTAGGCGGCGCGGGCAGCAGCGACGGCCGACTCCTCGTGGGTGCGCCGCGAGCCCATCTCGATGCACGGCCGGCCGCCGGCAGCCGCCGTCATCCGGGAGGCCGCCGAGGCGATCGCCGTGTCGTGGTTGAGTATCGACAGGACGAGCGTCTCGAGGATCACGCCCTCGGCGAAGGTGGACTCGACGACGAGCACGGGCGACTGCGGGAAGTAGCACTCGCCCTCGGCGTAGCCGCTGACGTCGCCCGAGAACCGGTAGGACGCCAGCCAGTCGACGGTCGCGCGGTCGACGACCTCGTTGTCGGACAGGAACCGCAGCTCGTCGTCGCCGAAACGGAACTGCTCGAGCGCCTCGAGGACCCGGCCGGTGCCCGCGATGACCCCGTAGCGCCGCCCGTCGGGCAGCCGGCGCGCGAACGCCTCGAAGACGCAGCGCCGGTGCGCCTCGCCCGTGGCGAGTGCCGCCTGGAGCATGGTCAGCTCGTAGTGATCGGTCAGCAGCGCCGTGCTCGCGGCGCGAGGGCTCGTCGGGCTCACCCTCCTCACCCTATGCGGGCGCAGGTCCGTGACGCCGTCGCGACCTGGCTGCCCCGCCCGGCGTGGTGCCGCCGGCCCGGGGACCTAGGGTGGCCCTGTGACCCCAGCCGCCCCCTCCCTGGCCCCCGTCGAGCAGGAGGTGACCTCGACCGAGGACGTCGTGGCGCCCGACCTGCCCTGGGTGACGATCGTCTGGAACGACCCGGTCAACCTCATGACGTACGTGACCTGGGTCTTCGAGACGTACTTCGGCTACGCGCGGCCCAAGGCGGAGAAGCTGATGATGGATGTCCACGTGAAGGGCAAGGCGGTCGTCTCCAACGGCCCGCGCGAGTCCATGGAACGGGACGCGGAGGCCCTGCAGGGCTACGGCCTCTGGGCCACCTTCGAGAAGGACGAGTGATGGCGCGCGCCTTCCTGCGCGAGGACGACGACTACGTCGCGCTGCTCGACACGACCGAGCGCACGGTCCTCTACGGCCTGATGCAGCAGACCCGCATCCTGCTGTCCCCCGAGATCGAGCCCACGGGTGACGCGTTCGACGACCTCGTCGCCACGATGGGCCTCTCCCTGAGCGCAGCCGACCAGGAGTTCGGGCCGGAGCCTGGGGACGGGCTCGGTGCGGGCGAGACTGGGGCACGGCCGGACTCGTCTGCCCTCGCCGACCGTGACCCCGCCCTCGACCGGCTCCTGCCCACTGCGCACCGCGGCGACGACCAGGTGGCGGCGGAGTTCCGTCGGCTCACCGAAGAGGGCCTGCGACAGCGCAAGAGCGGCAACATCGACGTCGCCCTCGACCGCCTGTCGGAGGCCTCGGGCGACCGCGTGGTGCTCGGCGAGCAGCAGGCTCCGGCCTTCCTGATGGCCCTGACCGACGTGCGCCTGCTCCTCGGCGAGCGCATGGGGATGCGCACCGAGGAGGACGCCGAGGCCCTGCATGCCGCCATGGAGGTCATCGACGACGACGACCCGCTCGGCTACGCCATGGCGTGGTACGACTTCCTCACCTGGCTGCAGGAGACGCTCACCCACGCGCTCATGGGCACCGACCTCAGTCTCGGCGAGACGGCATACGACGAGGACGACGGCGACGAGGACGACGAGGACGACGAGGACGACGAGGACTCCGACGACGAGGACTCCGACGACGACGGCGGGCCACGCGGCGCGGTGTGACACACCCGACGCCCCGGTCGCGGGCCGCGGTCGGCGTCGGCACCTAGGCTCGTCCCGTGGACGTCACGATCGTCGGGTGCTCCGGATCCTTCGCCGGCCCACGCTCGCCCGCGTCGTCGTACCTCGTGCAGGCCGAGCACGAGGGCCGCACGTGGAGCATCGTGCTCGACCTCGGCAACGGGGCGCTCGGCGCCCTCCAGACGCACGTCACGCCGTATGCCGTCGACGCCGTCCTGCTCAGCCACCTGCACGTCGACCACTGCATCGACATGTGCGGGCTGTACGTCATGATGCGCTACGTCCCGGGCGGTCCGGGTCGTGCGGCGATGCCCGTGTGGGGCCCACCGGGCACCGGTGTCCACCTGGCCCGGGCCTACGGCGGCGGCGACGGCGAGGACGTCTTCGGGACCTTCGACTTCCACGACCTGCGCGACCGTGAGCCCGTGACGGTCGGGCCGTTCACGGTCACGCCCGTCCGGGTGAACCACCCCATCGAGGCCTTCGGGTTCCGGGTCGAGGCCGACGGTCGCACCCTCGCCTACACCGGCGACACCGACACGTGCGACGAGCTGTCCGACCTCATGGTGGGTGCCGACCTCGTCCTGGCCGACTCGGCGTTCGTCGACGGCCGTGACAGCGTGCCCGGCATCCACCTGTCGGGCAGGCGCGCCGCCGAGGCCGCCGTCCGGGCGGGTGGAGTCGGGCGCCTCATGCTCACCCACATCCCGGCGTGGAACGACCCCGAGGTCTGTCGCGAGCAGGCCGCGGCGGTCTGGCCGGGCAAGGTCGAGCTCGCCGAGCCGGGCGCCAGCTACACCATCTGACGCCGCGCCGTCCGCCAGGCGGTGGACTCCCGGGTGACCCCGGGTGTCACCGGGGTATGGACTGTCCCGATGTGCTGCCGGCGGCATCGGCCTGCCGGCACCCACCGAAGACCGACGACCCTGACGACCCTGACGACCCTGACGACGACCCAGGAGGCACCATGCAGCAGCGAACCATCGGAACGAGGAAGGTCAGCGCGATCGGACTCGGCGGCATGCCGATGTCGATCGAGGGGCGGCCCGACGAGGCCCGCTCGATCCGCACGATCCACGCGGCCCTCGACGCCGGTGTCACCCTCATCGACACGGCCGACGCCTACCACCGCGACGCCGACGAGATCGGGCACAACGAGTCGCTCATCGCCAAGGCGCTGTCGTCGTGGTCGGGCAGCGCCGCCGACGTGCTCGTCGCGACCAAGGGCGGTCACCTGCGCCCGGGTGACGGCTCGTGGACCCTGAACGGGCGTCCCGACCACCTCAAGGAGGCCGCGAAGGCGTCCCTCTCGCGGCTCGGCGGCGAGGCCCTCGGCCTCTACCAGTTCCACCGACCCGACCCCGGGGTGCCGTACGCCGAGTCCGTCGGGGCGCTCGCCGAGCTGCTCGACGAGGGCGTCATCGAGATGGCCGGCATCTCGAACGCCGACCCCGCACAGATCCGTGAGGCCCAGGAGGTGCTCGGCGGGCGGCTGGTGTCGGTGCAGAACCAGTTCTCCCCGGCCTTCCGGAGCAGCGGCGCCGAGCTCGACCTGTGCGCCGAGCTCGGCATCGCCTTCCTGCCGTGGAGCCCCCTCGGCGGCATCAGCAGGGCCGGCGACCTCGGCACGCGCCACGACGCGTTCGCCGAGGTGGCGCGTGCCCACGACGTCAGCCCGCAGCAGGTGGCCCTCGCGTGGGAGCTCGCGCTCGCCCCGGTCGTCGTGCCGATCCCCGGCGCGTCGCGCCCCGAGAGCATCGAGGACTCCGTGCGCGCCGCCGACCTCGAGCTGTCCGCCGACGAGGTCGAGCGACTGTCGGCGGAGTCCACGGACTGACCGCCGGCACCCGCGGTGGGGACCCCCGCCCTCGGCATGGCTAGCCTCGACGTCAGTGTCAGGGTGACAGCACCGCTCACGCGGTGGTTGGGTCCTGATCATCGGTCGTCTGGCTCATAGCCTCGGTG
>NZ_JBHTKH010000009.1:0-166604 GCF_042676085.1 Terrabacter terrigena
GCACCGAGGCTATGAGCCAGACGACCGATGATCAGGACCCAACCACCGCGTGAGCGGTGCTGTCACCCTGACACTGAGTTTGAGGCTATCCGGCCCGGGCCGAGGCGCACTCGCGCCGACCGGCGGGTCGTGGGCCGGCGCCCTGCGCTCGCGGGCCACGCCTTGGTGTCGAACGAAGCGCGTCTGCGTCGACGGTGGAGGCCGGTCGAGGAGGCGTGGGCGCTCCTCCACGGGCCCGGTACGCCGAGAGGCCCCGTCCGGGCGGACGGGGCCTCGCGGCGTTGCCGGCCGGGCGGCCGGTCAGCAGGTCAGGACCAGATGGCCCAGACCGTCGTGTCGCTGGGCACGAGCCCGTCCTCGAGCGGACCGGAGGCGACGACGACCTCGGCGTCCTCGGGGAGGGCCACGGGCGCGTCGCCGAGGTTGGCCACGACGAGCACCCGCTCACGCTGGTCGGAGCCGTTGGTCAGCGCGACGACGTCGGCGGCATACCCGTCGACCCACGTCAGCGACCCGGTGCCCAGGGACAGGCGGCGACGGTTCGCCAGCAGGGCGCGGTACAGCTCGAGGGTCGACCCGGCGACGCCCTCCTGCTGGTCGACCGCGTAGTGCGCGTACACGTCGGGCTGGGGCAGCCAGGTGTTCGCGCCGGGACCGAAGCCGAGTGAGGGGCCGTCGGCGGACCACGGCATCGGCACGCGGCAGCCGTCACGGCCCGTCTCAGCGCCGTTGGTGCGCGCGAACGTCGGGTCCTGACGGAACTCGGCCGGCATGTCGGTGGAGTCGGGCAGCCCCAGCTCCTCGCCCTGGTAGATGTAGGCGCCGCCCGGGAGCGAGAGCATGAGCGCGGTCGCCGCACGGGCACGACGCAGGCCGAGGGCACGGTCGGGCTGGGGGTCGGTCGCCGAGATGCCGTTCATCCGCGGCGTGCCCGGAGCGAACCCGAGACGCGAGGCGTGGCGCACCACGTCGTGGTTCGACAGCACCCACGTCGAGGGGGCGCCGACCGAGTCGGCGGCCTGCAGGGACGAGGTGATGACCGCCTTGAGGTCCTCGGCGATCCACGACGAGGTGAGGAAGTCGAAGTTGAACGCCTGGTGCATCTCGTCGGAGCGCACGTACTTGACGGCGCGCTCCTGCGGCTCCACCCACGCCTCGGCGCAGAGGATGCGGTCCGGCGTGCCGTAGGACTCGAGGATCCTGCGCCACGCGCGGTAGACCTCGTGCACACCGTCCTGGTCCCACATCGGGCTGCGCTTGGTGTGGTCGATGCGCGGGGCGTCCTCGGGCTGGGCCGCGGCCGGCGTGGCGTCGTCGTCGTGCTCGGCGTGGCCGAGCATGACGGTGCGCTCCTCCTCGGTGTCGGGCAGGCCCTGCTGCTTGATGAGGCCGTGTGCGACGTCGACGCGGAAGCCGTCGACGCCACGGTCGAGCCAGAAGCGCAGGATCGACTCGAACTCGGCGCGCACCTCGGGGTGCTCCCAGTTGAAGTCGGGCTGCTTGGGGTCGAAGAGGTGCAGGTACCACTGGCCCGGGAGGCCGTCGGCCTCCGTGACGCGCGTCCACGCGGCACCGCCGAAGACGGACTCCCAGTTGTTCGGCGGCAGCTCGCCGTGCTCGCCGCGTCCCTCGCGGAACATGTAGCGCTCGCGCTCGGCGGAGCCGGGGCCGGCCGAGAGGGCCGCCTGGAACCAGACGTGCTCGTCGGAGCTGTGGTTGGGCACCATGTCGACGATAACCTTGAGGCCGAGCTCGTGGGCGCGCGCGATCATCGCGTCGGCGTCCGCGAGGGTGCCGAAGATGGGGTCGACGTCGCGGTAGTCGGCGACGTCGTAGCCCGCGTCGGCCTGCGGCGACGTGTAGAACGGGGAGAGCCAGATGGCGTCGACGCCGAGGGCCCGCAGGTGGGGGAGACGCGACGTGATGCCGGGCAGGTCACCGATGCCGTCGCCGTCGGCGTCGGCCCATGAGCGCGGGTAGATCTGGTAGATCACGGCCTGTCGCCACCAGGCGGCGTCGGGCCGGTCCGCGGCGTGGACGGGGGTGGTCTCCTCACGCACCTCGAGGTCGCCGAGGGGGTGGGTCAGGGTCTGGGTTGCTGATCGCGTCACGGGCCACCATCGTTCCGCATGGAGACGAAAACTCAAAGAAAGAAATGCAACTTCTTGCAGAGCGGTCGCTGGGCGTCCCGATGTCGGTGCTCGTTGGTACGAACGAGCCATGAGGAGCGGCTTCGTCATCCCGTATGCCACCGAGCGCGAGTTCGCCGACCTGGCACGCCTGGGCGAGGAGCGCGGGTGGGATGCCGTCTTCGGCTGGGAGGCGCTCTACGGCGTCGACGCGTGGGTCCAGCTCGGGGCGGCCGCCATGGTGACCGAGCGCATCCGCCTCGGCACCCTGCTCACGCCTGCGGCACGGCACCGTCCGTGGGACCTCGCCTCCAGGGTCGGCTCCGTCGACCGCATCAGCAACGGCAGGGCCGTCATGTCCGTCGGGCTCGGGGCGCTCCACCCGGGGTGGCTCGCGTTCGAGGCCGACGAGGGCCGCGCCGTCCGCGCGAAGAAGCTCGACGAGTGCCTCGACATCTATGCGGGACTGCTCGGCGACGCGGCGTCCTTCACGTATGCCGGCGAGCACTACAGTGCCGCGGCCAACGACTTCGTGCTGCCGCCGCCAACGCCGCAGCGTCCCCATCCGCCGGTCTGGGTCGTCGGTGCGCCGACACCCGGCCGGGGGCGACAGCGCTCGCTGGAGCGGGCAGCCCGATGGCAGGGGCTCATCCCGGCGATCCACCCCACCGACGGCGGGCCCAAGACCCTCGACGTCTTCGCAGCCGTCGTCGAGCCGGTGCGCCGGCTCCGCCAGGAGCGGGGGCTGCCCTGGGCGGGCTTCGACGTCGTCATCGAGGCCGACTCCTGGGGTGACTTCACCCGCCTCGAACCGTCCGAGCCGGCGGCGTGGGAGGAGGCCGGCGCGACGTGGTGGGTCGAGAGCTGGTGGGACGTACCTCAGGGCGCCGAGGGTCTCGCCGAGGTGCGTCGTCGCGTCGAGGCCGGGCCGCCGGCGCTGCGCTGAACGACCCGCTCGCGTGAGCGTGCGGCCCCGGGTGTGCGGGCGCCGTTGCGTCGAACCCGCGGGGCGGCGGCGGAGCTCAGAAGTCCCGGACTCCCTGCTTCGCCAGCAGCTCACGGTGCTCGTCCGTGAGCGCGGTGATGCGCTCCAGGTGCTCCGTGAGGAACGACAGCTGCTCCACCGACAGCTCCTCGAGGGCAGGCTGGCCCGCGTGCACGAGTGGTCCGTAGGCCTCCCAGGTCAGCTGCTGGCCGAGCTCGGTCATCTCGACGAGCACGGTGCGCCGGTCGGTCTCGGACCGAAGCCGGCGCACGAGGCCGCGGCGCGCCAGCCGGTCGATGAGCGCTGTCGTCGCGGCCGGCCGCAGTCCGGTGGCGGCGCTGAGGACGCCCGCCGACGTCGGGCCGTCGACGAGCCAGTCGAGGCAGCGCAGGTCGGCCGGTCCCAGACCGAGCCGTCGGCCGACCGTGTCGTCGAACGCCTGCACCGATCGCTGGTACCGCTGCATGGCGTCGCCGAGGGCGTGGACGAGCGGCTCACGAGGCGCGTGACCGGATGCGGCCATGGAGCCTACCTACCTTTCGATTATCAAAACATCTGATTCTCGTAAGGAAGGCTACCAATATGGAGGCTCTGGTCGTGGGAGGGGCATCGCGGACCCCCACGACACTCGCGCTCGCGAAGGTCCGAGCCGGCGGGCCTGTGCGCAGCGGACGCCGGTCCCGCCGCTGAGCTCGTCCGAACCGGCCGCCTCGAGCTCTGGGCCGACACACCCACGACCTGCCCCGGGTCGCCCGCTGGCGCCGCGGACCGATGGCTGGCGGCATACGAGACGGCGCCGCGCGCCCGCGTGGAGTGGATCGTCGCCGCCGGGGCGCGGAGCAGCAGCTCCAAGATCCCGGCCGGGCAGGGCGGGCAGTCCGTGACGCCATGATGCGGCTGGCCTTCCGCTACGTGGTGACCGAGAGTTCGACCGCCTGGGTCACCGGCCACCGGGTCCGGTGGGAGGAGACCGCCGACCCCGCACTACCGTCTGGGGCATGACGACCTTTGTCACGGCCGCCTTCTGTCTCGTGCGCGACGGGCGGCTGCTGACGGTCCGCAAGGCCGGCTCGCAGCGGTTCATGCTCCCCGGCGGCAAGATCGACCCGGGCGAGAGCGCGCGGGAGGCTGCCGTTCGCGAGGTGATGGAGGAGGTCGGCGTCGACGTGGCCGGTCTGGGGCTGCCACTCGGCCGGTTCCACGACGTCGCCGCCAACGAGCCCGACTCGTGGGTCGACGCGACGGTCTTCGTCGCGGACCTCGAGCCGGACCACGCACCGACACCGCTGGCCGAGATCGCCGAGCAGCGCTGGCTCGGGCTCGACGACGAGCTGCCCGACGACCTGGCGCCACTGCTGCGCAACCATGTCGTACCCGCCCTCCGAACGCACCTCACCGGCTGCTGAGTGCGGTGACGCCACCCGACCGACCTCCACGTCGACGGGTGGCGCCCGTGCCGGTCGGCGTCCGCGTCAGCGCGGCCCGCCGTGCATCCCGATGATCCCCGCCCTGGCCGCCTTCTTCACGGCGTCGGCCTCCGCCTGGGTCAGCTTGCCGTCCTTGACAGCCTGCGCGAGTCGGTCGTCGAACGCCTTCTGCTCGTCGGCTTCGTGGGCCGCCCTCAGGTCGGCGACGGCCGCCTTGACCTTGGCGGCGTCGATGCCGAGCTTGGCCGCCAGCTTGGTGGCCAGCTCGTCCTGGAGCGCGCTGAAGTCCGGCCTGCCCTGACCCGGGGTGTGCGCGGCGCGGAGCTCGTCACGGACCGCCGTCAGGGCGTCCTTCAGCTTCGTCTCGTCGACCCCGAGCCTGGTGGCCAGCGCGGAGAGGTCGGCCCCACGGCCGAAGCCGAGACCGCCCGGACCGCCGTGGTGCCCACCCGGTCCCCATCCCCGCCCGTCGCCGTCGCGGTCCCCGGGGGTCGTGCTGTCGGTCGTTCCCTTGTCCGGGTCGCCCTGGGTCGAGGTGGCGGTCGGCGTCGGCGCCGGGGTGGTGGCGTCGTCGGCTCGTGCGACCTGCGAGACGCCGAGCCCGATCACGGCGGCAGCCGCGCCCACGACTGCCACGCTGGCGGCCTTCTTGTTGATGGACACCATGTCCGGTCCCTTCGTCGCGTCGCCGGGCATGCCGCCCGACGGTGGGTTCACCTGAGTCCCAGAGAACACCCGTGGCCGCAGCAGCGAGCCGTGAACAGGCTGTGAGTTGCTGTGAGTGCGCCCGGCCGCCTCAGAAGGTGCCGTCAGGCCCCGGGGAGTTGACGAGGGAGTATGCCGCCCGCGTGAGGTAGTCGCGCAGGCGGTCGTCGTTCTCGGGGGTCAGCTCCAGCGTGTCGACGGCGTTCATCATGTGCAGGAGCCACCGGTCGCGCATGTCGGGCGTGACCTGGAAGGGCATGTGCCGCATCCGCAGCCGCGGGTGCCCGCGCTGCTCGGAGTAGGTGGTCGGACCGCCCCAGTACTGCTCGAAGAACATCCGCAGGCGCTCCTCGGCCGGGGCGAGGTCGCTCTCGGGGTACAGGGCGCGCAACGGCTCGTCCTCGGCGACACCCCGGTAGAACTCGCGCACGAGCTTGGCGAAGGTCTCGCGGCCACCGAAGTCGTCGTAGTACGTCACGTCGGTCAGTCTCCCAGAGCCACGGGGAGGCTCACTTGTGAGGGGGCCCGCCGTACGGCGGCATGACCGGGAGAGGGCTGCGCACTCCGGCTCGGTCGAGCGCGGTCTTGATCCGCTCGCGCATCTCGCGCTGGATACCGAACTGCTCGTTGGCCACCGTCTTGGCGATGACGCGGATCGTGAGGGCGCCGTTGGCCATCGACTCGACGCCGACGACGTTCGGCTCCTCGAGGAGGATGTCCTTGTACGCCTCGTCGTCGTCCATGACGCCCACGACGTCGCGGATGACCTTGATCGCCTTCTCGGTGTCCTGGTCGTAGGCGATGGCGATGTCGACGATCGCCGTCGACCAGCCCTGCGTCTTGTTGCCGATGCGGATGATCTCGCCGTTGCGGACGTACCAGGTCATGCCGTCGGCGTCGCGCAGCTGCGTCACGCGCAGCGACACGTTCTCGACGGTGCCGACGACCTCCCCGGTGTCGATGACGTCGCCGACGCCGTACTGGTCCTCGACGATCATGAAGACACCGGAGAGGAAGTCCTTGACCAGGCTCTGGGCGCCGAACGCGAGCGCCACGCCCCCGACGCTGGCCGAGGCCAGCATCGGGCCCAGCGGGATGCCGACGAGGGACAGCACGGTCAGGGCGGTGATGCCACCGACGACGAACGTCGTGATGCTCTTGAGCAGGGCGCCCATCGTCTGGGTGCGCTGGACGTGCCGCACGTTGGCGACACCGACCGCCTGCAGGGCCCGGCCGGCCCTGGGGAGGCTCGCGATCCGTTCGGCCCGGCGGGAGGTCGCCGTCGCGACGACGCGGTTGATGAGGCGGTGGAGCAGGAACCGGGCGACGAGGCCGACGGCGATCACGGTCATGATCAGCAGCGGGGTGCCGACGAGCCAGTCGCCGACTCCGGACCACGTCAGGCT
Organism: Terrabacter terrigena; assembly: GCF_042676085.1. Lineage (NCBI taxonomy): Bacteria > Bacillati > Actinomycetota > Actinomycetes > Micrococcales > Intrasporangiaceae > Terrabacter > Terrabacter terrigena. Next base: position 6,653 of record NZ_JBHTKH010000009.1, read on the forward strand.
CGCGAGGTCAGGCATCGAGAGGTCCACGGGAAGCTCCTGCGAGGGAGACGGGGAGGGGGTCGGCGGCGCGGTCGCGTCGGGGATGTGAAGTGTGGTCAGGTTCGTGAAGGCGTGGGTCACAGAGTCTCAGTCAGGGGTCGGGTTCGGGTGGATCTGCCGCCTGCCACGCGTGCGTGGCGGGCGGGTGGTGCGGTCCGCGGACCGGCCTGACGGTGCAGGCCGGCCTGCGGACGTGGGTCAGCCGCGGCGGTCGCGCTCCTGCGCGGCGAGGGCGCGTGCGACAGCGTCGCGGTTCTCGGCCACGGTGCGCACGAGGCCGGGGGCCGCGTCGGGGTTGGCAGCGAGCCAGGCGTCCGAGGCGTCCTTGAGCTGCTGGCTCGCGAGCGAGAACGGGTAGAAGCCGCCGACGACGCGTTCGCCGATGGCGACGCTGCGCTCGGCCCACGCGTCGACGAGCATCGCGTGGTAGCGCTCGACGTAGGGCTCGAGCAGCGACAGGTCGGCGCTGCGCCGGAAGCCGGCACCGATCGCCTCGACCATCTGGTTGGACAAGTCGTTGCGCTCGACGGCCTTGGCCCACGCGTCTGCCTTGGCCTCGGCGGTCGGTCGGGCGGCAAGGGCCTCGGCGGCGCGCTCCTTGCCGGTGGCCGTCGGGTCACGGTCGAGCTCCGCCCGGATCTCGGCCTCGTCGGCAGCGCCGATGGCGGCGAGCGCCTTGGTGAAGGTCCAGCGCAGCTCGGTGTCGACGGTCAGGTCGGGCAGGGTCTGCTCGCCGGTCAGCAGGGCGCGCAGCCGGGGCTCGTCGGCGCGGTCGGCGGTGCTGCCCGCCCACGCCTCGACGAGCTGGAACTGGGCGTCGCTGCCCGGCTCGGCCGACTCGGCCAGCGAGCGAAGCGAGGACGACAGGAGGGCCGAGACCTCGGCGCGGTGCTCGGGGGCCGTGTAGAGGCGGGCGGCCGTGGACGCCTGGCCGAGCAGGACGCGGAGCAGCGTCGAGTCGGTCTCGCCCGGCAGGGACTCGAGGACGAACCGCACGAAGTCGCGGGCCGGCATCTCGCCGTCGCGCGTCATGTCCCACGTCGCGCCGAGCACGAGCGAACGGGGCAGGGAGTCCCGGAATGCGCGGGGGAGGGCGAGGGCCGTCGCGAGCGACCGGTCGTCGAGGCGGATCTTGCCGTAGGCGAGGTCGTCGTCGTTGAGCAGCAGCAGGTCGGGCTGCTCCTGGCCCACGAGCTCGGCGATGTCGGTGTGCTCACCGGCGATGTCGACCTCGTCGTAGCCGATGCGCTCGAGCACGTCCCCCGCGGCACCCGGCCGGACGGCATACCGGCCGATGCCGATGCGGTGCGGACGCAGGGTCGGGTAGTCCTCGGTGGCGGTCTGGGCGATCGCGAACGAGCCGTAGCGACCGTCGGCGTCGACCTCGAAGACCGGCCGCAGCGTGTTGACGCCGGCCGTCTCGAGCCAGAGCTTGCTCCACTCGGTCAGCTCGCGTCCGGAGGCCTTCTCGAGCTCACCGAGCAGGTCGGACAGAGTGGTGTTGCCCCACGCGTGCTTCTTGAAGTACTCGCGCAGCGCGGCCACGAACGGCTCACGACCGACGTACGCGACGAGCTGCTTGAGCACCGACGCGCCCTTGGCGTACGTGATGCCGTCGAAGTTGACCTCGACGTCCTCGAGGTGGCGCATGTCGGCCGCGATGGGGTGGGTCGAGGAGAGCTGGTCCTGGGTGTATGCCCATGCCTTCTCCGAGGTGCCGAAGGTGGTCCACGCGCTGGTCCACTCGGTGGCCTCGGCCTGGCACGTCGTCGACGCCCACTCGGCGAACGACTCGTTGAGCCACAGGTCGTCCCACCACTTCATCGTCACGAGGTTGCCGAACCACATGTGGGCCAGCTCGTGCAGGATGGTCAGCGCGCGACGCTCGATCTTCGCCTCGGACACCTTGGAGCGGAACACGTAGATCTCGGTGAACGTCACGGCGCCGGCGTTCTCCATCGCGCCCATGTTGTACTCGGGCGTGAAGATCTGGTCGTACTTCGCGAACGGGTAGGGCTGGTCGAACTCCGCCTCGAAGAACGCGAAGCCCTTCTTCGTGCAGTCGAAGATGTTGTCGGCGTCGAGGTGCTGCGTGAGGGACCTGCGGCAGAACACGCCCAGCGGCACGACGCCGCCCCGGGTCTGCACCTCGTCGCGCACCTCGTCGTACGGGCCGGCGACGAGGGCGGTGATGTACGAGGAGATGCGCTGCGTCGGCTCGAACGACCAGGTCGCGCGCTCGACACCGTCGGCCACGCCGGCCGCCGTCGGCGCGGGGGTGGGGGAGTTGCTGATGACCTTCCAGTGCGCGGGTGCGGTCACCGTGAAGCGGAACGACGCCTTGAGGTCGGGCTGCTCGAACACGGCATACATGCGTCGTGAGTCGGGGACCTCGAACTGCGTGTAGAGGTAGACCTCGTTGTCGACCGGGTCGACGAAGCGGTGCAGGCCCTCGCCGGTGTTGGTGTAGCGCCCGGTCGCGTCGACGGTGAGCTCGTTGTCGGCGGCCAGGCCCGGGAGCGCGATGCGCGAGTCGGCGAAGCCCTCCGCAGGGTCCAGGTCGACCCCGTTGAGCGTGACCCGCTCGACCGAGTCGGCGATGAGGTCGATGAACGAGTCGGCGCCGGGCTCCGAGCAGGAGAACGTGACCGAGGTGACGGTGCGGAAGTTCTCCGGACCCGTCGTCAGGTCGAGGCTGACGTCGTACGCGTCGACACGCAGGATCGCTGCGCGGGTCGCCGCCTCGTCGCGGGTCAGGTTCTTGCCGGGCACGTAGGGACCTCCTGGGACAGGTGTGGGGCACGGCGCAGCGTCGGTCCGACGGCGCCGTCGCGGGCCATCCTCGCACGGAAACCCGGGACGTCCGCCACCCCCAGGGACGGCCCGGGGGACGGGCGGACGGCAGTGCCATGATGGGCCGCATGGCCGAGACGACAGACATCCGGACGGGCCCAGAGACGGACGCTTCCCGAGCCGCGGTGGAGATGTGGTTCGACCCCATCTGCCCCTGGGCGTGGATGACGTCGCGCTGGCTGATGGAGGTCGAGACGCTGCGCGCCATCGACGTGACCTGGTCGGTGATGAGCCTCGCCGTGCTCAACGAGCACCGTCACGACCTCGACGCCGCCTACCGGGCGCGCATGGACGAGGCATGGGGCCCGGTCCGCGTCATCATCGCGGCCGCAGAGGGGCACGGCGACTCCGTCATCAAGCCGCTCTACGACGCGATGGGCACGCGCATCCACCTGCGCAGGATGAACGACTTCGACCAGGTCATCCGCGAGTCCCTCGAGGAGGTCGGCCTGCCCGCCGCGCTCGCGAAGGAGGCCCACCACAAGAAGTTCGACGCCGCCCTGCACCGCAGCCACAAGCGCGGCATCAGCCTCGTCGGCACCGATGTCGGCACGCCGATCATCTCGGTCGCCGGGGTCGCGTTCTTCGGTCCCGTCGTCACGCCCGCCCCGAAGGGCGAGGACGCTGCGAAGCTGTGGGACGGCTGCGTCCTCGTCGCGAGCACACCCGGCTTCTTCGAGCTCAAGCGCACCCGTACTCTCGGCCCGATCCTCGACTGACCACCCCAACGCACCCAAGGACCCACATGCGCATCCACATCGGCGGCGACCACGCGGCATACGAGCTCCACCAGTCCCTCCTCGCGCACCTGCGCGAGGCCGGCCACGACGTCGTCGACCACGGCCCGTTCTCCTACGACGCCCAGGACGACTACCCGGTCTTCGTGCTGCGCGCCGCCGAGGCCGTCGCGGCCGACGAGGGCTCGCTCGGCGTCGTGCTCGGCGGGTCGGGCAACGGCGAGCAGATCGCGGCCAACAAGGTGTCGGGCATCCGGGCCGCCCTCGCCTACAACGCGGAGCTCGCCAGCCTGGCCCGCGAGCACAACAACGCGCAGGTCGTCTCCATCGGGGCGAGATTCACCTCCGACGCGGTGGCCAAGGAGATCGTCGACACGTTCGTGTCCACCGCGTTCACGGATGAAGAGCGCCACAGCCGGCGTCTGGGTATGGTTTCCGCGTACGAGAACTCGGGGGATCTGCCAGCACTACCTGACGCCGGCGCGCTCTGACGCGGCCGCGTCCTCACTTCCCCCTGTCGTTTCCCCTCAACGCCGCAAGGGAGGCCCGTGGCCCACAACGAGAGCATCGTCTCTCGACACTCACGCTACGGTGCCGGACCGATCAGACGCCTCCGCCTGCTGGGCCCGTGGCTCGGCCGGGCGCCCTGGGCGCTCGTCTGCCTCTTCCTCCTCCTCAGCGTCATCGCCACGGCGGCCGTCGGAAAGTTCCCTGAGAGCGTCCCCTGGGGCGTCTACGGCTTCATCGTCGTGCTGGCGGGACTCTTCCTCGAGCCGCGCTTCCTGCTCGTGGTCTACATCGGGCTCTTCCTGGCGATGGCGATCCTCGGGGCCTACCTCGGTGGGACGAAGACCACCACCACGGGCGCGCAGATCGTGACCGTCGCCACGATGATGCTCATGCTGTGGCTCTCGCACGCGCGGGCCCAAGTGGGGGTCGTCGGGGTCAGCGGCGAGTCGATGCTCGTCGACATGCGCGACCGGCTACGGGCCCAGGGCGAGCTGCCCCCGCTACCGCCGTCATGGGGGGCCGAGGTCGCTCTCGAGTCGGCGTTCGGTGACGGCTTCTCCGGCGACTTCGTCGTGGCCAGCCGCTCCACCGACGGGTGCACCCTCGAGGTCGCACTCGTCGACGTCTCGGGCAAGGGCCGCGAGGTGGGTGCCCGCTCGCTGCTGCTCTCCGGCGCGCTCGGTGGTCTGCTCGGTGAGCTGAGCGAACGCGACTTCCTCCAGTCGGCGAACAACCACATGCTGCGCCTGCGCTGGAGCGAGGGGTTCGCGACGGCCGTGCACGTCGCCGTGAACCTCGAGACCGGCAACTTCACCATCGGGTATGCCGGCCACCCGGCAGCCGCGCAGTTCACCGCCGGGTCGGGGCGCTGGCGCATGCTCGCCGGTGGCCGCGGCCCGTTGCTCGGGGTGATCGAGCAAGCCGAGTTCCCCCGCGAGACAGGCTCGCTCAGGCGGGGCGACGCGCTCGTGCTCTACAGCGACGGCGTCATCGAGGCGCGTGACAAGGCGCTCGACGACGGCATTGACCGCATGCTCGGGCGTGCCGAGTCGTTCATCCGCACGGGATTCGAGGGGCTCGCCCAGAGGCTGTGCGACCAGGCCGCCTCCGGCCTCGGTGACGACCGCGCGGTCGTGACGATCTGGCGCACCTGACGCGCCGAGGGGTGGTCACCGTCCCGGTGACTCTCACTACGATGCCCGCGTGACCGACGACCCCAGCGACCTCTCGAGCGACGTGACCGACCGGACCGACCCCTCCCGGCCCGTCCGTCGGAAGGAGCACCAGGTGCCCGAGCTCCCTGCGGGCGTGACGCCGGCCCGCGTGCGGACCTTCGTGCGCCGCGGCCGGCTCTCGTCGCTCACGCGTGAGCGTGTCGAGCGTCTCGGCCCGGCCCGCTCGCTGCCCGAGGGTCCGTTCGAGGCCGGGACCGCCTTCGGGCGCACCGCGCCCGTCGTCCTCGAGATCGGGTGCGGCCACGGCCACGCGGCCATCGCGTATGCCGCTGCGTTCCCCGAGCACGACATCCTCGCCATGGACGTCCACACCCCCGGGCTCGCCCGGATGCTCGCCGACGCCGACGAGGTCGGCGTGCCCAATCTCCGGGTCGAGATCGGCGACGCCGTCCTGTTCCTCGAGGAGCGTGTCGCCGACGCGACGATCGATGCCGTGCACCTGTTCTTCCCCGACCCGTGGCGCAAGCAGAAGCACACGAAGCGCCGGTTCGTCAGCCCCGGCAACCTCGACCTGCTCGCGCGGGTGCTGAAGCCCGGCGGGCACGTGCTCGTGGCGACCGACCAGGACTTCTACGCCGAGCACGTCCTCGCGGAGGTGGCCACGCACCCGCGCTTCGCGGCGCGGCGCGTCGAACGGCCGGCCTGGCGCCCCGGCGACGGCTTCGAGGCGAAGGGCATCGCCGCCGGGCGCACCATCAACGAGCTGCGCCTGGACCTGCTCCCGTAGGTCTCGCCCCCCGGCATGAGCGAAGGCCGTGCTCGGGCGCTTCGTCGCTCCCAGCACGGCCTTCGCGAAATGTCGGGGTGACAGGATTTGAACCTGCGGCCCTTGCGTCCCAAACGCAATGCGCTACCAAGCTGCGCCACACCCCGTGGCGTCGGAATCGTAGCCGACGCGCGGTGACGAGCCGACCTGCGAGTGCCCATGGGCGGGTCGATTTCGGTGGACCGGAGGCGAACCAGTAGGCTGTCGCCTCGGATCGCCGGCACCGACCGGCGGCCTGCGGGCGTAGCTCAATGGTAGAGCCTCAGTCTTCCAAACTGATTACGCGAGTTCGATTCTCGTCGCCCGCTCAGCACGAAAGGGCACATCCGCCTCCGCTGGGTGTGCCCTTTCGTATGCCCATCCACTTCCGGTCATCTCTCCGCATGGGTGCAGGGCATGGGCTGGGGGGTGGCTGGGCCCCTGCGCAGTGATGTGTCCTGCACCACTTCGACCGATCGTGCGTGTCCGCAGCCCATGGCGTCGACGACAGGGCGTCTAGCGCTACGGTGTCGCTCGGAGGCGCACGGAGGCGGCTCCGGGTCGAACAGGGGAGCAGGGGCTTCATGGGGTACGGATACCGCGTCTATCGCTTCTCGGCGACCGTCCGCCGCACACGAAGCAAGGTCGACCTGGCGCAGACCTCCGGTGACGCGTACATCCGCACACTGCCGACCGTCGTCGAGTCGCTCACCTCGAGCGGCGTCCTCTACGACAAGCCGAACTACCTCGCGCTCCTCGATGAGATGCCTGACCCGGAGCAGGGCATGCAGGCCATGCGCGTCCGCGAGGTCACCGCATCTGGCAACCGGGTCAGCTGCGAGATCTCGCACGGGACGCGCGGGGCTCACGAGGACCTCCTGAGCGACGACGTCGACGAGGAGATCGACAACAAGGCAGCGAGCCGGCGCTACCGCTTCGACTTCTACTTTCCCCAAGACGGGGACACCGGCATACTCGTCGCCGAGGCCAACGGTGGCACGTGCCCGGTCGACCTGCTCCTGCGATGGATCGCCCGGCGTCACGCGGAGATTCTCGGCGACATCGACGGATCGTGGGTGAAGCTCCAGGTGGAGCAGATTGCGGACCACGACTACCTGCTTGGGCTGATCCGCAACTCGACGAAGACACAGGTGCGGCTCATCCAGACCGAGCAGACTGCCCGCCGGAAGCGGACCTCCCGGGACCGCGTGCTGACCATCAACGAGATCTCGGAGACGCAGTCCTACGCGCTCGCCGAGGAGATCCTGCACTGGGCTCGTCAGGACAGCGATACGGCCGGCGCCATCCGACGCACCATGCGCCTGCTCGGCCTCAACCGGGACAAGCTCAGAGAGGCCAACATGACGTTCAACCTCCCTGAGGTGCGCGTCGAGGCGCCGAGCGGCACGAAGGTCATCGCACCCGGCCAGATCCAGGAGCTCTTCACGTATCCGCTCGGTGATCGACGCCCGCGGCCGGACACGTGGAGATCCGCCACTCGCGACCGGGCCCACGGACTGTCGGTCATGGAGCGTATACCGGTAGAGTTCTGATCTTTCCAGGGGCGTGGGAGTGGGCCATGACGGACAGATTCAGCGTCGGAGCGCTGCTCAAGGCGCAGCGTGACTCCATGCGTCGGGGAGATGTGTCCGGCGACCGCCCGGACCGGCTCGCACAGCTGGTGCTCTTCGGTCTCCCGCTCGTGCTGGCCGTCGTCGCCTGGGTCCGCAACTTCGAGCTGGCGGACGCCGGCTCTGTCCTCGCCGCGTTCGGCCTGCTGGCGGCAACCCTGGTCGCGCTGTTCGTGCAACTGGCGGCATGGCGCCTTCGGCTCAATGACCGCGCCCGAAACGGCTACGTCGAGGTCGAGCGGCCTGCGCGTGAAGCCATCGACGAGGCGACGTACCACACGCTTGTGGGTGCGCTTGTCTCCGGCGCCGGCGCCGTGGTCACCGTGATCGGCTCGAACTCCGCCGGGGAGAACAAGCCCGTCGCCGGCTGGCTGGCGAGCCTTGTCGTGGCCCTCGGCGCGTCCTTGGCCTTGCACTTCATCATCATCGTCAACCTGGTCTTCGATGCGTACCAAACCGCACGGGACGGCGCCGACGATCACAGTCGCGTGTGATCGACGGACTTCTGACGCCAGCGCCTAGTCCGTTGGCGTTTCGCTCACGATGAGGTTCGAGCGCCCCTTACGGTTCCGGCATGACTGAAACCCTTCGCGTCTCGAGCATCGACCCCGACCACACGAAGTGGAAGGACCCCGGCAACGACGTAGCCGACCTCGCCAGCTGGCGCATCGACGCGTGGGCCTGGCTCACGCGGGAGCCGTCTCAGATCGAGAGCCGGCTCATCCTTCGATGGCTGGCCAACGAAGGCATCTTCGCCCAAATCCTCAACCAGCGAGGCGTCCACTTCGAGACCTCCCCGGACGGGTTCGCTGAGGACACGAACACGGTCCGCCGCCTGGTCATCATCGCCGGACGTGAGGCGCCAAGGATCGTGAAGGAGAACGAGCAGATGAACGAACAGCTGCAGGCCGAGATCAAGAGGATCAACGACGAGCTCAGCAACGGCTGACCCCGCGAGGCGCGCTCAGTCGATGCGGGGAAGCAGCGCCTCGACGGCGGCGCGCGGGATCGCGTACTCGCGGCCGACCTTCCGGTTCGGCAGCTTCCCCTCGTTGATGATCTGCAGGACACGCTGTCGGGAGACGCCGAGGATCTCGCCGGCCTGGCTCACGCCTACGAGTTCGTCGACGACGTCCCAGCCCTGGCGCCGGTCGCGGACCGCCTCAGGCAGCGCAGAGACGGCGACGACGCCGGCGATCGGGCGGGCGAGTGCGAGCGCGGTCGTGACGGCCTGCCGCAGGTCGTCGGCGGGCAGGGTGATGGCCACCTCGAGCAGGCCGGCGGGCGACTCGGCCGCGGCGGGGTGGTAAGCCTCGAGCAGATCGAGAGCGCGACTTACCACGGCCTCGGCCGGCTTGGTGTCGAGCTCGAGCTCGACGACGTAGTGGGTGCTCATCTGTGGCGGGCCTCCGGTGCTCGGTGTGATGATGGACCGGACGGGCGACCGGGGCACTAACTCTGCTCCCTCTCGATTGCTGACAAGTTCAGTCTACCGTACGGCTTGTCGTTCGACAAGAGCAGACATGGAAAGGGCGCGCAACATCCGATGTATCAGGCCGGCCCGCGCGCACACTGTGAGGGGGTCAAGCAGAGGCACCAGCACCACCCACCACCAGGACACGCCCATGAACAACCGAACCCCCGCTGCCGCCGCCCTCGCCGGAGCTCTCGCCCTCACCCTCGCGGGCTGCGGCTCGAGCGGCGACCAGCCCGCTGCGGCGCCGGCAACCACCATCACCGTCGCGGCCCCGGCCGTCACGACGACCGCGACCGCCACCGTCAAGGTGCCCGGACCGGCGGCCACCACCGTCCAGGTCACGCGCACCGTCACCGCACCCCCGCCGCCTCCTGTCGCCGCGATCGAGGAGGGCGTGTGGACCGTCGGCTCCGACATCAAGCCGGGCACCTACCGGACCATCGACGCCGTGACGGACGGCTGCTACTGGTCGATCACGAAGTCGGGCAGCAACGGCTCCGACATCATCAACAACGGCACCCCGACCGGCGGGCACCCGGTCGTCACGCTGCGCAAGGGTCAGGACTTCGAGACGCACGACTGCGGCTCTTGGGCGAAGCGCTGACACGCGAAGAGGAGGCCCCCGCCCACCCGAAGGTGGACGGGGGCCTCCGCGCTGGCCGTCGTTGTGGAGTGGGGCTCCGGGCCAGCTGTTGCGATGTGGTCGCGCCGGGCAGGCTACACGCCGGCGCCGACAGAGCTCGTCAGCGGTCGTTGACGAGGATGACAAGGGTGCGCTCGTCCTCGCGTCCCTGGTTCGTGATGATGTGGTTCGTCACGTCATACCGCGTGCCGGCCGTGCCGCCCGACAGCCACACGGTCGCCTTGCCGCCCACGACGGACTCCGCCGGCGAGCTCGCCTTCGTGAGCCCAGCCGGCACCGTCCACGTGGACGTCGTGATCGTCTCGGACGGCTGCAGCCAGGCGGTCCAGTCGACCGCGTAGTCGAGCTTCGCCTGCGGGTCCTTCTCCATGAGCTGCTCCTAGACGGTGAGGGCGATGCGGATGTCGGCCGGCACGCGCAGCGTCCGCGTCTCGCCGGCGACGACGAGGGTCCGCGACGCGGAGTCCGGGCGCACCAGCGGCGTCGTCTCGCGGGTGGCGATGACGGTGCGCACCTCGACCCGGACGACGAGGGTGCGCGCCAGCGGCGTGGGTGCCGGCGGAGTGAACGTGGGCGTCACCGTGGCCGCGACGTCGAGCTGCGCGGCCGCGAGGAGAAGGACGACGCCGGGGACGAGGCTGGTGCCGGTCGGCGCGATCGCCGCGACGGCGACGAGTGCGACCGTGCCGAGGGTTGTGCGGGTCGCGGTCGGGGCGATCGACGCAACGGCGACGAGGGAGATCGCGCCTGGCCTGGTGACGACGGCTGTGCCGGCGAGGGCCGCTGCGGCGGTGAGTGCGACCACGGCTGGCACGGTGTCGGTGGCGGCCGAGGCCAGGACGCCGGTGGCCACGAGCGCGGCCGCGGCGGTCTGGGTGCCGCCCGTCGCGGCGAACAGGACGCCTGCCGCGGTCAGGCCGGCTGCCCCTGCCCGGGTGATGGTGGCGGCGCCCGACAGGGCCGCTGTGGCGGTCAAGGTGACACTCGCGAGGACGGTGTCGGTGGCGGCCGCGCCGAGAACGCCCGCCGCGGTGAGGGCGACTGCGCCGAGCCGAGTGAGGGTCGCGGCTGCGCCGAGGGACCCGGTCGCGGTGAGGGATGCGGCGGCGACGTCGGTGACGGTGGCGATCGCGCCGAGGGTGCCTGTGGCCACCAGTGATGCCGCGCCCTGCGTGGCCGGCGGGGTCGCGACGAGGATGCCTGTGGCGGTGAGCGACGCGGCTGCTGGGACCGTGTCGGCGGCGGGGGCGCCGAGGCTTCCCGCGGCCACCAGGCCGGCACTCGCCGGCACGGTGTCGACGGCGGCGCCGCCGAGGCTGCCGGTCGCTGTGAGCGGCGCGGCGGCGGGGACTGTGTCGGTCGCGGCGGCACCCAGGGCGCCGGTGGCGACGAGGCCGGCCGCGCCCATGCGGGAGACAGTCGCGCTGCTCGAGAGGGTCCCGACGGCGGTGAGGCTCGAGGCGGCGTTGACGGTGTCGGTGGCGGCGGCACCGAGCGTGCCGGTCGCGACCAGGCCGGCCGCACCCGAGACGGTGGCCGGGCCCGAGGAGGCCGGAGCCGGACGGGTCCGGATCGGGCGGGACGGAAACCCACGCCCGAACCGAGGCACGCTAGGTCACTCCTCCCACTGCAGGTTCGCGGCGCAGTTCACGACCGCAGCCGACGTCACCCGCAGCCCGATCAGCGTCGAGCTCGGCAGGTACGCCTCACGCCCGAGCGGGATCTGCCAGAACTGGCCGGCCGTGTTCGGGACGTAGTACGTCTCGACGACGACCGGGGTGCCCGGCTCGACGGTGTCGTTCACCTTGCACGTGCACAGGGCGGCGCGCGCCTGGCCCTCGCCGTTGTACTTGAGCGGCGTGTACGCGGTGCCGGTGCCGGTGGTGGCGTACCGGACGAGCTCGACCTTGATGCCGGCGGCCGCCGCGGACGCGTCGAACGACACGGACGCGGCGACGATGCGGGCGGTGACGGTCGCGCCGGCGGCGACCTCGATGACGGTCTTCGCGGTGGCGGCGGCGAGCGCGACCGTGCCGTTGGTGGCGCCGTAGACCTCAGCCACGGCCGTCACCCGTCACCGGGTCGCCGCACTCGTGCAGCACGTCACCGTCACCGTTGGTGACTTTGACGCCGACGAGCTTGCCGCGGGACCACTGGCCGTGGACGAGGGCGCCGTCGGGGATCTTCGCGCCGTCGAGGGCGCACTCGTAGTCGCGGCCGTCGTCGGACAGCCGGGTCGGGGGAGTCTTGGGCACGGGAGGGCTCCTTCAGTAGGTGGAGGCGCGGGTGACGGCGAAGGTGCGGACCTGGCCACGCTGAGGTGGGGCGCTCGAGGCGGCGCCCGCGCGGACCTCGAGCGCGACGAGGTCGTAGTCCTGGCCGGTCGGGGCGGTGAGGTTCATCGTTTGTGACCCGGCAGACGCGAGGGTGTTGGTGGTCCGCCACTGGTGGTTCGTGGTGGCGGACGCCTGCTCGGCGATGATCGTCTGGCCGGTGCCGGCGGTGCCGGCCCCACGGTTGCGCTGGTCCGACGAGGCTGCGAAGACGTACGAGCCGACCAAGCAGGACGGAACCGTCAGTGACGGCGTCGAGTTGGCGGCGGCCAGGGCGGCTGTGTTGGCGAGCGAGCTCGTGTCCGCGCCGGTCAGCACCATCACCTTCATCAGCCGCACGTCACCGGACACGCCGTTGACGGTGACGGTGATGGCCGTGCCGTTCCCGACGCCGGTCCAGATCTCGGCGCCGCCGTCGACCGTGGACGCGCCACCGTCAGATGCCGCGTTCCGGTTCTTGCGGACCCGCCGCGTCCAGGTGATCGCGGTGCCCGTGTTCGTGATGGAGGTGATGGACTCGTCGGTGCCGCCGAGGGTGTCACCGGCGGAGTAGAGGACGACGAGGAGCGACCCGCTCGGCGGCGTGAACGACGCCGTCGTCGGCTGGCCGGCGGCGGCGATCGTCACGGCCGCCGGGGCCGACGCGTCGAGGGCGAGCGCCACGAGCTGCTACTTCCCGCCGCCCGGCTCGGCGGTGATCTGCACGGACACGAGGTCCTCTGCGGTGGTGAACCCGGTCGCCTGCTTGATCTGCCTGGCGGTGACGACGGTGTCACCGTCGGGCACGCCGGCGAGCCGCTTCGCCTTCTGCGGGTCCGACGGGTTGTCCCACACGATCACGCTGTAGACGCAGCCGGGGTCACGGTGGATGACGCCGCCGTCCTGGATGAGCCGGGTGACCTCGTCGAACGGGATCGTGATGGTGAGGTGGTTGTCCTGGTAGTCGCCGCCCGTGTCGTAGAAGAACGGGGACGTGATCGGAGGCAGCGGCATCAGAGGTCCGTCACCGTGAGCGAGCCGGACGGGATGGTGAACGTGTCGCCGGCGTTCGTGGTCTTCGACGCCGACAGCGCGCCCTGCCACTTCCGCTTCGGGGTCGCCGCGGAGTCCCACAACTCGACGCCGACGATGGTGGTCGCCGGCATGTTCGTCGTCGTGACGGCGGCGTTGCTGGCGGCCTGCCCGGTCGTCGTCGACGCGGACGCGAACGTGACCGACGGGGCGCCCGTGCCGGACGTGTACCCGCCGGAGGTGGCGAGCTCGGTGCCGTTCGCGGTCGCGGTGCCGTTCGCGGTCATATAGCGGACGCGGATCGGGGTCGTGGTGGCGACGAACGCGGCGGTCCCGAGGGACGCGTCGACGATGTTGGCCGCGTGGGCGGCGTCGAGGGCGGTCATGGCTCAGGCCTCCTGGCTGTCGAGCTTGGCGATGTGGGCGCGGAGCTTCGCGCCGCGGGTGCCGCCCTCCGCGGCGGTGATGATCGCCGCGACGCGGTCGTCCTGCATCAGGTCCGAGCGCAGGTCGTACGAGAGGCAGTCGTGGTGGAAGGTGCCGCCGTTGAAGACGTGCACCTTCGGGTGGTCGTCGATCTGGCCGCACTGGTCGCAGCGGGTCGCGTTCATGGCTTCTTCTTCCGTGGTGGGAGACGGTGGAGGAAATCGAGGGAGCGCATGATGACGCCGCCCCAGTAGCCGCCGAACCGGGACAGCAGGAGCCGGGTCCGGCGGCGCAAGGGGATCCGCTGCGCGACTGCCTCGAGGATGATCTTCTCGATGGCGGTCGCGATCGGACCCTTGGCTCTCATGGGTTCAGCCGCCCCAGCCCCACACCTTGCGGCGCGGCTTCGGGGAACCCATGTGCACGGACGGGCCGCTCGAGCGGCCGGTCGGCCCGTCAGGGTAGTTGACGTCGTCGCCGCGCCGGGGGGTGCTGGGTGGGACCGGCGTGTTCTGCTGGGCCTGGTAGCCGATGTACGCGCCGGCCGCCGGGTAGGCAGCGAGTAGCGCGACGAGGACGGCCGGCTGGGTCATGCCGGGCACGGCGCCGACGACGACCTGCCAGACGACGAGGATGCCGCCGAGCACCCAGAAGGCGGTGTAGAGCGCCTTGCGGATCTTCGGGTAGTCGCTCAGTGGGTTCACGGTTCTGTCTCCTTCGGGGGGTGGGCGCGGTGGTAGCCGCAGTCCGGGTCGATGACGAGGACTCGATGGGTGCCGTAGTCACGCCACTGCCAGATGCAGGGGCAGCGGGTTGCGGGCATCAGACGTTGAGCACGACGGCGTCGCCGCCGTCGGCGAGGAGGGCGGCGAGGTCGCTGTAGGTGAGCCGGTAGTGGCCGCGCAGCCCCCAGCTCGAGCCCCAGCTGTTCCGGACCAGCACCGAGTGGTCCGCGTCGTCGCCGCGGATGAGGGTCTCGTGGCCGCCGACGACGTTCCCGTCGGGGTGCACGAAGCCGTCCTTGTCGGGGCGGAACATCGACTGGTGCCACGAGATGCCGAGCATCACCGGCTTCAGCTGCAGCGCGCCGAGCAGCTGCTCGAGCCCGAACGCGTGCGACCAGGACGTGATGCGGCCCTGGTTGCGGAGGTACTTCGCGGCGCTGTTCGCGTCGGTGCCGGTGTCGTCAGGCGGATAGGTGCCCGAGAACGGGTCGCTGGCCGTGGTCGGGCCATACCAGTCGACGGCGTCCTGCTCGCGCATGAGCCGCTGGCCCTTGCGGTGGCTTCCGGCGGTGTTGAGCGCGTGCGCCGCAGCGTTGAGCACGCACGAGCCCAGCGCGTCCTCGCCACCAGGAGCGCGGATGCCCTGCGCGTGCAGGTTGCCTTGGTCGAGGACGGGTCCGTAGGTGCGGTGCGTGACCGGCCGGTGCGTGCCGGCGTACGAGGCCGGGTAGTCGAGGCTTCGGGGGTCGTGGTTGACCTTCCGGCCGAGGGCGTGCGTCACGGTGCGCCTCCTGGTGCTCGCGTGTAGTGGATGGCGACCTCGGCGGCCGCGGCGCCGCAGAGCAGCACCCAGCCGGCGAACGCGCAGGCGGCGACCTTGCCGGCGCGGGCGAGGCGCCGCTCAAGCTCGGGGCGCTGGTCGACGGCCTTCATGAGCCGATCCCGCCCGGGTAACCGTTCGCGGTGACGAACGCCTGGATCTCGTCGTTGAGAACGGCGGCGTCGGCGGCGGTGATGACGCCGATGATCCGGCCGAGCGTGTAGATGTCCACGTCCGACTTCGGGGTGCGGAACGTCTCGAGCATCAGCGGCCAGTCGCTGCCGTCGCCGTGCCGGGCGAGCCACTCCTGCACGAACCGCTGGCACTCGACGGCGCCCTCCTGCGGCGGCGAGATCTCGGGAGCGAAGACGCCTTTGAGCCGGATCCGCCACGTCTCCTGCTGCTTGTTCTCGCCGCCTCGGTCGACGATCGCGTAGACGGTGTCGCCGTCGTGCGCGAAGAGCGGCCGGATCCGCCACAGCGCCGGCGTCGGGTACCTCATGACGCGCCCCTGAGCCGTGCCAGGTCACCGGTCCAGTCCCGGTCGACCTGCGCTCCCGTCGAGTCGGGCGTGTAGGCGTACTGGTGGACGAGGACGGGCCAGCTCTTGCCGCTGCCGGGCTTCGGGTCGACGCTGCTGTGCTTCCCGACCGGCGCGATCTCGGCGAGCCACAGTGGGTACTCGACGAGCCCCTCCCACTGCTCGACGGTGCACGCCGTCCTCAGCTTCGGCAGCCACGCCCAGTTGGTGTAGACGGCCGGGGTGCGGCCGGTGCGGGCCTTCACCTGGTCGAGCCAGGAGAGGACGAAGTCGGGGGTGACGGCGGCCTCGACGTCGAGCGCCATGAACGGCACGTCCGGGCCGACGGTGGTGAGGAAGTGGTCGGCCTCGTCGAGGGCGAGGTGCCCGGGCTCGCAGTAGTGGTAGGCGCCGACGAACTTGTCGCCGGCGGCGTCGCGCCTGGTCGGCCACCCGGACGACACGTACGCGAGGCCCTGGGTGGCCTTGACGATGACGAACGCGTTGGTCGGGTCGGTGGTGAGGGCCTGCACCTGCGCGACGCTCTGGTAGCCGGACACGTCGACCCCGTATGCCGCGACGGGGGCTACGGGGTCGGGGCTTTTGGGAGTGACGCGACGACCCGGCGGGCGACCTCGTCCGCGACGGTGCCGACCTGGTCGGGCGAGATCGTCACCGGCGAGGCGTCGTCGGCGGCCATGTCGGCGAGGATCTGGTTCAGCTTCTGGCTGTAGTAGCCATACCGGCCGGACTCCGCGGAGCCGAGCCCGTCGATCGCGGCCTGCAAGGCGGCGTCGCGCGACGCCTCCTGGGCGATGAGCCGGTCGACGGCGGCCTTGGTGGCTACGTCGCGGGCTCGGTCGGCGTCGGTATACATCGCTTCCTCGATTCGGTTGATCTCGCCCTTGGCCCAGGCGATGCCCTGCTTCCACGTGCGGTAGGTCTTCGGAGGTGAGAGCGGGTCGCGGCCGGCTCGCCCGTCCGGGCCGAGGCCGTTGTAACCAGCTCGGACAGCGGTCGTCTGGTAGCGCGACGTGTTCGCGTTGTGCGGGCCGCCGGCGAGCACGCAGTGGGTGTGCTGACCACCGTCGGCGGGTGCCCAGTCACGCGGCCAGGTCGCCCAGGCACCCATCTCGCGGGCGAGCATGGCGCGGGCGTTGCCGAGGCCGCCGAAGTCGATCGTGTCGCCGGCCGCGTGCGTGCCGACGCTGTTCGGGTTGAGCCCGGTCGCCTGCCACACGACCGGGTGCCCGTAGCCCTTGAGCTCGCAGAGACGCTGGAACACGGGCGTCCACGCGATGAGGCAGTCGCAGGCGACGTGCCCGTCGAGAAGGCCGTAGCCGGGTGTGTTGGCGGTGGGGAGCACCATCAGACGTACCTCCTGGTCATGCGTAAGGCCCCGCACTGGGCGGGGCCTCGAGGGGTTCGGCTGCGTCGTCCGGCGGCGGGTGCTCGCCGCGGCCATGCGCGATCCGCTGGTTCGTTCGCAGGAGGTCGATCCGCACCCAGAGCTCGGCGGCCATGTAGACGAGCAGCACGATCTGCACGAGTGCGCCGCCGAGCATGACGGCGATCAGGGCGCGCATGCCGCCGAGGTTGAACGCGAGCGCCGGTAGCCACGCGAACGCGACGGTGAGGGTGAAGATGATGCCGAGGAGCCGCGACAGCCGGTACAGGTGCCGGCCCTCGGGGCTCTTCTTGATCGGCCGGTACATCCAGACGAAGACCCAGCACTCGAGCGCACAGATGACGTCGAGGAGCAGTCCGGCCATGAGGAGGCCGGGGATGGGCGGGGGCAGGTCGGGTGTCATCGGTCGTCCTCCTCGGGGGCCTGGAACGCAGCCGCCACCTTGTCGCCGAGGTGGTTCTCGTCGAGCTGCCGCTGGATCCGGGTGGCGAGCCGGTCGACGTGCGGCGTGGTCGCGTGCGCCTGCCGCAGAGCTCGCTGGGCGCGCTGCAGGCGCTCCTGGTCGAGCGCCTGGACGGCCGCGTGGTCCTCATCGTCGTGGCGCCACCAGAGGAGCCTCATCGCTTCGCCTTCGCGCCCAGGGCCTCGACGGCCGTCATGATCCGCACGAACGCCTCGCCGACGACCGACAGCTTGTCGATCTGCTCACGCTGCACGGTGATCGTCTGCTCTTGCTTGTCCTCGAGCTTGTCGCGGTAGGCGAGCTCGCGGCGGTGCGCTGCGCCCGTGACGAGCCGGTCGGTGGCGAGCATCCACCAGAGGACGACGAGCGACGTGAACCAGGCGCCGCCGGCGAGCAGCTGGGCCAGGGGAACGTCGCCCATCCGTTACGCCTCCGGGATGAGCCGCCGCAGCGGCCGGCTCGGTCGGTCGTCGGAGACCCGCTGGCCGGGGACCTCGTCGTCGGCACGGACGACGGTCCACGCGTCGCCGGGGTAGGGCGTGTCCTCGTTGCGGAGGAACACGCTGCCACGCTGGTCGCGGTACACCTCGCCGGGCAGGTAGACGGGCTCGGGCTTCTCTTGGATCTCCCAGCCGAAGCCGTCGTCGTCGCGGAGCGTTGCGGGGATCGTGACGGCGGTGCCGGCGTCGGTCGTCATGCCCATGCCGGCGGCGCTGAACCCGGTGACGGCGCCGACGAGGTAGACCTTGACGCGGTCGCCGGCGGACGGGAGCGGGCGGGGCATCAGTCGATCCGTCGCAGGACGAAGAAGGAGTCCTGCAGCAGCGACGTCTGGGTGGCGCTCGAGGTCTGCTGCGCCCACTGCAGCTTGAACGTGCCGCCGGTGCCGCCGACGACGAGCAGCCCGTGCATGTCGATGTACTCGGTGGCGCCCGCGAGCGTGCCCAGGCTGACGGTGGAGCCGAGCGAGGACGGGACGGTAGCGATGTTCGACTGGGACGTCGCGCCGACGACGAGGCCGATGGTGCGGTACGAGAGGGTGGCGCCTGCCGGGCCTTGCCAGGCGTACGTGATGCCCGGGGTCGCGGACGCGCTGGTGTATTTCAGCAGCGACTGGAACTGGTAGACGCTGTTCGCGGCGACCGTGGCGAAGAGGTGGTTGTCGTCGACGATCGTCACCGTCGACGCCTGCGAGAAGTTCGACGTCTTCCGTGCCGCGATCGAGTTGACGCAGTAGGTGTTGAGGTCGCTCGACGTGAGCAGCTCTTCGGGCTGAAACGACTTCATGGCCATGATGGATCCCGTTCAGTAGGAGAGCTTGTAGTCGTCGAGGCGGCCCTGGACCGGGTCGTCGAGGATGAGGAACGTCGCCGCGACCGTTGGCCCGAGAGTCCAGGTCGTGAGCCAGCGACGGCCGGGGCCGTACTCGTGGCTGATGCCGCGAATGAACACGTCCTGCTCGATCACCGCGCCGCCTCCGGGAGGCCGGCGACGGATGGTGATGCGGTCGCCGATCTGCCGGCCGAGGACCTGCGGGAACAGCGCGTCGGGGTTCGCTCGAGGGTCGATGGTGATGGACGAGAACCGGAGCGACGGGTCCTTCGACATGCCCATGACGCGACGCGCCCAGCCCGCGGTAGCCGCGTCGGTCTGCAGCATGAGCCCGTCCTTGGAGTAGCCGACCGGGTACTTGTCGTACACGGACGCGACCTGCTCCACGCCGCCGACGCGTGTCGCGTAAACCGCTGTGGCGCGGGGTCCGTCGTAGGAGATCTCGACGTCGACGTAGGGAAGCTCGCCGTTCGCGACGTCGGACCCGAAGATGCCCTGGCTGACGGTCGACCGGGTGCGGGTGAGGATGTCGGAGCGGCCGCGGAACACGACGTCGCCGTCGCCGTTGACGTACAGCTCGCCGAGCTCGGAGTCGTTGACGACCTGCAAGTCGGAGAGGGCGTTGTTGCCGAACGTCGTTGCCTGCATGGTGACTGCGCCGCCGGCGACGTCGCGGTCGGCGGCGGACCAGCCGGCGGTGTCGAGGATGCGGTTGACGCGGGCGGTGGACGTCTCGCCGGCGCCGACGGGCGCGGTCGTGCCCTGCGGGGTCGACAGGATCGAGAACGCGTCGGCGAGCTGCAGCGTCGCGGTCGCGGACTGCGGCCCCTCGTAGCCGTAACGCCACTTGATGAACCCGGTGCAGAGCGGGTAGGTGACGCCGTTCCAGAAGGCCAGCCACTTGAAGATGCGACGCGGGACGACCTGTGTCGTGACGCCCGCCTCGACGTAGGGTCCGGCGAGGTTGGTCGGGTCGAAGCGGCGGTCGTCGTTGCGTAGGAGTGCCGTGCCTTCGCCGGCGTCCCACTGCGGGACAGGGTCGTTGGAGTTGTTCGCGCCCCGGGTGGACGAGCACGACACGAGGTATGGGGTGACGTCGGCCCACACGTCGCCGGCGGAGAGGGGGTTGTCGTCGAGGAGCCCGTAGACGGGGTCGTTGAGGTGGAAGTAGTTGGTGACGCCCGGGGCGGCGTCGAAGTTGATGAGGGCTGTGACGTCGGGCAGGTCGGGCATGGGTTACCGCCCCGTGGGGGTGATCTTGATGCGGATGCCGCGCCCGTTCTGGTTGGAGTAGTCCTCGAGCTCACGGGCCAGGGTCTTGACGTCCTGGACGCCGTAGAAGTTCGCCTGCTCGATGTGGATGCCGCCGCCCATGACCTCACGCGCGGTCGGCGCAGGCAGCACAGCCGAGCCGCGGCCGAGGTAGGCGAGCTCGGGGCCGCCCTCGCCAACGAGTGCCCAGCCGGCCGGGATGTTGCGGCCGCCGCGCGCGAACCCGCGGACGCCCGACAGGAAGGGGTAGGCGGTGCCGAGGCCGAACCCGGGGTGGCGGCGTTCCATGTGGACGTGCGGCCCGGACGAGCGGCCGGTGCTGCCGGAGTAGCCGATGAACTGGCCCTTGGTGACGCGCTGTCCGACCTTGACGATCTCGCGCGTCATGTGGCCGAGGATGGTCATGTTGCCGTCGGCGTCGATGGTGCGGACGTGGTAGCCGAATCCGCCTGGGTCCCAGCCGTCTCGGGCGACGACGCCGTTCATGACAGCGCGGATTGGGGTGCCGAGCGGGGCGAGGAAGTCGTAGCCCTTGTGGCCGGGGTAGCCGTTCCAGCCGGTGCCGATCGGCTGCGGCACGGGCCGCCCGAGGGCGCCAGTGAGGACGCCGGAGAACTCGGCGCCGCCGCCTCCGAAGAAGATCGTCGGGTTCCGGCGAGCCTGCGCGGCCTGCAGCGCCTTCGCGCCCTTCGGTGACAGGCCGACCTCGACGGTGACGGTCTTGGTGGGCGGGATGTCGCGGATGTTGTTCGCGATGTCCTTCGCCGACTTCGCGGCGCCGTGCATCTTGTCGGCGGCGTCCTTCGCCCACCCGAACCCTGGGATGTGGGAGAGGGCGTCGAGCATGTTGCCGATCCAGTCGGCGACGGTGGAGAACCCGTTGATGAGGAACCGGATGACGGGCGCGATGACCTTGTTCCACATCCAGGCCGCCGCCTCCTGGATCTTCTGGAAGGCGGTGGTCGCGACGCGCCGGAACGTCTCGGAGTGGTCCCACGCGTACTTGAGGCCGATCGCGAGCAGGCCAAGGGCGGTGATGACCATGCCGATCGGGTTCATCCGCATAGCGATGTTCAGGAGCTGCTGGACGATCGTGTAGCCCTTGGTGATCGACGTGATGGTCTTGAACAGGCCGATGCCGATGAGGATCTGCGGGAGGAACCGGATGAGGGTCGCGGTGAGGGCGGCGATCGTGTCCTTGTTGTCCATCAGGAACTGGGTCGCGCCGTGGATGGCAGGCATCAGCCGGCTCTTCATCTCGCCGCTGAACGCAGTCATGACGGGCAGGACGGCCGAGCCGACCTGGACCTTCACGCCGTCGAGCGCGGCATGCCACTCGCGCTGCTGCTTGATGTTCTTCTTGAGGTCGTCGACCTGCTTCTGCCCGACCGTCAGCCCGAACTTGTCGGACTCCGCCATCAGGTCCTTGATGCCTTCCTTGCCCTTGTTCAGCATCGGCAGCATCTCGAGGCCGCCCTTGCCGAAGAGCTTCATCGCGAGCGCCGACTTCTCGGCACCGTTCGGCATCTTCGCGAACTTCTCGGCGATGTCGGGCAGCAGGTCCGCCATCGGCCGGATCTTGCCGGTCGAGTCCTTCGCGTTCACGCCGATCGACGCGAGCGCCTTCGCGCCCGGGCCGGCCTTCCCGGCGACCGACGCGATGTTCTTCTCGAGGAGCTTGATGCTCTTGGACAGGGCTTCCTGGCTGACCCCCGACTCGCGCGCTGCGAAGTTCAGCCGCGAGGCGTCCTCGATCGAGCCGCCGATGGCCCGCTGCATCCCCATCGCGGCCTTCGTGTTGCTGGTGAACGCGTCGACGGACTGCTTGCCGAACAGCACGGCGGCGCCGCCGGCGGCGATGAGCCCGACCCCTGCAGCCTTGGCGCCCTTGTGCAGTCTCTCGCCGAACGCGCCGCCATGCTTGCCTGCGTCGGCGACGGATCGGCCGGTGTCATCGGCGGCCTTCCCGACGTCCTTGAACGTCTTGGAGGCACGGTCGCGGGCGATGATGTCGAACGCCATCGCGAGTCCAGCCATCAGCGCGCCCTCGCCTTCTGCACGATCTCGTCCTCGAGGCGCTCGACGACCTTCTCGATCTCGGCGCGCACCGCCGGGGCCGCGTTCTGCCAGCCCTTGTCAAACCAGCCCTGGCCGCCGACCCGCTGGTCGACCCACTGGTTGCTCCCGAACACGCGGTGCCGGAGGATCCCCTGCTGGTTGATGAGCTTCGCGTTGACGGCGCCAATGCCGCGGCCCGCGTTCCCGTACCGGATCGCGACCGTGACGCCGGGGTCGTGGGACGCGTTGACGCTCACGGACTGCTTCACAGCGGCGCCGCGGGCCCTCAGGCGTGCAGGCAGCGCCTTCTCGAGGCCTTGCGCCACGACCGGCTTCTGCCTCGTCACGGCGTCGCGTAGGCCCTTGTGCAGCTCCTTGCGGAACCTGACGTCGTCGACCTCCCCGAGAGCCTTTGCCAGCCGCTTCAGCTGGTCCGCACCTGTGACCTCGAAGTCGCTCATGCCACCCCCAGCGCGTCCCGCAGCTCCCGCTCCTCGGGCGGCACGTCCCGGCCCGCCGGCCCCTCAGCGATCAGCACCTCGTCGAGCAGCGCCCGGAAGCTCGCCGGCGGCCGCTCTTCGCCGGCGGACACGACGGCGCGCCCGTCGCCCTGAAACTCCTCGACCAAGAGCGCGTACGCGACGTCGCACACGTCGGCGACGCTCAGGCCGAGGCGCGTGAGACGACTTCCTGGCGCTGCCGCACCATGAGGGCGATGCTGGGCCGCCCCTCGAGCTCGAGCCGGCGCACGACCCGCGAGGATGAGTCGTCCGCAGATGAGGGCCTCGTTGTCGCCGGCCCACCGGAGGAGTCGGAGGGCCGGGCGGTAGGGCGGGCAGTGATTGCCTCGATCGCCTGAGACACGACCTCCATCAGGTCGTCGCCGTCGGCGCGGACGAGGGTTGCGTGCTCCTCGAACCTCTGCCAGTCATCGTCAGCGATGACGTTGCGGAGCAGGTCGTACATCGCCACCAGGCCGTCGAGCTCGTTCGAGTCGATGTCCTGCTTGGCGAGGTGCGCGAACTTCAGCAGCGGCATCATCCCGAGCCGCGGTGCGAGCTCGAACGCCTCCCCCTGGAAGGTGAGCACGGCCGCTGGGGCGGCGAGCTCGCCGGCGACCGCGGCCGCGCCGGTGACGTCGCGCGTCGGGTCCGGCACCATGTCGCGGCGGCGCTTGTTGCGCTTAGCCACGGCTGGTCCCTGCGCTCCACATGGTGAACGGGGTGGTGAGCCCGGTGGGGATCTCCATGTTGAAGGTGCACGGGATGACGGCCTTGTCGGGCGCCTTCTTGAACGCGGTCGAGATCGTGCCGCCCTGGATCGTCTGCCGGCACAGCAGCCGCAGCGTACGGTCCGTCGACTCCCACAGGATCATCGCGCGGACCTCGTTGCCCGGGGTGGGGGGCTCCACCTTGAACAGGGAGGTGGCGCCGGTGCCCGAGGTCGCCGTCAGAGCGGCGACGCCACCGTTGAGCGCACGGTTGTAGTTCGACAGCGTCCAGGACGCCAGGTTGAACGCGATGGAGCCGGACCGGCTCGTCGTCGCGTACTTGATCGGGTCGAAGAACTCCGCGACGGAGACGGCCTCGACGTTCGTCTGGTACTGGAACGTCGACCCGTCCTCGGTCGCGCCGAGCGGGATGTAGGCGACGGCCGGGTCGTCGGTGAACACGCTGCCGGCAACCGTGTTGGTCGGGTCGGCGGTCCCGAG
Organism: Terrabacter terrigena; assembly: GCF_042676085.1. Lineage (NCBI taxonomy): Bacteria > Bacillati > Actinomycetota > Actinomycetes > Micrococcales > Intrasporangiaceae > Terrabacter > Terrabacter terrigena. The sequence continues at coordinate 30,602 of NZ_JBHTKH010000009.1, forward strand.
CGCGGCGAGCCACAGCATGCCCGGGTCGGTCAGGACGACCGGTGCGGCGACTGAGTGAGCCATGGATCAGCCCTCCTTGGGGGCGTAGGTCTCGACGAGCTGGTCCCGCGAGAGGTCTGCGATGTCGGGCTCCGTGACACCGTCGCGGGTGAGCGCGTACGCGGCCCACTGCTCGCGGCTGGCGTTCCTGGCCGGCGGGTCCACCTGCGCCTTCGTCACCGAGGACGGGTGGACGACCCCGTTCTCGACGTGGGACAGCGGCACTGCGTCACCCGGGTTGAACGCGCGGGCGCCGTTGATGTCGATCGGCTCAGCGGCGACGTAGGTGCCCCACTCGGCCTTCTGCGCGGCGAGGTACTCGTCGATGGTCATCTCGGCCATGGGAGGTTCTCCTAGAGGTTGGTGCGGTAGCTGATGGTGACGATGAGCCGCTGCACGGCCCCGGACGAACTCTGCGCCTGCACGACGTCCGCTGCCGCGGTGCACGTCGACGCGGGGGAGAGGGTGCCGCCCAGGGTCTGGTCGGCTTGGATCCACGACGCGATCGCGTCGAACGCCCCGAACACGTCGGGGACGGTGGTGTAGCCGGTCGCCATCGCCAGCTCGCAGACGAGCGCGCCGGTCTCGGTGGCGGTGTAGCCGTCGGGTCCTTGCTCCTGCGTGAACCGGCCGACGGTCGGCTCGGCGAGCGACGGCGCGTAGGCGATGGTGAACGCGGCCGGCGGGTTCTCGCCCGTGACGACGGGGCCGTCGAAGATCGACACGCCGAACGTCGTGCCGGGACCGATGATGCCGGGCAGCGAGGCGGCGAGCTTGGCCCGGACCTTGTGCCATGCGACGGCCATCAGGCGATCCCAGCTGGCAGCCGGTATGGGGCCAGAAGTTCGATCGCCCGGTTGGGGATCGCGTAGCCGGCGATGATCTGGGTGCCGTCGAGAGGCTGCTCCACAGGCAGCGCGCCGGCGGCGGGGGTATTGCCGAGCTGCGTCTGCCAGAGGTGGACGGCGATGATGAGCGTCGCGAGCCGGATCGCTGTAGGGCATGACGTTCGGCCGGCGACGTAACTGACGGTCAGGTTCCGGCCACTGAGCCAGCGCCCGAGCCCGGTGAGGACGCCGGCGGTTCCGGTGGTGGTGAAGGTGACGGCCGTGCTGTTGCTGTCGGTCACGCTGGTGATGGACACGACCGGCCTGGTGCCGAGCACGGCGAGGCCGCCGTAGGCCTGGACGGTGTCGGTGACGGTGCGCCACAGGACGGGCCCGACGATGCCCTCGACGACCTCCTGCGCGGCCTCGCGCATCATGTCGAGCTCGGCGAGCTGACGGCCGTCGGCGTCGGCGGGGACGTTCGCCTGCCGCAGCACCTCCGGCAGCGTGACGATCGCCGTAGTGGTCGCGTCGATGGACAGTGACACGGTGGGCGTCCTCTCACCTCGACGGGTATGGGGCGGTGCACGACACCGCCGGGGCGCGCACCCCGGCGGTGTCGTGCACTCACTTGCTGCGGCTGCGGCTCCGGCGGCTCTTGCCCTCGTCGACGGACGGCTTGGCCGTCTCGCCGGTGGGGCCGTCGTCGCTCTGCGTCGCCTCGGCGGGGTCCTCGACCTTCGCCGACTCGTCCGCGTTGATCTCCGGCAGCCGCGGGCCGTTGTCGTCCTCGACGGGCTGCTCGGTCTCGGCGAGGCCCAGGTTGACGGGCTCGTGAGCCCGCTTCGACCTGGACGACCGCTCCCGGGTGGTGGTGGCGTGCTTCACGCGCGCCTCGGTGGCGGGGTCGAGCACGACGGCCGTCTCGACGTCGCCGGCTCCCCGCCCGGCCGGCACCGCGGCGCCGGAGGCGACGAGGCTGGCTGCCTCGTCGGCCGGGAGGTCGATCTCCTCGCCAGCGGCCGGCCACGGCTTGCCGTCGCGGGAGCCGCTGATCTCGCTTGTCAGTCGCACCTTCATGTGACTGGTTCCCTTCTCTCGGTTCCGGATCCGGCGGCGATCAGGTCGCGGCGCCGACGATGTGCTTCAGGGCACCGGTGGTGTCCATCAGCGCGCCGTCACCGCGCAGGAGCGCCCGGTAGGTGATGAGGTCCGTGCTGAAGGCGAACTCGTCGCTCCGCTCGAACCGGATGCCGCCGACGAGGCGGACGAAGTACCGGCTGAAGTCGCCGAACACGACCGACTTGGCGTTCAGGGCCGTCGCCGGCATGAACGGGTCGGTGAGGATCGGCACGCTGCCGAACCGGTCCGGGGCGCCGGCCTGCAGCGAGGGCTGCCACAGGTACTGCCCGGTCGTGTCCTTGACCTTCCGCAGCGCCGCGACGGTCGTGTCCTTCATCAGGTACGCGGCCGAGGAGGCGTTGCGGTAGGGGGCGATCACCGAGTAGTAGAGGTCCAGCATGTTGTCCGCCGTGGGGACACCGGACGTGCCGGTCGCCGTGGTGACGCCGAGCGTCGTGTCGGCGAGGATGCCTCGCGGCTGGTTGGTGCCGGTGCCGGTGACCAGGTGCGCGCCGAACGCGTTGCCGAGCGCGCGCCCGGTCTCCATGGCGAGGTAGCCCTCGAGGTCGACCGACGCGTCGTCGACGAGCTCGCGGGACAGCTGCACCATGACGCCGTACTTGAAGGCGCCGAGGGACGCCTGCCCGAACGACGGGTCCGAGACGCCGATCGACGCGGCCTCCGCGACGATCGCGGCGGTCGAGTGCGAGGTGGTCTTGGGCACCTGCATCGTCTCGCCGCTGCTCGTGCGCAGGATCGTGACGCCGGCCTGAAGGACCGCGCTGGTCTCGATCATGTTCTGGACCAGCTGGTCGTAGAACGAGGTCTTGACCGTGTTGGCGCCGGCGCCGGCGGTCAGCTTCGACAGGGTACGGAAGTTCGTCCGCCCGGTCGGGTTGACCTCGATGCCGCGGGGCGCGCCGGCCTCGCCGCGGAGCATCGCGCGGACCTGCGCGACCTCCGGCGACTCGTCGTCGGCGGCCTGGTCGCCGCCGCGCTGGTCGGGCTTGGCCTCGAGCCGGGAGAAGGCCTCCTCGGTCTCCTTGGCTCGCTGCTCGCCGTCGATGACGGCCTTGATGCGCTTGTCGAGCGCGTCGAGCTCGGCGTTGAGCGTGTCCCAGGAGGACTGCTCCTCGCCGTTGAAGTTGCGGTTCTCATCGGCTGCGCGGTCCGCGAGGGCCTTCGCCTGCTCCCAGACGTTGGCCCGTCGCTCGCGCAGCCTCTTGACGACCTCAGACATGAGGCGGTCTCCTTCCAAGAGGTTTCGGTGTGTTGAGTGCGCGAGGTGGGAGCGGCCCTGCCTCACAGGGGGTGGTGCAGCACTGATCGCCCGGTGGGAACGGCCCTGCCGGGGGTGTCAGTTGGGTTTCGGGTCCTGGGCGCTCAGGCCCAGGGGTCGCGCTGCCGGTTGAGCAGCGACATTCGCGCGGCCGCGCCGAAGTCGTGCTTCGCCGCCTCCGTGCCGCCGTCGGTGCGCTTGAAGAAGCGGCGCAGCTCGTTCTGCTCGGCGAGCCGGCGCACGTCCTCGAGCGGCGCCTCGACCTTGCGGGCGAGGGATCGCAGACCGGTGCTGGTGTCGAGGTAGGCGGGGGTGTTGACCGGCGCGACGTCGACGAGCTTGACCGACAGCAGCGTCCGCAGCGGGATGTCGAGGTCGTTGAGGGACCAGTCGTCGCCGCCTGGCGGGACGATGAACGCGAAGGACGACTTGGCGACGTCGCCGCGCGAGACGAGCTCGTAGACGTCGGAGCGGGCCTGCGGCACGTCGACGTCGTAGTTGAGCCCGACGTTGTCGACGGTGAGGCGCAGGGTGCGGGCGACGGTCGTGCCGAGGAGCATGTTGTCGTCGTGGTTGTACCTGGCCATCACCTCCGGCCAGCCGTCGCCGCGGGACTTGTTGAACGCCTCTGGCGCGATGCGCTCGACGAAGCCGCCGAGGTTGCGCGACTGGACGTTGAACTTGGCCGCGTACCCGCCGATGGTCCGCTGCTTCTCAGCGGAGGCGCGCACCTCTACCTGCCCGGGGGTGAACCGGCGCTCGAGATCGGTCATGATGGGACTCTCCTAATCGGCGTGACGCCAGGTGGGTTGTCGGCCGGCGGCGCCTGAGTCGCCGGGGCTGGTGTGGGGCCGTACTGCTGTCCCTGGCCGTTCGGCAGGGGCGGCTGCTCCTCTTGGGCGCGGATCTCGTCGACGTTGGCGGCGCCGACGTTGAGGCGGATCTGGTTGACTTCCCAGCGGGTCTTGAGGTCGGCCCGGATCAGCGCGTCGGAGTTGAAGCGCACGTACTGCCGGTCGGGCAGCAGCGCGGAGAAGGCGGCCTCGAGCGTGACGAGCCACGGCCGGAGCGTGAACATCACGAAGTTGATCTGCTGCTGCTCGACGTTCGCGTACGTCATCGACGAGCCGGACTCGCCGCCGATCATCTCCGGCGGGATGCCGTAGATGGCGGCGATCTGGTTGGTCGTCATCTTCATCGTCTCGATGAACTGGGCCTCGTTCGGCGGCACCGAGATCGGGTCGTACTTCCAGTCGGAGCCGTGCACGAGCGGGGTGTGGGTGCGGATGGAGGAGACGAGCCGGGCCTTGATGACGTCGGCCTCCTCCTGCGGCACCGTCCGCTCCTCGTTGCGGAAGGTGCCGGGCGGGAAGCCGCCGGCGGCGAACCAGTCGGAGGCGTAGGTCTGCGCCTGCAGGCCGACGCCGAGGGTCTGCGCGAACGACGCGATAGGTGACAGGCCGAGCCGCTCGCCCGGCATCGCGAAGAGCGGGATGTGCACGACGTCCTCGAGCGGGACCTCGCGACCCTTCCAGAGCCAGCCGTTCTTGCCCGTCCGCGGGTCGACCTGCACCTGGCCCGGGTCTAGCCACGTGATCGCGGTCGGGAACTGGAAGCCGTCGCGCGCGGTGACGAGGCCGAACGCGTTGCCGCGCAGCCCGAGGGACGTGACGCACTGGTGCAGCCACGGGACGAGTTGGCCGTCGGCGACGAGCTGCGCGAACAGCTGCGGCAGCGAGCTCATGGGCTGCCGGTCCTCGCCGATCCGCCGGTACGGCTTGAGCGGGAGCGTGGAGATGGACTGGGCGAGCAGTCGGTTCGCGGCGTACACGGACGAGAGGCTGAGGGCCCGGTGCGGCGTCAGCGAGGCGGCGTCGGGGAACGTGGGCGCGTTGAAGGGGGCGTAGTCGCCGGACCAGGGGAGGCTGGTGATGGTGCGCTGCTCGGGCTCAGACTTCTCGGGCAGGCCGAGTAGGGAACGCCAGAAGCTCACAGGGCCTCCTTCACCAGACGGACTGCAGCAGGTCGTATGCGGGCCGGTTGGAAAGTCCGTGAAGTGCGCGCGTTGTGGCCGCAAGCGGGCCGATCTCCGGGCAGTCCTTGAGCTTCCACGCGCGTTCGCCGGAAACTCCCGCAGAGCGCCACCGGGCCGCCTTGACAGCGGTGTTGAGCGCCGTCTGGTTGCCGTGGTGAATCTGCCCCTCGGTGACGGCGTCGGCCAGGGCGCCGCAGGCGGCCGCGAACTCCGTCGCCGTCACAGCTGACACCTTCGCGCCGGCGCGCACCAGGTCTGCCTCCATCGACTTCGCCGAGATCGCGGTGGTGCGGTACTTCTCCGTCAGCCGCGCCACCTCGTCGGCGACCCGGTACGCGGGGAACCTGCCGTCAGGGAACTCGTCGGTCACGTGAAGCATCACCTGGGAGGACCCGTCGTCGCGGCGCCAGGCGGCGCCGATCCACGCCGACCGGTCCTCGGCGACGTCTACGCCCAGCACGAGGTCGCGACGCAGTGGCGCGTCGGGGTCGGCGAGGTCTCGCCACGCCGCGTACGACAGGCCGTCGCCCCCGGCCTGGTCGGCGTCCCACACGCCGGCGCCCTCGCGCAGGAACGCGTCGGAGCCGAGCTTCTTGCGCATGCGCAGGATCGCCTCGTGCGGAGTGTCCTCGGGGAAGGACGGGTTCGCCTTCGCGATCTGCGCCCAGTCCTTCTCGGTCATGGGTGCCGGCAGCGGCGTCGGCACGTAGTCATCGTCCGCGCCGAGCTCGACCCACCCGGTGTCGTCGTCCTCACCGGACAGCGCCTCCGTGCGCATCCGCTTGAACACCTCGCCGGCGTCCGTCGGCCGCGGAGGCGTGCCCATGAAAAGCAGCAGCGCCGAGGTCGGCTGCCGCGACTGGTTCGTGGCCGGGATCATGTCCTCGAGCGTCGACTCCTTGAGCCGCTGCGCCTCGTCGAAGATCAGCACGTCGACCTCGTCGAAACCGAGACCAAACCCGGACTCGCGGGCGCCGAACAGGATCCGCGACCCGTTTCGGAACTCGATCGCTTCCTCGCCCGAGCCCAGGACGACGCGCTTGACGTGCGGCTTGATCCGACGCCGGCGCGCGAACTTCTGCATCTTGCCGAATGTCTCTTCGGCGGTGCGCATCCGGTGCGCCGTCCAGATGACCGTGAGATTCGGGCACACCAGGCACAGCGCGAACACGATCGCGCCCACGAGGAACGTCTTGCCCACCTGCCGTGGGATCGACAGGCCCGTCCCGCCGATCGTCGAGGCGTACTTCCCATCCGCCCTCTTCGCCAGGATCAGGCGACCCACCGGCGGCTGCCACGGCCGGAACCGGATCCCCAGCTCCCGACACTTCCGCTCGACCTGCGGCCACCTCGTCGACGTCATCCCCGACGGGGCAGCCACGTGCTTCGCGAAGTCCGTCAGCCGCAGCGGCTCAGAGGGCTTCGGCGTCGAACGGCTCGTCGTCCTCGTCGCCACCGTCGTCGCTCTCCGCGTCCTCCGCCGCCGCCGCCTTCCGCTCGGCCTCCAACGCCGCGATCTCCGTCGACAGCTGCAGGATCTGACGCAGCATGGCCGCCTTCGCCGGGCCCTTCTCCGTCTTCACGTCCTTCGCCGCCTGCAGCCGCAACGCCTTCAAGATCTCGAGGTAGTCGCCCTCCGCGATCACCTGGTCGAGGCTCTTCGCGCGCGGCCTCCGAGGCGCCGCCGCCTTCTTCGCCGGCGTCTTCCTCGCCGACCGGGTGGTGCCCGCCGGCGTCACAACCGACAACTTCCGCACAGCCGCCACCACCCACCACCCCCACCGAGCAAACAGAAAAAACGCTCACAGATAGAAGCCGGCCGACACGCGGGTCGGGAGGCGGTCCCTGTCCAAAAAGTCAGAGCCGTGTCCGCGTCTCGCGGTTGTCTTGTCGGGCTCGCCCGCGTCGGGCGCCGTCGGTTTGGTTGCAGGGCCGCCGGCATACGGTGCATCGGTTGCGTGTGCCGTGTGCGAGGCCGAGGAGCTGGTCGGTGCCCGGGATGTGCTGGGCCTCGACGTACTTGACGACGTGGATGGGGTGGCCGCAGAGGACGCAGGCCTGGCCGGGCTTGAAGGCCTTGACGAGGGCGGTCCGGTCGGCTTGGTACTTGGCGCTGCGGTAGAGGGAGGCGGTGGGCCGGCCCTTCTTGAACGGCATGGGGGTCAGCCCTTGCGGGCTGTGCGCTTGGCCGGCTTCCGCTTGGGCCAGCCGGGGCAGGGCCTGTGGGGCATGCGGTCGACGGGGGTCTCTCGCCTGCAGACGGGGCAGACGTTGTCGGGTCGGCTCACGCTGTCTGCGTGGCGGGCTCGGGCAGGAGGCTGTCACGGTTGTCGATGCTGAGCTCGAAGCCCTGCTCGAGGAGGGCCATGTCGTGCTCGTGGGTGCAGTGGGCGCAGAGGATGACGAGGCGCCGGTCCCGTGCTCGGTACCAGGCGGTCATGCCTGCCGCGGAGGGGTGGCGGTCGCAGCTGTCTGCGATATGCGCGGTGGTGACCATGCGCGTCTCCCAACGTCGCGGGCCGGGGAGCGTGGCTCGGCCGGCCGTTGAGCCCGTGCTCTGCATCGGGCGTTGGTCAGCCTCATCGCACCGCGTCGGGCCGAGGCTGCCGGAGGTGGAGGGGCCCGCGTCAGTGGAGCGGGTCGAGGTCCCTGTTGTCTGGGTTCCCGGGCCCGTAGGTGATCTCCGTGCCGGCGGGGCTCATGCACTTCGGGAGTCCATGCGCGGGGGCCGGGACGTAGCGTCCACCGACCTGCTCGCAGTAGGCGCGGCCGGGCTCCTCGTCCGGGAGCCGGGTCGAGGTGAGGGCGTTGCACCCTGCGACGAGACCGAAGAACACGATCAGCCCGGCGATGCCGGTGAGGCGCTCTCGTGCGGTCATGAGCCGGACTGTAGCGCTCGCGACCTGTCCGCGGCCGCACGTTGGACGTACCCTCGTGAGATGGCTTCTGAGGGCACCTACGAGGTGGTCGTCACCCGCGAGGATGGGGCGTGGCTGGCCGACGTCCCGACCGTGCCGGGCGCCCACACATTCGCCCGCTCGGAGGCTGGGCTCGCTGACTCTGTCCGCGAGGTCATCGTCCTGATGGACGACCTCGACGATGACGCCCGCCCGGGGATCGCCTGGACGTTCGCCTGATCCCCGATCGCCTGGCACCTCGAGCCGTGGGGCATGCGAACGGCCCGCCTCGACAGGGGAGCAAGACGGGCCGTACGTCGCACGCGGTCGCTCACGGGAAGGGTGGACGACCGCCTACGGCGCCAGACTAGCATTCGGTGTGTCCACATTTGTCAAGTGGACCGTGGCCGGGCGCGGCGTCGATGGATGCGGGCGTCGGCCTCGAGCACGTCGGACTCGAGGAGCAGGGGCTGGCGCCGCTTGTGCGCGACGACCCGAAGCCGGCCGGTGCGGATCCACCGCCGGATGGTGCCGGGCTTGCAGCCGGCCGACCGGGCCGCCTCCTCGATGGTGAGCAGCCGGCGGTGCGGGCGCCAGATCACGCGGTCACGACCTTGGCGAGGATGCCGAAATGGTCGGACTGCCACACGCTCGCGCAGTGACGGTTCCGACACGTCACGTACTCCTCGCCGTTGGGTCGCACGAGGGTGCGCTGGTTGCAGCTGGGGCAGCGGGTGGGGATGCGCTGGTCGGCGTCGTCGGTGCCGGTGATGAGGGTGAGGGTGCGCAGGAGCTGCTCGGCCTCCTCGGCGATGTCGTTGGCGTAGCTCTGGGTGGTGATGTGGGGCAGGCGGGCGTTGAGGTAGCGGGCCTCGGCCCAGGCGTCGGGGACGGGCACGCCGTCGGTGCGGTACTCGAAGGGGCCGCGCTCGGAGAGCTCGTCGGCGACAGCGGTGGCCCAGGAGTGGAGCCAGCGTGCGGCGTCGTCGGCGGCGTCGTGGGCGGGGGAGGGGCTGATCTGGTCGACCTTGGTGGCGCGGCGGGTGGGGTCTCCGGTGGGCTGGTCGGGGGGTGCGAGGCGGCCGCCGGGCATGCGGTGCAGCGCGGTGATGCAGGGGGGCAGGGCGTCGATGGTGTCGCGGAGCTGGATGCCGCAGTGCTGGCAGAACCCGCCGATGACGGCGGGCTTGGGCAGGCAGCCGCGGCAGTGGTCGTCGTGGTCGGGGCATTCGCGTGTGCAGCCGCAGTCGGGCTGGTGGAGCCCCAGCAGGGTGCATCCTCGCCTGCATCCGGTCACGACGCCTCCTCGAGCTCCTCGACGCGGTGCCGGCCTGACCAGCCCGTCATGTCGACGAGCCAGGTGTGGAACGTGACGATCGGCGTGTATGCCGCGGTCTCGGTGTCGTAGCCGAGGCACTCGGCGTCACGCTTGGCTTCGGCGGCCTCGCGGGCGTCGCGGTACTCCCGCACGAACTGCAGGTGCGGGCACGCGGGGTTGCGGCGCCGGCACGCCGCCATGCCGGGGGAGCAGGGCATCAGGGACCCGCCTCGATAACCCCGGCACGAGCGGCCCGCGCGGCCCGGGAGGAGTTGGGTAGGGGGGCCCTAGCGCCACCGCCCGGATGCTCCAACAGTGCGGCTCGGGCGGTGGCGCACCCCCTAGCGTCACACGAGTCTTCACCGCCGCCAACCTCGTTGTCGAGGGTGCCAGCGACCATGCCGTCCGGTGCAGGCCCGGCCGCGTGCGGCTCGTCGCGCCGGTCGTCAGGGGCGCAGTTCGGGTGGGTGCCGATGCCGCGGGCGACGAGCTCCTCGTGGAGGCGGGTGCCGCAGCCGGCGGCGCAGAACGTCTGGGAGATCCGGCCGCCGAGCCGGCGTGGGTTGCGCCAGGGGCCGGCGGAGAGGGCGCTGCCCTTGAGCGCTGGCATCAGCGGGCCCAGACCCGGACGGCGATCAGGTCGCCGGCGTGGCCGGCGTTGCGCCAGGCGAACTGGACGCGGCCGCGGAACCCGTTCTGGGCGGCGGCTGCTCGCGCTCGGGCGATCGCGTCTCGACGTGCGGCCTCGTCGCGGAACGTGCGGATCCGCAGGTACGTGGTCTCGGTGAAGACGCGCATCAGTTGCTCGCTCTCAGCCAGGGCAGCCGCCTGCGGAGGCCGTCGCGGACGATGCGGCGGGCTTGGTCGTGGCACTCGGCGCGGTAGAACGTCCACTGGTAGTCGGGGTCGTTCGTGTAGGCGACGGACCGGCCCTCGAGGCTCGCGACGATGAACAGCGACGTCACGTTGGGGTGGGTGAACTCGAGGGTCCGGCTGTAGATGACGGGGATGCCGTTCGGTGTGCTGGGGCCGCCGTGCCTGAAGCGGTACGGAAACCTGGTCATCACCAGTTCCCGTCTGCGAGGTGGTTGGCGAGGTCGATGACCGCCTGGACGCCTTCGGGGCCTTCGCGGTAGACGTCGCGGGGGATGCGGTCTCGGAGCATCGTGTTGCGGGCTGTCCACCAGCGCCGGACGCCCTCGAGTGACCACACGTCCGAGAGCACCTGCTCCACCTCGGCGGGTACGTTGTGCTGGGCGCCCCGGTGTGCGTCATCGTCCCTCGGGAGGGGAGAAACGTCCGGGGCGCCACCTGACGTCGCGGGCTCCGCGGGACCGACGGCCAGCGCGGCGCGGAGATCGTCGAGCGCAGCGTCCATCGCCGCGTCGCTCTCGGCGGTCACCAGCACGACGCCGGAGCGGAGGCAGTCGTCGCACGGTTCGTAGGTGACCATGCCGTCGTCGGCGGTGAGCACCGCTCGGGCAGCCGCCTCGACTCGCGCCACCTTGGCCTCGGCAACCTGGGCCTCGTGGTACTGGCGGGCGACCTCCTCCTCGGAGTCGGCCAGCCGCCGACGCAGCTCGGCGTCGAACCAAAACCGTCGATGGCACGCCGCCTCGTCGACGCAGATCCAGCCGTCGTCGTAGGTCGTCTTGGCGATCATGCGGTGCTGGCACTGCTGCTCGGTCATCTCGTCTCCTGGTCGATGAGGGTGCGGGCGGCGTCGACGTGCTCCGCCGGCGGGCGCGAGGCCGCGATGGGGTCCGCCTTCGCCTTTCGCCTGGTGCGCCGGTGCGCGGGGATCTCCGCGCGGACAGCGTCGGCGAGTGCCTTCGCGGTCGCCTCGTCCGTGACGAGCGTCGAGGAGCAGTCGGGGCAGCGGTCGGCGCCGACGGGGTGGTCCTCGTGCGCCATGCACGTCTTGTGCATCGGGCACTGGGGGTGCTGGATCTTGGCCGGGACGATGCCGCCGAGGTCGGCGATGAGCTTCCACCAGCGGCCTTTGGGGTCGAGGACGGTCTCGGGGGTGGAGCGGTCGAGGTGGGCCACGATGCTGAGGGCGAGGTGGACGTCCCGGTAGGGATGGTTCTTGAGGTGCAGTCGCAGGAACGCGTCGACGGCCTCGACGGTCCAGTCGCCTCGGATGGCGGCGACGGAGCGGGCGATCCGCTGCCGCTCGGCGGCCATCATGATTCGACCCTCGAGTGGAATCCCGGTATGCGCGCCCGCGCGTCACTTGAGGTCAGGTGATCTCTGGTCCTCAGCCATGTTTCTCCGTTAGTCCGTCCGTTGTGTCCGTCCGTATGGAGTCCCACATGGGAGTCGCAGACGGGAGGCGCGTCCGCGAGCCTCGTTCCGGTCGCAAGGTAGTCAGCCATGCGGCGCAACGTCTCGGGAGAGTCGAAGGCGTAGCCCAGTGCCGAGTTGCACCACTGGCACAGCACTCCCCGCCGGCAGTCGGAGCACGACTTGTCACCCGGGCAGCAGGAGCGGTCGTGGTCGACGACCCAGCCCTTGCGGCCCGGGACGGTGCTGCCGCAGATCGCACAACCATCCTGCGCAGCAGCCACGGCGGCCTTCTCATGCGAGCCGAGCCCGTGCTTGCGGCGCTGGGCGGCGTCCGACAGGCATGTGCAGCAGGAGGATTCGAGCCCATCCCGGCTCGAATCGCGCAGCCCGAAGAGCTCGACGGAGCGTCGACGACCGCAGGTCGCGCACTGCTTCGTGCGGATCATGACGCCTCCCGCCAGCAGCCGCAGTCGGGCCCGTGGTGGCGGACGCAGTTGCCCTTGGCAGACGCGCGACGCTTCGTCTCGCGAACCGACTCGGTGGCGGCCGCCGAGGGCTGACGGGCGGTGAAGTTTCGGATCTGCCAGCCGCCCGGGGCGTCGTCCCACAGGCCGTACTTCTGCAGGAGTCGTGCCGTTCCGGTCGTCGCGTGGATGCTCGACAGGGCGTAATTCGGGATCCGACCGTCGGTGCCCTGCCCGCCAGACCACGCGAAACTGGCCATGTAGTTGGCCCACGCCTGCCACTTTTTGGGCGACGGGTCGCTCAAAAGCGCCAGGATTTTGTCGTGCGAGGCGATGTTTGAGTCGAGTCGCACCCAGGGGAGTCCCATCAGGCGGCGGCCTCCTTTCGCTCTCGTCGCTTCTTCTGGGGCTTGCTGGTGAGGTGGTGGGCTCCGCACAGCGGGCACTGGTAAGCGCGGCGCTCGCGGCGGTGGACGCGGCCGCGGTTGCGGTCGACGGTGGCGCCGACGAGCTCGCACTGCGCCTGGTGCTCCGTGAGCTTCCGCTTCCCGGAAGGGCAGGGCCGGCGCGCGCTGGCGCGCCTCTCGGGCGGCGTGAGGGCGTTGCGGGCCTCTGCCTCGCGCCGGCGCTGTTCGCGAGCTCTGCGGGCCGCCCCGGCGCCCTGCCAGCCGCTGTAGCGGCTCACGACTCGGCCCTCGTCTTGATCGTGAGGATGGTGGTGCCGGTGCCGGGGTAGTGCTGCACACCGTCGAGATAGCGGTTCCCGTCGGTGATGACCAGGAAGTCGTTGGCGATGACAGCGCTCTGGCTCTCGCCAGTGTCGAGGTCCTCGCAGGTGACGCGGGTGCCCTGGTCGTCGCTCATGACTCGGCTCCTGCCTGGTCGTCGACGATCTCGCCCTCGGCGACCGCGGCGCTGTCGTCGTGCACGTCGCGCTCGGGGTGCGACGAGACGAGCTCCGGCTGCGACGTCGGCGTCAGGTCGACGCGCACGGTGTCGTCGACGGCGAGCGCGACGGCGAGGTCGGTGCCCTTCGGCATGAACTTCGACAGCTGCCGGACGCATGTCTTTTTGGCCATGCCGTCGAACTCGGTCGCCCAGGGCCCGACGACCTTGCCCTCCTTGGTCTTCGCCATGGCGTACCGGTCGCGGTAGACCTCCATTTCGGCCCTGGTCATGTCGTAGAACGAGGTGCCGCCGTTGGCGAACCGGACCACCGCGTAGTAGGCGACGGGCTCGCCTCGAGGGCCGGCTGCCGGCCGGTGGACGAGCTTCTCGTCGACGCCGTACTCGCGGGCGAAGTAGTCCTTCTCGTGGACGGTGCGGGCGCTGATCGACTGGATCTGTCCGGACCGGTGGGCGAGCTCGACGAGGCCCTGGTAGCCGATGATGAGCTGCGCCTCCCAGGCGCCGCGGCGTTCGCGGGTGGAGCCGTCGTCGAGGGTCTCGATCCAGATGGCCTTCCGGTTCCAGAACGGGACGAGCCAGCCGTGGCCGAGGACGCCGATGCGCAGTCCGAGCTGGGCCATCGTCATCGCGCCGCCGAGCACGGAGGCGTGGGTGCACTTGTGCAGGTCGGGGTTCTTCGACAGGGCTGTGAGGACGTCGCGGACGATCTGCTTCGCCTCGACGCCGCGCGGGGCCGCTAGGGCGAACTGCTGCTCCATGCGGCGCACCTGCTCGGTGAGGGTGGGCGGCGCCGGCCGCTCGGACGGCAGGGCGACGTCGGCGCCCGGCTGCTCCTGCTGCTGCTGCTCGGTGGTCATGCGGCTTCTCCTTCGGTGGGGATCTCGTCGATGTCGATGGGGGCGTCGCGCAGCACGTACGGCGGCAGCGAGACGCGGTGCACGCGGGCCTCGTAGCCGGGCCACAAGCCGGACGTCATGCAGTCGAGGTAGAGCCGACGTGCGTCCCGGTTGCGCTGCGCCCCAACGGCTCTCGACTCGGCGTCGAGCTCGCACACGCTGACGAGGTACGGCGCGGTCTTCTCCTGGACGATGAACAGGAACGCGTGCGACTCGCCCGTGAGCCGGTCAGCGAGCTCGGGGTACCAGCGGTCCTGCATCACGTAGTTGAAGTCGTTCGCGGTCTTCCCGAACCGGTCCGGGTCGGCGGTGGTGCTCGTCTTGTAGTCGACGATGCAGGGCCGGCCGGAGCGCAACCTGGTCGTCCAGTCGAGCCGGCAGCGCAGCATGATGCTCGTCTCGGGGTCGCGGTCGAAGAGGGACCGCTCGGGCTCGCCGTCGCGCAGCAGCTTGGCCGCGATCGGGTGCTGGCGCAGCTGCTCGGCCATGGCGTCGATGCGGTCGACGACGTCGGGCTTGAGGACGGTGTAGCCGGCGGTCTTGTGTTCGGCGACCCACGCCTTCGCGTCGTTGCTGCGTATGCCGCCGTCCGACGACAGCAGCTCGGCCGGCACGGCGATCGTGGGCTCGCCGACGCCGAGGACCTTCGCGTGGGCGGCGCGGCCCTCGTCGAACGTGGACGTCGAGCGGGGATGCTGCCGCTCGTGCTGGAACCGGGCGGGGCAGTCGAGCAGGAGCTTCGCGCCGGAGTAGGACAGCGAAGTCTCGGGGACGGGGTCGGCGTGGTACCGGTCCTCAGGGAGGCCGGCGAAGATCCCGGGACGGGTGATCCGAACCCGGCGGCTTCCGTCCTGCACCTTCATGCTGCACCCGCCTGACGTCGCGCGGCCTCGGCCGCCTTGCGCGCCCGCCACTTCCGGCGCAGCACGCGGCGCTCCGACTCGGACGTGCCGCCCCACACGCCCTCCAGCTGCCTGTCGCTGTTGAGCGCGAAGAGCAGGCACTCGCGGATGACGGGGCAGCCGCTGAGGCAGATCGCTTTGCCGTGCCGGGCGGGCTGGCCCTTGCTGGGCAGCCATACGTCGTCGACGGGGCCCGTCTGCGCGCAGAGGCCGAGGACGCGCCAGTCGTGGGAGGGCTCGGAGTCGAGCTGCGGCCGCGGCGTGATGACACGGGGCTCGTGGAGGCGGATCACGACGCGGCCCTCCTGCCGGCGGCCGCCCAGGAGTCGAGCTCGTTCGCGGGCAGACCGAGCGTCTGCCGGTCCCGAAGCACCTGCCGCTTGCTGACGCCGGTCTGCTGCTCGATCTCGCCGTCGCTGAGGCCGCGGGTGTGCAGGCGTCGGACGACCTCCCGGCGGTCGGCGTCGCTCAGCTGCACCGCCTGGTCGCCGTCGATGCGGCGCCGTACGGCGGCCTCGTCGAACCCGCGCGGGGCGGCCCGCCGCAGCAGGTGGGCCGGCCTGGCTGACGGGTCGTCGATGGTCTCCTCGTCCCACGCGAGGGGCGGGGCGTAGCCGCGGCGGCGGGCGTCGTTGCGTCCGCGCTCGTGGATCGGGCAGTCGCCGCGGCGGACCATCGGCTTGTCGACCGGCACGGTCATGCTCAGCTCGTCGTAGACGGCGCGGACGCGGGCGGCCGTCTCGGGCGTGACGCGCTTGTAGAGGCCGGTCATGATGTGGCCCACGCGCGAGTCCGAGACGCCGAGCCGCTCGCCGATCTCCGGGCAGGTCCAGCCGAGGGCGTAGAGCGCCTGCAGGCGCCGCATCGTGCCGACCGGGGCGACCGGCTTCGGGACGAGCCCGAGGTACCGCCTCTTGCGGTAGTCGGTGGCTTTCGCGACTCCTCGAGCCCGCTTCTCGCGGTTCGCCTCGTCGTCGGCGCGCCAGGCGTCGATGTCCGCCGGGGTGGGCCACTCGGGGTAGCGAGCGGCCCGCGCCTTCTTCCACTTCGCCACGGTCTGACGGAGGACGCCGGTCTCGCGCTCTGCGGCACGTACGCCGC
The DNA here is from genome assembly GCF_042676085.1 of Terrabacter terrigena. NCBI lineage: Bacteria > Bacillati > Actinomycetota > Actinomycetes > Micrococcales > Intrasporangiaceae > Terrabacter > Terrabacter terrigena. Next base: position 46,680 of record NZ_JBHTKH010000009.1, read on the forward strand.
GCGCGTCGGCGATGTCGAGGGCGCGGCGCACGATGCCGAGGTCGGTGTGGATCCGGGTCACGGATTCGGCCTTTCGACGACGGTCAGGCGGCCGACCTCGACGGACTGGTTGACGTAGCCGTCGATGGTGAGGTTGGCGAGCACGCCGCCGCGCGCGGGCTGCCAGAAGTCCTTGACGGTCCAGCGGCGCTTGCCCTTGCCGACCTGCACGATGTCGCCCGCCCGGACGACGGACAGGTCGTCGGGCAGCTCGTACGCCTTCTCGGTGGGCACGAGGTCGATCGGCTCGTCGGGGCTCATGAGAGGACTCCTTCGACCTCGAGGCAGTCGATGCACATGCCCGGGCGACCCATGTCGATGCCGCAGCGGACGCACGTGCCGCCGGCCGCTGTCGTGGCTGCTACGGAGTAGCGGTCCTTGATGGGGACGTGACGCAGGGTGGTCTTGAGGTGGTAGTAGACGGCTGCGGGGACGCACCCGTAGTGGCGGGCGATCGCGGCTGCGCTCTCGCCGCGGTCGTGGCGGGCGAGGATGTCTCGGCGCTGCTCGTCCGTGAACCGGGGCCGGCCGCGGCCGTAGCCGCCGTTGGTGCCGGCGCTCATGACGCGGCTTCCTCTGCCATCCGTTCGCGCTCGTCGGCGCGGATCACCTGCTCCCAGCAAGGCGCGCAGCCGCCGATGCGGCCGCCCAGCGTGCGGCGGATGTCCCGATGGGTGCAGAAGTCGTTGACGACGCCGCGCAGAGGGTGTCCCTGCCAGTAGCGGCCTGTCTCCTTGCCGCTGCCGACCTGCGCGACACCGCCGGACTTGCGCGAGCGCACCTGCTTCGCGAGCTCGGTCGCCTGCCCGATCGTCAGCTCGTCATCCTCGACCATGTCCTGCGCCTCGGCCGGCAGCTCGAGGAGCAGCAGCCGGCCCCGGATGAGCGCCTGCGAGTACCCGGTCGACCGGGCGATCTCGGCCACGATGACGCCCTCGTCCTGCAGCGCCTTGAACGCGCGGGCCTGCTCGAGCGGCCGCAGTTCCTTGTGCATGGCGGCCGCGAGCATCGTTGTCGTGACGCGGCGAACGCTGGCGCCCGTCGTGACGAGGCACATAACCGTCGGGACGCCGGCGAGCCGGGCGGCCTCGAGGCGGCGGTGGCCGTCGGTGACGACGAGGCGTCCGCCCTGGTCGTTGACGATGATCGGCTGCAGCAGGCCGTTGGCGCGGATCGACGCGGCGAGCTCGGGTATGTCCTCGAGGGCCTCGCGGACGTTGCGGCGGTTCGCGACGAGCTGGTCGGTGGGGACGCTGCGCAGGGTGACGGTGCTCATCGGACCGCCCCTGTCAGCATCAGCAGCGACGCGATGACGGCCGCGACGACGGCGAACCCGGCGAGGCAGGTCAGGAACATGCGCCAGCTCACGGTCTGCCGCCTCTCAGGTGGCAGACGATCACGAGCGTCTCGTCGCGGCTGCGCCCGATGTGGACGTTGCAGCGGCCGCAGTGCCAGCACGCCGGCGCGAGCTGCCCGAGCCGGGCCCAGCACGGGGCGCAGGTCGGGATGGGCGGGTTGGGGCAGCCGCACCGCGAGCGGTTGACGACGAGGAGGTCGGCCGGAGCCCCGCACGGCTGGCCAGTCAGGAGCCACTCACACGGAGGTGCGGGCTGGAAGTCGAGGGCCTCGAGGACCTCGACGTCGCTGCGCGGCGGGGCGGTCGGCTGGGCGGTCATCGTCGGCCCCGGATGGCGGAGACGTGCGAGCGGTAGATGCCGCGGGCGTGGCCGAGGCCGCGGTGGTACTGGCCGGCGCGGAACGCGAACACGGCGACCAGGAGCCCGCCGACCGCGACGGGGAAACCCCACGCAAGCACGGCGAGGATGAAGAGCACTCCGGCGAGAATCATGCGAGGTGCACCTCGATCCCGAGCTTGGCGCTGAGACGGGCCCGGTAACGCTCGGCCTCGGCTTCGGCCTCGACCGCGAGCGCCTCGAGGTACTCGTCGAGCGTGAAGATGCCTCGTGCAATGAGCAGCTGCGCCAGGGCTGCCTGGCCGACCTGGGCGGAGTTGACGCCTACACGCAGGTGCTTCGGGTCGGTGGCCTTGATCGTGGGGTCCTGCATTTCCATCGCGACGCCGGACTGCATGGCGTGCATGGCCGCCAGGTAGCGGCGATTGGAGTCGTCGATCGTCGTCATGAGCCGACTCGCTCGTCGGTGCCGTCCCAGACGAACTCGGAGACCGGGCGGTGCATCCGGCATCCGACGCAGTAGGTGGCGCCGTAAAACTTCGGGTCACGCGCGTACGTCTCGGCGAGTCGCAGCCCCATCGTCGTCACGGCGCCACAGCCCTTGTCGTGGACGTAGGTGTGGCGGACGGGACGGACGAACTCCCCGGTGCCGTCGTCGACCAGATACGTCTTGGCCTGCTCGACGGGTTCGTCGTTGACGCCGTGGGTGAGGTTCGGGTCCTTGGGGTCTGACGTGAGGCTCACGAGGGTTCCTCCCGGTCGTGGTGGTCGTGGTGGTCGTGGTGCTGGGTGTGGTCGGGGCCTCGGTGGAGGCCGGCGACGGCATACGGGGCCCAGACGTCGTCGGGCTGCTCGTCGCGGTCGCGGGGCGGCAGGCGCAGCTCGTCGCTCATGCGGACTCCCGGAACGCGCGGGCGACGGCGAGGCCCAGGAGCCCGCCGACGTCGGCGGGGTAGCGCTGGACGGTGAGGGGGAAGCGAACGCCCTTGGGGCCGATCACTGCCGGCTGGCACGCGGAGCAGAGGTCCCAGGCGATCCAGTGGCAGGGCATCGTGCCGGCGCCGGGGCAGGCCTGGTCGTCGGTGCAGCCGCACACCCGGCAGCGCCGCTCGTCGAAGACGCCGCTGCTCATGACGGCCGCCACGGCTCGAGCTGCGCGTCGCGTCGCAGGTAGAGGGGGTGACGGGGGTGCCCGTCCTTCGTGGTGCCGAGCGCCTGGAGGCGGTCGAAGCCGGGAAAGGTGCGGACGTACGCGACGTGGCGCGGCTCGGCGTGCACGCCCCACGCCGCGATGAGGGGCAGGTCGTGGCTCTTTGCCCACGCGGCCTCGTCGGCGAGCCAGGCGTCGTTCTCAGGGCCGACGGGGTCGTCGACCGCCCACAACTCGCGGGGGTTCGTCGCCCGGTAGGCGTACAGGTTCACGACGTGCAGGCCGGCGAAGCCCCATGCCTTGGCGAAGCCGATGCACCTGCGGATGGTGGGGTCGTCGGTCGTCGCGTCAGCCGTGGAGGGGTTCAGCATGACGAACCGGACGAGCGGGCCGTTGTCCCACCGGCGGCCGAGCATGTAGCGGTAGTGGCCGTCCTCCGAGATCTCGGCGTAGTCGGTGAATCCGTTGCTCATCGTTCGACCTCCGCCCTGGACTGCCGGCGGTCGCGCCGCCGCGCCGAGATCCGCCGACGGAGGCGCCGGACGACGCGGTCGAGCCGGTCCCACTCGGGCTTGCGGTTGTTGTGGTGGTCGGTGCGGCTCATCGGTCCGACTCCTGGTCGGTAGCCCAGTCGCGAGACGCCGCAGCGCGGCACTCGTCGCACATGTGCTCCCAGTCGCCGGAGTCGCAGTGCTCGCCGTGGTCGAGGCCGATCGGTCGCTCGATCACCGTGTGCACCTCCTCGCGTTGCGTCGCATGCGGAGGAGGTCGAGCGCGATCGCGACCGTGATGCCGCCATACAGGCCGGCGGTGGTGAGGCCGCCGTAGACGGCGAGGCGGCGCGCGGTGAGTCGCGTCAGCACGGCGGTTCACTCGCGACGGCCTCGTCGGCGGGGAGCATGTCGTCGCCGAGCTCCCGGCCCGAGCGCCTCGGCGCGGCCTCGTCGCCGAGGACCCACTGGCGCAGCGTCTGCACGTGGCCGTCGAGGCCGACGACGACGGGGTCGCCCTCGGCGCGCGCCCAGGCCTCGTCGGGGTTGGCGCCGTCGGCGATGAGCTCGACGACGGTCAGGAGGCGGACGTTCGCGAGGGCGGTGATCTTCTCGCGGCCGCGCCGGCGGGCCTCGGCATGCACGTCCTCGCCCCACACATAAGCGACGATCCAAGGGGCGCGCCAGTCGTCCACGGGTGCCATGAGCGCGTGCCGACCGCCGTGGTCGGCAAGGCGGTTGCAGTGCGCGCAGCTCGACGTGCGGCTGCCGGGAAACGGGATGAGGAGGTCGCTCATGACGCGCTCCGGAGCGACCGGGCGAACCCGATCAGGTCGGCGTGCCCGGTGAGGCGGCGCAGCTGGGTCGTGACGGCGGGGCGCTCGTCCTCGGTGGCCTCGGCGAGCACGCGCATGAGGTGCGTGATGAGCGCCTCGACGGCGTCGGGGATCTCGTCGAGGAGGATGTTGTCGACGACGAGGGGCGACGTGCGACCGTCGAGCAGGACGCGGGTGCGCTCCTCGGTGGCGATGTCGACGACGGTGCTCATGACGAGGCCCTGCATCGTGTCGACGACGACGCGCTGCCCGGGCCTCATCGCCGGCCCCGGTTCGCCTTGCGCGACTGCCTCGCGACCTTGGATGCGGCGCGCCGGCGGGCCTTCACGTTGGCGGGCACGCCGTTGTAGAACACCTGGTCGCTGACGGTGACGGTGCGGCCGAGGAGGCCGAGCAGGCCAGGCGCGCGGCGCTCCATGAAGACGACTGGGACGCGCTTGCCGGACAGGGTCCGGCGGGTCGGGTGCTTGGGCATGGATACTGCTCCTTGAGTCATGAGGCCCGGTTTCTCGTGGAGGGGGAGCCGGGCCTCGTGCTGTGTCGTGCCGAGTGGGGGATGGCGCCGGGAGCCCGACAGGGGGAGGAGGCTCCCGGCGCCGACCGGAGAGGGAATCCGGTCTTGCTCAGGCCTGCCGAGGGGTCGAAGCTCGGCAGGCCCGGCGATCTAGGACGCGTCCGGGAATCGCTCCACCCAGTCGTCGAGGTCCGCGCGCAGGAACATCAGGGCTGCATTGGGTGCGGTGCCCTGGCGCTTCGCGCGCAAGGGCGGCGGGAAGGCCCGAGGGTCCGTGATCCGGGAGGCTTTCTTGAGGGTGTCCGGCGACTGGCTGGTGTAGGCGGCCGCGTCGGCGAGCTTCATCAGGACCGGCTGAGTGGTCACGCTGCGCTCACCGCCTCGGCCCGGGCCGCGAGCGTCTCGAGCGAGACGCCCAGCGCGTCGCAGATGCGGAGCAGCTCAGGGACGGTAAGGGGGGATCGCTCGGCGAGTCGACGAGACAGCGTGGCCGGGTTGATGTCCGAGGCGGCCGCTAGCCTCCCAGCCGTGAATCCCTTGCGGCCCATCTCTGCTCGCACTTCGGCGAGAAGGTTGGGAGCTGTCGGGGTGGGCATGCAATACAGCATGGACGTGCAGTACTGCATACGTCAAGCCCAGTCGCGTATTTTTCTTGCAGTACTGCACACTGGTGCGTATGGCTAGAGGGTCGAAGAGTCTGCCGGGCGATCGCGAGACGGCGATCATGCATGTCATCGAGGAGGAGCGGCGGGCCCGCGGCATCGGGCAGGCACAGCTGGCGGAGGCTGTTGGCGTGTCCCAGTCGCAGGTGTCCCGCATACTCGCGGGCAAGCGTCCGGCAACGCTGAACGAGCTGCTCGCGCTGTGCGAGGCCGTCGGGCTGCCGCTCAGCGAGACCGCACGTCGCGCCGGTGAGACCGGGTTCGTCTACGAGGTCTTGTCGGACCCGGCACTTAACCTGCGGGCAGTGGCCGACGAGACCGATCTCGACACCGAGTTGAGCGCCCAGGAAGAGAGCCCCTAGACGTGGATGAGCTCCTTGAGACCGCCCAGCGGCGCGGCCTCGTCGTCGAGCTGAAGGACGACCTCGGGGAGCGCAACGGCGAGTACGAAGACGGCGTCATCCGCATCAACACGCGACGCCTGGCCGCGACCCAGCGCATCACGCTGGCGCACGAGCTCGGGCACGCGTGGCACGGTCACACCGCCTGTAACCACGACGCACGCCGCGCCGCCCGGCAGGAGCGCGAGGCCGACGCCCACGCCGCGATGCTCCTTGTCGAGGAAGCGGCGTACCGACAGGCCGAGGCCACGTTCTCCGAGGCCGGCATCGGGGCCGTCGCGGCCGAGCTCGGTGTTCCGAACCGGTTCGTCGAACGGATGCGTGAGATCGAGGGAGGCGCCTTCGGGGGGTGGCCGCCGCTGTGCGAGGGCCAGCCTCCCGACGAGAAGCCGGTCGACGACGTCGTCGAGCAGTCGCGGCAGCTCGTGGCCGCGGTGACGGACGCCATGGTCGACGCGATCGCGTTCGAGGCCGAGTGGTTGAACGACCCGCGGGCGGGCGACGGCAGGAAGGCGCAGGCCATCATGGACCGGTTCGGCGTCAACGAGGCCCGGCACTACCAGCGCGTGGTCGCCGCTCTCAGGTCTCCGAGCGCCTGGGCCGCTCACCCGCAGGCGTGCGCGATCCTCAAGGCTCGGATGGAGACGCGATCTCGGGTGCGTCGCCGGACGGCGTGAGCCGGGCAGCCACCGCGGCCACCGCGGCCCGCGACAGGTCCTGCGACAGGTGCTGGTAGCCGCGGGTCGCCTCGATCGACGAGTGCCCCATGATCGCCATGCGCACCGCCTGGTCGACGCCCTCCTCGAGCAGCAGCGTCGCAGTCGTGTGACGCGCCTCGTGGAGGTGGTAGGGCCGCCCGGACGGGTGGGCGACGCCGGCCTCCTGCTGGATGGCGCGCCACATCGCCGTGTTGTCGGTGAAGCGGTGGGGGATCGGCTCTCCCTTGGCGTTGATGCTGGCCCACACCAGGCCCCACGGGTTCGGCGTCCACTCCTCGCGTGCCGCCAAGAGCTCTCCGTGCAGCCACGGGACGAGCGGGATCACACGCCGGGACTTCTTGCTCTTCGGCCGCAGCAGATGCGCCGCTCCGACGAGCTGCCGCGCCTCGTACTTCGGCGGGATCTCGAACCCCTTCGACCGGTCGCGCTTGTCCGCGTACGGGAGCAGCTGCAGCTGCCAGGACACGTCGAGGGTGCGCTTCTCGAAGTCGACGCAGTCCCAGGTGAGGCCGAGGATCTCGCCGCGGCGCATGCCGTTGAGCAGCGGCGCGAGCCAACGGGCGTAGTCGGGGCGGCTGCGCGCGACGGCCAGGAGGCGCCGGGCGTCGTCCGTGGGGATCGCGTCGCGGTCGTTGGCGGAAAGCGGCGGGTGCTTGACCTCGAAGACGTTGGCGGGGACGCGGTGGCCGTCGAGGACCGCGGCCTTGAGCATCCGGTGCAGGAGCACGGACGCGTGGTGGGCGGTCGTGGAGGAGCGGCCGGCACCGGTGACCGCCTTGTGCACGGCTCGGACGTCTCGGGGACTGAGGTCGGCGAGACGGGCGTGCCCGATGGCGGGGACGATCCACTTCGTCACGAGGGAGGCGTTCGTCGCGTAGACGCGGGGCTTGACCTCGTTGCGGTAGATCGGCAGCCACTCCTGCGCCCAAGCCTTGACGGTGGTCCTCGACGTGCCGGCCGCCGGGACGCCGTCGGAGTCGATCTGGCGCCGGCGTTCGAGGAGCCGCGCCTTGCACTCGGCCTCGGTGCGGCCGCTGACGGTGATTCGCCGGCGGCCTCCGGAGGGTGTGGAACCGGCTTCGATGCGTCCGATCCAGAGCCCGTCCTTGCGCTGGCTGACGGAGCCGGTGCCGTACTGCCGGCGCTTGGCCGGTCGTCTCGCTGCTGCCACGCCCCCAGTGTGCCCTTCTTTGTGCCCTTGCTCTACCCCGGCTGTGCCCTAGCAGTGGCCCCATTTCGTGCTCAGATCATGCGTGGCAGCCGCTTCTCACGGTAGCACTGTTCAATCTTCCAAACTGATTACGCGAGTTCGATTCTCGTCGCCCGCTCCGAAACCCCCTTGGCCCGTCGCGCCTTCGCTTCCTACCGTGGTGAGCATGTTCCGCCCCGACCTCCAGGACGCCCTCCGCGACCGCGACGCGGTGCTCCGGTCGTTCCTCGCTCCCGACGGTTCGCTCACGAGCATCCCGACGAAGATCCGCAAGCGGCTCGTCGTGCTCGACCTGCTCTCGCAGGAGTTCGAGCCGGGGGAGAAGTACGACGAGACGCAGGTCAACAACCGGCTGCGAGCCTTCCACCCTGATGTCGCAGCGCTGCGCCGCTACCTCGTCGAGGAAGGCTTCCTCGACCGCGCTGACGGGCTCTACTGGCGCTCCGGCGGCACCGTCGACTGAGCGGCCCGACGGGCTCAGCGGAAGCCGAGCGCCTCGCTGAGGTGGCTCTCGGCGCCGTCCGCCTCGAGGCCGGCCTCGACCGCCGCCGCGGTGCGTGCGGACGGCCAGCCGTGCACCCAGAAGAGCGCGAGCCCACCGGGCAGGGCGATGAGCAGCGGCAGCCACGAGTGCGGCGTGAACGCGAACGAGCAGGCGAAGGCCACGAGCACCGGCGCCTCGGCGAGCGCCGTGCGCAGCGTCGTCGTCGACGTGAAGTAGCGCAGGCTCGTCGACTCGGCGTTCTCACGCGGCAGCCCGAGCGGGAGGGCTGGGACGGCATACCCCGCGTAGCGGATGAGCGCGGCCGAGCCGACGAGCGCGAGGAGCGTGATGGCAACGGCCCACGGCGAGGGCAGGGGAGCCGACGGGTCGACGAGGACGCGCACCGCGCTGATCATCAGGGCACCCATGCCGACGGCCACAGAGACCATCTGGATCGGCCGCAGTGATGCGTTCGCGGAGGAGGCGAAGGGGCTGGGCGGGGTGCTCATGGCTCAGGAGCATAGGCGTCGCCGGGCCGCGGACGATCCGCGCATTTAGCCATCGGCCGTGTGCCCTATAGCATGGTGCGCTGGCCCGTCCGTTCACCGTCGACGACCACGTCGGCACCACCCCAATGGAGTACCCAGCAGTGAAGAGTGCGCTCGAGACCCTCAGCCCGACCCGGGTCAAGATGACCATCGAGGTCCCGTTCGAGGAGCTCAAGCCGAGCCTCGACGCGGCCATCAAGCACATCGGTGAGCACATCCAGGTGCCCGGCTTCCGCAAGGGCAAGGTCCCGGCCCGCATCATCGAGCAGCGCGTCGGCCGCGCGGCCGTCCTCGAGGAGGCCGTCAACAACGCCCTCCCGACGTTCTACGGCCAGGCGCTCGAGGAGAACGCCGTGCGTCCGCTCGGCCAGCCCGAGATCACCGACCTCAAGGTCCCCGCGTCCGACGGCGAGGACTTCACGTTCACGGCCGAGGTCGACAAGCGTCCCGAGATCGAGCTGCCCGACTTCTCCGGCATCGAGCTGACCGTCGACGAGGCCAAGGTCGAGGACGAGGCGGTCGAGCAGCGCCTCACCGACCTGCGCGCCCGCTTCGGCACGCTCAAGGGCGTCGACCGCGCCGTCCAGGACGGCGACTTCGTCTCCATCGACCTGTCCGCCGAGATCGACGGCGAGCAGATCGACTCCGTCACCGGCGTCTCGTACGAGGTCGGCAGCAAGAACATGCTCGAGGGCCTCGACGAGGCACTCATCGGCATGACGGCCGACGAGACCAAGAACTTCACCGCCCCGCTCGCCGGCGGCGACCAGGAGGGCCAGGACGCCGACTGCACCGTGACCGTCACCGCGGTCAAGGAGCGCGAGCTCCCCGAGCTCGACGACGAGTTCGCCCAGCTGGCTTCCGAGTTCGACACGCTCGACGAGCTCAAGGCCGACCTCACGGCCAAGGCCGAGGTCGACGCGAAGTTCGCCCAGGGCGTTGCCGCCCGCGACAAGCTTCTCGAGGCCATCCTCGAGAAGATCGAGGTCCCGATCCCCGAGGGCGTCGTCGAGGCGGAGGTGCACAGCCACCTCGAGGGCGAGGGTCGTCTCGAGGACGACGAGCACCGTGCCGAGGTCGACGAGAGCACCCGCAAGGGCCTCAAGACCCAGCTCGTCCTCGACGCCATCGCCGAGAAGGAAGAGGTCAAGGTCGAGCAGCAGGAGCTCATCGAGTTCCTCGTCATGAGCTCGCAGCAGTACGGCATGGACCCGAACCAGTTCGCGCAGTCGCTCGACCAGGACGGCCAGATCCCCGCGATGGTCGCCGAGGTCGCCCGCCGCAAGGCGCTCGCCACGGTCCTCGAGAAGGTCTCCGTCAAGGACACCGCCGGCAACGTCATCGACCTCAACGAGTCCGTCCCGGGCACCGAGGACTTCGAGGTCGAGGAGATCGACGAGGACGACAGCACCGAGGCGACCGCCGAGTCGACCGAGAAGGCCGACGCCTGAGCGTCCCCTGACCACGTATGCCGCTGGGCCGACTTCCGCACGGGAGCCGGCCCAGCGTCGTCCTCGGGTGCTCCCGAGGTCGTTGCGGATCCCGCGTCCGTGGGTACGTGGAGGCTGGTCGCCGGCGATCCGGGGCCACCAGACCCTGGACGAAGGAGCCGAGATGACCGCGTACGACGACTTGACCGACTCGAGCCCCGAGAGCCCCGCGGAGTCGCTCGCCGACCAGCCGGGCGGGGCCGCGCAGACCCCCGGCGAGATCGGCGGCAGTGACGACCAGGTCGACCCGTCGGGAGACCCGGGGGGTGACACCGACCTCGGCGGCACCGACCTCGCCGACACTCTGGGCGGCGCCGACGACGAGACCAGCGAGGGCCCCGGCGTCGACAGCTCGGACGCAGAGCGCGGCAACCTCGACGGCAGCACACCGGACGAGACGTCCCGGGAGCAGTCGCTCGACGACGCCGGTGACGCGGTGCGCGACCCGTCGGGCGCGAGCGCCGACGCCGTCGGCGGCGACGACCTGTCCTCCTACACCAACGCCGCCGACTCCGGGCAGGACAACGGCCTCAACGAGTAGGTCACACACCCCTCGAGACCCCGCACGACGGCATACGTCGGCGGGGTCCCGCGCGTCTGGTTGCGCGCCACCGGCTCAAGGTTGTGCGCTCACGGCGAACAGAGTGCGGTTCGGGAAATCTGGCCCGGGGCTCGGGCGTTAGGGTCAGTGACGAGCCAGCCGGCGCCGCACCCCGTGGCGAGAGGCTGGACCACTTCGACGATGGAGACTTGGGTGACTTCGGAGACCTCCGCCAACGGCAACGGCATGCCGGGTGGTCTGGACGACCACATCTACAACCGCCTGCTGAAGGAACGCATCATCTTCCTCGGGTCCGACGTGCGCGACGACAACGCGAACGCCATTGCCGCGCAGCTGCTGCTGCTCTCGGCCGAGGACCCCGAGAAGGACATCTGGCTCTACATCAACAGCCCCGGTGGGTCGATCTCGGCCGGCATGGCCATCTTCGACACGATGAACTGGATCCCCAACGACGTCGCCACCGTCGCCATGGGCATGGCCGCCTCCATGGGCCAGTTCCTGCTCTCGGCCGGCACGAAGGGCAAGCGCTACGCGACGCCGCACGCGCGCGTCATGATGCACCAGCCCTCCGGCGGTATCGGCGGCACCGCGACCGACATCAAGATCCAGGCCGAGCAGATGCTCTACGTGAAGAAGCAGATGGCCCAACTCATCGCCGAGCACACCGGCCAGAGCGTCGACCAGATCGAGAAGGACTCCGACCGCGACCGCTGGTTCAGCGCGGAGGAGGCCAAGGACTACGGCTTCGTCGACCACGTCTTCAGCCGGTCCGACCAGGCCGTCGAGGGCAAGGGCGTCGGCCAGGCCGACGCCAAGGGCGAGAACTGACCGCGGCCTGAACAGGACTTGGAGACCACACGCATGAACATCGAACCCACCAACCGCCTCGCGGTCGCCGCCCCGTCGAGCCGCTACATCCTGCCGCAGTTCGAGGAGCGCACCTCCTACGGCATGAAGCGGTCCGACCCCTACAACAAGCTCTTCGAGGACCGCATCATCTTCCTCGGGGTGCAGGTCGACGACGCGTCGGCCGACGACATCATCGCCCAGCTGCTCGTGCTGGAGTCGCTCGACCCCGACCGTGACATTCTCATGTACATCAACAGCCCGGGTGGCTCGTTCACCGCCATGACGGCGATCTACGACACGATGCAGTTCGTCCGGCCCGACATCCAGACGTTCGTCATCGGCCAGGCCGCGTCGGCCGCGGCAGTGCTCCTCGGCGCGGGTGCTCCGGGCAAGCGCTTCGCCCTGCCGAACTCCCGCATCCTCATCCACCAGCCGGCGCTCTCGGGCGGCGACTACGGCCAGGCCTCCGACATCGAGATCCAGGCCAACGAGGTGCTGCGCATGCGTACCTGGCTCGAGGACACCCTCGCGAGCCACACCGGTCGCACGTCGGACCAGGTCCGCAACGACATCGAGCGCGACAAGATCCTCTCCGCCGAGGACGCCAAGGAGTACGGCCTCATCGACGAGGTGCTCGCCTCGCGCAAGGCCTCCCTCGAGGTCTGACCCTCAGAGTCGAAAGAGCAGTTCGTTCCCCTTCCGCGCTCCCGGGCGCGGGTGCAGGGCGGGACGGGCTGCTCTTTCGGTTCCCGGCGGCACACCTGCTTGGATGGGAACCACGTGACGTCGAGCATGGAGGTCGTGGCATGGCGAGTGCGGAGTTCGAGCAGGCGGTCGAGACGGTCAAGGGACTGACCGCCGACCCGGGAAACGACGTGAAGCTGAAGCTCTACGGCCTGCTCAAGCAGGCGACCGAGGGTGACGTCAGCGGCTCGCGGCCGGGGTTCACCAACCCGGTCGGGCGCGCGAAGTACGACGCCTGGGCCACGCTGTCCGGCACCGCGCCCGAGGCCGCCGAGCAGCAGTACGTCACGATCGTGCGGGACCTCACCGCAGGCTGAGCGCCGCCTCCGCCAGGGGTGCAGGGTTCCTTCCCGCGTGTGGCGTGCGCCCCGCACCACTGATGCCGGCGCGCACTCCTGTGGGCAACGGCCACTGATGGCGGTGCGGCCGCCGCACACTTCGCCACACGAGCGGATCGGGCGTCGGGGCAGCCGGATTCGGCTGGAACGCCGTTCAAGTGACACCGGCGTCGTTTGTCCGCCATCAGCGGACAAACGGCGTTGCGCGAGCGGGGGTGGCCCCCTCCGTCGTCTAATAGGAGTCGGCCCCTAGGTTGGGGTCGGCCGGGTGCACCCCAGCGTTCGGCGCCGACGAACCAGGAGCGAATCGGTGGCACGCATCGGAGAAGGCGGAGACCTCCTCAAGTGCTCTTTCTGCGGAAAGAGCCAGAAGCAGGTCAAGAAGCTCATCGCCGGCCCCGGGGTCTACATCTGCGACGAGTGCATCGACCTCTGCAACGAGATCATCGAGGAGGAGCTCGCCGAGAGCAGCGAGCTGGGCCTCGACCACCTGCCGAAGCCACGCGAGATCTTCGACTTCCTCGAGAACTACGTCATCGGCCAGGACGTCGCCAAGAAGTCGCTCGCCGTCGCCGTCTACAACCACTACAAGCGCATCCAGGCCGGTGAGGGCGTCAAGCGCGACGACGACCACGTCGACATCGCGAAGTCCAACATCCTGCTCATCGGGCCCACCGGCTCCGGCAAGACCTACCTCGCACAGACGCTCGCGAAGATGCTCAACGTCCCGTTCGCCATTGCCGACGCGACCGCCCTGACCGAGGCCGGCTACGTCGGCGAGGACGTCGAGAACATCCTCCTCAAGCTCATCCAGGCAGCCGACTACGACGTCAAGAAGGCCGAGACGGGCATCATCTACATCGACGAGGTCGACAAGATCGCCCGCAAGAGCGAGAACCCCTCGATCACCCGTGACGTCTCCGGTGAGGGCGTGCAGCAGGCGCTGCTCAAGATCCTCGAGGGCACGACGGCCTCGGTGCCCCCGCAGGGCGGACGCAAGCACCCGCACCAGGAGTTCATCCAGATAGACACGACCAACGTGCTCTTCATCGTCGGTGGCGCCTTCGCCGGTCTCGAGAAGATCATCGAGTCGCGTGCCGGCCGCAAGGGCCTCGGCTTCGGCCAGCCGCTGCACAGCCCCAAGGACCTCGTCGACAGCTTCTCCGACGTCATGCCCGAGGACCTCCTGAAGTTCGGGCTCATCCCCGAGTTCATCGGCCGCCTGCCCGTCCTGACGACCCTCGCGCCGCTCGACCAGCAGGCGCTCGTCAACATCCTCACGGTGCCGCGCAACGCGCTCGTGAAGCAGTACCAGAAGATGTTCGAGATCGACGGCGTCGACCTGGAGTTCACCGAAGACGCCATCGCCGCCGTGGCAGACCAGGCGCTGCTCCGCGGCACCGGCGCCCGTGGGCTGCGCGCGATCATGGAGGAGGTCCTCCTCCCGGTCATGTTCGACGTGCCGAGCGACGACGGGATCGCCCGCGTCGTGGTGACCCGCGAGGTCGTCCTCGACAACGTCAACCCGACGATCGTGCGCCGCGAGGCCGAGCCGCGGGCCAAGCGCCAACGCAAGGAGTCCGCCTGACCCACGAGGTCGCCTCGCGTCCCGTCCGCGTGAACGGAGGCTGACCCGTGCCCGCTCCGTTCCGGCTGGTCGCGGGGGACCACGCACCCGTGCAGCAGACGCAGACGACGTGTGGCTCCGCGTCGCTGACGGTCGCCCGCATGCTCGTGAACCCGGCGTTCGCCGCGTGGATCCGTGACGGCATACGCAAGGATGCTCGTGACGGCGACGCGCCCGACGCCGGCACCGAGGCACAGCGCTTCGCCGCGTACGAGCAGGTGGTCGCCGCGCGCACCAACGCCCTCTTCGGCGCGGGGCGACGCCTCCAGCTGCCATGGCCCAGAGCGCTCGGCACCCCGCCGTGGGGCGCCCTGAACGAGCTCGAGCTCGGCGCGTCCGACCCTGACGCCGACTACGACCTGAGCTGGTTCCGTCACCGCGGTCGCGGGGGGCTGGCGCACACGTATGCCGACCTGCGCGCTCGGGTGCGCACCGGCGCCCCCGCGCTGCTCTACGTCGGCAACGCGTGGACCCCGCGGCACGTCGTGCTCGTCATGCCTCCGACCGGTGGCCAGGAGCTCGACGTCTACGAGCCCTCGAGCGGGCGGGTCGTCGACCTGCCGCAGCACGCCTTCGTCGAGCGCCGCCTCCAGATCGGCGGCTGGGACCACCCCTGGGCTGCCGTGTGGCCGGTCCGCGCGACGTAGCGCTCCCGCCCGACCGACCCCGCCCCTGGCACCGTCGGGAGGCCAGTTGGTGTTGCCTGACGCACGTCGAAAGGCCACTGTCCGTGACGAACAATGGCCTTTCGACTACACCGAGGCGACAAACATCGGCCTCTCGACGGTGGGGGGTCAGCCCATGTGGGCGGGGGCTGCGCCGTCGCTCGCGAGCTCCCGGTGGCGCACGTTGAGCGCGACGAGGGTGATGATGCCGCCGACCGCGATCATGATCGCCGCGACGACGTACGCGCGGCTCGCGCCGTAGGTGAACGCCTCGTCGGCGATCATCTTCTGCGCCGCCGCGAGCTGCTCCTGCGTCGGCGCGGGGCCGCTCTGCGGCATCTTCGCGGTGAGCTCGGCGACCTTGTCGTTGAGGTTGTTGACGAAGATCGTGCTCAGGGTCGCGAGGCCGATGGTGCCGCCGACCTGCTGCATCGTGTTGAGCACCGCGGAGGCCACGGACGAGTCCTCGTGGGCCACGCCGTGCACCGCCGTCAACGTGAGCGGCACGAAGATGAGGCCGAGGCCGAAGGCGAGGACGACGATCCAGGGGAGGAGGTTCGCGGCATACGTGCTCTCGGGCGTCAGGTGCGTGAACCCCCACATGCCGACCGTGGCGAAGGCGGCACCGGCGCCGGAGATCCAGCGCGGGTCGACGCGCGAGATGAGGAACGATGCCGCTTGGGCGGCCACGACGATGCCGACCGAGAACGGCAGGAACGCGAGGCCCGACTTGAGCGGCGAGTAGCCGAGGATGTTCTGGATGTAGATGCCGAGGAAGTAGAACATCGCGAACATGCCCGCGCCGACGACGAGCATGACGAAGTACGACGTGCCGCGGGTGCGGTCGCCCGGGATGCGCATCGGCAGGAGCGGGTGCGCGACGCGGGTCTCGATGACGACGAATGCGACGAGCAGCGCCGCGCCGACGGCCAGGTAGGTGACCGTGGTGGCGTCGCCCCACGAGGTGCTGGCCGCGTGCGTCAGGCCGTAGACGAGCGCCGAGAGACCGGCGATGGACGTGATGGCGCCGGGGACGTCGAGGGAGCCGTGGCCGTCCTCGGACTCGCTGAGGATCCGCTGCCCGAAGAAGGCGACCAGGGCGCCGATCGGCAGGTTGATGAAGAAGTTCCAGCGCCAGTCGACCTCGCTGAGGGCGCCGCCGAGGATGAGGCCGATCGCGGCGCCGGCGCCCGACATGGCGGCGAACACGCCCATGGCGCGGTTGCGCTCCTTGCCGGCCGGGAAGGTCGTCGTGATGAGGGCAAGGGCGTTCGGGGCGGCGAGCGCGCCGCCGAGGCCTTGGACGGCGCGGGCGCCGAGCATCATGGCCTCGTTCTGCGCGACGCCCGCGACGAGGGAGGCGAGCGTGAAGAGCACGACGCCCCAGACGAACATGCGGCGTCGTCCGTAGAGGTCACCGAGTCGGCCGCCGAGCAGGAGCACGCCACCGAAGGCGAGCGTGTAGATCGTGACGACCCACTGGAGGTTCGCCTGGCTGAAGGCCAGGTCGGTCGCGATGTGGGGGAGTGCGATGTTCACGATGGTGCCGTCGAGCACGATCATGAGCTGGGCAGCGCAGATGACGAACAGCGCGAGGCCGAGCCGCCTGGGCGGGGTGTCGTTCGAGGTGAAGTCGCCCGTGGGCTCCTGCACCTGCTCGACGGTGGTCGAAGACATGGGGTGATTCCTCTCGAGAGCACGCGTCAAGGGCGTGCGGAACGGGTGCGCGATGGGCGCGTGCGTGATCGCGGCGCGGCGGCGTCGGCGGGCGCGATCGCAGGCCCGGTGAGGGCTGCTGGTGGTGCGGTGAGGCTGGTGGTGCGGTGAGGCTGGTGGTGCGGTGAGGCTGGCGGGTGCGGCGTTCTGGTGGTTCTGGTGCGGGTGGTCGTGTCAGCGCGGGGAGGCTGCGACGGGCGTGGCCGTGACGGTGGCGGCGCAGGCCGGGAGGACGACGGTGTCGATGAACTCGGCGATGCGTTCGGGACCCGGCCGCCTGCCCGAGAGCAGCGCCTCGTGGATCGAGAGGGACGGCAGGATCATCAGCAAGGTGTCGAGGTCGGCGTCGGCGCCCACCTCACCTCGCTGCTGGGCGTTCTCGAAGATGGTGCGGGTGGCCGCGATCTTCGGGGCCAGGAACCGCTCGTGGATGCCGCAGGCCAGTTCCGGCTCGCGGTGGATGACGGGGAGCAGGGCGCTCCACGTGCCGATGACGACCTCGTCGTCGAGGCCCCCGTCGGCGCAGGCCTGCGCGAGCAGGTCGCCGCGCAGCGAACCGGTGTCGGGGTCCTGCTCGGCAGGACAGTCGATGAACAGGCCCACGGCGTCGATGACGAGGTCGCGCTTGTGCGGCCAGCGTCGGTAGAGCGTCGCCTTCGATGCCCTCGCTGCCGTGGCCACGGCGTCGAAGGTGAGCCGGTCGTAGCCGAGGTCGCGCAGCACGTCGATCGCCGACTCGAGGATCTCCACCTCGCGGTCGCCGGCGACACGGGGGCGGCTGGCGGGCTGCGAGGCCTCGGTGCCCACGGTGGTGCTCATCCCGCCCTCGCTTTCTCCTCGGATGAAACGAAACTGTTTCGTTCTATCCGAAGAGTAAGGCGCAGATCCGGAAACTGCAAGAACGGCCCGGGCCGGTCGCTGCTGACCGGCCGCTACCGGCCGCTACCGAGCGGTCGGGCCTCGGACGCCGGCGTCATTCGCGCTCGATCGGGGGGTTCGTGCGCACCAGCCAGACACCGACCGACACACCGAGCAGGCCGACGACGTATGCCGTCGGCGAGAGCGGGATCGAGCGCCCGGCGAGCAGCCCCGCGAGCACCGCGACGGGCACCGCTGCGAGGAAGGCCGCGGCCGTGTGCCGCACCCACCGTCGTGCCGTGCGGCCCGTGAACGAGCCTGCCGGCGGGGACGACGCGGACAGTGCCGTGGCCGCGTGCCCGATGACGCACCCTGCCGCGGCCGGCAGCGACCACCACGAGAAGCTGCCGGCGGCGGTCAGGGTGAACCAGCCGTAGAGGAGCAGCCCCCAGTAGAAGAGCGGGGCGGCCGAGCCTGCCCAGACCATCGTCATCAGCGGCAGCAGCACGAGGGACCACCAGACCACGTCGAACCCGCCGGCAGCCAGCGACAGGCTCGCCAGGTAGACGAGGACGCCGCCCATCGCCGCCGCGGTCGCGCCAAGCTGGCTGAGCGACCACTCGGGCCCGGCGCCGAAGTGGATCGTGCGCCGGACGGGGTGCACCTCTCGGTGGTCGGAGTCGCCGGGCCGGGGGAGCACCGTCACCGCCTCGCCATGCGGGGCGCGGACGCGCGGCGCGCGATGTCGCGCAGCACGTTGTCGAGCGACCCGGGGCCGTGCCACGGCACGACCGGCACGCCGCGCAGCCGGAGGTTGTGCACATCGGCCTGCCGGCCGAGCAGCCGCATGCGCCAGGCGAGGGCCAGGTGGACGCTCTTGGGGTCGTGGACGAGATGGTCGGGGAAGGTGTCGACGACGACGACCGTCATGCCCCGCGCCGCGAGCGTGTGGGCGAGGGTCACCATGGTCGGCTCGATGAGCGGGGACAGCACGAGGCACAGCGCCATCGGGTCGACACCACGGATCGCGCGCTCCCCGGTGTCGCGACGCTCGGTGGCGGGCGCGATCGCCGCCAGGGTGTCGAGGACGCGCCGCAGGTGGTTGGTGCCCGAGCCCACCCCCAGGGTGGGCACCTCCGCGGCCCCGACGGTCCGCAGCGTCAACCGGTCGTTGCTGCGCAGGAAGTGCTCGCTGATGGCGCCTGCTGCCCGGACGGTGACGTCGAGGCTGGTCGGCCGCCCGTCGATGCCCTCGCGCGGACCGAGGTCGCTGAAGCAGTCGACCAGCAGGAAGACGTGGGCGTCCTCGTCGGTGAAGGTCGAGGTGACGTGCAGCGTGCCGGTGCGCATCGAGACGGGCCAGTGGATGCGCCGCAGCCGGTCGCCCGGGTGGAACTGGCGGATCGTGTTGAACTCGGAGCCCGAGCCGGGCCGGTTGGAGCGGTTGAGGCCGACGATCCCGCGGGGGTGTGGAGTCGGCGTGCTCGCGTTGAACGAGGCCGGCACCGGCAACGTGGCCGAGTCGAGGTCGGGCAGGTCGACGGGCCCCACCCGGAAGGCGCCCCACGTGCTGACGAGCGCGATGCTGACGGTCCCGATGCGGCGGCGCCCCCACCGAGTGGACCGGAGACCGATGGTCGCGGCCCCGTCGTCGAGCTCGGCGATGCCGCTCGACGGCTTGCGGTAGACCCACGGGACGCGTGCCACCGTGACGACGCCGTGGACGTCCGGCAGCGCCGGAGTCGTGTGCACGTACAGGCCGGTCGCGGACCCCTCGCGCAGCGTCGCGTCGCCCAGCCGCGCAGTGCCGGTGACCTCGGTCCGGGGCCGGGTCGTGTGCCCCCAGACGGCGGCCACGACCAGAGGGGTGACGATCACCAGCAGGTCGGGACGGCGACCCAGCACGGCCGCCAGCGCTCCCGCAGCCGCGAGGAGGATCGCCCGCTGGTGGGCAGCGGTCGACTCCCACACGCCCAGGTGGCGTGAGGCGGTGCGATGGGGGTGCCAGGGGGCCACGGGTCGGTCAGCCGACCGAGGGCCGGGGGACGGCGGCCTCCCGTGCCGACGGGGTCGCCACGGTGCGCAGGAGGCTCTCGACGACGGCCGCGCCGGACGCGTTGCTCATCCAGAGCTCCGGCCTGACGGTGATGCGGTGGGCCAGCACGGGCACCGCGACTGCCTTGACGTCCTCGGGCGTGACGTAGTCGCGACCGTCGACGACGGCATACGCCCGGGAGCAGAGCAGCAGGCCGAGTGCGCCGCGGGGGGAGGCGCCCATCAGCACGTCCCCGTGGCTGCGCGTGGCCGCGGCGAGGGCGACGCAGTAGCGGCCCACCGACTCGTCGACGACCGTGGCCTCGATCGCGGCCTGCATCTGCAGCAGCGTCTCCGCGTCGACCACGGCCTGGAGCAGCTGCTCCTCCTGCTGGCGCGCCATGCGGTTCGCGAGGATCTGCCACTCCTCGTCGAGCGAGGGATAGCCGAACGAGATGCGCATGAGGAACCGGTCGAGCTGGGCCTCCGGCAGCGGGTAGGTGCCCTCGTACTCGACGGGGTTGGCGGTCGCGAGCACGTGGAAGGGCCGGGGCAGCTGGAAGGTGCGACCCTCGACGGTGACCTGCTTCTCCTGCATCGCCTCGAGGAGCGCCGCCTGCGTCTTCGGCGGCGTGCGGTTGATCTCGTCGGCGAGCAGCAGGCCGGTGAAGAGCGGCCCGGCCCGGAACTCGAAGTCGCCCGCCCGCTGGTCGTAGATGAACGATCCCGTGATGTCGCCGGGCAGCAGGTCGGGCGTGAACTGGGCCCGCTTGAACTCGAGCCCGAGCGTCTGGGCGAAGCTTCGGGCGGCCAGGGTCTTGCCGAGGCCCGGGAAGTCCTCCATGAGGACGTGGCCGCCGGCGAGGATGCCGGAGAGCACGAGCCGCAGCGCCTCCTCCTTGCCCACGACGGCACGGCCGACCTCGTCGAGGACGGCACGGCTGCGCTCGCTGACGCGGGAGATCGGCATCTCGGTCATGGTCACCACTGCTCGATTCGTCGGAGGATGGGGTCGAGTCGCTGGGGGCGGTAGAGGTCGGGCGGCGGCAGCCCGACGAGCAGGTCCCAGAGGTCGGGCGGGGTGACGCCCTGGGCCCACTTGGGCTCCTCCTCGGCGATGATGCCGTGCTTGGCGAACAGCCGTTCCCGGATGAGCCCCTGCAGCTGCAGGTGCAGGTCGTGGACCAACGACTCGCGACCCTCGGCCCTCGCGTCGGCGGCCTCGAGCCGTCCGGCGAGGTTCGCCACCCGGAAGTCGTTGCCGCGGCCCTGGCTGCCGAGCTCGCTGTCGACGAGCGGCCAGACGGTGAGGTGCTGCGGCGCCGTGTGGTCGAGGACGTGCCAGACGACGAGTGCGACGGCGAGCAGGATCGCGAGCAGGCCCGGCACGTCGGGCCGCAGGCCCAGGGCGGCCGTCAGCAGGGAGATGCCGGCCCACACGGCCACGAGCCCGACGAGTCGTCGCCTCCAGGGCCGGAGGGCGACACGCATCGCATCGAGGCGCGACGGCAGGACGCTCATCGCGCCTCCGGGCCCGAACGGCCGGCCGGGGGCGCGGACGAGCGCACACCGACCTGCCCACCCACCCGCGCACCGGCCTGCCCACCCACCCGCGCACCGGCCTGCGCACCGGCCTCGGCGGCGTGTGCGCGCGCCTGCTCGTCGGCCACGCGCTCGAGGTCGGCGATGAGCACGCGCAGGTCACCGATCGCCCGCGCTCGGTGCTCCTCACCCAGCGAGTGCATCGAGAAGCGCGCCTCGCGGTAGAGCGCTGCGAGGTCGGCGAGGCGCTCGCGGTCGACCGCCCACACGGTGATGACCCGCGCGGTGTACTCGGTCGACGTCTCGGCCGGCAGCCGGGGCAGCCCCGTCGCCGCAGCCGATCCCTCGAGGTCGAGCCAGGCGGCGACGATGGCGTTGCGCGGCTCGCCCGACTCCAGGTCGCGCAAACGCTCGCGTGCCGCCTCGAGAAGCTCGGCCGGCACGAGCGGGACCGTGAAGGTCGGTTCCTCGTGGACGGTCAGGTGCGGCCTGCGTGCGAGCGCCACGAGCAGCCGCACCAGCGCGAGCAGCAGCACCAGCACGGTGCCGACGAGCAGGATCTGCACGAACGCGACAAGGATCGGCGAGGGCTCGAAGGGCGCCGGGGTCGGGGTGATCGTCAGCGAGGGCACGGTGTCGGTGACGACCGACGTCGGGGCCGTCGGGACCGGAGGGATCGTCGGCAGGGGTGCCGAGGGCCGCACGAGCAGCGGCACCGGCGTGCCGGTGGACGCGACGACCAGCGCGGCCATGACGACCGCACCAGCGGCGATGGTGAGCTGGACCCCCCGCCTCGACATGCGCGAAACCCTATTCCAGCGTGGCCTCTCAGACCCGGTTCGGGCGTGGATCGTTGCCGTCCCGAGAGGTCGGGACGGCAACGACGCGTCGCTCAGGCCCGGGCCACCGGCTTCTCGACCGGGACGAGCTCGGCATCGCGCACCTCGACGACCTCGCCCTCGGCATACGCGAGCTCGCTGATGCGGCCGCTCGCACGCAGGTCGGCCTCGGCGGCGCGGATCCGCTCGACGGAGGCGGCCGGCGCCACGAGGGTCATGGTGCGCACCTCGGCACGCATGCCGACCTTGGCCTCGGACTTGACCTTGCGCACGCCGGCCAGCGCCGCGCCCACCGCGGGCAGCACCGCGGCGTCGCCACCGGAGGGCAGCTCGTCACGGGTCGGCCACGACTGGCGGTGCACCGAGCCCTCGCCGAACCACGACCAGACCTCCTCCGTGGCGTACGGGATGAACGGCGCGAGCAGCCTGAGCAGCGTCTCGAGCGCGAGGCGCAGGGCGGCCCGGGCGCTCGCGGCGGCCTCGTCGCCCTGACCGCCGTACGCGCGGTCCTTGACGAGCTCGAGGTAGTCGTCGCAGAAGGTCCAGAAGAAGGTCTCGGTCACCTCGAGGGAGCGGGTGTAGTCCCAGCCCTCGAAACCCTGCGTGGCCTTGTCGACGACCTCGGCGAGGGCCGAGAGCATCGACAGGTCAAGGGGATTCGTGACAGCGGCACGCAGGTCGCCGGACACCCCACCGAAGCCGAGCGCGAACTTGCTCGCGTTGAGCACCTTGATCGCGAGACGGCGCCCGACCTTCATCTGGCCGGTGTCGTAGGCGGCGTCGGTGCCCAGCCGCCCGGAGGCGGCCCAGTAGCGGACGGCGTCGGCGCCGTTGGCCTTGACGACGTCCTCGGGCGTCTCGGCGTTGCCCTTGGACTTGCTCATCTTCTTGCGGTCCGGGTCGAGGATCCAGCCGCTGATCGCGGCGTGGCGCCACGGCGCGACGCCGTGCTCGAAGAAGGACCGCGTCACCGTGGCGAACAGCCAGGTGCGGATGATGTCGTGCCCCTGCGGACGCAGGTCGTAGGGGAAAAGCGAGCCGAACAGTGCCTCGTCGGAGCCGAGGCGCTCGCCCTCGGGCGCGCCCTCGCGCACCGGCCACCCGGCCGCGATCTGGGGCGTCAGCGACGAGGTGGCCCAGGTGTCCATGATGTCGGGGTCGGCGACGAACCCGCCGGGCACGCCGCGCTGGGCCTCGTCGTAGCCGACGGGCACGTCGACCTGGGGGTCGACCGGAAGGGCCGACTCGGGGGCGACGATGGGGTGGTCGTAGTCGGTCTCGCCCTCGGCGGTCACGGGGTACCACACCGGGAAGGGCACGCCGAAGAAGCGCTGGCGCGAGATCAGCCAGTCACCGTTGAGGCCTTCGACCCAGTTCTTGTAGCGCGAGCGCATGAAGGCCGGGTGGAAGTCGACCTCGTCGCCCATGCCGACGAGCTTCGAGCGCAGCGACTCCTCGCGACCGCCGTTGCGGATGTACCACTGGCGCGACGTGACGATCTCGAGGGGCTTGTCGCCCTTCTCGTAGAAGTTCGCCTTGCGCTGGGTCTTCTGCGGCTCGCCGTCGAGGTCGCCCGACTCGCGCAGTGCGGCCACGACGGCCTCGCGGGCGCTGAAGGTCGTCTTGGTCGCGAGCGACTCGGCGTAGAGCGCCTCGCCGGGCCCGCCGGCGATCCACTCGGGTGTCTCGGCCTGCAGGCGCCCGTTGCGGGTGATGAGCGAGCGGATCGGCAGCTGCAGCTCGCGCCACCACATGACGTCGGTGAGGTCGCCGAACGTGCAGCACATCGCGATCCCGGCGCCCTTGTCCATCTCGGCGGCCCGGTGCGCCAGGACGGGCACCTCGACGCCGAAGAGCGGTGAGCGCACCGTGGTGCCGAAGAGCGGCTGGTAGCGCTCGTCGTCGGGGTGCGCGATGAGGGCGACCACCGACGGGATGAGCTCGGGGCGGGTCGTCTCGATGTGGACCGGCTCGCCGCCGTCGCGGTGGAAGGCTACGCGGTGGTAGGCGCCCGGGTAGTCGCGGGCCTCGAGCTCGGCCTGCGCCACGGCCGTCTGGAACGTCACGTCCCACAGGCCCGGTGCCTCGCTCTGGTAGGCCTCACCGCGGGCGAGGTTGCGCAGGAACGCCTGCTGGGCCACGGCGCGGGAACGCTCGTCGATGGTGCGGTAGGTGATGTCCCAGTCGAGTGAGAAACCGAGGCGACGGAAGAGCGACTCGAAGGTCACCTCGTCCTTGACCGTGAGGATGTCGCAGAGCTCGATGAAGTTCTTGCGGCTGATGGCCTGCTGGTCGGCGGGCTTGATCGCCTTGCCCTTGGCGTCGACGCCCTCGGTGAACGGCGGCTCGTAGCCGTCGACGTACGCCAGCGTCGCGTCGCCGCGCACGCCGTAGTAGTTCTGCACCCGGCGCTCGGTGGGCAGCCCGTTGTCGTCCCAGCCGATCGGGTAGAAGACCTCGAAGCCCTGCATGCGCTTGTAGCGCGCCATGCAGTCGGTGTGCGTGTACGAGAACACGTGGCCGACGTGGAGCGAGCCGCTCGCGGTCGGCGGCGGGGTGTCGATGGCGAAGACCTGCTCACGCGGCGCGGCCAGGGCCTTCTCGCGGTCGAAGGAGTAGGTGCCCTGCTCCGCCCATACCTGCATCCACTTCTCCTCGAGGCCGTCGAGCGTGGGCCGCTCGGGGATCCGCGAGTCCGTGGTGCCAGGTGCGTCAGTCATGCGCCCAATCCTTCCATGGGCGAAGGGGTGCCCTCGACCGGCTTTGAGTGCGTATGCCGTCCGGCCGGGCCCGGGCGTGCGGCGGGGTCCGCGGGCGCGTCCTCGCGTCAGAAGTCGCAGCCGGGAAGGTCGCACCCGTCGCAGCCGTCGAACCCGGTGCCGCACCCGGTCAGGCCGTCGAAGGAGAAGAGGGAGTCGGTCGCGTCCGTGAAACCGTCGACGCCGTCGAACACGCCGCCGACGTCTGTGAGGGCGTCCAGCCCGCTCAGCTCACCGGCCGCGTCGCCGAAGCCGGACAGGGCGTCGCCGAGCGAGACGTCACCGTCCCCGCCGCCGAAGTCGTACCAGTCGAGCCCGTCGACGTAGTCGGTCCAGTGGCTGTCCTTCGCCAGCTCGCGCAGCAGCGCGGCGAAGTGGCCCGTGAGACCGAAGGCGACGGCATACGGCAGGTAGCTGCTGAGCAGCGCCCGCTTCTCCTCGAAGCGCAGCCGGCCGACCTCGGCGGTCGCGAGGTACTCGCGGAAACCGAGCGCCTGGATGCGCAGGGCGCTGCCCTCGGCCGTGCGTGGCGTGCGGGTGCCGCCCCACCGGGCGAGCACGACGAGGGCGAGCACGAGCCCGACCAACAGCGGCGTGAGGGACCAGTCGTGCTCGTCGGCGAGGTCGGTGACGAGGACGCCGGCCGCGACGAGCGTGAGTGGCACGAGCACGACGAGGCCCACTGCCCGGGTGCGCCCGTTGCGGGCCCGCGGGTGCCCGGCGTACCAGCCGCGGTCGACGACCTCGCGGTACAGCCCGATCTGGGCCTCTCGCATCGTTATCGCGAACGACCCCTTGAGGCTCGAGAGGCGCACCGTGTCGCGTCCCTCGAAGAGCCGGTCCAGGAGGAGCCGCTCGAAGGCGCTCGGCGCCTCGTCGGGTGGGGTGGCGGTGCGACGCAGCTCCCAGTCGCGGGCTTTGCCCCGACCGGTGTCCGTGCCCTGGTCGGGGGAGGCGCCCCCGGCGGCGACCTCGACGATGCGGAACCAGCCGCGTACCGCGAGGTCGACCAGGGTCGCGCTCACGTCGTGGGCGTGCGCGACCCCGTCGATGACGGTGCCGACGACGCCGGGCCGGACCTCGCGCGGGGGAGCGAAGGCCGGCGCCACGGTGCCCGACCACTCGCCGCCGCGTGCCCGGTGGCGTGGGGCGCGTGCCGGGTCGTCGGGCACGAGCCCGGGCGTGAGGGCGTCGAACACCTCGTCGCGTCCGCGCCACCACTTGACGAGGACGACGAGGCCGGCGAGAGCGAGGGGGACGAGCCCGAGGAGCGAGGCCCCCACGACGGTGTCGCGGTCCACGAGCGCCGGGGCGACGGCATACGCCATCGCCTGCCCGGTGATGCTGGTCACGTCGTCCCCTGTCGTCAGCCGGCCCACGAGGCGCGCTGGGCCATCGGCGTGCCGAAGCGTAGCCGCGCAGGGCAGAGTGTCCCCCATGGAGCCCGTCTACTCGTCAGTCATCGGCTTCGCCCGCGGGGTGTTCGCCGTCCAGGGGCTGAAGTTCACCATCCTCGGCGACGAGAACGTGCCGCGCACCGGCGGCGCCGTGATGGTCGTCAACCACACGGGCTACTTCGACTTCGCCTACGCCGGCCTGGCGGCGCAGAAGTCCGGCCGGCTGGTGCGGTTCATGGCCAAGGACGGCGTCTTCTCCCACCCCGTGAGTGGGCCGCTCATGCGGGGCATGAAGCACATCCCCGTCGACCGCACGGCCGGGGCGGCGTCGTATGCCGCCGCGGTCGACGCGCTCAGGGCGGGCGAGATCGTGGGTGTCTTCCCGGAGGCCACGATCTCCCGCTCGTTCGAGCTCAAGGAGTTCAAGACCGGCGCCGCCCGCATGGCCGCCGAGGCCGGGGTGCCGATCCTGCCCGTCGTCATCTGGGGCTCGCAGCGGGTCTGGACCAAGGGCCACCCGAAACGTCTGGGCCGCACCAACGTGCCGATCATCATGTCGGTCGCCGAGCCCGTCCCGGTCGCTGCCGACGCCGACCCCGACGAGGTGACCGCCCGCTACAAGGCGGTCATGGCCCACATGCTCGACGTCGCGCGCGCCGCCTATGAGCCCCTCACCGGCCCCGACCTCAGGTACCTCCCGGCGAGCATGGGTGGCACCGCCCCGACGCTGGCCGAGGCGACCCGGCTCGACGAGGCCGAGTCGGCCGAGCGCCAGCGCCGGGCCGACGAGCGTCGGGGCTTCTCGTCAGACTCCTGACGGCGGTCCGTACGCGCGCCGGTAGCCTTCCGGGCATGGCTCGTCAGGTACGTCAGCGCGTCCCCGAGGGTCCGGCCCCGGACCCCGCGGTCCAGAAGCTCCGGATCCGCTACACGAAGCGGGGGCGCCTCCGGTTCACCTCGAGCCGCGACTTCCAGCGCGCGCTCGAGCGGGCGCTGCGCCGGGCCGACGTGCCGATGGCCTTCTCGGCGGGCTTCCACCCGCACCCGAAGATCAGCTACGCGAACGCTGCGGCCACCGGCACGGCGAGCGAGGCCGAGTACTTCGAGATCTCGGTGACCCAGCGCGTCGACGTCGAGTCGGTGCGCGAGGCGCTCGACGAGGCCCTGCCGGAGGGGATCGACATCCTCCAGGTCGTCGAGGCGACCCCTGGCGCGCTCGCCGACAGGCTCGAGGCGAGCGACTGGGTGCTCGAGTTCGCCGGCCTGCCGATCGAGGTCCTCCGGGCCGCGGTCGAGGTGCTGCTGGCCCGCGACACGGCGGAGGTGACACGCATGACGAAGTCGGGTCCACGCACCTTCGACGTGCGGGGTTCCATCGTGTCGGCACGCGTGCTGACCTCTGCGGACGCGCTCACGGACGTCGTGGCGACTCACGTTGTCGGCGACGACTGTGCGATACTGCGCATGGTCGTACGGCACACCACACCTGCTGTACGCCCCGACGACATTCTGACCGCGCTGCGTGAGATCGCCGACCTGCAGCCTCCGCGTCCGCCACTGGTGACGCGTCTGGCGCAGGGACCGCTCGACACTGCAACCGCGAGGGTGACCGACCCGCTGGAATGACCCACCAGGTCATGACGACGAAGCGGTTGCCGACAAGAACGCCGACGGCATTCGATCACGGGGCCGCGCCCAGCGCGAACCGTTTTCGGGTGTAGTGAGACGACTTCCGTCCCGTCGCACACGCGGCGCGACGACTGCAACCGCACACGTGCGGTGTCGACGGCCCCGGCCGGCGTGTGGGTCACACCGCACCTGACGGGAGACTGCCTGATGGCACCCAACGACAACATTTCCGGCGACAACAACGGCGACGCTGCTGGCGAGGGAGCCACGCTGTTCCCGGCCGAGACCGGCCGAGACGCCGGTTCCGATGCCGGTGCGACCCCGCCCGCCGCCAAGGCGCCGGCCGCCGAGAAGGCGCCACGCCGCAGGGCCACGCGCCGCCCCCCCAAGAAGGCAGCTGCCGCCGAGGCCGAGCAGGCTCCCCAGCAGGCTGTCGAGCAGGCTGAGCTCTCCGGCGACGGGTCCACGGGCGCCGAGGCTGCCGGCGCGGCGGCTCCTGAGGCAGGCGCGGGCGACGCCGTGACCGTCGACGTGACCCTCGACGCGGCCGCTGCCGCTGACGCCCCGGCTGCCAAGCGTCCCGCCCGCAAGCGGGCCACCCGCAAGAAGGCGGCCGACGCCGACGAGACCGCGCCGCCCGCGAAGGCGACGGCGAGGCGCGGCTCCCGCGCCAATGCCGATCGTGCGGCCGCGGCGCTCGAGGAGCTCGTGGCGGAGGTCGGGACCGCCGACCAGTCGGGCACGCCGTCGGGTGACGCCCCGGGTGACGGCCCGGCCGAGACGCCGCTCGACCCCGGCTCGCTCGTGGACCTCGAGGCGCTCGAGGAGGCCGCCGACGAGCCCGTGGTGGCCTTCGGCGAGGCGGGCACCGACGACACGGACAGCACCGCCGACGACGACCGCCCCGCCGCGGTGGCCCCCAGCTTCAGCGTCCTCTTCCAGGCCCCCGACGCGACGAAGGCGACCCCGACGCGTCGCCGCAGGGCGGCCAGCGCGCCCGAGCAGACGCCTCCGTCGGCCGAGGACCTCGAGGACCTCGAGGAGCCGGAGGCCAGCGACGACGAGCGCGGCCCGTCCGACGAGCAGACCGACGACGAGACCACGCCCCGACGTTCGCGCCGCCGCCGTGGCGGCAAGGGCCGCCGCGGGCGAGCCTCCGACGAGGACGAGTCGCAGGACCAGTCGTCCGACGACGACGAGCGCGGCTCGCGGCGTCCCTCGGCCGACACCGGCGACGGTGACGAGCCCGACTCCGACGACTCCGATGACTCGGGGGCCGAGAGTGACAGCGACACCGACGACGAGAGCGGTTCGAGCCGTCGTCGTCGTCGCCGTCGCCGTGCGGGTTCGTCGAGCGACTCCGGCGACGACAGCCCCAACGTCTCGACCCGCGTGCGCCAGCCGCGGGCGCAGAGCGACGAGCCGGTGGCGGTCAAGGGATCGACCCGTCTCGAGGCCAAGAAGCAGCGTCGTCGCGAAGGCCGTGAGGCCGGACGCCGGCGCACGATCATCACCGAGGCCGAGTTCCTGGCCCGCCGCGAGGCCGTCGACCGCGTCATGGTCGTGCGCAACAAGGACGGCCGCACACAGATGGGTGTGCTCGAGGACGGCGTCCTCGTGGAGCACTACATCGACCAGGCCACCAACGTGTCGATGGCCGGCAACATCTACCTCGGCCGGGTCCAGAACGTGCTGCCGTCGATGGAGGCGGCGTTCGTCGACATCGGCAAGGGCCGCAACGCCGTGCTCTACGCCGGTGAGGTCAACTGGGACGCCGCCGGCCTCGAGGCCAACCAGCCCAAGCGCATCGAGAACGCGCTGAGCTCCGGCCAGACGGTGCTCGTGCAGGTGACGAAGGACCCGATCGGCCACAAGGGCGCCCGCCTGACGTCGCAGATCTCGCTGCCCGGCCGCTACCTCGTCTACGTGCCCAACAGCTCGATGACCGGCATCAGCCGCAAGCTTCCCGACACCGAGCGGGCGCGCCTCAAGAAGATCCTCCGCGAGGTCGTCCCGGACTCGGCGGGTGTCATCGTGCGCACCGCCGCCGAGGGGGCGAGCGAGGAGGAGCTGCGCGCCGACGTCGAGCGCCTCACGCGTACGTGGGAGGACATCCAGGCCAAGGCCGAGGCCGCCTCGACCCCCCGAGCAGGCAAGAGCAAGGGCAAGAAGAAGAACGGCGGCGCGGGCTCCGTGACCGGTGGCCAGGCCCCGATGCTGCTGCACGGCGAGCCCGACCTGACCGTGCGTGTCATCCGCGACGTCTTCAACGAGGACTTCAAGCAGCTCGTCGTCGCGGGCGACCAGGCGTGGAACGAGATCCACCCCTACATCAGCTCCGTGGCGCCCGACCTCGCCGACCGCGTCACGAAGTGGACCTCCCAGGAGGACCTCTTCACGCACCACCGCGTCGACGAGCAGCTCTCCAAGGCGATGGACCGCAAGGTCTGGCTGCCGAGCGGTGGCTCCCTGGTCATCGACCGCACCGAGGCGATGACGGTCGTCGACGTCAACACCGGCAAGTTCGTCGGCTCGGGCGGCAACCTCGAGGAGACCGTCACCAAGAACAACATCGAGGCGGCCGAGGAGATCGTGCGCCAGCTCCGGCTGCGCGACATCGGCGGCATCATCGTCATCGACTTCATCGACATGGTGCTCGAGAGCAACCGCGAGCTCGTCGTGCGGCGCCTGCTCGAGTGCCTCGGACGTGACCGCACCAAGCACCAGGTCGCCGAGGTCACCTCGCTCGGCCTGGTCCAGATGACGCGCAAGCGCGTCGGGTCGGGCCTCATCGAGGTCTTCTCCGAGACGTGCGACCACTGCAACGGACGCGGTTTCATCATCCACACCGACCCGGTCGACCGCGGCGCGCACCAGCACGACTCGGGCCAGGGCGACGGCGGCAGCAGCCGCCGGCGTGGTCGGGGCGCCAACCAGGGCGGCAACCAGGGCGGCACCCAGGGCGGTGGCTCGTCCGGTGGCAACCAGGGTGGCGCCGGGCAGGGCAGCGGGCACGGCAACGGGCAGGGCGGCGGGCAGCAGGCCCCCAGCCAGGCGGAGTCCAAGCCGAGCGGACCGACGGCTGCGCAGATCGCGGCGGCCGCCCACGCGGCGGCGCTCAAGAGCGCGTCCGGCCAGCCCGCCGGGGAGGCTGCTGCCGAGGCCATCGCGGAGGCCGGCATGGAGGTAGGCGCGGAGGTCGGGGCCCAGGGCGGCGCCCGCGTGCCGGCCGAGACCGATGGGCATCCGCATGCCTTCCCGGAGGACTCCGGCCCGTGGTCCGGTGACGACGCCCACGACGACACGTCCGACGACCAGGCCACCCAGGGCGGCTCGCACGTCGAGCTCGAGTCGGACGTCACCGACGAGACCGTCGTCGACGCGTCGCAGGACGGGTCGCGCGACGCGGCCGAAGCGCCGGCACGCACCGAGGTGTCGGTGGCGGCCTCCGTCGAGTCCGAGGGGCCCACGCCCGTCGAGTCGGCGGTCGACGTGCAGCCCGCACCGCGGGGACGTCGTCGGCGTGGCCGCGTGGTGGCCCCCGCGGGGCCGCCCCGCTCGAGCGGCGGGTCCGAGACCGCGGGCGAGGGCTGACCTCGGTTTGGAGCTGGACCGTCCCAGCCGGTAATCTTGTTCCTTGGTGCGCCCACCGGGCCCGTGTTGACGGGCCGGTGCCGAAAGCGGCGTTCCGAATCCTGATGAGAGAGTGAGTTTCACTGTGTACGCGATTGTTCGCGCTGGCGGTCGCCAGGAGAAGGTGTCGGTGGGCGATGTCCTGCTCGTCGACAAGGTGACGGGTCAGCCCGGCGATGCCATCGAGCTCACGCCGCTGCTCCTCGTGGACGGCACGACCGTCACGTCCGACGCCGACAAGCTGTCGAAGGTGTCGGTGAAGGCCGAGGTCGTCAAGGCCGCCAAGGGCCCCAAGATCGTCATCATGAAGTACAAGAACAAGACCGGCTACCGCAAGCGTCAGGGCCACCGTCAGCCGCTGACCCAGGTCAAGATCACTGAAATCAACGCGTGATCGACGCCTGACCGGCTCGGCACAGAACCTCTCAAGGAGTAACTGACATGGCACACAAGAAGGGTGCGTCCTCGACCCGCAACGGTCGCGACTCGAACGCACAGTTCCTCGGCGTCAAGCGTTTCGGTGGCCAGAAGGTCAACGCGGGCGAGATCCTCGTCCGTCAGCGCGGCACGCACTTCCACCCGGGTGAGGGCGTCGGTCGCGGTGGCGACGACACGCTGTTCGCCCTCGTCGCCGGCGCCGTGAAGTTCGGCACCAAGCGCGGCCGCAAGACGGTCAACATCGAGCAGGTCGAGACCGCCGCTGCCGAGTGATCACCTGATCACCGACTGAGCTTTTTCCGGAAGGGCGGGCCCGCGTGGCCCGCCCTTCCGCCTTTCCCGGGCACGCGGCATACGCAAGCGTGCGTATGCCGTCCGCCCACCCTGATCTGGAAGAGTGACCTCCCATGGCAGTGACCTTCGTCGACCGCGTGGTGCTGCACCTGAGCGCCGGGGCGGGCGGGCACGGTGTCGCGTCCGTCAAGCGCGAGAAGTTCAAGCCGCTGGGCGGCCCCGACGGCGGCAACGGCGGCCGGGGCGGCTCGGTCATCCTGCGTGTCGACCCGCAGTCGACGACGCTGCTCGAGTACCACCGCCACCCGCACCGCAAGGCCGGCAACGGCGCACCCGGAGCCGGCGACGAGCGCAACGGCGCCGACGGCGACGACCTCGTGCTGCCCGTGCCCGAGGGCACCGTGGTGAAGGACCGGTCCGGCCAGATCGTCGTCGACCTCGTCGGCATGGGCACCGAGCACGTCATCGCGGCCGGAGGCCGTGGCGGCCTGGGCAACAAGGCCCTCGCGAGCGCCCGGCGCAAGGCCCCCGGCTTCGCCCTGCTGGGCGAGCCGGGCGAGGACGTCGAGGTCGTGCTCGAGCTGAAGTCGCTCGCCGACGTCGCCCTCATCGGCTTTCCCAGCGCTGGCAAG
The DNA here is from genome assembly GCF_042676085.1 of Terrabacter terrigena. Lineage (NCBI taxonomy): Bacteria > Bacillati > Actinomycetota > Actinomycetes > Micrococcales > Intrasporangiaceae > Terrabacter > Terrabacter terrigena. The sequence goes on from NZ_JBHTKH010000009.1 coordinate 79,474, forward strand.
TCCTCGCTCGTGTCGGTGCTGTCGGCCGCCAAGCCGAAGATCGCCGACTACCCCTTCACCACCTTGGTGCCCAACCTCGGCGTCGTCACCGCCGGGTCGAGCCGGTTCACGATCGCCGACGTGCCCGGGCTCATCCCGGGCGCTCACGAGGGCAAGGGTCTGGGGCTCGAGTTCCTGCGCCACGTCGAGCGCTGCTCGGTGCTCGTGCACGTCATCGACTGCGCCACGCTCGAGCCGGGCCGCGATCCGATGACCGACCTCGACGTCATCGAGAACGAGCTGTCGCTCTACGTCCCCGACGCGTCGCTCGGTGGGCGGCCGCTCTCCGAGCGCACCCGCATCGTCGTGCTCAACAAGGCCGACGTGCCCGAGGCGCGCGAGCTGGCCGAGATGGTCAAGCCCGACCTCGAGGCCCGTGGCATCGAGGTGTTCGTCGTCTCCGCGGTCGCCAACCAGGGCCTGCGCGAGCTGACGTTCGCCATGGCCCGACACGTCGACCAGGCGCGGGCCGAGATCGAGGCCGAGGCAGCCGCGCCGAAGCGGGTCGTGCTTCGGCCGAAGTCGGTCGACGACAAGGGCTTCGCGGTCACGAAGGAGAACGGCCCCGACGGCGTCTTCTTCCGGGTCACGGGCGACCGCCCGGTCCGCTGGGTGCGCCAGACCGACTTCAGCAACGACGAGGCCGTCGGCTACCTCGCCGACCGGCTCGGCCGGCTCGGCGTCGAGGACGAGCTGTTCAAGGCCGGCGCCGTCGCGGGCGACACCGTCGTCATCGGCGCCACCGACGACGCCGTGGTCTTCGACTGGGAGCCGACCCTGCAGGCCGGCGCCGAGCTGCTCGGCTCGCGCGGCACCGACCTTCGCCTGGCGGAGTCGTCGCGCCCGACGCGTGACGAGAAGCGCGAGGCGCAGCGCGACCGCTACGCCGCCCGCGCCGCGACCCAGGAGGAGCTCGAGGCCGAGCGCCGTTCGGGTCTGTGGCACCTCGCCGCCGACTCCGACGACGACGCCTGACGCACCCCTGGTTCGAGGTGACCGGCGACCACCCGAGGTTGCGGATCACCTCGACCGGACGTCGTGGCAGCCTCTGCGCCTTAGGGTGTCGGCATGAGCTCGTGGGGCGCGCTGTGGCGTCGCGGTCACCTCGGCACCGAGGCCGACCGCGCGACCTACCGCACCCTGCACACCGCCCTGCTCGCGTCGCCGCCGCTGCGGATGGGGCTGACCCCGACCGCCGCCGAGCGCTCGCTCAAGCACCTGCGCTCCCTGCTCGGGGCCCCGGCCGTGGCGATGACCGACACGAACGGGCTGCTCGCCTGGGACGGCGGCAGGTCGCACCACTCGCACCAGCCCGCCATGATCTCGGCGGGCACGCTCGGTCACGGCCGTACGACGGTCGTCGACGGCGCCGACGTGGCCTGCGCCGAGCCGTCGTGCGTCGTGCGCCAGGCGATCGTCGCGCCGCTCGACGTCGACGAGAAGGTCGTGGGCACGCTGCAGGTCTTCACGGGCAACGCCTCGGCCGGTCTTGTGCGAGCGACGACCGAGGTGGCGCGCTGGGTCTCCGGGCAGCTCGAGCTGGCCGAGCTCGACGCGTCGCGCACCCGCCTCATGGAGGCGGAGGTGCGAGCCCTGCGGGCGCAGATCAGCCCGCACTTCGTCTACAACTCGCTCACGGCGATCGCGTCCTTCACCCGCACCGATCCCGAGCGGGCCCGCGAGCTGCTCGTCGACCTCGCCGAGTTCACCCGCTACTCCTTCCGCAGGCACGGCGAGTTCACGACGCTCGCCGAGGAGCTGCGCTCGATCGAGGCGTACCTCGTCATCGAGAAGGCCCGGTTCGGCGACCGGCTCACGGTGACCGTCCGCGTCGCCCCCGAGGTGCTGCCCGTCGTCGTGCCCTTCCTCTGCCTCCAGCCGCTCGTCGAGAACGCCGTCCAGCACGGCATCGAGGGCCGCGCCGGAGACGGCCACATCAGCATCCTCGCCCAGGACGCCGACCACGAGTGCGTCGTGACGATCGAGGACAACGGCGTCGGCGAGGACCCCGAGCGCGTACGCCGCGTGCTCGCGGGCGACCCCGGCAGCGACTCCGTCGGAATGGCCAACGTCGACGAGAGGCTGCGCACGGCGTTCGGCGACGACTACGGGCTGGTGGTCGAGACGGCGCCAGGCGCCGGCACGAAGGTCGTCGTGCGGCTGCCCAAGTTCCGGCCGGGGGTGCACGTGTGAGCAGCCCAGTGAACGGACCGGCGACGACCAACGCCAACCAGCTGCTCCGGGTGCTCGCCGTCGACGACGAGGCCCCGGCCCTCGACGAGCTCGTCTGGATGCTCGGTCGTCACGAGTGCGTGCGCCAGGTCGTGCCCGCCGGGTCGGGGGAGGCGGCGCTGCGGGTGCTCCACGAGGAGCAGGTCGATGCGATCTTCATGGACGTGCAGATGCCCGGCCTCAGTGGTCTCGACCTCGCGCGCGTCCTGTCGCGCTTCACGACGCAGCCTCCGGTCGTGTTCGTGACCGCCCACGAGCAGCACGCGGTCGACGCGTTCGAGCTCAACGTCGTCGACTACGTGCTCAAGCCGGTGCGCGACGAGCGGCTCGACCAGGCCGTGCGCCGCGTCGTGCGCCAGCTCCACGGCCGCGAGACCACCGCCGAGCCCGACGACGACGAGCAGATCGTCGTCGAGCTGGCCGGGGTGAGCCGGCTGGTGCCGCGGTCGGAGGTGCTCTTCGTCGAGGCCCAGGGCGACTACGCGCGGTTGCACACGGCGGCCGAGAGCCACCTCGTGCGCGTGCCGCTCTCGACGCTGGCCGACCAGTGGCGCGAGGCCGGGTTCGTGCGGATCCACCGCTCCTCCCTCGTCGCCCTCGGTCACATCAGCGAGTGGCGCACCGAGGGGGGTCGCACGACCGTCGTCGTCGGCGGCCACGAGCTCGTCGTGAGCCGTCGCCACACCCGTGCGCTGCGCGACCTGCTCGTCCGCCGGGCGCAACCGCTGGGTCGGGGTGGGTCGTGAGCGAGCACGACGCCGTCACCCCCGGCCGTATGCCGCCGGATGAGGGAGAGCTCCCAGCGTCCGACGAGAGCGCGACCACCGGAGTGCCGGTACGGGCGAGGGTGCGGGTGACGAGCCCGCGCACCTCGGCCGCCCGAACGCGTACGGTCTCGATCGCCTCGGAGATCGACGAGCAGACGCGGCTCGGCGAGGTGTACATCACCTCCCTCATGCGCAGCCAGCTGCGCCTGGCCCTCGAGGTGCTGCTCGTGCTCGGGGCGACCCTCGGTCTGCTCCCGCTCGCGTTCCACCTCTTCCCGGCCATCGGTCGTGTCGACCTGCTCGGAGTGCCGCTGCCGTGGCTGCTGCTCACCGTCGTGGCGTTCGCCGAGATCATCACGCTGGGATGGGTCTACGTGCGGCGGGCCGAGCGCAACGAGGCGACGTTCAGCGACCTGCTCGAGGGTCGGTAGGGCCGTGCCGGCAACGTCGTGGTGGGGTGGGCGGTGAGCAACACCGCGAGCATCGTCGCCGTCGTCCTCGTGTCCATCGCGTCGCTCGCGGTCGGTGCCTTCGGCCTGCGTCTCTCGCGCACCATGAGCGACTTCTACGTCGCCTCCCGCGGTGTCAGCCCGGTGCTCAACGCGTCGGCGATCAGCGGCGAGTACCTCTCCGCCGCCTCGTTCCTCGGCGTCGCAGGTCTCATCCTGGCTCGCGGTGTCGACATGCTGTGGCTGCCCGTCGGCTGGACCGCGGGCTACCTCCTGCTGCTCGTCTTCGTCGCGGCGCCGTTGCGGCGTTCCGGCGCCTACACGCTGCCCGACTTTGCCCAGCTGCGGCTGGAGTCCGCCGTGGCGCGGCGGGTCTCGAGCCTGCTCGTGGTCGTCATCGGCCTGCTCTATCTCATCCCGCAGTTCCAGGGTGCAGGGCTGACCCTGCGCACCCTGACCGGGGCCCCCTCGTGGGCCGGCCAGCTCGTCGTCGCCCTGGTCGTGTGCCTCAACGTCCTGCCGGGCGGCATGCGCAGCGTCACCCTCGTGCAGGCGTTCCACTACTGGCTCAAGCTCTTCGCCCTGCTGACACCGCTCTTCTTCTTCCTCGGTGCCGTCGGCTCGCGAAGAAGTGGCCCCGACGTCGGTGCGGTCTTCGTCGCCGACTGGGTCGAGCCGCTCGGCGGTGACAACGCCCTCTACCTCACCTACTCGCTCGTGCTCGCGACCTTCTTCGGCACGATGGGGCTTCCCCACGTCGTCGTCCGCTTCTACACCAACCCCGACGGCCGGGCCTCGCGCCGCACGACGCTCGCAGTGCTCGTGGTCCTCTCCGGCTTCTACCTGCTGCCGGTCGCCTACGGTGCGCTCGGTCGCTGGTTCGCCTCCGACCTCGTGGCGGCCGGCCGCGCCGACTCGGTGGTGCTCGAGCTTCCGAGCCGGGTCTTCGACGGGCCGCTGGCCGAGGGGCTCACGGCGCTGCTCGCCGCCGGCGCCTTCGCCGCGTTCCTGTCCACCTCGACGGGCCTGGTCGTGTCGGTCGCGGGCGTGCTCAGCCAGGACCTCGTGCGGTGGGGAGGCGGGCACCGACAGGGAATCCGCACCTTCCGCATCTCGACCGTCATCGTCGTCGCCGTGTCACTCGGCCTGACCTTGGTGGCGGCCGGCGTGCCGGTGGCTCGAGCGGTCGAGCTGACCTTCGCGGTGGCCGCGTCGACGTTCTGCCCGATGCTCCTGCTCGGCATCTGGTGGCGGGGCCTGACCGCGGCCGGGGCGATCGCCGGCCTGCTCGTGGGCGGCGGACTCTCCATGGGCGCAGTGCTGTCCACGACGTTCGGCCTCGGCAGTGCCGGCTGGTTCGGCATCGTCATGACGCAGCCGGCCGCCGTGAGCGTGCCGTTGGCGTTCACGACGATGGTGCTGGCCTCGCTCGCGACCCGGTCGCGGGTCCCGGAGCACGTGGCGCAGACGATGGTGCGGCTCCATGCGCCGGAGCACATCGACCTCAACCGCGGGTCGTTCCACCCGGAACGCTGGTACCGCAGGGCGGTTCGCACCGACGAGGCCTCGCCCGAGTCCGCGCAGCCCGGCGGGTCGCGCGACGCGACCGACCCGCGAACCGGTGCGACATCGGCGGGGGAGCACCCGGCCTACGTGAGCGGTGGGATGACCGCTCGTCGTCCGGGAACGACCGTTCGTCGCGGCTGAGCCCGCGCACGGCGAGTGCTCGCCGCCACTGGGCGATGCCTCGGTTGCCGCGGCTCCCGGGCGGCCCTGTGCGCTCCTACCGTGGTGTCGCCGGCCGTGTGGCCGTCACGACCAACCGCCCCGGAGGTGGCCCAGTGAGCAAAGAAGCTCCAGAGCGCGTGGTGGACGACGCCAATGTCGCCATGCAGAACTCAGCCGAGTTCGCCCAGCTGCGGACCAAGTTCCGCAAGTTCGTCTTCCCGCTGACCGCGCTCTTCCTCGCGTGGTACTTCCTCTACGTCCTGCTGTCCGTCTTCGCCCGGGACTTCATGGGCACGCGCGTCGTCGGCAACGTCACGTGGGGCCTGGTCCTCGGGCTCCTGCAGTTCGTGTCGACCTTCGTGATCACGATGGTCTACGCCCGCTGGGCCGACCGCGTCTTCGACCCCGAGGCCGAGGCCCTCGCCCGCAGGATGGGAGAGCACCGGTGAGCGCCCTGGTCATGTCGGCTCCGTCGATCGCCCCTGCGGCGACCACGGTGGGCAACCCGGCGATCAACATCGGCATCTTCGCCCTGTTCGTCGTCGTGACGCTCGCGATCGTCATCCGGGCGTCGCGCAACAACCGGAGTGCGGCCGAGTACTACGCGGGTGGTCGCGCCTTCACCGGACGCCAGAACGGCATCGCGATCGCCGGTGACTACCTCTCCGCCGCGTCGTTCCTCGGCATCGCAGGCGCCATCGCGCTCAACGGCTACGACGGCTTCCTCTACTCCATCGGCTTCCTCGTCGCCTGGCTCGTCGCCCTGCTGCTCGTCGCCGAGCTGCTGCGCAACGTCGGCAAGTACACGATGGCCGACGTGCTCAGCTTCCGGCTGCGCCAGCGTCCGGTCCGCATCGCGGCGGCCATCTCGACGCTCGTCGTCTCGTTCTTCTACCTGCTCGCGCAGATGGCCGGAGCCGGTGGCCTCGTCGCGCTGCTGCTCGGCATCGAGGGCGCGGCCGGCCAGCGCCTCGTCATCGCCGTCGTCGGCGTCATCATGATCTTCTACGTCATCTACGGCGGCATGAAGGGCACCACCTGGGTGCAGATCATCAAGGCCGTGCTGCTCATCATCGGCGCCGGCATCATGACGGTGTGGGTCCTGGGCAAGTTCGGCCTGAACCTCTCGAGCCTGCTCGGTGACGCGTCCACCGCCTCGCAGAGCGCCGGAGGCAAGGACCTGCTCCAGCCGGGGCTGCAGTACAAGAACCCCATCGACTTCATCTCGCTGTCGATGGCGCTCGTGCTCGGAACCGCCGGTCTGCCGCACGTGCTCATGCGCTTCTACACCGTGCCGACCTCCCGCGAGGCCCGTCGGTCGGTCGTCTGGGCGATCTGGCTGATCGGCATCTTCTACCTGTTCACGCTGGTGCTCGGCTTCGGTGCCGCAGACCTCGTGGGTGCCGCCGAGATCAAGAACGCTCCCGGCGCCGTGAACTCCGCCGCCCCGCTGCTCGCCTTCAAGCTGGGTGGCGAGATCCTCCTCGGCATCATCTCCGCCGTGGCCTTCGCGACGATCCTCGCGGTCGTGGCCGGACTCACGATCACGGCCAGCGCGTCCCTGTCGCACGACATCTACAACACGGTCGTGAAGCAGGGCCAGGCGACCCCGGAGCAGGAGGTCAAGGTCGCGCGCATCGCAGCGCTCGTCCTGGGTGCCATCGCGATCGTCGGCGGCATCTTCGCCCTCGGCCAGAACATCGCGTTCCTCGTGGCCCTCGCCTTCGCCATCGCGGCCAGCGCGAACCTCCCGACGATCCTCTACTCGCTGTTCTGGAAGCGGTTCAACACCCGGGGTGCCCTGTGGTCGATCTACGGCGGGCTCGTCAGCGCGATCACCCTGATCATCTTCAGCCCGGTCGTGTCGGGCAAGGCGATCGACCCGGCGACGAAGAAGAGTCCCTCGATGCTCCAGGGCGTGGACTTCCACTGGTTCCCGCTCGACAACCCGGGCATCGTCTCGATCCCGCTCGGCTTCCTGCTCGGCTACATCGGCACCGTCACGAGCAAGGAGTACAACGCGGCCAAGTACGCCGAGATGGAGGTGCGTTCGCTCACCGGCCATGGCGCCGAGGCGGCGACCCACCACTGAGGTCGCGCTGACAGGGGAGCGACCCGTGGTCGAGTGGCCGTGCACCGCCAGGTGCACGGCCACTCGTGCGTCCCGACACTCCTGTCCGACACTCCTGTCCGACGGTCCTGTCCGACTGTTCTGTCGACGTCCTGCCCGACGCGTCGGTCAGAGGATGACGAGGTCGTCGCGGTGGATGACCTCTCGCTCGTACTCGGGGCCGAGGTCGTGGGCGAGCTCCCTGGTGGACCGGCCGAGCAGGGCGGGCAGCTCGTTCGAGTCGTAGTTCACCAGACCGCGGGCGACGGGCGTGCCGTCGGGTGAGCAGACGTCGACGGGGTCGCCGTCGTGGAAGCTGCCCTCGACGGCGGTGATGCCGGCGGGGAGCAGCGACTTCTTGCGGTGGACCAGCGCCGCGACGGCCCCGTCGTCGATGACGAGCCGACCGCGCGCCGTGGTGGCGTGCTCCAGCCACAGGCGTCGCGAGCGGCCGCGCACGCCGATCGGCAGGAAGACCGTGCCGACGTCCTCGCCCGCGAGCACCTGCGTGACGCGGTCGGCGGCCGTCACCGAGGTGACGACGCCGGCCGCCGTGGCGATGCGGGCCGCCTCGATCTTCGTCGTCATGCCACCGGTGCCGACCTTCGAGCCGGTGCCGCCGATCTCGACGTCGACGAGGTCGTGGGGGCCACGGACCACCGGAATGCGTTGTGCGCCAGGACGGCTCGGGGGTCCGTCATAGAGCGCGTCGACGTCGGAGAGCAGCACGAGGGCGTCGGCGTCGATGAGGTGCGCGACGAGGGCGGCCAGCCGGTCGTTGTCGCCGAAGCGGATCTCGCTCGTGGCCACCGTGTCGTTCTCGTTGACGATCGGCAGCACGCCGAGGTCGAGGAGACGCTCGAGCGTGCGTCGGGCGTTGGCGTAGTGGGTGCGTCGGGTCACGTCGTCGGCGGTCAGCAGCACCTGCCCGACCGTGATGTCGTGCCCCGCGAACGCCAGGGTGTACGCCGCCAGCAGGGCTCCCTGCCCGACGGAGGCCGCCGCCTGCTGGGTGGCGAGGTCACGGGGCCGTGAGGCGAGGCCGAGCGGGTGGATGCCGGCCGCGATGGCGCCCGAGCTGACCAGGACGATCTGCGTGCCGTCGAGGTGCTTTCGCGCCAGGGCGTTGGCCAGAGCCACGAGCCGGGCACGGTCGAGGCCGCCGTCGACACCCGTCAGCGAGCTGGAGCCGACCTTGACGACGAGCCGGCGGGCGCTGCTGATGACGGACCGGGGAGACACGTGGCCAGCCTAGTGACGGGCGGCGGCCGTCAGCCCGGGCTGACCACATGTCGTCATCGGCTCAGGGGGTCACGTAGACGGAGGAGCCGAGCTCGACGAACTCCCGGCTCTTCTCGTCCATGCCGGCCCGTGGGGCCACCTCGTCCGTGAGACCCCGCTCGGCGGCATACCTCCTGACGTCCTGGCTGATGCGCATCGAACAGAACTTCGGGCCGCACATCGAGCAGAAGTGCGCCGTCTTGGCAGGTTCGGCCGGCAGGGTCTCGTCGTGGAAGGCGCGCGCCGTGTCGGGGTCGAGCGAGAGGTTGAACTGGTCCTCCCACCGGAACTCGAACCGGGCCCGGGAGAGGGCGTCGTCCCAGTCGCGGGCGTAGGGGTGGCGCTTGGCGACGTCGGCGGCGTGCGCGGCCAGCTTGTACGTGATGACGCCGGTCTTGACGTCGTCGCGGTTCGGCAGCCCCAGGTGCTCCTTCGGCGTGACGTAGCAGAGCATGGCGGTTCCGTGCCACGCGATGTGCGTGGCGCCGATCGCCGAGGTGATGTGGTCGTAGCCGGGGGCGACGTCGGTCGCGAGCGGGCCGAGCGTGTAGAAGGGCGCGCCGTGGCACCAGTCCTGCTGGAGGTCGACGTTCTCCTTGACGAGGTCGAGCGGCACGTGTCCCGGACCCTCGACCATGACCTGGACGTCGAACTCCCAAGCGCGCGAGGTGAGCTCGGCCAGGGTGCGCAGCTCGGACAGCTGGGCCTCGTCGTTGGCGTCGGCGGTGCATCCCGGCCGCAGGCCGTCGCCGAGGCTGAAGGCGACGTCGTAGCGCGAGAAGATCTCGCACAGCTCGTCGAAGTGCGTGTAGAGGAAGTTCTCCTCGTGGTGCGCGAGGCACCAGCCCGCCATGATCGAGCCGCCGCGGCTGACGATGCCGGTGATCCGCCGTGCGGTGCGCGGCACGTAGCGCAGGAGCACGCCGGCATGGATGGTCATGTAGTCGACGCCCTGCTCGCACTGCTCGATCACCGTGTCGCGGAAGACCTCCCACGAGAGGCGGGCTGCGTCGCCGTCGACCTTCTCGAGCGCCTGGTAGATCGGGACGGTGCCGATCGGGACGGGGGAGTTGCGCACGATCCACTCGCGCGTCGTGTGGATGTCGTCGCCCGTCGAGAGGTCCATGACGGTGTCGGCACCCCACCGGGTGGCCCACGTCAGCTTCTCCACCTCCTCGGCGATCGAGCTGGTGACGGCGGAGTTGCCGATGTTGGCGTTGACCTTGACGAGGAACGCACGGCCGATCACCATCGGCTCGCTCTCCGGGTGGTTGACGTTGCTCGGGATGATGGCGCGCCCGGCAGCGACCTCGGACCGGACGAGCTCGACGTCGCAGCGCTCGCGGGTGGCGACGAACTCCATCTCCTTCGTCGTGATGCCCGCCCGGGCGTACGCCATCTGGGTCACGCGCTGGGACTCCTTGGCGCGCAAGGGCTCTCGACGGTCACCGCGCCACTCGCGGGACGCCTCGCCGCGGCGGACCGCCGAGCGTCCGTCGTCGGCGAGCGAGCGGCCGCGGCCGGCATATGCCTCGACGTCGCCACGCTCGGCCACCCAGGCGGCCCGCAGCGGCGGGAGGCCGACCTCAGGCTTGCTGCCGGGACCGGACGTGTCGTAGAGGCGGAAGGGTTCGTGCCCTCCCGACAGGGTGACCTCCGTGCACGGCACGGGTATGCCGTACCGCTCGCTCGGGGTGTGGACCTTGCGTCGGGCGGGCGGTCGGGTGTCGGACGGCGTGCCGGTCATACGGACTCTCCTCTGGGAACGGTGCTGCTGGGTGCGAGATGGCTGACGGGACCGCGTCCTCGCCCGAGCCGCCACTGCACCGACTCGGTGAGGGCGGCACGGACGAAGGCGCGCGCGGCGGTGACGGCGCGATCGACCGTGAGACCGTGGGCGAGCCCGGCGGCCACGGCGGCCGCGAAGGTGCAGCCCGTTCCGTGGTCGTTGCGGGTGTCGATGCCGGGGCCGGCCATCACCTGCACGTCGGTGGGTGTCGCTAGGACGTCGAGGCGGGCGCCGGCGTCGACGCCACCGGTGACGACGGCGGCCGCGCATCCGAGCTCCAGCAGGCGGCGGGCCTGGTCGGTCTGGTCGCGGAGCGAGGCCGCGGGGGAGCAGCCGAGCAGGGCTGCCGCCTCGTCGGTGTTGGGGGTGATGACGGCCGCGTGCGGCAGCAGGTCGTCCCGCATCACCGCGAGGACGTCGTGTGTCGCAAGGGCGTGGCCGGAGGTCGACACGAGCACCGGGTCGACCACGAGGCGGGGCAGCAGCCCGTCAGCCGCGAGGATGGCGAGGGCGCTGGCCGTCGCGGCGTCGCCGAGCATGCCCGTCTTCGTCGCACGGGGTGCCAGGTCGCTCACGACGACCGCCACCTGCTGGACGACGACGTCGCTCGGTACCGGGTGGATCGCGTGGACGCCCCTCGTGTCCTGCACCGTGACGGCCGTGACCGCGCTGGCGCCGTGGACCCCGAGGGCGGCGAACGTCGCGAGGTCGGCCTGGATGCCGGCGCCGCCCCCGCTGTCGGAGCCGGCGACGGTGAGGGCCACAGGTGGGGTCCTCATGCCGGTCCGGCCTCGGCGTCGCGCGGCGGGCAGAGGTGAGGTTCGGCCCGTTCGGCCCGTTCGGCGCGTTCGGCGCGTTCTGCCAGGGCCGCCGCGACGCCGCGGACGACGGCCCGAATGGTGCCGAGGGGGTCGTCCGAGCGCATGACCGTGCCCATCACGGCGACACCGTCGGCCCCGGCACCGATCCAGCGACCTGCGTCGTGCGGGCCGATGCCACCGAGGGCGAGCAGCCGTGGCAGGGACCCGCGGCTGCGGCGGGCGGTCGTGATGGTGGCTCGCAGACCGGCCTGTCCGAGGGCGGGCCCGTAGCCGGGCTTCGACCTGGTCGTGGAGACGGGCGACAGCGTCACGTAGTCGAGCCCGTCGCCGGCGGCGCGCAGCAGGTCGGAGGCCCCGTGGCACGAGCGGCCCACGACCGGCGCCGACACCCGGCCGAGGTCGGTGCCGCGCTGGTGCACCCCGAGGTCCGCCGACGCGCCGGGCGGTGCGGGCGTGGCCACGACCAGGAGGGCCCCGGCGCTGACGCACCGGGATAGGACGTCGGCCACCAGCCCGGCGCGTACCTCCTCGGGGAGGTCGCGTTCCCGCACGAGCACGCCGTCGGCTCCGCCCTCGAGTGCCGCCTCGACGACGTCGAGGAGGTGGCGGCCCGGACGAAGCTGGGCCCGGTCGGTGAGCACGAGGACCCGGGGCACGTCGGCTCCGACCCGCCGGCGCCCGAGCGCCCCGTTCGGTGGGGAGGCGGGTGGAGTGGTGGGTGGGGTGACCGCGGTCATGAGCCGACCAGTCCGTCGGTGGGAGAGGAGGCGAGGGCCAGGCGGCGTACGGGGACGCGCCCGGCCAGGCGTGCGAGCCGGCCGGCGACCACGGCATGACGCATGGCGGCCGCCATCGCCGCCGGGTCCTCGGCGCGGGTCACGGCGGTGGCGAGGAGCACCGCGTCGCAGCCGAGCTCCATCGCCAGGGCTGCGTCGGACGCGGTGCCGATGCCGGCGTCGAGCACGACGGGCACGTCGACGGCGTCGCGGACGAGCTCGATGGCGTGCGGGTTGCGGATGCCGAGGCCGCTGCCGATCGGCGACCCGAGCGGCATGACGGCCGCGCAGCCCGCATCGACGAGGCGGCGCGCCACGACGGCGTCGTCCGTGGTGTAGGGCAGCACGACGAACCCGTCGCGCACGAGCTGGTCGGCGGCGTCGACGAGCTCGACGACGTCGGGCAGCAGCGTCCGGTCGTCGGCGACGATCTCGAGCTTGACCCAGTCGGTGCCGAGCGCCTCGCGGGCGAGACGTGCGGTGAGCATCGCCTCCCGGGCCGTGCGGCAGCCCGCCGTGTTCGGCAGGAGGGAGACGCCGCAGCGCCCGAGCACGTCGAGCAGCCCGCCGACCCCGCCCTGGGGAACCCGGCGCACGGCGACGGTGACGAGCTCGGTGCCGGAGGCCCGGACGGCAGACTCGAGCGAGGCGTGGCTCGTGGCGCCACCGGTGCCGATGATGAGCCGGGAGCCCAGCGTGCGGCCGGCGAGCACGAGGGAGTCCTGGGGGCCGGAAAGGCCGGCAACCGGGGTCCTCATCGTCAGCCGCCCTGCATCGCGGTGACGACGTCCACCCGGGCGCCCACGGCCACCACCGTCGCGGCCCACGCGGAGCGCGGGACGATGACGTGGTCGAGGGCAACGGCGATGCCGCGGGACTCCAGACCGAGCTCGTCGAGGAGGTCGCGCACGGTCGTGCCGGGTCGCACGAGGCGTTCGGCGCCGTTGAGCTGGATCGTCATGGGTGCTCCTTCTGGCAGAGGCGTCGGGCGGCAAGGGGTTCCATGGCCCGGGGTGGCGGTCGTCCCTCGACGTGGGCGAGAACGGCGTCGGCGGTGACGGGTGCGAGCAGCACCCCGTCGCGCCCGTGTCCGCTGGCGAGCAGGAGTCCGTCGACGCACGTCGGACCCACGAGCGGCAGGTTGTCGGCGGTCGCCGGGCGCAGCCGTGCGGTGGTCTCCCGAAGCCCTGCCTCGGCCAGCTCGGGCACGACCTCGATCGCGTCGTGCAGCAGGTCGTGCACGGCGCCTGCCGTCACCGACGTGTTCGCCCCGACGTCCTCGCTCGTCGCCCCGACGACGACCTCGCCGCCGGGACGGGGGACGACGTAGACCTCACGGCCACGCACGGTCGCGCGCACCGTGTGGGCGAGGACCCCGGGGGTGGCGTCGAGGCGGAGCACCTGGCCCTTGAGGGGACGGACCGGGACCGCGTGACCCAAGGCCCGGAGCAAGGGCGCGGACGCCCAGCCCGCTGCCACGACGACGACGTCCGCCTCGTAGGTGACGGTGCCCTGGGTGCCCTGGGTGCCCTGGGTGCCCTGGGTGCCCTGGGTGACGCCGCGGACAGCGGTGGCCGGCCCGACGCGTACGCCCGTTGCCCGCCGACTGCGTACGCCCGTTGCCCGCCCCGCGCGTACGACGGGCTCGACGTCGAGAGGCACGACGGCCCCGCCGCCCGCGACGACGGCGTGCGCCAGGGCGCGCGCGACGACACGCGGGTCGACCGCGGTCTCGGCCAGCCGCACTGCACCCCGCACCCGGGGCGACAGGGCCGGCTCGAGCCGGCGGGCCGAGCGGGTGGAGAGCCTCTCGACCGGGCAGTTCCGGCGCTCGAGGTGCCGTGCGTGCCGCGCGAGGCTGGCCTCGTCGTCGGCGTCGAGGGCGACGAGCAGGGTCGCACGGGGCCGAAGCTCGACGGGCTGTCCGCCGGCGCCGGTCAGGTCGGCGGCGAACCGCGGCCACTCCCTTGCGGCCGCCAGCCCCGTCGCGAGCAGGGTGTCCTGGCCGAAGACCGCCTCGCTCGCGGGTGCGACCATGCCTGCAGCCGCGTGGGTCGCGCCGCCGGCGACGTCCGGGTCGAAGACCGTGACGGCATGTCCCTGCTCGACGAGGCGCCAGGCACAGGAGAGCCCGACGATCCCGGCGCCGATCACGGCGACCTGCCGCCGGCCCGAGGCTCGCGCCCCGGCAGGGGCGGCCCAGCGGCTCACGCGCGGGTGGAAGTCGTTCTGGACTCGGACCGCGGCGCCCCGGGCGCCGCTGGTGGTGTGGGTGGTGTGGGTGGGCACCCGAGCGCAGCGGCCAGCGCGGCTGCTGCGGCGGTCGGGTGGGTCGCCTCGCTCACGGCGGTGACGACCGCGACGCCGTGCACGCCTGCGGCACGCAGCGCCGGCACGTGGGCAGCCGTCACCCCGCCGACCGCGATCACGGGCAGGGACGTGGCCGCCACGACAAGGGCGACGCCTTCCGGGCCGAGCGGTTCGGGAAGCCCGGCCTTCGTCGTGGTCGCGTAGGCCGGACCCACTCCCAGGTAGCTGGCGCCGAGATCTTCGGCGGCCTTGGCGGTCAGCGCATCCCGGGCAGTCGCCCCGATGACGAACTCGGGCGGCGTGATGGTGCGCACGAGGTCGACCGGGAGGTCGGACGCGCCGAGGTGCACGCCGTCGGCGTCCGCGGCGACCGCCACGTCGACGCGGTCGTCCACGATGACGAGGCAGCCGGCCGGCCGCGCGACGGCGATCACGGCGAGGGTGAGGGCCAGGTGGTCCCGGTCGGACAGGTCCTTGGCCCGGACCTGGACGGCGCACGGGCCGCTCGACACGGCGGCCCGCACGTCGGGCAGCGGGTCGCGACCCTCGCGGGTGTCGGTGAGGACGTGCAGTGCAGGGACGAGGCCCCGGCTGGTTCGTGACATGAACGCGACTCCTTGGTCCCTGCGCCGGCATGATCCGGATCAGGTGTGGACGGTCAGGGCCGCGTCAGCCCCCTCTCAGCCCGGTGCGCCGGACTCCCGTGAAGGACGTCGCCACCATAACCACATCGCGACCCCGTCCGCATCCGGTGACCACGACAGGCCCGTCGGTCCACGCCACGGAAGGACCGGTCCTCCTCCGGCAGCACGAATTACGCTGGTGGCATGTCCCAGACGATCGACCCCGCCGTCGTCGAGCAGGTGACGGCGCTCGCGGAGAAGGCGCGCGTCGCCTCCCGCCGCCTCGCCCTCATGTCCCGCGCCGAGAAGGACGCCGTGCTGCTGCGTCTCGCCGACGCCGTCGACGCCGCGACCCCGTCGATCGTCGCGGCCAACGCCGAGGACATCGAGCGCGGCCGGGCCGGCGGCATGAGCGAGAGCCTGCAGGACCGGCTCCGCCTCGACGAGGCCCGTGTGTCGGCGGTCGCCCAGGCGCTGCGCGACGTCGCCGCCCTGCCCGACCCCGTGGGCGAGATCGTCCGCGGCTCCACGCTGGCCAACGGCCTGCAGATCCGTCAGGTGCGTGTCCCCATGGGCGTCATCGGGATGATCTACGAGGCCCGGCCCAACGTCACCGTGGATGCTGCGGGCCTGTGCCTGAAGTCGGGCAACGCCGTGCTCCTCCGAGGCGGCTCGGCAGCTGCCAGCAGCAACCACGCCCTCGTCCAAGCGATGCGCGACTCCCTTGCGGCGCAAGGACTTCCGGTCGAGGCCATCACGCTGCTCGAGGAGGGTGGACGCGACGCTGCTCGCGCCCTGATGACGGCTCGCGGCCACGTCGACCTCGTGATCCCGCGGGGCGGCGCCGACCTCATCCAGACCGTCGTTCGCGAGTCGACCGTGCCCGTCATCGAGACCGGCGTCGGTGTCTGCCACGTCTACGTCGACCGCGCCGCCGACCTCGACAAGGCGCGGGCCATCACCCTCAACGCCAAGACCCACCGGCCCAGCGTGTGCAACGCGGCCGAGTCGCTGCTCGTCCACCGCGACGTCGCCGCCGACTTCCTGCCCAAGGCCCTCACCGACCTCGCCGGCGCCGGGGTGCGACTGCACGTGGCACCTGAGGTCACCGAGTACGCCGAGGCGGCCGGGGCGGCATACGACCTCGCGAGCGAGACGGACTTCGGCACCGAGTGGCACGGGCTCGAGATGAGCGTGGCCGTCGTCGACGACGTCGACGAGGCGATGGACCGCATCCGCCGCTACGGCACCGGCCACACCGAGGCGATCGTCACCGACGACCGCGCGGCGGCCCGCCGCTTCACCGCGGAGGTCGATGCCGCTGCGGTCATGGTCAACGCAAGTACTCGCTTCACCGACGGTGGTGAGTTCGGATTCGGCGCCGAGATCGGCATCTCGACGCAGAAGCTCCACGCCCGCGGCCCGATGGCGCTGCCCGAGCTGACGACGACCAAGTGGGTCGTCGAGGGCGACGGACACACCCGCTGACGGGCGCCTCACCGGCTCGCGCCGACGGGGTGGCATGATGTCCGTCCATGGAAGGCACCGAGGTCCGGAAGCTCGCTGAGCTGGAGGACGACCACTGGTGGTACCGCGAGCGGCGTCACCTCCTGGCCAAGGCCATCTCGGGGCTGGCCCCCGGACGCGCCCTCGACATCGGCGCGGCAGGGGGTGGCAACACCCGGGTCCTGCGTCAGCACGGCTGGGACGCCGTCGCGCTCGAGTACGGCGCCGACGGTGCCGAGGTCGCCCACGGGCGTGGCCTCGCCACCTTGCGAGGTGACGCCACGAGGCTGCCGTTCGCCGACGACTCGCTCGACCTCGTCATGGCCTTCGACCTGCTCGAGCACCTCCACGACGACGACGCGGCGGTCGCCGAGGTGCACCGAGTGCTCAAGCCGACCGGCACCTACCTCGTCGCCGTCCCGGCCGACCCCAAGCTGTGGTCGAGCCACGACGAGGCGGTCGACCACGTGCGCCGCTACACCCGCGACGGGCTGCTCTCGCTGCTCGACCGCGGTGGGTTCGACATCGCGGACGTCCGCTCCTGGAACGTGCTGCTGCGCCCGGTCGTGGCCATGCGGCGCAAGGTGAGCTCGGGCTCCGACCTCGACGACCTGCACCCGGTCGTGAACTTCGGCCTACGCACGATCATCACCGCGGAGCGCTACCTCCCGGTCAAGCAGCTGCCGGGCGTCAGCCTGCTCGTGCGGGCTCAGCCGCGCAGCTGACTCCGTCCGGGCTCGGCGGCCCGCGCCGAACCGTTGGCCGCGGCTCCCGTGCCGGCGGTGCCAGCCGTGCCGGCGCTGCCGGCAGCTGCCTGCGCCATGGTGTGCTGGCTCGTCGTGGGGATGTGGGCCTCACTCGGCTGCGCCGGCAGCGGCGTGTCGGTGGGGCCGTGCGCGCCGGTGTCGGCCGTCAGCGAGTCGTAGGCGATGAAGTAGGTCGGGCGTCCCTGCATGTGGGCGTACATCCGGCCGATGTACTCGCCCAGGATGCCGACGCAGACGAGCTGCACGGCGCCGACGCCCGCGACGATGGCCACGGTCGAGGTCCAGCCCGCGACGGTGTGCCCCTGGGAACGCGAGATGAGGGTGTAGAGCACGAGCAGCACCGCGAGCACCGCGCCCCCGAAGCCGGCGAACGTCGCCAGCCGCAGCGGGGCCGTCGAGAAGCCCGTCAGCGAGTCGAGCGAGAGCTTGATCATCTTGATGAGGGGGTACTTCGACGCGCCGGCCGCGCGCTCCTCGCGCTTGTAGTCGACCGTGTCGGACGGGAAGTTGAGCGCCGGCACGATGAAGCGCAGCACCCGGTTGTGCTCGGGGAGGCTGTTGATGGCGTCGATGGTCGCGCGTGACATGAGGCGGTAGTCGCCGGCGTCGGCGTGGGCGGAGGTCTGCGACATGAGGCCGATGAGCTTGTAGAAGGCCTGGGCCGACGCCCGCTTGAACCACGTGTCGGTGGACCGGTCGTTGCGCACGCCGTAGACGACGTCGACGCCGTCGTCCTTCGCCGCCGAGAGCATCTGCGGGATGATCTCGGGCGGGTCCTGCAGGTCGGCATCGAGCGTGACGACGTAGTCGCCGAGCGCGCTGACGAGCCCCGCCGAGATGGCGGCCTGGTGACCGGCGTTGGCCCGCAGGCGCACGACGCGCAGCTGCGGCCACTCGCGGTGGTAGCGCTGGAGCAGGGCGGCGGTGAGGTCCTTGCTGCCATCGTCGACCGCGACCACCTCGTAGGTCGTGCCCATGCCGTCGAGGAGCGGACGGAGCCGCTCGACGAGGAGGGGGAGCACCTCCTCCTCGTTGTACATCGGGATGACCACGGACAACTCAGGAACCATGCGAACAAGGGTACGGCCGCTGGTGGGCTGCCGCTGTCACCGTCCTGTGCCCGGGCTGTGTCCCGCGCGTGGCGACACCCCAGCGAGCGGCGTGCCCGGCGTGACCGAGCCCGACGAGGCAGGAGCGCGGTGGTCATCGAGGACGGGGACCGCGGAGGCCGGCGGCGCCGTGACGCCCACCCGGGCGGCTGGTGACTCGAGGCACGGGTCCGGGCGCTAGGCTGGCCGCATGTCTGATCGTGTCATCGCACTCGTCACCGAGGGGGAGGAAGCCGCACGCGAGCTTCCCATGCCGGTGATCGCCTACTTCTTCATCACGTTCGCCCTCTTCCTCGTGGCGCTGGCCGTGACCTGGAGCTTCCGCAACACCGCCTACAAGGTGCAGGCGCCGCGGCGCGGCGAGGGCACGCACGGCACGGCGAGCGGATCCGACGGAGCCCACCACTGACCATGCGCCTCGGCGTCATGGGTGGGACGTTCGACCCGATCCACCACGGCCACCTCGTGGCCGCCAGCGAGGTCCAGTCGCTCTTCGACCTCGACGAGGTCGTCTTCGTGCCGACGGGCCAGCCCTGGCAGAAGGCCGACCGGCACGTCTCACCCGCCGAGGACCGCTATCTCATGACCGTCATCGCGACGGCCTCCAACCCGCGCTTCACGGTGAGCCGGGTCGACATCGACCGGCCCGGCCCGACCTACACGATCGACACGCTGCGCGACATCAAGGCCGAGCGCCCCGACGATGAGCTCTTCTTCATCACCGGCGCCGACGCCCTGGCCGAGATCCTGTCCTGGAAGGACGCCGAGCAGCTCTTCGAGCTGGCCCACTTCGTCGGGGTCACCCGGCCGGGCCACGAGCTGTCCGACAAGGGACTGCCCGAGCACCGGGTCACGCTCCAGGTCGTGCCCGCCATGGCGATCAGCTCGACCGACTGCCGCGAGCGGGTCGCCGACGGCGAGCCGGTCTGGTACCTCGTGCCCGACGGAGTCGTCCAGTACATCAACAAGTACCGCCTGTATGCCGCCGACCTGGCCGGCGCAGGCACCGTGCCGGCGCCGTCGTCGGCAACGCCCCAAGGAGATCCGTGACCGCAGCAGACCGTTCGCTCCAGCTCGCCAAGGCCGCCGGCCTCGCCGCCGAGGAGAAGCTCGCCGAGAAGGTGCTCGCCATCGACGTCAGCGAGCAGATGCCGCTGACCGACGTCTTCGTCATCGCGTCGGCGCCGTCGGAGCGTCAGGTCGGAGCCATCGTCGACGAGGTCGAGGACCGGCTGCGTGACCTCGGCAGCAAGCCGATTCGCCGCGAGGGCGAGCGCGAGGGGCGCTGGGTGCTCATCGACTTCGGCGACATCATCGTGCACGTCCAGCACGAGGAGGAGCGCGAGTACTACGCGCTCGAGCGCCTCTGGAAGGACTGCCCCGAGATCGACCTGTCGACCGTCGAGGCGCCGGTGAAGCCGGGCAGCGAAGCCGACGACGAGGTCGAGAAGGCGTGACCCCGGGCTCGCCGGGACCGCGGCGCATCGTGCTCGTGCGCCACGCCGAGACCGTCGACAACGCCGCGCGCGTCTGGCAGGGCCACAAGGACACCGCACTGTCGGAGGTGGGGCGCGCGCAGGTCGCCGCCGCCGCTCCGCACCTCGCGGCGTACGACCCCGCGCTCATCGTCTCGAGCGACCTCCAGCGCGCCGCCTCCACGGCCGACGCGATCGCCGGGCTGACCGGCGTGGGGGTGCGCCTCGACTCCCGCCTGCGCGAGGTGCACGTCGGGGAGTGGCAGGGCATGCACGCCGACGACGTGCGGGAGCAGTACCCCGACCTCGTCGCCGCGCTCGACCGCGGTGAGGACCCACCGCGCGGAGTCACCGGCGAGACCCGCGCCGAGGTCGCGGTGCGGGCCGGGGCCGTCCTGCGCGAGGTCGCGCGCGAGCTGCTGCCCGGCGAGACGGCTGTAGTCGTCGCCCACGGCGTGTCCGCGCGGGTCGCGGCGAGCGACCTGGTGGGGCTCGCCCAGGACGTGTCCGACGCCGTGTTCCGCGGCCTCGACAACTGTCACTGGATCGAGCTCGTCGAGGCCGGCAAGAGCTTTTCCGAGCTGACGCGGTGGCGCATCAGCGGGTGGAACCTCGGGCCCTGGAACGTCTGACTCGAAGGGCCGCCCCCGATTTTGGCGAAGCGCTGACGATTCGCTATGGTTACGCAGTCGCTTCACGGAGCGGCCACCCGCAAGGGGCTGTGGCGCAGCTGGTAGCGCACCTGCATGGCATGCAGGGGGTCAGGGGTTCGAGTCCCCTCAGCTCCACAAACGCGAAGAAGACCGGACACGCTTTTCGTCCGGTCTTCTTCGCATTTTCCGTATGGGTATGCGGGGACTCGGGAGGAGGCGGAGCGCAGCGGAGCCGACGGCTCCCCTCAGCTCCACCAACGCGAAGAAGACCGGACACGCTTTTCGTCCGGTCTTCTTCGCGTTTTCTGGATGTGTCGCGCCGCCCGTCAGCGCGGGCGGTTCGTCACGACGAAGACAGAGTCGGTGCGCCAGTCGGCGACCGCCGCGGTGCCCGCGCGGGGTCCGAGCCGACGCGTCCTCGTGGAGCTGAGCGCGCGTTCCAGGTTGGAACCCGGCCCCGCCGGGTCACCGCCGCGGTTCGTCGCTGCGGGGCCCGACGGCATCCTGCTGACGTCGAGCTCCTCCTGCTCGAGGGAGCGGGGGTCGAACTCGATCGTGCTCGTCACGACCATGAGCTGGTCACGCAGCGACACGGTGCCGGCCTGCCACTGGCCGTCGGCGACCTGCCCGACGAGCTCGACGGCGGTCGACTCGCCCGGACCGAGCGCGACCGAGCCGGCCGGGAAGGCGTCGGTGAAGATGCCGTACGTCTCGGTCAGGTCGATGAGGGCCGCCCACAACGGTCGTGCCGTCGTGTTCGCGAGACGCACGGTGAAACGTGGGGGGTCGCTGCCGGCATACGCGATGGTGAGGGTGCCGCCCGCCCGCACGGTGGCCGTGCCCGCCTCGACCTCGACGCGGACGGCGTCGACGACCAGGCGGGACACCGGGTTCGCGAGGGCCGAGAGGCGCAGCCAGCGCGCCACCTGCTCGAGCGCGCGGATCGTGCGCTCCTCACGGCCGGCGCCGTCGACGACGGGCACGAGCGGTCGCGTGACTCCGGGGCGGGTGATCACGAACCCGCCGGCGGTCGCCTCGACGAGGAGGTCGGCGTCGGTGGCCTCCGCGCCCTCGACGAGGTCGACGAGCGCCTCGTCGGCGTGGTCGGCGGCCTCGCGCAGGGCGGCCGCGCCGGCGCTGTCGCCGACGACGCCCACGAGCACCGGTTTGAGCGGGATCGACGTCACGACCGCGCGGTACACGAACGCCGGGT
This sequence comes from Terrabacter terrigena, assembly GCF_042676085.1. Taxonomy (NCBI): domain Bacteria; kingdom Bacillati; phylum Actinomycetota; class Actinomycetes; order Micrococcales; family Intrasporangiaceae; genus Terrabacter; species Terrabacter terrigena. The sequence goes on from NZ_JBHTKH010000009.1 coordinate 101,122, forward strand.
CGAGGGGAGGGGTGAGCGTCACGATGCTGCGGTCGGGCAGCACCCTGCTGACCGCTGCGGTCGCGAGCGGCGAACCGGACGTCTCTCCGCCGAGGGGGTAGACGGCGAGCTCGGTCGTGTCGTCGCCGATCGGGGCGGGGACACCGTGAACCGCGCCCGAGTCGATCGACCAGCCGTCAGGGAGGCGGCTCAGGGTGAGCGGGCGGGGCGTGGCCGGGATGGCACCGCCGAGGAAGGGCCGGTCGAGCTCCGTGGCCTCGGCCGTCTCGACCTGCGGGTGCTGGCCGCGCACCCGGCTCGAGACGTCGGCTGTGACGATGCGCAGGACATCGCGGTAGGACGGACGCCCGTCCGTGCCGAGGACGGCGGCCTCCAGAGCCGCCGACAGGGCACCCCGTTGGCGGCCCTGCACGGTGACCTCCTTGGCCGTCTCCGACGGCCGGCAGGCGGCGAGCAGCACGTGCCTTCCCGCCGGTGTCCATCGTCCCGTGCGCGTGGCCGAGACCGCGGGGATGCCTGGGCGCGAGGCCCCCTCGGGAGCGAGGCCGAGGAAGGTCGAGGCCGGCCTCGACCTCGGGTCCGGTGGCGCCAGGCGTACGACGTCGTCGGCGTCCCGGGTGCCGTCGCCTGCGTGGCAGCAGTCGAGGACGACGAGCGTGTGACAGCCCGAGGAGGCGATGGCCTGCAGGAGGCCGGCGAGCTCCTTGTCGACGAGGTCCCAGCTGCCCTCGGTGCGGCTGTCGACGCAGACGAGCGTCTCGTTGCGGTGGTCGGGCTCGAGGTCCCAGAGCTCCTCGGGCGTGGCCTGCTGCGACCCGTGGCCGCTGTAGTAGAAGAGCGCGACGTCCTCCGGGCCGGCTCGGCCGAGGTGGTCCGCGCAGCGCTCGGCGACAGCGGACCTGGTCGCGTCGGCGTCGGTCAGGACGACGAGGTCCAGGGCGGCGTCACCGACGCGCTCACGCAGCAGACCCGCCATGCCAGCGACGTCGTTGACGCACCCCGACAGGGTCGGGATCGGGGCGGGGTAGGCGTCGATCCCGACGAGGAGGGCGTAGAGCCGGCCGGGCACGGGTCAGCCCGAGTCCCCGAGCGTGACGCTCTGCCACCGCGCCGGCAACGGCTGGTTGGGCCCGGTGCGCTGCGGGTTGCTGCTCAGCATGGTGCGCAGCGTCCAGTCCGCACCGGAGCCCTTCGCGTCGCTGACGTCGACGTTCATCGCCAGCACGTCGCCCCGCTGGGGTGCGACGGTGCGTCCGACCGCCGACCAGGGCACGCGCGCCTCGAGCTCGTACCCGCCGTCACGCAAGCGGGCGACGACCGAGATCTCGGGGCGTTCGGCACCCGTCGCGAAGACGGGCTTGCCCTTCGGGCTGGGGCCGACCGTGTTGACGTCGGCCGCCGCCCGGCGGTCGGTGCCGTCGCGCAGGGCGAGGATGACGTGGAAGTCCTGTCCCTTGCGCAGGGCAGCGGTGCGGCTCAGGGCCCGGGCGTCCGGACCGATCTCGAACGAGACGGCGTCGCCGTTCCACCACTGGGCGGCCGCGCCCTCGGCCGTGGTGACGACCGGGTCGGTGACGACGGCGTGGAGGTAGAGGGCCTCGCCGTCCCAGAGGGCCTGCCAGGTGCCGGTGAGTCCGGCCCTCCGGTTCGCGGCGCCGAAGACCGCGGCGTCGACGTCGTGCTCGGGCACCGACCGCCAGTCGTCGAACGAGCCGTCGACCGTCGGCGCGATCGGCGCGCACCCGATGACGAGGTCGGTCGTTCCGGGCGTGGCCGCACTGGACCCGCACGCCGCGGACACCAGCGGGTCGGCCTTCTGGAGCAGCGTCGGCAGGACGCGCCAGGCGAGCCAGCAGCCCACGAGCACGACCACGAGGACGGTCGCCCTCACCCACGTCCCGATCGGCCGCTTGCGTCGCTGCCGGTCCTGCCGTCCGGAGGTGGGCGAGGGCCCGGGCCCTGTCTCGACGGGCCTCGTGCGAGGACGGGTCTCGGGCACCGCCGCGACCGTCTCGGGGACGGCCGCGACCGTCTCGGGCCGGGTCGCGGGCTCCGGCTGCACGGCCGGCCGCACGCGCTCGAGCAGCTGCGTGACGTCCAGGTAGTCGGGCCGCTGGCTGGCGATCTGCTCGAGCATCGGCAGTGCCGTCGCCGGGGCGTCGGCCTTGATCGCTCCCCGCGCCGCGTCGTAGAGGGACTCGAGCCGGCTCTCGGGGCAGTCGTCGGCCGCGGCCGCGCCGGCCGTGAAGCTGAACGGCTGTTCGGCCCCCGACCGCAGCAGCACGGCCGTGCCCCACTCCGACGCCTCGTCCGAGACGGCCATCGCCTTGCGCACCTCGCACATCGCGGCGTCGATGCCGAGGCCGCGGGTGAGGAACCAGTAGAACTCGTGGCTGAACACGAGGGCCGCACGGTCGGAGATCTCGGTCTGCATGGCGACTACCGCCGGCAGGCCCTGCCTCGCGAGGGCCTGTCCCACTCCCGAGAAGGCGTCCCGCCCGGACGTCCGGGCACCCTCGCACGCGTTGAGCACGGCCAGCTGCATCGTCCGTGCGTCGTGCAGCAGCGTGCCGAGGCGGGATCCCGAGACCCGGTGGGCCGTGCCGTCCTCGCGCTCCAGCACGAGCACGCCCTCCTGGGCCTGCTGGTCGAAGCCGCCGTGCCCGATGAAGTGGAAGACGTGGTAGTCGTCGAGCAGGGCACGCTGCAGCCCGGTGAGGGTCGCGTCGTCGAGCACCGTGATGGTGAGCCGGCCGCTGGCCAGCAGGTCGCCCGTCGTGGCCCTCAACAGCTGCTCCTCGCGGTCGACGGCGAGCTGGGGCAGGTCGCTCGGGCTCGAGACCATGACGAGCACCCGCAGCGGAGCGTCGACGGTGACCACCGGGGGACGCTCCAGCGAGTCGATGAGCCGGACCACCGGAGTCTCCTGCGACAGGGTGAGGAAGCGGCCCAGCCTGGAGTCGTAGAGGTACTCCCACGGCACCGGGTCGAGGTCGGGCACCGCGTCGAGGCGCAGCCGCAGCCGGAGGTCCCGGCCCTGGTCGCCCGCCGCAGCCAGGCTGTCGCGGAACGCCCGCCCGACGTCGCCGCCGAGCAGGGCGTCGCCGAGCCGTCGGCCGTACTCCTTGACGTCGACGACGCGCGCCTCCGCCGGGACGAGCCGGCGCGAGACGACGCGGGGCGGCCCGACCGCGACCATGAACTGCGCGAGGTCGGTGGCGGTGAAGGGGAGGGTGAACGGTGCCGACGCCTCGCCGGCCGGCGAGGCCAGGACGCGAGCGGCATACCCCTGGCCCTCACGCGTGACGGCGACGTCGAAGTCGAGATACTCGCGACCCATGGCGATCCTCTGTCCGCAGGAACGCGCTTGCAGGAGACAGTACGCCGGGCGCACCTGCCTGATACGTCGTTTCGACCCGAACGCCACGTCTCGGTAGAATCGTGGCGAGCGCGCGAGCCGCGTTCGCGGACGAGGGAGCCGTACCCGCCCAGCGACAAGACGGCCAGATCGGAATGCCATGCTCTGGCTCGTCCTCATCCTCGCCGGCGCGCTCGAGGCTGTCTGGGCCACCGCGCTCGCCGCCTCCGACGGCTTCCGTCGTCGCCGACCGACGCTGTTGTTCGCCGTCTCCCTCGTGCTGAGCATGCTCGGCCTCGCGTGGGCCATGACGGGCCTTCCCACCGGCACCGCGTATGCCGTGTGGGTCGGGATCGGCGCCGTCGGCACCGTGCTGCTCGCGGTCGCCCGGCGCGAGGAGCGCCTCGACGCCCCTCGCGCCGCGCTGCTCGTCGTCCTCGTCGGCTGCGTCGCCGGTCTCAAGGCGGTGGCGTGATGCCGTGGGTCGTCCTGCTCGCGAGCGCCGTGCTCGAGGCCGTCTGGGCCTCGGCCCTGGGAGCGTCCGACGGGCTCTCCCGTCCGGTTCCCACCGCCCTGTTCCTGGTCGCCGGCGCGCTCAGCATGGTCGGGCTCGCGCGCGCGGTGCGCACCATCCCCATCGGCACCGCGTATGCCGTCTGGACCGGCGTGGGTGCCGCTCTGACGGTCACGGTGGCCATGGCCACCGGCGACGAGGCGTTCTCGCTCGTCAGGGTGCTGCTGCTGACCGGGATCGTCGGAGCCGTCATCGGGCTCAAGCTCGTCGGCCACGAGCGGCCGGCCCGGTCTGGGTCACCGAACGGTTGAGCGGTCGGCCGCCGGTCGCTGCGCGGCTCGGCGCGGGCGGACCCCGGAGTGCACCCTTTTGAGACGTTCCGTGGTGCGATGTCGGGGGGCCCGGTGATGATGGTCGCGTTGCCCGCGACAGTCGGTCCGGGCACGACACGAAGGGACTTCACGTGCGCAGGACCACGACATGGTCGATCGCTCTCGTCACGTCGCTGGCCATCTCGGGGGCCACAGGAGCAACGGCCGCCTCGGCGGCCACCACGACGCCCGTTGTTGCGGGCGCGCCCGCGGCAACGGCCGGCGCGAACGGCTACACCTACGACATCGCCACCGGCACGACGAACGACCCGGGGTCAGCGAGCCTGATCGCGCGGCTCCGGGCGAACCTCCCGGCCGACTGGAAGGCGCGGCAGGCCGCTGCCCTCGGCCGCTTCGGCATCGAACGGTCTGCGGCGCAGGAGGCGCTCGAGCGGGTCATCGACCCGACGCAGCTCCAGTGCGCGCCGACCCGGCTCGACGCGTACGTCGCCGGCGTGCTGGGCGACATCGACCCGGGGAGCCTGGCCGTGCTCGCGAGCGTGGGTGCGTTCGACTTCCCGACCTACGACGCCATCCTCTTCGGTGAGCCAGGCGACCCGCGCTACGCCCTCCCCAAGGCGTACGACAACGAGCTGTCCCACTCGTTCCGCGCAGCCCAGAAGTTCTGGGACACCGACGGCTCCGACATCCAGCTCATGGCGATGCACGGCGACGTCATGACCGACCAGCCCCGGCTCGCCCGCCTCCTCGAGACCCTCTTCGGCCTGCCGCAGGCGAACGCCGCCGAGATCGCCGCGATCCTGGTCCAGGTCGTCGCCGCCGACCCCGCGCTCAAGGGCGGCCAGAGCCCCCTCTTCACGCTCAACGCCTTCGCCTTCACCGCCGCGGGAGAGCCCGACCCGGTCCTCTCCGCGATCCCCGACAAGCTCGTCTTCGGCGACGGCATGCTCGATGCCCTGCAGGCGGTCGGTGTCGGTGACGTCGGCCCCCGCGCGGTCCTCGGGCACGAGTACGCGCACCACGTGCAGTACGACGCCAACCTCGCCGCGTCGCCTCTGACCGGAGCGGAGGCGACCCGCCGCACCGAGCTGATGGCTGACGCGTTCGGCACGTACTTCGTGACGCACAAGCGCGGCCTCGCCCTCAACGCCGCCCGTGTGCTCGAGGCGGAGCAGTCGTTCTACCAGGTCGGCGACTGCAACTTCGCGAGCCAGAACCACCACGGCACCCCGAACCAGCGCCTGCGGGCGTCCACGTGGGGCTGGTCGGTCGCCAAGGCTGCCCAGAAGCAGGGCCAGGTCCTGCCGTCCCTGACCCTCGACGCACAGTTCGAGGCGAAGCTGCCCGAGCTCGTCGCGCCCGACGCCTGAGCGGTCCCCGGACAGCCGGGCGCGCCATCGCGTCCGGCCCGACACGGTGACGACGAGTGCCCTGCCGCTGGTCGGCAGGGCACTCGCAGCACCGCCCGGGCCGCACTAGGGTCGCCGCATGGGTTCGTGGTGGCTCGAGGTCATCGGCTGGATCGGGTCGGCGGTGCTCGTCTGGTCGCTGCTGCAGACGCAGCTGCGCCGGCTGCGCCTCGTCAACCTGGTCGGCTGCGTCGTCCTGATCGTCTACAACGCCGCCAACCACGTCTGGCCCATGGTGGGACTCAACGTCGTCCTCGCGGCGATCAACGTCTTCTACCTCGTCCGGATGTCGCGCGAGAAGCACGACGCCCGCGTCTACGAGGTCCTCCAGGTCGCCGGTGACGACACCTACCTGCGGCACGTGCTGCGGGTCCACGAGGCAGACGTCCGCCACTACAACCCGGACTTCGTCTACGACCCGTTCTCCGGCGACGTCTGCTACCTCGTGCTGAAGGATGACGAGACGGTCGGTGTCGTCATCGGCCGTGACGCCGGTGGCGGCACGGCCCAGCTGCTCCTCGACTGGGTGACGCCTCGTCACCGCGACCTCTCGCCGGGCGAGTTCATCCTCGGCAAGGACGGACTGCTGCGCCGGCGGGGATACCGCCGGTTCCTGCCACCACCGGGCATGGTCGAGCCCTACTACGCCGGCCTCGGGCTGCGCCGTGACGGCGACGCGTACGTGCTCTGACGCTTCTGCCTGTCGCGCAGGGAGATCGGCCTCTGAGGGGAGCGCGTCAGAGGACGCGCTGGCACTTGCTCATGAAGCGGTCCGGGTCGACGACCGCGCGGTGGATCTCACCCTTGGCGAGCTCCTCGCCCTCGGGGTCGGTGACGGTGACGTGGCAGACGAGGCGGCGACCGTCGTTGATCGGCTCGGCGCAGTGCACCGTCACCTCGGAGCCGACCGGGCTGCCCTTGACGTGCTCGATCTTCACCATCGTGCCGACCGTCGTGTGGTCGTCGTCGATGTTCTGCTTGCAGACCTGGAAGGCGGCGTTCTCGCACCACGTGATGAGGCGGGGGGTGGCGAGGACGTCGAGGTCACCGCTGCCGACCTGGGCTGAGGTGTCGTCGGCGGTGACGGTGTGCTGGAACTTGCGCATGGGCATTGGACGAGTCTGGCAGAGAACCGGTCGTCTGCCGATTCGTCTCGACAGGTGACTCGACCGCCGGCTGGGCGGCCGGGTGGGCGGCTGGGTGGGCGGCTGGGTGGGCGGCTGGGCGGCCCGTGCCGCGGGTTCGGGCGGCGAAAGCACGCCGAGGCTGGGAGCGTTGCCCCGTGACCACCCACCTGTGGGTTCTCAGCGTGGCGCTCGCCGTGACGGCAGCGATCAACTGGAGCTCGGTGCGGCGCGCCGACCAGCTCCTCGAGCGCGTCACCAAGCCCCTCGTCGTCGTGCTCCTCATGGGCGTCGCCTGGTCGCTGTACGGGGAGGGGCGGGTTCCGGGGTCGCCGGGGCTCCTGCCCGTGCTCGTCGCACTCGTCCTCTGCCTCGTCGGCGACGTCGCGCTGCTCGACTCGACCGAGACCCGCTTCCTCGTAGGGCTCGGAGCCTTCCTGCTCGCCCACGTGGCTTACATCTGGGCGATCCTCGGCACGACCCCGGCCGACGGGTTCGCGTGGCTGCTGCTCCTGGCCGCTCCCGCGGTGGTCCTGCTGCACGCAAAGCTCGGGCGGGACATCGTGCGCCACTCCGGCGCACAGAAGGTGCCGGTGCTCGTCTACCAGCTCGTCCTCAGTGCGCTGCTCCTCGTCGCAGCCTCCCGAGGTGACTGGCTGCTGCTGCTCGGCTGCGCCGTCTTCGTCACCTCGGACGCCGTGCTGGGGCACGACCGCTTCGTGCAGGCCCGGGGCTGGGCGCCGCTGACGGTGATCGTCAGCTACCACGTGGCGCAGGCCCTCATCGTCGTCGCGCTCTTCCGCTGACGCCGACCCGCGAGAGGGCCCCGACGTGGTGGCGTCGAGGGGCGCCCAAACCTCCACGCGGGCCCGCCGCGGGCTGCGCTAACCTTGGGCGCATGGCTGGCCTGCTGCTCCTTCCGCAGCCGCGTTGACGAAGGTCGGGACTCCCGACATCAACGCGGCTTCCCCTCCTGTGCGAGGGGTTTTCTTTTGCCCGACGAGCAGCGACGAGAGAGACGACATGAGCGAGCAGACGAACGAGACTCCCTTCCGCTACACGGCCGCGATGGCGCAGCAGATCGAGACCGCCTGGCAGGACCGCTGGGAGGAGGAGGGGACGTTCGACGCGCCCAACCCGGCCGGGCCGTGGGCCGAGCCGGAGAAGGTCGCCGAGCGCGGCGAGAAGCTCGTGGTCCTCGACATGTTCCCCTACCCGTCGGGGGTCGGCCTGCACGTCGGCCATCCGCTCGGCTACATCGCGACCGACGTCTACAGCCGCTTCCACCGGATGCTCGGCAAGAACGTCCTGCACGCGCTCGGCTACGACGCGTTCGGCCTGCCCGCCGAGCAGTACGCCGTCCAGACCGGGCAGCACCCTCGGAAGACCACCGAGGAGAACATGACCAACATGAAGCGTCAGCTGCGCCGACTGGGGCTGGGCTTCGACAACCGCCGCACCTTCGCGACGATCGACGACGACTACTACCGCTGGACGCAGTGGATCTTCCTGCAGATCTGGGACGCCTGGTACGACGTCGACGCGGTCCGCGAGGACGGCGGCAGGGGCAGGGCGCGCCCCATCAGCGAGCTCGTCGAGGAGCTCGCCTCCGGTCGTCGGCCCGTCGGCGACGCCGAGGGCCGCGGCTGGGCCGAGCTGTCTGCCACCGAGCAGGCGAGGGTGCTCGAAGGCCACCGCCTCGCGTACACCTCCGAGGCCCCGGTCAACTGGTGCCCCGGCCTCGGCACGGTGCTCTCCAACGAGGAGGTCACCAACGAGGGGCGCTCCGAGCGCGGCAACTTCCCGGTGTACCGGCGCAACCTCAGCCAGTGGAAGATGCGCATCACCGCGTACGCCGACCGCCTGGCGGACGACCTCGACGCGGTCGACTGGCCCGAGAAGGTGAAGCTCATGCAGCGCAACTGGATCGGTCGGTCCAAGGGCGCGCGCGTCACCTTCCCCGTCGTCACGGGCACCGGCGAGGACGCGGGTATCGACGTCTTCACGACCCGCCCCGACACGATCTTCGGTGCGACCTTCATGGTCATCGCGCCCGAGCACCCGCTCGTCGACGCGCTCGTCCCGCAGGGCTCCTGGCCCGAGGGCACCAAGGACGCCTGGAAGGGAGCGGACGCCGACGCGAGCGCCAGCCCGAAGGAGGCCGTGGCGGCGTACCAGCTCGCAGCCTCGCGCAAGGGTGACGTCGAGCGCCAGACGGAGGGCAAGGACAAGACCGGCGTCTTCACCGGCTCCTGGGCCACGAATCCCGTTACGGGAGAACGCATCCCGGTGTTCGTTGCCGACTACGTGCTGATGGGCTACGGCACGGGCGCCATCATGGCGGTGCCGGGCCAGGACACCCGCGACTGGGAGTACGCCGAGAAGTTCGACCTGCCCATCGTCCGCACCGTCCAGCCGGCCGAGGGGCACCCGGACGACGAGCCGTTCCTCGGCGACGGCGTCGCGATCAACAGCGCCAACGAGCGCATCTCGCTCGACGGGCTGCACGTCGCCGAGGCGAAGGCGCGCATCATCCACTTCCTCGAGGAGGAGGGGCTGGGCGAGGGGACCATCAGCTACCGCATCCGCGACTGGCTCTTCAGCCGCCAGCGCTACTGGGGCGAGCCGTTCCCGATCATGTTCGACGAGGACGGGGTCGCGTATGCCGTCCCCGACGACGAGCTGCCTCTGACCCTCCCCGACGTGCCGGACTACAGCCCCAAGACGTTCGACCCCGAGGACGCCCAGAGCAGCCCCGAGCCGCCGCTGTCGCGCGTGCCCGAGTGGGTCGAGGTCGAGAAGGACCTCGGCGACGGCCGGGGCCTGCGCAAGTTCCGCCGCGAGACGAACACGATGCCCAACTGGGCCGGCTCCTGCTGGTACTACCTGCGCTACCTCGACCCGGCCAACCACGACGCGTTCGTCGACCCCGCGAACGAGGCGTACTGGCTCTCGCGCCATGACGAGCCCGTTGCCGGAGCGCCTGCAGGCACCCGGGACCCCGGCGGTGTCGACCTCTACGTCGGTGGGGTCGAGCACGCCGTGCTGCACCTGCTCTACGCCCGCTTCTGGCACAAGGTCCTCTTCGACCTCGGCCACGTGCGCAGCGAGGAGCCGTTCCGGAAGTACTTCTCGCAGGGTTACATCCAGGCGTACGCGTACACCGACAGCCGCGGGCAGTACGTCACGGCCTCGGAGGTCGAGGAGACCCCCACTGCTCACGGCGAGGAGCCGACCTTCACGTGGGAGGGCCAGCCCGTCAGCCGCGAGTACGGCAAGATCGGCAAGTCGCTCAAGAACTCCGTCAGCCCCGACGAGATGTACGACGCGTACGGCGCCGACACCTTCCGTGTCTACGAGATGTCGATGGGCCCCCTCGAGCTGTCCAAGCCGTGGGAGATCCGCGCGGTCGTCGGGTCGCAGCGCTTCCTCCAGCGCCTGTGGCGCAACGTCGTCGACGAGGCCACCGGTGAGGTGCGCGTCGTCGACGCCGAGGTCGACCAGGCGCTGACGACGCAGCTGCACCAGACGATCGCCGGCGTGCGCGAGGACTTCGAGGGGCTGCGCTTCAACACCGCCATCGCCAAGCTCATCGAGCTCAACAACACGGTGACGAAGCTCGCCGCACCCCCGCGTGAGGTCGTCGAGGCGATGGTGCTCATGCTCGCCCCCGTCGCCCCGCACATCGCCGAGGAGATGTGGCAGCGCCTCGGCCACGACGGCGGGGTGGCGTATGCCGCGTTCCCCGTGAGCGACCCCGCGAAGATCGTGCAGGAGCAGGTCACCTGCGTGATCCAGATCAAGGGCAAGGTGCGCGACCGCGTCGAGGTGAGCCCCGACATCTCCGAGGACGACCTGCGCGAGCTCGCGCTCGGCCGCGAGAAGGTCAAGGCAGCGACCGAGGGCGGCATCCGCACGGTCATCGTGCGTGCCCCCAAGCTCGTCAACGTCGTCCCGCTCTGAGCGAGACCCCGATCGAGAGAGCACTCCGTCGTGACGGAGTGCTCTCTCGATCGCTGTCAGGCACGCGTAGGCTCCCGCATACGCGTGTGCCGCGCCGCTAGGTTGAGACCAGCCACCGGGCCGACCTGCGGAAGGAGCGCGACGTGACCACGCGGATCGTCACCGACTCGACGGCATACCTGCCGGCCGAGGTCATCGAGCGTCACGACATCGAGGTCGTGCCCCTGCACGTCGTCGTCGGCGGTCGCGACCACGTCGAGGGCCGCGACATCACGGCGCAGCAGGTCGCCGCGGCGCTGCGCGACTACACCATCGTCACGACCTCCAGGCCGACACCCCAGGTGTTCGCCGACACCTACCAGCGCCTCGCCCACGCCGGGGCGACCGCCATCGTCTCGGTCCACCTGTCCTCGCAGATGTCGGGCACGGTCGAGGCCGCGCGGCTCGCCGCGGCCGAGGCGCCCGTGCCCGTCGAGGTGGTCGACAGCGAGACGATCGGCATGGCGATGGGGTTCGCCGTCGTCGCGGCAGCGGAGTCGGCGGCCGGGGGAGCCGACGTGTCAAGCGTTCTCGAGGTCATCCGCGCCCGTCTCGAGCCGTCCGGGGTGCTCTTCTACGTCGACACGCTCGAGCACCTGCGGCGGGGTGGGCGCATCGGTGCGGCATCGGCCCTGCTCGGGTCGGCGCTCGCGATCAAGCCGATCCTCGCCGTCCGCGGCGGCCGCATCGTCCCGGTGGAGAAGGTCCGCACGTCGTCACGTGCCGTCGCCCGCATCGAGGCAATGGTCGTCGAGCACGTCGCGAAGGGCGGCACCGTCGCCGACGTGGCGGTGCACCACCTCGACGCCGCGGCCCGCGCCGACCAGATCGCCGCCGAGCTGCGCGAGATGGTGCCCGGCTCCCCGAAGGTCGTCGTCGTCGAGCTCGGTGCGGTCGTCGGCGCCCACGTCGGCCCCGGAACCGTGGCCATCGCCGTGTCCCCGCGTCCGGGCGAGAGCCTGCCCGAGTCGGCCCCGGCTGCTGACGGGCCCGCCGGGTCGTGAGCGCCGGCACCGTGCTCGCCTGGGCGGCAGTCGTCGTCGCGGCCTTTCTCGTCGGCTCGCTCAACCCCGCGACGATGATCGCCAGGCTGCTCGGCAAGGACCTCGCCTCGTCCGGGTCCGGCAACCCCGGGGCCACGAACGCCGCGCGGGTGCTCGGCCGCAAGTGGGGCGTCGTCGTCGGCGTGCTCGACGTGCTCAAGGGCCTGGTGCCGGCGTTCGTGGCCGGCCACTGGTTCGGCGGGGCGCACGCGGCCTACGCCGCGGGCATCGCCGCCGTGCTCGGCCACATCTGGTCGCCCTACCTCCGGGGCCGCGGCGGCAAGGGGGTCGCGACGACACTGGGCGCGCTGCTCGGCGTGCACCCGTGGGTGGCGCTGGTGGTGGTCGTCGTCTTCGCGGTCGGCGTCGCCCTGACGCGATGGGTCGCGGCCGGGTCGATCTTCGGGTCGCTGGCGATGCTCGTGGTGGCAGTCCTCATCTGGACCGGTCATGCACCGGGTGACGTCTGGACCGGCCTGTGGCTCATGGCGATCGGACTGCTCGTGCTGGCGCGGCACAAGAACAACGTCGTCGGCTGGTGGCGCCAGCGTCACCTCACCGACGAGACCTGAGCACGGCCTCGAGCGCGGCGCGGGTGCTCGCCGCGCGGGGTTCCCCGAGCTGCTCGCGGATCGCGAGGCAGGCGGTGAAGGCCTCGACCGCGTCGTCGGTGCGCCCCTCGTCCACGAGGAACCGGCCGAGGTGGTGCAGCGCGTAGTGCTCGAGCACGCGGTCGGCACCCAGGCGCGCCACCGACAGCGCCTCGTCGAAGTCCGGCTCGGCATCGGCGGCCAGGCCGGCGTAGTGCTCGGCGGTCGCGAGCGCCAGCAGGGCCCACCCGAGGCTCTCGGTGCGGTCGGCGTCGCGGGCGAGCTGCACGGCCGGCCGGGCCAGGGCGACCGCCTCGCGCTCCCGGCCCGCGATGGTGAGCGCCTCGGCCAGGTCGACGGTGGCGTCGAGCAGGTCGGCGGCCCCGGGCTGCGTCGGGTCGGCGGCAACAGCCGTCGCCAGGGCGTCGCGGGCCTCCGACAAGGCCGCCGCGTTCTCCTCGGGCGTGCGGGTCACACGCCCGAAGTGGGGCCGGCCGACGACGAACTGCCTGTCGCTCATGGCCCGCACGCTACCCGGGCCGCCCAGCTGCCCCGCCCGGCGGCATACGACCTCTGTCGGTCAGAAGACGATGGTGCGCCGGCCTGAGAGGAAGACCCGCGACTCGGCGTGGTCGCGCACGGCACGCGAGAGGACGCGGCGTTCGACGTCACGTCCGAGCGCCACGAGCCTGGCGGGTGTCTCGGCGTGCGTCACGCGCACGACGTCCTGCTCGATGATCGGGCCCTCGTCGAGGTCGGCGGTCACGTAGTGGGCGGAGGCCCCGATCAGCTTGACACCGCGGTCGTGCGCCTGGTGGTAGGGCTTGGCACCCTTGAAGCCGGGCAGGAACGAGTGGTGGATGTTGATGGCGCGGCCTTCGAGCGCTCGGCACAGCGAGTCGCTGAGGATCTGCATGTAGCGGGCGAGCACGACCAGGCCGACATCGTTCGCGTCGACCATGCGCAGCAGCTCGGCCTCGGCGTCGGCCTTCGTCTCGGCCGTCACGGGGATGACGGTGAACGGCAGACCGTAGTACTCCACCAGCGCCCGGCAGTCCTCGTGGTTCGAGACGACCCCGACGATGTCGATGGGCAGGTCGCCCGACTTCCAGCGGTAGAGCAGGTCGAGCAGGCAGTGGTCGAACTTGCTCACCAGGATGATCGTGCGGCAGTGCTCGTCGGCCGGGCGCACGGCGAGGTGCTGGTGCGCGACGGCCGGGCTCTCGCGGACGGCGGCCAGCACCGTCTCGACGTCGTCGGCCTCCGCGTCGAAGACGGTACGCATGAAGAAGAGGGCGGTGTCCTCGTCGGAGAACTGCTGGTTCTCGACGATGTTCGCCTGAACCTGGAGGAGCGCTCCTGAGACGGCAGCCACGATGCCGGGTCGGTCGTCGCAGGTGAGGGTCATGATGTGCCGGGCCATCCGGAGATTCTGGCCCAGCGGGCCGCGCTGGCGTGAATCGACGCGCGGGGCGTCTCGGGCTGTGGCCGTCCACACCCCCTCGGCGGGGGTGGGCGTTGTCCCCAGGGGCGCGCCGGGCTCGGGCGTCGAGGTGGTGGGCTTCCTACCGTCGACGTATGCCGTTCCGTGCCTCCCAGAGACCGTCAGACCTCGAGCGGGCGGCACGGGTCCTGGGTGCGGTCCGGCACGACCACGGAGCCGCGTGGCCGGGTGGGCTCGATCCGGAGCCCGATCCGGTTGTCGGTCAGGGGGACGAGCCGGGTGACGTGCCGGGTGAGGCGCCGGTCGACGGTGGTTGGGTGCCGCAGCCTCCCAGCGACCCGCGGTCGCCGGCCCGCGGGGCCGTCTCCGTCGCAGCCGCAGGAGCTGCCGTGCGCCGCCTCACGGCACGGGCGACCGACGACGAGGTGACCCAGCTCGACGCCGACCTGCGCCGGGCCCGCCGGCCGGCCCTGCTGACCGTGCCCGACGAGCTGCGGTCGGGTCGACGCGCCGTCAGCAGTGCGGCGCTCGTCTCGCTGCTGGCGCTCGTGGTGGCCGTGGGCTGTGCCTTCGTGCTGCGGGTGCTGTGGGCAGAGCGTTCGTCGTCGGTGTCCGAGGTGGCCCAGGGACCGTCCCGCTCGGTGCAGGTCGTCGGTGGCGCGGCCACCGCCGGGGCATCGGTGCCGTCCGCGGGCTCCGGGTCGACGGGGTCCACGTGGCCCACCGGGCCCACCGGGCCCACGGGGGTGCTCGGGCGTGAGGCCGCTCCGACCGCTGGCGCGGAGATCGTCGTCCACGTCGTCGGGCAGGTCCTGCGGCCGGGGCTCGTGCGCCTGCGCGCCGGAGCGCGGGTCGCCGACGCCATCAAGCAGGCAGGCGGAGCACGGCCGGGCGCCGACCTCGCCATCCTCAACCTGGCTCGCCCGGTCACGGACGGGGAACAGATCAGGGTGCCGCGTCCGGGCGAGTCCGTCACGGCTGCAACGGACCCGGGGCTCGGTGGGGGCGGTAGGTCCTCGTCCGCCGGCGCCGGTTCCCCCTCGGCAGCCCCGGTGAGCCTCAACACGGCGGATGCCGCTGCCCTTGACTCGCTGCCGGGCGTCGGCCCGGTGCTGGCGCAGCGGGTCATCGACTGGCGCACCGAGCACGGCCGCTTCACGTCCGTCGACGAGCTGGGCGAGGTGAGCGGCATCGGCGACAAGCTCCTCGAGCGACTCCGGCCGCGGGTCACGCTGTGACGTCGGGTCACGGCCGGGGCTCGAACGCGCCGCGGGAGCAGCGGCCGCGAGGGCCGTCCCTCGTCGTCCTGACGGGCCGGCCGACGGTGCGGCGGGTGATGCCGAGGACGGCTCGTCAGCTCGACCTGCGGCGGCTCGTGCCGGTGCTCCTCGCCTGGCCGGTCGTGGCGTTCTGGGGCCTCGTTGCGCCGGTCTGGGTCGTCGCCCTCGTGGCCCTCGTGGCGATCGGTGCCGCGACGGTCGCGATCGCCGGCAGGGCACACGCGGTCCTGCGCGCCGTCGCACTCGCGGGTGCGGTGCTCGCGCTCCTCCTCGGCGCTGCCGCCGCCCACCGCGCCGTGGCGTCGGCGGGACCCCTCGGCGCCCTCGCCGCCGAGCGGGCCGTCGTGACGCTGAGGGCGACGGTCGCCGCTGAGCCGCGCCCGGTGCGCACCGACCACGGTGGCGGGTCCGCGGGTGGCGGCGCTCCTGCCCTGAGTCTGGTACGCCTCGAGGTGTCCGAGGTGGCCGGTCGGGGCCGCGCCACGGTGGTCGACTCACCGGTGCTGGTCATCGGGCGCGGTGCGGACTGGTCGGCGCTGCACTGGCACGACGAGGTCGAGGCAGTCGTGCGACTCGAACCCGCGGAGCCCGGCGACGACGTGGTCGCCGTGGCTGCTCCGAAGGGCGCCGTGAGGGTGGTGTCGCGGGCGGGCGGTGTGTTCGCAGCGGCCGACATCGTGCGTGAGCGGTTCCGCGCCGCAACCGACCCCGTGTGGGCCGATGCTCGTGGGCTCGTGCCGGCCCTCGTGGTCGGCGACACGTCGCGCACCCCTCCCGACCTCACGGTGGCGATGCTCGACACCGGCCTGTCCCACCTCAGCGCGGTCTCTGGAAGCAACGTCACCTTCGTGCTGGCGAGCGTCATGTGGGCCTGCAGTCTCGTCGGCGTGCGTCGGCGGTGGCGGGCGCCGGTCGCGGTGTTGGCCCTGCTCGGCTTCGTCATCCTCGCGCGACCTGAGCCGAGTGTCGTGCGAGCCGCCGTCATGGGGCTCGTCGGCCTCCTGGCGTTGTCGACCTCTAGGCGCCGGGCGGGCATCCCGGCGCTCGCGGGTGCCGTCATGGTGCTGCTCGTCGGCGACCCGTGGCTCGCCCGCTCGTACGGCTTCGCCCTGTCGAGCCTCGCGACCCTCGGGCTGCTCGTCCTCGCCCCGCCGTGGGGGAGGGCCGTCGCCCGCGTGCTGCCCGGGCCGCTCAAGCCCCTCGGACCGGTGCTCGCCATCCCCGTCGCCGCGCAGGCCGTGTGCGCCCCGGTCGTCGTGCCACTGCAGGGCAGCGTCTCTCTCGTCGCCGTGCTGGCAAACCTGCTCGCGGCTCCGTTCGTGGCGCCCACGACGGTCGTCGGCGTCGCTGTCGCGATCGTGTCGGTGGCGTGGACCACCGGTGCCTCCTGGTTGGCGTGGGGAGCAGCCGTGCCTGCGCAGGCCATCGGCGCCGTCGCGCGATGGTGCTCCGGGCTTCCGTTCGGGAGCGTCGCCTGGGGTGAGTCGGCGGGTGCGGCAGTCCTGCTCGCCGTTATCACGGTCCTGGTCATCGCGCTGGCGCCCTGGGCGTGGCACCGCACCCGCCACCGTCCGACGGTCGCGGTCGCCGTCGTGGTCCTCACCGCCGGGATGGCGGTTCCGACGACGCCGATCGCGTGGCCACCGCCGGGCTGGGTCCTCATCGCCTGTGACGTCGGGCAGGGCGACGGCCTCGTCGTCGACAACGGCGACGGCCACGTCGTCGTGATCGACACCGGGCCCGAGCCCGAGCTGATGCGCCGATGCCTCGACCGCGTCGGAGCCACCGTCGTGGACCTCGTGGTGCTCACCCACTACCACGCCGACCACGTCGGGGGCCTCACGGCAGTGCTCGAGCGCCCGGTCACCGAGATCCGCGCCTCACCTGTGCTGGACCCGCCGGCCGAGGCACGCCGGGTGTCCAGCCTGGCCGCCGCACACCGCACCCCCCTGGGCGAGCTGCGGGCGGGCGAGTCGCTCACCGTCGGCGGTGTCAGCGCCGACGTGTGGTGGCCCGCTCGACGCATCGACGCCGGCTCCGTGCCCAACAACGGCTCGGTCGTGCTGACGATGCACGTTCGCGGAGTCAGCATCCTGCTCGCCGGCGACATCGAACGCGAAGCCGCCGCCCAGGTGCTGCGCGAGTCCCAGCTCGACCCGTCGCGGTGGGGGAGCATCGACGTCCTCAAGGTGGCCCACCACGGCTCCGGCAACCGCGACGACCGCATCCTCGACCGGGTCGCTGGTCGCCTCGCGGTGATCAGCGTCGGGCAAGGCAACGACTACGGTCATCCGGCACCGGCAACCATGAAAGCCTTGCAGGACAGAGGTTTTGCCGTCCACCGCACCGACACGGAGGGCGACATCGCCATCGTCACCGACGGCACCGAGGTGTCGGCCGTCTCGGGTTGAGACGCTTCCCCGTCAGGCCGGGTTCGTGGGCACCCCGGGGTCGACGGGCTCGTCCTCCGGGCCTGCCGGGGCGCGTCGCACGTCGGGGTACTCGACCAGCTCGAAGTCTTCGAAGTCGAAGCCGGGGGAGACGAGACAGCTGACGAGTGCCTCCGCGGAGCCCGGCACGGTGCGCTGCCAGACGCCGGCCGGTACGACCGCCTGGGCCACCTCGCCGCCCGTGAGGTCGAGGCCCACGACCGTCTGCACGGCTGCCTGTGGGGCCGCGCCGTCACCGCCCAGCTCGAGCACCACCGACCCGGTGTGCGCGATCCACACCTCGTCGGAGGCCACCCGGTGCCACGCCGATGACTCACCGGCGGGCAGCAGGAAGTGGATCAGGGTCGCGGTGGCCCGCGTCCGCCCGTCGGGCAGCGTCACCGTCTCGGGGGCCACCCACGTCTGGCGGTACCAGCCTCCCTCTGGGTGCGGTTGCAGGTCGAGAACGTCGGCGAGGAGCGGGCGCATGGCCCCATCATCGCCGACCTGCGCCGGGTGGGGCGTCAGCGAGTCCGCTTCGGGGGCAGCGGGAAGAAGCCGCTCGTACGGCGGACGTAGTCGGCGTACTCGGGTCGACGGTCGCCGATGTCCTTCTCCAGCAGCTTCTTTCCCGTGCCGCCGTAGAGGTTCCAGACCATGACGGCAGGCGACAGGATCGTCAGCACGCCGGGCCACGCGCTGGCCGCGACGAGGAAGAGGCCGGTCCAGACGCAGGCGTCGCCGAAGTAGTTGGGGTGGCGGGTGTAGCGCCACAGGCCCGTGTCGAGCACCTTGCCCTTGTTCGACGGGTCGTCGCGGAAGCGCGTCAGCTGCAGGTCGCCGACGGACTCGAAGACGAAGCCGACCGCCCACACGGCAACACCGAGCCACATCACCCACGGGAGGCCGCCGCCCACGAGCATCGCGACCTGCACCGGCAGCGACACGAACCACATGATGACGCCCTGGGGCAGGTAGATGTGCAGGAGGGCGTACGCCTTGGGGTTGCCGCTCGCTCGCGCGAGCATCGCCTCGTAGCGGGGGTCCTCACCCTTCCCGCGCGAACGCAGGCGGATGTGGGTGGCGAGCCGCAGTCCCCACGCGGCCGTCAGCAGCAGCGCCAGCCACCGTCGCAGCGGGTCAGCCTGCCCACCCGTGACGACGAAGGCGGTCAGGGCGATCGCGACGAAGCCAAGCCCCCACGTCACGTCGATGACCGCCTGCCTGCCGACGCGGAGGGCGACCGCGAACGTGATGCCGAGCACCACGACGACGGCGAGAGCCGCGCAGAGCGTCACCCCGACGAGGCCCACGGCGTCACCAGGCGCGGACGGAGGGCATACCGCTGCGGCCGTCGGCCGTCGGCTTCACCGCGAGGATCTGGTCGACCCCCATCCGCCCCTCCTCGAAGGCGAGGGCGCCGCCCACGAGGTAGAGCCGCCAGACGCGGGCGACCTCCTCGCCGACCATCTCGACGACGCGGTCCCAGTTCGCCTCGAAGGTGTCGTACCAGGCGTTCACGGTCCACACGTAGTGCTCGCGGAGCGCGTGCACGTCGCGCACCTCGAGGCCGGCCTTCTCGATGAGGTCGACCGTCTCGCCCACGGGCCGCATGTGCATGTCGGGGGCGATGAACGCCTCGATGAAAGGGCCGCCGCCCGGTCGGGTGGTTCGTGACATCTGCTGGATGAGCGCACGGCCGCCCGGGCGCAGCAGCCGCTCGACCTGCCGCGTGAACGTCGGGTAGTTCCTCTGGCCGACGTGCTCACCCATCTCGATGGAGCTCACGGTGTCGAACGGGCCGTCCGGCACGTCGCGGTAGTCCTGCAGCCGGATCTCGACGCGGCCCTCGAGCCCGCGTTCGCGCATGCGCTCGTCGATGAACGCCTTCTGCTCGCTCGAGATCGTGACACCGACGACCTGCGCACCGAACTGCTCGGCGGCGTGGAGGGACAGCGATCCCCAGCCGCAGCCGATGTCGAGGTGCCGACCGCCGGGCTCGATGCCGAGCTTGCGGCACACGAGGTCGAGCTTGTCGCGCTGGGCGTCCTCCACGGTGTAGCCGGCGTCGCTGCTGGTCCAGTAGCCGCAGGAGTACGCCATGTGCGGGTCGAGGATGAGCGCGTAGAAGTCGTTGGAGAGGTTGTAGTGGTGCTCGATGGCGCTGCGGTCGCGGGACTTCGTGTGCAGCCGCCCGCGCAGCCGCGCCTGCGTGACCGGCGGCTCGGGCGGCAGACCGAGCACTCCCAGGTCGAGCGCCGTCCTGATGCCCGTCCTCGCGACCGAGGCCAGGGTCGCCGCCGAGGGACGCCCGCCGGCGAGCGTTCGCGCGGTCGACCACACCCGGCGGAACCCGTCGAGCAGGTCGCCCTCGACGTCGAGCTCGCCCGTGACGTACGCCTGGGCCAGCCCGAGCTCGCCGGGGTGACGCACGAGTCGCCGCAGGGCGGCGGGGTCGCGCAGCACGACCGTGGGCGCGTCGGCCGGGCCCTCGACGCTGCCGTCCCAGGCCCTGAGGCGCACGGGCAGCCGGCCGCCGAACAAGGGGGAGACGACGGATGCCACCCGGGCGGCCACGGCATCGGGTCGAGCGGGTGCCGTCGCCGTCGCCGGGAAGGCCTCGGCGTCTGGGCGGTCGTCGGTCATGGTCATAGCAGGTGGCCTCTCGTAGGGGTCGACGCCAGAGGTTCGGTGCGGCGGGGGCCCCGGATGGGTGGGCCGCTGGGCCATCGGCAGGTCGTGACGAGCGTCAAGGAGATACCCCGACGGCAGCCTCGCGCCGCGCGTCGCCTGCCGCGAAGAGACCGTCGGCCCCGAGCCGGGCCGCGCCGACACCGCCGAAGTACATGTGGGGCCCGGGGTAGCGGTGGGCCGGGAGACCGCTACCAGCAGCGGCCGCGGCGATCTCGTCGGACGGCTCGTGCTCGACCCGTGGCGAGCCGTCGTCGAGGAAACGCACGTGCAGCCGCGGCGCGTCGATCGCCTGCTGGAGGTCGTCGCCCAGCAGCAGGCTGCGCCCCAGCACCTGCATCAGGGCGGTCGTGATGCGGTCGGCGCCGGGGGAGCCCACCGCGAGCGCGGACCCGACCGCGCTGCGGGCGGTCGTCGGCGCCATGTTCGAGGCGAGCCGGGTGCCGGGCGGCACGGCGTGCAGCCCGAGGCGGTTGAGTTCGGGCTCGCCGAGCGCGTTGTTGAGCAGGATGCCGGTGCCGGGGATCACCATGCCGGCTCCATAGCCCGCCGACATCGTTATGGCACAAGCGTTTCCGTGCTCGTCGACGGCGGACACGTGGGCCGTGGAGGCCGACGTCGGCAGGCCCGCGAGGCCGTGGCGCTCGACCGAGGCCAGCAGGGCGTGACCGTCGGCGTCGAGGTCGCGTGACCGGTCGTGCACCGAGAGCCGGTAGGCGAGGACGCGCCGCTGGATGTCGATCACCTCCGCCGAGGTCCACTGCTCGTGGTGAGCGAGCTGTCCGAGCATCGCCGCGAGCATGGGCCCCCCGACCGACGGTGGTGGGTTCAGCGCGACGCTCCAGTCGCCGACCGACCGCATCGTCGGGGTGCGCACGACCGCCTCGTATGCCGTCAGGTCGGCGGCGGTCACGAGGCCACCGTTCGCGGCCATGTCGTCGACGAACACACGTCCGACGGCACCGGTGGTGAAGAGAGACACGCCCTGGACGGCGAGCAGCTCGAGGATGTCGGCGAGGTCGACGTTGAGGCACGTCTCGCCCGGCTGCACGGCGCCGCCGTCTGCGCCGGTGACGAGGGCGTGCGCCTCGGCGTCGTCGCCGAAGAGGGTGTCGCGCACGATGCCGAGGTAGAGCGCCGCCGCCGCACCGATGCGGTAGCCCTCACGGCACGCGCGAGCGGACGGTTCGACGAGCCGCCGCCACGGAAGCACCGCGAACCGGTCGCGCGCGAGCGAGAGTGCTTGCAGGGCGCCGGAGTTCGCGACCGAGCCGTGCCCGGCACCGATGGTCACTCCTCCGCCGTAGTCGGTGTGCACCTGGCGCACGCCCTGACCGAAGGCCGAGGGGTCGAGCCCGCGGCCCGGCATCTCGACGTTGCCGTCGACGACGACGGGATCCGAGCCGGCCGGCCACACGTTGACGTACGCGCCGCCCATGAGGCTGACGACGCCGGGCTCGGTGCTCATCGCACTGAGCGCAGCCGCGATGGCCGCATCGACCGCGTTGCCGCCGTCGGCCGCGGCCTCGAGGCCTGCCTCGAGCGGAGCTGGACCGGTGGCGGCGAGGGCGACCCGTGTCATGACCGCATTCTGCCGGTCGGGCGGCCGTCTGGCGCGGTGTCGACGTGGGGGAGTGTCAGGCCCTGGCGCCGACGAGCTCGGCGGTGGAGGTCCTCGGGTCGGCGCCGGCGGCCTCGCAGAGCGCGTCGAGGGCCGCGGCCACGGCGGGCACCCGCTGCAGGTCGGGGGTCGTGACGGCGAGGATCTGACGGCGCGACGCGGGTGACAGCGGCAGGGTCGCGACCTCGTCGTGCTTGGCTGCGTTGAGGATCAGGTCGGGGACGAGCGCCACACCGAGGCCGGCCGTGACAAGGCCGAGCTGCGCGACGTAGTCCTCCGTCTCGAAGGCGACGTTGGGCCGGAAGCCGGCGGTGTCGGCGAGCGAGAGCAGGTGGCCCCGGCACCGGGGACACCCGGCGATCCACTCGTCACCGGAGAAGTCCGTGAGCACGGCGGCCTCGTCGCCGGCGTGGGGGTGCGCCCCCGGCACGACGAGTCGCACCTCGTCGTCCATGAGGCGTCGGGTGACGAGCAGGGAGAGGTCCTCCTCGAGCTCGCCGAGGTCGCCCCCCTCGTAGGCGAAGGCGACGGCGACGTCGCAGTCACCGTTGCGCAGCGCGGCGAGCGACTCGGGCGGCTCCGCCTCGGTGAAGGTCACCGTGATGTCGGGGTGCTTCGCCTTGAGGATGGCCAGCGTCCTCGGCACGAGGGTCGCCGACGAGCTCGGAAAGGCCTGCAGGCGCACGCGGCCGGCACGGAGCCCGGCGATCGCCGTGATCTCCTCCTCAGCGGCGTCGAGGGCGGCGAGGACACCGACCGCGTGACGCGCCAGGACCTGCCCGGCCTCGGTGAGGCGGACCTGCCGGCCGTAGCGCTCGACGAGCACCGTGCCGGTGCGCTGTTCGAGGCGTCGGACCATCTGGGAGATGGCCGGCTGGGTGAAGCCGAGCGCGTTGGCGGCGCTCGTGAAGCTTCCCTCGTCGGCGATGGCCTTCATGACCCGGAGGCCCGCAGCGTCGATCATGCACCGATCATAACCGGTGATTATGGAATCCCGTGAGTTCCGCGCGATCAGGAAGGGGTCGTGTCGACACGTAGGCTTGCCGGGTGCACCAGCCGACCGGCATACCTTCTCGTGCGACCGCCGCGACGAACGCGACGGGCGCGACCAGCCGACTGTCGACCTCGCGCACGTTGCCGCTCCAGACGCACGACCTCGGCACCTTCGAGGACCTCGTCGACCTCGTCAGCGGCGGAGGCGTGGTCGTCCTCAGCGGCGCGGGCCTCTCCACCGAGTCCGGCATCCCCGACTACCGCGGTCCGGACGGGACCCGCCGCGTCGAGCCGATGACCTACGGCGAGTTCGCGGGCAGCAGCGAGGCGCGCCGACGCTACTGGGCCCGCAGCTACATCGGCTGGCAGCGGTTCAACGCGGCGGCACCGAACGAGGGTCACCGGGTCGTCACCGACCTGCAGCGCGCCGGCTACGTCGGGCCCGTCATCACCCAGAACGTCGACGGCCTCCACCAGGCCGCCGGGGCGACCGACGTCATCGAGCTGCACGGGTCGCTCGAGCGTGCGGTCTGCCTCACCTGCGGCGAGTACACGTCGCGGATCGGCTTGCACGAGAGGATGACCGAGGCCAACCCCGGCTTCATGACCCGCTTTGCCGAGGCGGCAACCTCGTTCGGGTCGCAGTGGGGCGAGCAGGTGCGGCCCGACGGCGACATCGTGCTCGCCGACGCCCTCGTCGAGTCCTTCCACGCGCCGAGATGCCTGGTCTGCGGCAACGACACCGTCAAGCCCGACGTCGTCTTCTTCGGCGAGTCGGTGCCCAGGGCGCTCGTCGAGCGGTGCTTCGGCCTCGTCGAGGCGGCCGGCGCCGTGCTCGTGCTCGGGTCGTCGCTGTCGGTCATGAGCGGCTACCGCTTCGTGCGCCGGGCCCACCAGCGCGACGTGCCCGTCGCCATCGTCACCCGGTCCGCAACCCGGGGCGACGCCGAGGCGACGATCCGCCTCCACGCGCCGCTCGGCGACACCCTCACCGCGCTGCGCGAGGCGCTCGGTCACTGATCGGGGCGACGCCGGTGCCCGCCCGAGGGCGAGCCGAGGTGGTGTGCCGTCCTGCCGGAGGTCGGGACGGGGCCCGACGACGCGCGGCTCTGACGGGCCGGGTCTGGGGGTGCGGGCTCGGCCTCGGCGCTCGAGGTGGCCTACTCGGCGGGGGCGCCGAGGTCGCGGGCCTCGTCGGCCGAGACCTCGCCGAGGTCCCACAGCTCCTTCGTCTGGACGCCCCAGTACGTCGCGAACAGCACGATGACGATGACCTCGGCGACGAGGACGACGTGGGCGAAGCCGGTGACGGTGAGCTTGGCGACGACCGTGGCGGCGAGCGCCAGCGTGAGAGCCAGGGCGATGGCGAGGTAGATGCGGCGGTAGCCGCGGCCGTCGTCGTCGCCGACGGCCCGGTGGCGCTCCACGGTGCGCAGGGCGCTGAGGACCATGACGGCGATGATCCCGGCCACCATGGTGACGGCGGCGATGCCGTGGCTCAGGGCGATGAAGCGGTCGCGCAGGACGAGGAAGAGGGTCAGCTCGACGAGCAGCACGCCGCCGCACGCCAGGGTCACGAGTACCGACCGCGCGGTGGGGCGGGCTGACGCGTCACGCATCATGGCGCCCCGCTTGAGCGCTGCCACGATCACGGCCGCGATGACCGCGACGACCACCAGCGACCAGATGTTGTTGCGCACCGCCGCGGCGATCTCGCTCGGGGTCTGGGCGTACGCGTTCGGGCCGCAGCGGTTGTCGGGCACCGTCGGGACCATGGCGACGACGAACGCCATGAAGCCGGAGAAGTTGAGCAGCACGTCCTCCTCGGAGGAGTGCCCCTTGTAGGCGATGAGGCTGGCGCCCAGCGCGCAGAGTGAGCCGACGAAGACGGTTCTCGCGGGCGTGTAGTAGTAGGCGCTGATCGACCCGAGCCAGCAGCTGTGGTCGGTCTCCCACCACCACTGGTAGGCCACGGACAGCAACAGCATGAGCAGCAGGGCGATCATCGCGCCCCGCAGGTAGCGGTAGGTGTAGACGACGTCGCGGGTGCGCCCGGCTGCCATGGCGGTCTCCTCTGCGGGACTCACGTCCTCAGAGTCTGGCGTCCGCCGCGGCGATGCGCCTGCTGGAAGGGCCGCGGCCGGACCGCCCGTCAGATGCGGCGCAGGACCGCGGTGACCTTGCCGAGGATCGTGGCGTGGTCGCCGTCGATGGGGGAGAAGTCCTCGTTGTGCGGCATCAGCCAGACGTGGCCGTCGACACGCTTGAAGGTCTTGACGGTGGCCTCGTTGTCGAGCATGGCCGCGACGACGTCGCCGTTCTCGGCGTGCTGCTGCTGGCGCACCACGACCCAGTCGCCGTCGCAGATCGCGGCGTCGACCATGGAGTCGCCGTTGACCTTGAGCAGGAAGAGGTCGCCCTCGCCGACGAGCTGCTTGGGCAGCGGGAAGACGTCCTCGACGACCTCCTCGGCGGTGATCGGGACGCCGGCGGCGATCTGCCCCAGCACCGGCACGTAGGAGGCCTCCGGACGGGCGTCCCCCGAGTCGGTCTCGGTGTCGTAGTGGTCGCCGCCGCGGCTCCCGACCTCCTCGGCCGTCGCGTCAGGAGAGACGATCTCGAGGGCGCGGGGGCGGTTGGGGTCGCGCCGCAGGTAGCCCTTGGCCACCAGGGCGTTGAGCTGGTGGGAGACGCTGGAGGGGCTCGCCAACCCGACGGCGTCGCCGATCTCGCGCATGCTCGGCGGGTAGCCCCGGCGGTCGACGGAGTTGCGGATCACCTCGAGCACTCGCCGCTGACGCACGGTCAGTGCGCCGCCGGTCTCGCGATCGGGAAGCTCGGTCACGCCCATGGTGTCCCCTTCGTCGGCTCGTCAGACCGTGCGCTGGACCGGCTTCGTGAGCGGCTCGCGAGCTGCTCGAGGGCCAGTGTCAGTGGTGGCTGGTGAGGTGTGTGGTGTGAGGAAAGAGTACCGAGGTTCGAACACAGTTGCCAAACACCTGTTCGATGCGTGTCTCGACTTCCTCGAACATACGTGCTACAAATCGTACAGACGTTCTATCGAACACGTGTTCGCCAGATCAGGAGCAAGGGGAGGTCACCATGAGCGCCATCGTCCTCGAGACCGTTCGTCAGCCGCAGACCAGTGAGCCGCGGCCCGTCGCGCGCCCGCACCTCGTCCTCGTCCCGACCGGGCGCGAGGCCGTCCGCGCCGCCCGGTCCGCGCGGCCGCCGCTTCGCCTGACCCGCTTCGGTCGTTTCGTCGTCGCGCTGCTGGTCGCAACGGTCGTCTCGCTGCTCGCGGTCGGGCTGGCCGGCCAGCTCGCGTCGGCGTCATCCGGCTCGCGCACCGTCACGGTCACCTCGGGGCAGACGCTGTCGGGCATCGCCGCACACGAGCTGCCGCAGCTGTCCGTCACCGACGGCGTCGTCGAGCTCCAGGTCGCCAACGGCCTCAGCACCACCGAGATCCACGTCGGGCAGCAGCTCGTCATCCCGGGTCGGTGACGCCCGGGCTCTCCAGGATCACCGGGGCTCGAGGTTCATTGCGTATGCCGTGCACTCGCCGTGCGCTCGCCTCGCCCCACCCCATCGGCCGCGTTGGCTCCACCTCCAGCGGCTGGCGGTAGCGGCGCTTCGACCCCGTCGTTCCCGCCCGGACGCCGCACCCCCGAGGAGGGGGTGCGGCGTTCTGCTGTCCACCCGCTCGGTCCATCGGGGCTGTGGATGACGCCGACCGGGTCCGCCACCGGCGACCTAGCGTGGTTGCTCTCGGGAAGGGAGCAGGGGATGAGATACGAGATCGACACCGCGACGCTGCGAGCCAGCGCCGCCACCATCGAGGAGGTCCTGGCCCAGGTGCGCCGGCTCGGGGTCGTCGACGACCTCCGCCCGGTCGGGGCGGCCCTGCCGGGGGGCCGCTGCGCCTCGGGCCTGCCGCAGGTGGCGGCCGCCTGGCAGACGCGCCTCGCGTCGACGCAGTGGGAGCTGCGCGAGCTCGGTCGCTTCGTGAGCCTGGCCGCCGATGGCTACGACGCAGTCGAGCAGGCGGCGCGACAGGTGCTGGGCAGCACTGCGGGCAGCACTGGGGGCAGCGCTGCGGGCAGTACTGGGGGTGGCGCCCGGAGTGGTTTCCCCGGTGTCGTCCGCGGTGGCGCCGACGGCAGCACGTGATGACTGCGGCAGCGATGGGCGGCGGCATCGCCGTGCGCGACATCCGGGCCGGCCGTCCGCAGCTGCTGCTCGAGGTGAGTCGGCGTCTGGAGGCGCGCCGTCGCAGGCTCCTCGTGCTCGCGGAGCTGGTGCTCTGGCGGCGGGCTGCTGCCCCTCGCTGGTCCGGTGCCGGCTCGAGCGCGGCGGCAGACCGCTACGGCACGGTGGTCGCCGGGCTGGGGCAGCTCGCGGGCAGCATCGCGGTGGCAGGCCATGCCCTTGGGCACGCGGCGCAGCGGCTCCAGAGCGCCCTGGATCTCGTGGGGCGCGCGGACCGCCGGGCCGCCGACGAGGGCGCGTGGGTCGACGACGACGGCCGGCTGTTCCTCCCGGTTCGCGCCTCACTCGGCGATGGCGTCGGGGAAGCCCACCGGGCGCGCCTCGACGACCTGCTCAGGGCTGAGGTGGACGCCTGCCTCCAGCAGGCTCGGCGTGCAGCCACGCAGACCGACGAGGAGCTGCACCGGGTGCTCCTGGTCGCCGCCCGCGGAGTGTCCACGGCCGAGCCGGGCGGATCGACGAGGAGCCCGACGACGGCGTCGACGGCCGCGGCGTCCCACGGCTCGCCCGCGTGGGCCGAGGTCGGGGTGGGCGACTGGCCCGTGCCGCCCCCGACCGCTGCAGGGGTGTTCGCCTCGGCGGCGTGGTGGCGGTCCCTGACCGACGAGGAGCGGCGCGCCCTGACTCGTGAGCGGCCCGAGTGGGTCGGTCCTCGTGACGGCGTGCCGGCGGCGGCTCGGCACGAGGCCAACCTGCTGCTCCTCGACCGCGCCGAGCGCACGGCGACCGCCCGCGCGTCGGAGGCGCAGCGCCGAGGCTCACCCTGGAACGCCGAAGAGCGCACGCGGGCGCAGGAGGAGGTGGACGGCATACGGGCGGTGCGTGACGTCCTGAGCCGCCGCGACGGTGGTCCGCGAAGGCTCCTGCTCCTCGACACACAGGAGGCCGACCTCAGGGCTGTCGTCGCCGTGGGCGACGTCGACCGCGCGGAGCACGTCGTCACGTTCGTCGGCGGCCTCTCGACCATGGTCGGCGCCGACCTGCGGCGCTACGACACGACGTTCGCGCGCATGCGCTCAGAGGCGCTGGCGATGGCGCCGGGACAGGACGTCGCCGTCGTCACGTGGATGGGCTACGACGCACCGCAGATGCACGAGATCACGTCGTCGATCGACCGGAACGTCCTCAACCCCAAGCTCGCCCGCGACAGCGCCGGCGCTCTCGCCGGCTTCGTCACCGGACTCGAGGCCGCGCGCGACAGACCCGCCCACCAGACGGTGTGGGCGCACTCCTACGGTGGCACGCTCGCGGGCTTCGCCAGCCTGCACACGAGCGCGATCGACGACGTCGCCGTGTTCGGGGCGCCCGGGCTGCCCTTCACCGACATCGCGCAGACAGCCTTGAAGCCCGGTGGGCTCAACGTGCTCGGCGCGATCGGCGACGACGTCTTCAGCTACGGCTGGATGGTGCACGGCACGCCCCCACAGGAGGTCGGTGGCGCCGTGCGGCTCTCCACGTTCGCACCCAAGCAACCGGGCGTGGGCTGCAACCACTGGCTTCGGCCGCGATCCGCCTTCGTCGACGTCGGCCGCACGTCCGCCGGTCACTCCGACTACCTGAGGGCGGGCACCGACAGCGCACACAACCTCGTCGCCGTCGCGGCCGGGCGCCCCGACCTGCGCATCCTGCAGGGTGCCGACGAGCGGGCCTGCACCACCACCGGGCCGAGCCTCGGGTCCGACCCGTTGCGGTGGCCGAGGCCGCTGCCATGAGCGCGCCGCCAGCGCAGCGCCGCAGGGACATCCTGGTCGGTCGTGCGTGTCTGGGCTGCGCGGTGCTGCAGGCCGTGCCTCCCGTGCTCATCGCCTGGGGCGGCTACGGCGCCGGCGCAGCTGCAGACGCCGCGCTGATCGCCCTGTCCTCACCGGTGTTGCTGGGTGTCGTGGCGTTCGGTGTCGTCGTGGGTCTCGCCCTGGACAGCCCGGGGCTCGAGCCGAGGAGCGACCAGCTGCACGGCCCCGTCGACGAGCGAGGCGCGCGTCCCGTGGACGAGCGTCCCGACGTGGCCCGGCCCCCGTGGCCCGTCCAGTCAGGTGCTCCATCGGGCACGGTCGGGGCGCGGGTGCGCTGGTCGGCCATCGCAACGCTGGTCGAGCTCGCGGTGCTGGCGGCAGCGGTGGTGGTCGACGGCGGCCTGAGGGCGGGCGCCGAGTCGTTCCTCGCAGCGTTGGACGACGGTTCCGCCGTCTGGACGTTCGTGCTCCTGGTCGTCCAGAGCGGCTTCATCGACGCTCGCGCCCCGGTCGCGTTCGCGGTGGCCTGGGTCGTGCTGGCACGAGCGCAGCGACCGCTCAGGCCTGTCGCTGGCTGACCCTCTCGTCGGCTGCCGGCAGCTCGAACCACACGACGGTCCCGGGCTCGTCGAGAGAGCCGATGCCGATGGAGCCCCCGTGGGCCTCGATGATCCGCTTCACCGTGGCCAGCCCGATGCCGCTGCCGTCGACCGACGTCTCGACCCGCCTGAACAGCTCGAACACGCGCTCGCGGTCAGCGGGTGCGATACCGATGCCGTTGTCACGCACGGAGATGCGCCATGCCCTACCGGCGCGCTCTGCGGCGATCCCGATGGCTGGCGGTACGCCGGGCCTGGCGTACTTCACGGCGTTGGAGACCAGATTGAGCAGCACGGAGTAGAGCTGCTGCGCGTCGGAAGGCAGGGTGGGCAGGTCTCCCACCTCGACGGTTGCGCGCCGCGCCGAAAGCGTGGGTTCGAGGTCCTCGAGCACCGAGTCCAGTACCTGGCGCAGGTCGGTCGGGGCCTTGCGCAGGTCGGCGCCGACGCGCGCATGCGCCAGTATCTGCTCGATCATGCCGGCCATGCGGGTGGCGGACCGGAACGCCGTGGCGACGAGTCGCTCGGACCACTGGTCGCCGACGACGGCCGGCTGCTGCCCGAGCATCTCGGTGCTCGCCATGATGGCGGTGAGGGGAGTGCGTAGGTCGTGGCTGACCTGTCCGGCGAAGACCGACAGGGCCTCGTTGGAGCGGTGGAGCTCGTCGCGGGCCTGGGTGAGGGCGGCCAGGGAGTCCTCGAGCTCGCGGCTGCGCAGGCGCAGCTCTAGCACGTCGACGACGCGCTCTGCGATGGCGACCAGAGCGTGCTCCTGCGCCTGGTCGAGCTCGCGAGGCGTGGAGTCGAAGACGCACAGCCGGCCGATGATGACGCCCTCCGGGGTGGTGAGGGGAGCCGAGGCGTAGAACCGGACGTCGCCCAGGATGCCGGTGACGAACGGGTTCTCTCTGAACCGGTCGTCGAGGCTGGCGTTCGGAACCACGACCGGGTCGGTGTGCTCGAGCACGGCGGCACACATCGAGTCCTCCCGCGCGCAGATCGACGGCTCGAAGCCGGTCGTTGCGATCTGTTGCTGCTCGGTCGGGGTGATGAGGTTGATCGCGGCCGTGGGTACGGCGCACAGCTGCGCGGCGATGTCGACGAGTGCCTGCAGCTCGCGGCCCGGCGCTCGGCCGAGAACGTCGTAGCGCCACAGGGCGTCGTCGCGTCGCTGGGCCTGGTCCGGGTTCTCCTCGAGCGCCGTCCGGTTTGTCACGATGCGAAGCCTGCGTCACCGGGGCCGATTTCGGCAAGCACGCCGGGCCGTGTCGGTCACGCGGCTTCCGCAGGGCGCGGCCCCGACGAGGGCTGGCGGTCGCTTCGCGCTCCGTACGGCATACGCTGACAGGCCTCGTGCCCACGTCCCACGGGGGTGCCAGATGGGGGACGTCGGCGGCGGAGGAACCCCTAGATGTTGGGGTGCGGCGACAGATCAGCTGCTGCGACACGCCGGGACGAATGGGGCTGATGTGACGTTTGTGCAGGTCAGCGACACGGCGCGCCGGAGGTTGGCGATTCGCTTGCGATCGGGGTCGCAGCGTGCCTACAGTTACCCCTACATCTAGTAGTTACACAGATGTAAGACGTCCACATGTAGTCCCCAGCGAATCGGGGGTTACACACAGGTCATCCCCATGTCGTCCCCAGGCCCATCCCCAGGCCCGCCAGGTCCCACGAACACCCGGCGCAGTCGAGGACAGGCGAGGACTGCGTACGGGACGGCCGCACCACACTGAACGACACGGTCTCGGGGAAGGGAAGGTGACCGGACGTGCACTGCCCGTTCTGCCGCCACACCGACTCGCGGGTCATCGACTCGCGCACCACCGACGACGGCGCCTGCATCCGGCGCCGGCGCCAGTGCCCGCAGTGCAACCGCCGCTTCACCACGCTCGAGACCTCCAGCCTCAACGTGATCAAGCGGTCGGGCGCCTCCGAGCCGTTCAGCCGGGCCAAGGTCCTCTCCGGTGTGCGCAAGTCGTGCCAGGGCAGGCCCGTCAGCGAGGACGACCTCGCGCTCCTCGCCCAGAAGGTCGAGGAAGCGATCAGGTCGCAGGGAAACGCCGAGATCGAGGCGCACGAGGTCGGCATGGCCGTCCTCGAGCCGCTCCGCGAGCTCGACGAGGTCGCATACCTCAGGTTCGCCAGCGTGTACCAGGCGTGGGAGAGCCTCGAGGACTTCGAGGGAGCCATCGCGCTCCTTCGGGCCGAGCGCGAGGCGCTGGGGGAGGAGTCCGCTGCTCCCTCGCAGCTCGATGCACCGCGGTAACCACCCTCCACGAACATCTGGCACCGACCACTGTCGGTGCCATCAGCAAGACTCAAACCAGAAGCACATCGGTCAGGGAGGCCGCACGAAATGACGGAGATCGGTAACCGCAGCTCACGCTCGAAGGCAAGCGCCAAGGGTGTCAAGATCGAGCGCATCTACACCACGCCCGGCGTGCACCCGTACGACGAGGTGAAGTGGGAGAAGCGCGACGTCGTCCAGCAGAACTGGAAGACCGGCGAAACGATCTTCGAGCAGCGCGGGGTCGAGTTCCCCGACTTCTGGTCGATCAACGCGAGCACCATCGTCACGACGAAGTACTTCCGCGGCGCCGTCGGCACGGCGGCGCGTGAGGTCTCGCTCAAGCAGCTCATCGACCGGGTCGTGCTGACCTACGTCGCGGCCGGCAAGAGCAACGGCTACTTCTCCTCGGCCGCCGACGCCGAGATCTTCGAGCACGAGCTCACGTATGCGCTGCTGCACCAGGTCTTCTCGTTCAACTCGCCGGTGTGGTTCAACGTCGGCACGAAGAGCCCGCAGCAGGTCTCCGCCTGCTTCATCCTGGCCGTCGACGACTCGATGGACTCGATCCTCAACTGGTACAAGGAGGAGGGCAAGATCTTCCAGGGCGGCTCCGGTGCCGGCCTCAACCTCTCGCGCATCCGCTCCTCCAAGGAGCTCCTCTCCTCCGGTGGCACGGCCTCCGGCCCGGTCTCGTTCATGCGCGGCGCCGACGCGTCCGCCGGCACCATCAAGTCGGGCGGCGCCACGCGACGCGCGGCCAAGATGGTCGTGCTCGACGTCGACCACCCCGACATCGAGGAGTTCGTCGAGACGAAGGCGCGCGAGGAGGACAAGATCCGCGCCCTGCGCGACGCCGGCTTCGACATGGACCTCGGCGGCAAGGACATCGTCTCCGTCCAGTACCAGAACGCCAACAACTCGGTCCGCGTCAACGACGAGTTCATGAAGGCCGTCGAGGACGGCACGAACTTCGGGCTGCGCTCGCGCCTCGACGGCAGCGTCATCGAGGAGGTCGACGCCCGCGACCTCTTCGGCAAGATCGCCAAGGCCGCGTGGGAGTGCGCCGACCCCGGCATCCAGTACGACGACACGATCAACGCGTGGCACACGAACCCCGAGACGGGCCGCATCACGGCGTCCAACCCGTGCTCCGAGTACATGTCGCTCGACAACAGCTCGTGCAACCTGGCGTCGCTCAACCTGCTGAAGTTCCTGCGTGACGACGACACGTTCGACGGTGAGACCTTCCAGAAGGTCGCCGAGCTGGTCATCACCGCCATGGACATCTCGATCTGCTTCGCGGACTTCCCGACCGAGCCGATCGGCGAGACCACGCGCAACTACCGCCAGCTCGGCATCGGCTACGCCAACCTCGGCGCGCTGCTCATGGCCACCGGCCACGGCTACGACTCCGAGGGTGGGCGCTCGCTCGCCGCGGCGATCACCTCGCTGCTCACCGGCGCCGCCTACAAGCGTTCCGCCGAGATGGCCCAGGTCGTCGGTGCCTACGCCGGCTACGCCCGCAACGCCGACGCGCACAAGCGGGTCATGCGCAAGCACCAGGCCGCCAACGACAACATCAAGACCCTCGACGCGATGGACTCCGACGTCCACAAGCTCGCGACGAAGGCGTGGGACGACGTCGTCAAGCTCGGTGAGAAGCACGGCTACCGCAACGCGCAGGCGTCGGTGCTCGCCCCCACCGGCACCATCGGCTTCATGATGGACTGCGACACGACCGGCATCGAGCCGGACTTCTCCCTCGTGAAGTTCAAGAAGCTCGTCGGTGGCGGCTCGATGCAGATCGTGAACCTCACGATCCCGCGGGCCCTCAAGAAGCTCGGCTACCAGCAGGAGTCGATCGAGGCCATCGTCGAGTACATCGCCGACAAGGGCCACGTCGTCGACGCGCCCGGCCTCAAGCCGGAGCACTACGAGGTCTTCGACACCGCGATGGGCCAGCGCGCCATCTCCCCGATGGGCCACGTGCGCATGATGGCCGCGACACAGCCGTTCCTCTCCGGTGCCATCTCGAAGACGGTCAACCTGCCCGAGACCGCCACGGTCGAGGAGATCCAGGACGTCTACATGCAGGGCTGGAAGCTCGGCATCAAGGCGCTCGCCGTCTACCGCGACAACTGCAAGGTCGGCCAGCCCCTCTCCGACGGTGGCTCCACCGCCAAGGACGCCGCTGCCGACAAGGCTGCGGCCGCTTCCGAGGTCAAGGTCGAGAAGGTCATCGAGTACCGCCCGGTTCGTCGTCGCCTGCCCAAGCGCCGCACCTCGCAGACCACCTCGTTCGCCGTCGGTGGCGCCGAGGGTTACCTCACCGCCGGCACCTACGAGAACAGCGAGCTCGGCGAGATCTTCCTCAAGTTCGGCAAGCAGGGCTCGACGCTCGCCGGTGTGATGGACGCGTTCTCGATCGCGGTGTCGGTCGGCCTCCAGTACGGTGTGCCGCTCGAGACCTACGTCGAGAAGTTCACCAACCTGCGCTTCGAGCCGGCCGGCATGACCGACGACCCCGACGTGCGCATGGCCCAGTCGCTCATGGACTACGTCTTCCGCCGTCTGGCGCTCGACTACCTCGACTTCGACACCCGCTCGTTCATGGGCATCCACACCGCCGAGGAGCGCGCCCGCCAGGTCGAGACCGGTTCGTACGAAGCCATCGAGTCGAGCGACGACGAGGACGGCGACGAGCTGGCCGATGAGCTCGAGACGCTCCAGCAGTCCACGCCGGTCGCCAAAAAGGAGACGCCGGCGGCGAAGTCGGAGCCCAAGGTCGAGAAGGTCGGTGCCGTCGAGGTGAAGTTCGGTGCCGGCGCTGCCTCTGCTCGTGAGGCCTCGGGCGACGTCCACTCCTCGGCCGAGCTGCTCGAGAAGTTCGGCGGCATCACCGCCGACGCCCCGATCTGCATGACCTGCGGCACGAAGATGCGTCCCGCCGGCTCCTGCTACGTGTGCGAGGGCTGCGGAAGCACCAGCGGCTGCAGCTGAGCCTGACCACCTGAACAACCGAAACGGCCTGGCCCCCAGCGGGGTCAGGCCGTTTCGGCGTCTCGGGCAGAACGGCGGGTCGTACCCTCCGCGGGTGGCGCCCACTCGCCCGCACGGGTGCGCGCTTCCTGTATCAGTGCGCAGTGCATCGGGCACTGCTGACGGAAAGCCCACCTCTGGCTGAGACCCCCACCCCGGCCGGGAGCGAGCCTTCGGCGGCCTGGGTCACTGCGCATCAGGCGCAACAGGGGACGGGCGTCCGGATGTGCGTCAGTGGCCATCTGGGGCGCCTCGGTTGCGGGTTCGGTAAGACGAGCGACTTCCGACGCGCTAACACGTACGCGACTCGCTCACCCAAGCGCTTCGCCGAGTGGTCGTCTGCGGTCGGCCGACCAGCCAAGGAGGAACACATGCGTACCACGGTCTGCCACCGGTCTCGTTCCTCGCACGCGGCGCGACCCAGAACCTGAACGTGACCACAGCGTTCGTGTTGACGGGTGGCGGGAGCCTCGGTGCTGTGCAGGTCGGCATGCTGACCGCCCTGCACGAGCACGGTGTCCGCCCCGACCTGCTCGTCGGCACGTCCGTCGGTGCGGTCAATGCGGCATACCTCGGGGGGCCTGGACGCAGCGCCGACCGACTGCGCACGCTCGCGTCGCTGTGGGAGCGCATGCGTCGGCAGGACGTCTTCGCCGTCGACCTGCGCCGCTGGTTCGGCGCTGTCCGAGGTGCACGCGCCTCGTTCTTCGACGGCGAGGGCCTCGACCAGCTGCTCCGTCGCAACCTCGGCTACGAGCTCCTCGAGCAGGCGCGGATCCCCGTGGAGGTCACCTCGACCGACCTCGTCACCGGACAGGGTCTGGTGCTCGACAGCGGGCCGGTGGTCAGCGCGGTCCGAGCCTCGGCGGCCGTTCCTGGGGTGCTCCCTCCGGTGGCCAGGGACGGCCGCACCCTCGTCGACGGCGCCATCGGCGAGCTCGACCTGCTAGCTCACACCGCGGCCCGCGGCGTGAGCGACATCTACCTCCTCCCGGCCGGCTACCCGTGCGCCGGTGCCCGCCCCACCTCAGCCCTGGGCGCGGCCCTGACGGCGCTCAGCCTCCTGCTGCACCGGCAGCTGATGGCGCAGGTGAACGGCTACCGCGGCGATGCCCGGCTCCACGTCGTCCCGCCGCTGTGCCCGTTGGCGGTGTCTCCGGCCGACTTCACCCAGACGGCGACACTCCTCACCCGGGCACGCGGGACGACCAGTGACTGGCTCGAGGGCCGGCACCGGCTCGAGGACGCGAGCGTCCTGGCGCTCCACGTCCATCACCGTCCGCCGCACACCGCGGCGGAGCGCGCTACCCATCCCGAGGAAGGGCTGATCAGATGAACCCCGCACCCGCGTCCCAGGCCACCGCCCCCACGGCGCACCACCGCACTCGTCCAGCGTGGCGAGGCACCGGAGCAGTCGCTGAACCCGACCTCGAGCGGGCCACGACGGGGGCGCGGATCCTGCTGGAGGCGTTGGGAATCGACTTGGAGAACGAGTCGATGGCGCGAACCCCCGAACGGATGGCCGCCTCGTTCGTCGAGCTGATCACACCGCGCCCCTTCCAGCTGACCACGTTCCCGAACGACGGCGGCTACGACGAGCTCATCGTCGCCCGCAGCATCCCGGTCCGGTCGCTCTGCGAGCACCACATGCTGCCGTTCATCGGCACGGCGCACATCGGGTATCTCCCAGGTGAACGAATCCTGGGCCTTTCGAAGCTGGCCCGGGTTCTCGAGCACTTCTCGTCGCGTCCCCAGGTGCAGGAGCGCCTCACCGTCCAAGTGGCCAACTGGCTGGAGGCGCAGCTCGGACCCGTGGGAGTCGGCGTGGTCATCGAGGCCGAGCACCTCTGCATGACCCTCCGCGGCGTCCAGGCCCCCGGGACCACGACGATCACCTCGAGCCTGCTGGGCGTCCTGCGCGAGGACTCGCGGTCGAGGGCGGAGTTCCTCGCGCTGACGCGTCCTCCGCGCTGACCCGTCCTCCGCGCCGACGCGTCCTCCGCGCCGACGCGTCCTCCGCACTGACGGGTCGTCCGCGCCGACGCATCCTCCGCGCCGAGGCGCCGACGGGTGCAGGATGGGCTGGTCGGGCAGTGTTGCACGCGCGAG
This sequence comes from Terrabacter terrigena, assembly GCF_042676085.1. Taxonomy (NCBI): domain Bacteria; kingdom Bacillati; phylum Actinomycetota; class Actinomycetes; order Micrococcales; family Intrasporangiaceae; genus Terrabacter; species Terrabacter terrigena. The sequence continues at coordinate 137,997 of NZ_JBHTKH010000009.1, forward strand.
AGGACGGACATGGCCACACCGAGTCCTGGCTACTCCATCACCATCCGGGTCGAGTTGCCGGCCGCATCCAACGCCACAGCTGCCCTCACCACCGCGGTGGCCTCCGCGGGAGGGGCGCTCACCGCGCTCGACGTCGCCGAGAGCCGCACCGACCGGCTCGTCGTCGACGTCACGTGTGACACGACGGACGAGGAGCACGGACGGCTGATCACGGACGCCATCGCCGCGATTCCCGGTGCGCTGGTGCGCAAGGTCAGCGACCAGACCTTCCTGCTGCACCTCGGCGGCAAGATCGAGGTCGTTCCCAAGGTGCCGCTGAAGCACCGCGACGATCTCTCCCGTGCCTACACACCGGGGGTTGCCCGCATCTGCCGCGCGATCGCCGAGCATCCCGAGGACGCCCGGCGCCTCACCATCAAACGCAACACAGTGGCCGTCGTCACGGATGGCACGGCCGTACTCGGACTGGGCAACATCGGACCGTTGGCAGCGCTGCCCGTCATGGAGGGAAAGGCCGCGCTGTTCAAGCAGTTCGGGGGAGTCGACGCGTGGCCGGTCTGCCTCGACACGCAGGACTCCGACCAGATCGTCGAGATCGTCCGCGCCATCGCTCCGGTCTACGGGGGCATCAACCTGGAGGACATCTCGGCCCCGCGCTGCTTCGAGATCGAGCGGCGGCTGCGTGAGCTGCTCGACATCCCGGTCTTCCACGACGACCAGCACGGCACGGCGATCGTCGTGCTCGCTGCACTGAAGAACGCGCTCCGTGTCGTCGGCAAGTCGATCGACGACGTGCGCATCGTCGTCTCCGGCGTGGGCGCGGCCGGTCACGCCATCATCCGGCTCCTGCTCAGCCAGGGCGCGACCGACATCGTCGCGGCCGGGCGTGAGGGCGCGGTCCACAACGGCGACAAGGACATGGAGCCCTTTCGCCGGTGGATCGCCGACCACACCAACGCCCGCCGCGAGAGTGGCTCGCTCAGCGAGATCCTCGCTGGCGCGGATGTCTTCATCGGGGTCTCGGCGCCCGACCTGCTGACGGGCGACGACATCGCGACCATGGCCGACGACGCGATCGTCTTCGCACTCGCCAACCCGGTCCCGGAGGTCGACCCCATCGCCGCCGGTGAGCACGCCGCCGTGGTCGCAACCGGCCGCTCCGACCACCCGAACCAGATCAACAACGTGCTGGTGTTCCCGGGCTTCTTCCGTGGCCTGCTCGATGCCGGGGTCTCCGACATCACCGACGACATGATGGTCGCCGCGGCCACGGCGATCGCCGACACGGTCGAGCCCGGCGAGCTCAACGCGAGCTTCATCATCCCCAGCGTCTTCGACTCCACCATCGCCCCTGCGGTGGCCGCGGCCGTATGCCGTGTGGCGGGCACTTCCTGACCGGAGCCCTCACCGGCCGGCTGGGTGCCCGGCCCTGATCCTCGGGGTCGCTCGTCATCGAGGACGAGAAGGGGGCTCGCCGGCCGGCGAGCCCCCTCCCGTCTGTGCCATCGAGCGGCTACCGGATCATCACCGCGGCGTCGACGTCGACGCGAGCGCACTTGGTGCTCGTGGTGCATGCCCCCGGGTTGAGGGTGCTCTTCTTGCCCAGCACCGTGACGGTCACCGTGTGCGAGCCGACCGGGAGCGCGTCACGCGCCCAGACGACCCGGGCCGGTTGCACCGTGCTGGAATAGAGGTCGACCACCTGCGGCGTGCCGCCGTCGACCTGGACCTGGGCGAGGCCACGGTCCGGGCCCAAGGTGCTGACCCAGGCGGCGTTCCCGCTCACGGTGAAGCTCGTCTGCACGATCGTCGCCGTCGCCGAGCCGGCCGCCCAGCGAACGCCGCCACCGTAGGCACCGGTCAGGTTCTCGGCGGTCCAGGTGCCCTTGAACCCGGTGATGGCGTTGTCGTCCGCGGCCACGAGGGTGAACTTCGGCCCCGTGGCCCAGGCGCCGCAGGTGGTGGCGTTGCAGGCCCGGACCTGGAACTGGTAGCCGACGCCCGTGGTCGAGCCCATCCTCAGGCCGACCGTGGTGCTCGTCGCCGAGGGCGCCAGCGTCACCGCGCTGAAGGCACCGAGCGTGCTGGGACCGTTGCCCGTGGCCATCTGGAGCTCGTACCGGCTCGCGCCGCTCCCGCTCCAGCGCAGGTCGACCGGGATGGTGCTGTCGGCGAGGACCGGCTTCACCGTCAAGGTGCTCCCGGCGAGACTCTGCACCGGCGCCGTGGCCGTCGGGGTCGCAGCCACAGGGGTCTGGGCCTTGAGGGCGACCGTCTGGTCGGTGGTGTTGGCCGCGTCGTCGACGAATGCCAGGTAGGCCTGCCGCACGCCGGTCGCACTGGGCTTGAACGAGACCTGGACGGTGACGCTGGCCCCGGGGACCACCGTGGCTCCGGTCGCGTTGTCGACACCCTTGACGAAGTCACCGGGGTTGAGACCGACGATGTAGGCCTTGCCCACCGTCAGCGGCGCGGTGCCGTTGTTGGTCAGGGTCACCGACTGGGCCGCGCTGGTGCTGCCCACCGCAGTGTCGGCGAACGTCGGCGCGGCCGAGACGGCAGCACCGGGCGCAGGTGTCTCCGCGACGTCGGTGCAGCCGGGCAGGCCGGCCGGCCCGCCGACGACCCCGGCGCCGTTCTCGAAGATCGTCTGCTCGTTCCCGACGAGGGGGGTGCGGCCCAGCCACAGGGCCCGCGACTCGGCGCCCACGAAGGCTTGCCCGCTGGTGGAGCTCCCCCCGACTGCACGGGCCAGGTCGTTCGGCGTCTGCACCGTGTACCGGGCCGTCCAGCGGACCGACGTCGCCGAGTCGTACGCCAGCGTCCCGTCGCCGGGTGCCCGCAGGGTGCGGCGACCGTTGAGGTCGAAGGCGTCGCGGTTGGCGATCAGCCGCTGCTCGACCTGGTCGACGGGCAGCTGCTTGCCCGCGGTGTCCTGAGCGGTGCCGTGCACCTCCACCGTGCCGCCACCCGTGACCGGGTCGACCGCCGTGACGATCGGCCGCTCCGCGGTGACGTTGGAGACGGTCGTCTGCTCGGCGACGCCGGTCGACGGGTCCGTGACCCGGATGACGTCTCCGGGCTTCATGTTCGGCGTCCGGCCGATCCAGCAGGCCCCACCGGGGTGGTTCACCTCGACCGTTCCCGTCGCGTCGGAGGACACCGTCGTCGAGGCGAAGGTCGTCCCGTCCGGGTGCACCAGCGCGAAGGTGTAGGGCGTGTTGGGCCGGTAGCCGGTGGCCGAGATGAAGTCTCGGGCCGGGAACCCGATGATGTCGTGCCCCGCCGCGGGCGGGTCGTTGGCGACGACCACGGTGACCGGCGCGGGCTTCGTGAGCGAGCGGTTGCCCGCGGAGTCGACCGCGTCGACGGTGTACGCGTAGGTGCCCGCCGGCAGGTTGACGTCGAGGAAGGAGAGCGACGGCGCGTTGACGTCAGCCACCTTGGTGCCGTTGCGGTAGACGCCGTAGCCGGAGACGCCGACCGCGTCGGTCGCCGCGTTCCACTGCACCAGCACGTTGCTGCCGTGGATGTCGGGGTTGTTGCCGGCCTTGAGGCCGGGCACCTCGGACGGTGGCGTGGTGTCAGGTGCCGGTGTGACCGTCGCGGTCGCCGGCGGGGTGCTCTGCGCCGACCGGTTGCCCACGGCGTCGGCGGCGTCCACGGTGTAGCCGTAGGAGCCCGGGCTGACGGCGGTGTCCGTGTAGGAGGTGGCCGTGCCGGCCAGGTCGGCCAGCTGGACGCCGTCACGGTAGACGCGGTACGCGGTCACACCGACGTCGTCGGTCGACGCGTTCCAGGTGATGGCGACGTCGGAACCGGTGACCTTGGCGGTGACGGCTCCGGGCACGGTGGGCTTGGTGACGTCCTGCTGGGTCACTGCTGCCGCATCGCTCGGCGCGGACACGTTGCCGTAGGGGTTCCCGATGCCGGCCCCCACCTTCTCGACGTCGGTGACACCCGGTCCGAGCGGGCTGGCGTCGTCGAACGCCTTGACCGTGAAGCGGTGCGCGCCCGCTGCCACGTTCGTGAGCGCGTACGACGTGGGCACGGTGAACGTGCTCGTGCTGTCGCCCGCGGTTGCGAAGCTGCCGCCCACCTTCGCGACGGGCACCCCGTTGTCGAGGACCTGGTAGCCGGCGACGTACCAGTCGTCTGTCGAGGCCGTCCAGGACAGCGTCAGGTCGGACGCTCCGGTCTGGGTGGCGGTCAGGCCCGTCGGCGCCGAGGGCGCCGCACTGTCGGGCCGCTCGAGCGGTGCGGTGCAGAAGGCGGCGACCGGACCCGGCGGGTCGGCGAGGCCGACCTCGAAGATGGTCAGCTCCTGGCCCGACAGGGGATTGGCGCCGAGCCACAGCACGCGGGACTCCGAACCGGCGAAGGTGCGACCGGTCAGGCTCGTACCTCCGGCGGCGCGGTACACGTCGTCGGACGACAGGCCGCTGTAGGTCGCTGTCCACTTCTCCCCGGTCGGGTTGCCCGTGGTGTCGTAGGTCATGGTGCCGCTGCCCGGGGCGCGGAGGGTGCGCTTGCCGGTCAGGTCGAAGGCGTCCCGGTTGGCGACCAGGCGCTGCTCGACGTTGGCCAAGGCGATCGGCTTGCCGTCCGGGCCGACAGCGGTGCCGTGGATCTCCACCACGCCGTCCCGCGCGGTCGCGCTGCTGGCCGGCTTCACGATCGAGACCCTGGTCGCCGTGACGTCGGAGGTGCGGGTCTGGTCGATGGTCCGGACCACCCCGTTGGCGTAGGCGACGGTGCGCACGACGTCACCCGGGCGCAGCTCGGGGGTGATGCCCTCCCAGCAGCCACCACCGGGGTGGTTCACCTCGACGAGCCCGTCGAAGCCGGGAGTGCGCTCGTCGTCCTGCGGGACCTGACCGGTGGCGCTGCTGATGACCTTGCCGCTGCGGATGACGTAGATGTTGACGAGGTCCGTGGGCTCGAAACCTGCCGGCGAGACGAAGTCGCGCGAGGGGAAGGAGATGATCGACACGGGTGACGACGGTGGCTCGTTGACCGGCACAGCCGGCGCCGGGGCACCAGTGGTCGTCGCGGTGGCGCCCGACGACTCCGCGGAGCGGTTACCCGCCGCGTCACCGGCGTCGAGGGTGTACGTGTAGGTGCCCGGGGGGACATTCTTGTCCACGAACGTCGTCGGCGCCGGAGCCGTGCCGTCGGGGTTCTGCACCGTCGCGATGGCTGTGCCGTCGCGGAAGACGCCGTAGTCGACGACTCCGACGTCGTCGGACGACGCCGACCAGCCGAGCGTGACCGTGTTGTTGTCGCTGACCGTCGCCGTCACGCTCGACGGGGCGGACGGGGCGGACACGTCGCCGCCGGGCGGGGGCGGGATCTTCTCCAGCGGCGCGGTGCACGGCGCCGCCGGTCCGGCGACGATGCCGGCGCCGTTCTCGAAGATGGTGGACTCCACGGCGGGGGCGATCGCCTTGCCCAGCCACAGGCCGCGGGACTCGGCACCGAGCGCCATGGTCACATCGGCCGGGGCGAGGCCGGTGTAGGTGGCCGTCCACGCGTTTCCGGTGGCGCTGTCGTAGGTGAGCAGGCCTCCACCCTTGACAGGTGCCACGGAGGCGGCACGCAGGGTGCGCGACCCGCTGGCCAGGAAGAGCTGCCGGTTGGCGACCAGGCGCTGCTCGATCTCGGCCACGGGGATCTGGGACCCGTCGGCCAGCGCCGCGGTGCCGTGGACCACGACCGTGTCAGGAGCAGTCTGGACGGGGCGGGCGGCCGTCACGTTCGCCACCGTGGTCTGGTCGGTGACGCCGTCCGCGTCGTCGACGATCCGGACCTTGTCGCCGGGCCGGATGTCTGGCGTGAGGCCCGCCCAGCAGTACCCGCCGGGGTGGTTGACCTCGACGAGCCCGTCGAAGCCCGCGGTCCGCGGGTCGTCCTGCGGCACGAGGCCGGATCCCGCGGTGACCACGACACCGCTGGGGTGCAGGAGGTCCACCGTGTAGGTGTGGCCTTCCGCGAAGCCGCTGGCGGACACGAAGTCGCGCTGGGGGAAGGCGATGACGGAGTGGCCGCCCGTCGGCGGCTCGTTGACGACGCCGGGCGCGGTGCCGGGCACCGCTGCCTGCGCCACCCCGACTCCCAGGGCCGAGAGCCCGCCGGCCGTGATCAGCATCGCGACGGCGCCGGCCGCGACGGCCTGCCGGGCGCGCCGGGCACCCGGGCCGTGCGGGGCACCGGGTCTGGGAGCAGAGGCGGACGAGGGACACGTGGGGGATGCGGGGTCCGCTGCGGCGCGCGCGAACCAGTGTGACGTGGCCATGGTGGCCTCCAGTGCTCTTCTTCACCGCGCGCAGGTGCGCGTGGACCATGCGGTGAAGGGTATGCACCGGGCCGAGGGCCCCGAAGCCACTGTTGAGGGGCTCAAAGCCCCCAAAATTAAGGGGCGGGAACGGCTTGACGCCGGCCCGGCCCGGGAGGCCGCGCACCGGTCAGCCGGCGCGAGAGCTGCCCCGAACCTCAGGCCGCCCTGCGGTCCCGCGAGCCGGCACTGACGACGGTGCCGTCGCGGACGACGTCGTCGCTGTCGACACGCGCGCCGTCCCAGATGTGGGCGTGGCTGCCGATCTTGACGCGCGCCCCGATCTTGGCGTCACGCCCGACGACGGCTCCGGCACCGACGTGCACGGTCGAGCCGATGACGGCGTGTGGGTGCACGACAGCCTCCCGGTCCACCCACGCGCCCTTGCCGATGCGGGCTCCGGCTCCGACGACCGCGTCGCGGTCGACGTACGCAGATGGCCCGATGTATGCGGTCGGGTCGACGTGGGCGTGCGACTCCACGAAGCCGCCGCCGTTCTCGTGGCGGACGTAGCGCAGCATCGTGCCGTTGTCCTCTTCGAACTCCTCATACTTCCTCTGCCGCATCGGGTGCACCCCCTTCAGGTCCAGGCGTGGACACTCTGTCCACGCGTCACTCAGCTGATCAACGTTCAAGTGAACATGAAGATTCCACCGAGGCCAGCAGCGTTGCCGCTGGTCTCACCGCAACGTCTGTACCCGCCCGGACAGTTCCTTCGACACCCGTCTCACCACCCGATTTGCCCACTGCGTCCTCACGCACAGGGCGGCATACGGTGGGGGAATGAACTTCCGATACCTGGGTAACAGCGGACTCAAGATCTCCGAGATCACCTACGGCAACTGGCTCACCCACGGCTCGCAGGTCGAGAACGACGTCGCGACGCAGTGCGTCCGCGCCGCGCTCGAGGCGGGCATCAGCACCTTCGACACCGCCGACGTCTACGCCAACACCAAGGCCGAGACGGTGCTCGGCGAGGCCCTCAAGGGCGAGCGGCGCGAGAGCCTGGAGGTCTTCACCAAGGTCTACTGGCCCACCGGCCCGGGCGGCAAGAACGACACCGGGCTGTCCCGCAAGCACATCATGGAGTCGATCAACGGCTCCCTGCAGCGACTCCAGACCGACTACGTCGACCTCTACCAGGCCCACCGCTACGACACCGAGACTCCGCTCGAGGAGACCATGCAGGCGTTCGCCGACGTCGTGCGCCAGGGCAAGGCGCTCTACATCGGCGTCAGCGAGTGGACCGCTGACCAGATCCGCGAAGGCGTCGCTCTCGCAAAGGAACTGGGCTTCCAGCTCATCTCGAGCCAGCCGCAGTACTCCATGCTGTGGCGCGTCATCGAGGGCGAGGTCGTGCCGACGTGCGAGGAGCTCGGCGTGAGCCAGATCGTGTGGAGCCCTATCGCCCAGGGTGTGCTCACCGGCAAGTACCAGCCCGGCCAGCAGCCTCCGGAGGGCTCGCGCGCCGCCGACGAGAAGGGCGGTGCGGACATGATCAAGCGCTTCATGAACGACGAGGTGCTCACGCGCGTCCAGGGCCTCAAGCCGGTCGCCGAGGAGGCGGGCCTCACGATGGCTCAGCTCGCGGTCGCGTGGGTGCTCCAGAACCCCAATGTCGCCGCGGCTCTCGTGGGCGCGTCGCGTCCCGAGCAGGTGGCCGAGAACGTCAAGGCCGCCGGAGTGAAGCTCGAGCCCGAGCTGATGAAGAAGATCGACGACGTCCTGGGCGACGTCGTCGAGCGCGACCCCGGCAAGACGACCGAGACGGCACCGCAGCAGCGCGTCGCCTGAGGTCTCCCGCCCGAGAACGTATGCCGCCCAGCCGGATTCGAGAGGCTGGGCGGCACACGTGTGTGGCCGGGTGTCAGGCGGACACTACGGCGTGATCTTCGTCAGGCGGGTGGACCAGTTTCCCAGCGACGTCCGCGTGCCGCCGCAGCTTCCGATCGGTGCGGTCAGGTACTGCCCGAGGGTGCACGTCTGGGCGATGTACTCCGACGCCATCCAGATCGAGCTGCCGTCGGTGACGGCCGCGCCGTAGTCGCCCCAGCGGGTGCGGATCGGCGTGCCGACGAACGCCTTGTAGCTCGTGAACCCGTCGGCCGGGCCGAGGCCCTCGCCGACGACATGGATCGGTCCGACCGTGCCCGAGGACGAGATCGAGACGTAGCCCGCGCTCGGGTAGTGGCTGGGGCCGGCGACGGTGAACGCCATGGCGCCCTGTCCACTCGGCAGCATCGTGATCGCCGGGTAGGTCAGGTCGCTGTTGCCGAGCGCGAGGTAGCCCTGCTTCTTGATCGAACCCCCGACCTTGCCGCTGCCGTTGATCTTCGGCTCGAGCGAGAACCAGGCGATGCCGGCCCGCAGCTCGCCGTCGACCCGCACCGCGGTGTCGAGGGCCCCCCACAGCACACCGTTGGTGAACCAGGTCTGCTGCATGCGGGTGTCGTTGGCGTCGAGGCTCGAGATGACCTCGTCATGGGCCGGCTCGTCCGCGGGCGCGAAGAAGAGCTGCCAGCACCCGGTCAGGCCCGCGACGACCGTCGTCGTGTCGTTGATGCACTGCCCCAACGGGAAGTCGCCGGGCTTCTGCTCCACCTTGGGCGGGAAGACGTACGTCTGGCTCGTGACCAGACGGTTCGTCACACGGACGTCCGGCGTCGCGGCGTTGAGAGACGCCGTGTTCGTCAGCGCCCACAGGCCGATGCGCCGTGCGGTACCGGTCGGGTTGCCGGTCTCGGAGCCGTCGCCGGCGACCGAGCTGAGCATGAACTCCGTGCCGTTGGCGTCGGTGGCGTACTGGTTGGCCGGTGACGTCGCGGGCCACACGGTGAAGCCGGGCGTGCCGGCCAGCTCGAGGTTGGGCACCAGGGTGACCCGGACCGAGCCCGGGTGGGCGGCGAGCTGCGCCTTGGAGAAGGCGTAGACCTGTGCGGCGTTGAAGTTCGGGCCGAAGAGGTCGTACTCGTTGGTCGTGATGTAGATGCCGTTCGCGTCGCCACCGATGTGCGGGTAGTCCTGGAAGCACGGGCCGTGCGTGGTGCCGTCGGTCGTGCAGCCGTGGTCGGGCGTACCCTCCGTCCCGTCGTTCTGCGCCGGGACGGAGTAGATGGTCCAGCTCCCCGTCGGGTCCCCGGTGTTCGAGACGGCCACGTCGATGGTGTTGCGGCCCGTGAAGTCGCCCGTCTCGGGCACGACGTGGAGGGTCGTGATGGCCACGACGAAGCGCCCGAAGTCGGGGTCGAAGTGGCAGATCGGGTCGATGACGTCGGGGCCCTGGAGGCCGGTCGTGCGGTTGATCGCCGCTGGGTAGCCGAAGAACGTGTTGAGGTCCTGCACCCCGGTGAGCGGCTGGGCGTGCGAGTCGTACACGCGCAGCACGCTGTTGACGGACTCGACGGTGAAGCCGTTGCCGACGCAGAGAGCCTGGTCGGGTGGCTCGAGCGAGAACTGGTTGCCGCCGTTGGCGAGGCGCTGGTCGCGATGGTTGAGGCCCTGGATGCTGGCCTGCACGGCCGGGTTGGTGGCCGCGACAGCACTGGATGCCACCACCGGGGCATCGAGCGGGTGCTTGGGGAAGATTCCGTGCTTGAAGTTCGGATCAGGCCGGGTGGAAGGAACCCCGGCCTCCTCGTCGTCGGGTCCGGCTCGCAGCTCAGGCTGTTGCAGCCCGTCGGCGCCAGCAGCGAGCGAACGGATGGATGTCGTGCCAGTGGATGGGACCTGGCGGGTGTCAGAAGGGGCGGCGTTCGCGGCTCCTGGCAGACTCAGCAGGGCTGCAGCGATGGCTGCGGCTCCGCCGGTGGCGATGGTCTTTCGCATGAGCACCTCCGAGGGGTATCTGCACCGACGCGTCGCGCGGGCCTCACTCGGGGTCGTTCATGCGGAGCGGAAGTCCACACGACTCCCGAGCGTACGCGCGGACGTGCTCCCCGGGACCGCTTTGGGGGATCTGCCCTCGAGGAGGACCCGATGACCGCATTCGCCCCTCGCCGCGCCGGACGGCAGACGCCCGAAGTGCGGCATCCGGTCGCCCGTGGTGGCTAGCCTGCCGCCACGGCACAGGGGGAGGGTGCGCGGTTCGCGCACGAGTCGGAGCGCCTCGTCTGGGAGCGGCTCAGTGGCACGGTGACGGACGGCACCGTCCTGCTGCCCAACCTGCGGCTGACGTCGCAGCGCAAGGACCACGAGCTCGACGTCGTCGTGCTCATGCCGGACGTCGGCATCGTCGTCGTCGAGGTGAAGGGCGGCAGCGTGTCGGTCGACGGGCAGGAACGGTGGTGGTCGGGCGGCGGCGCCCGGAAGAGCCGGGTGCGGCCCGTCGAGCAGTGCCGCGACGGCAAGTACGCCCTGCGTGAGTTCATCGAGGCCGACCCCCGCTGGAAGAACCACCGCAGCAGGGTGCGTTTCGGTCACGCGGTCGTCGTGCCCTTCACCGACGTCGCGGACGACTTCGCCACCACGGACTGCCCGCGATGGATGATCAGCGGCAGCCGAGACCTCGACGACCTCGCCGGGCGACTCCACGAGGTCGCAGCGCGCCAGACGAACGAGCAGCGCGTCCCGACCCGCGACGACATCGACCTCATCGTCGAGATCCTCGCGGGCAGAAGCTTTCCCGCGCCGGACATCGCGGCCGATGCCGATGACCGCGAGGCCGCGGCCGACCGGCTGACGCTCGAGCAGGCTGCCCTGCTCCAGGTCACCCGGCTCATCCGGCGCATGGAGATCCGCGGCGGCGCCCGGAGCGGCAAGACGATCCTCGCCCTCACCCAGGCGAAGGACCTCACCCGGGGCCAGGGCGACCGCAAGGCACAGCGGGTGGCGCTCGTCTGCTACTCGATCGGGCTCTCCCAGTACTTCAAGCGGCAGCTCGCCGGGGTGCCCCGCAACCACCAGCCCGCGTTCGTCGGGTCGTTCGAGGACCTCGCGAACCTCTGGGGCATCGACACGGCCTCGCACGACCGCAACGACGCGAGCTTCTGGGAACGCGACCTCGCGGCCCGGATGGCCGAGGTCGCGTCGGCGCTTCCCGAGGGCAAGCGGTTCGACGCGGTCATCGTCGACGAGGCCCAGGACTTCGCCGACCACTGGTGGCACCCGCTCATGAGGTCCCTGCGCGACGAGGACGAGGGCGGCCTCTTCGTCTACAGCGACGAGAACCAGCGCATCTTCGCCCGCTACGGCCGGCCACCGGTGCCGCTCGTCCCGCTGGTCCTGGACCACAACCTGCGCAACACCCAGCAGATCGCCAAGGCGTTCGGCCCGCTGGCCCCGACGCGTATGCGGCTGCGCGGGGGAGACGGCGCCGACGTGACGTTCGTGCCGACCGCCCTCGACGGGGCCATCGCGGCAGCCGACGACCAGGTCGACCTGCTCCTGGCCGCCGGGTGGCGCCCCGACCACGTGGCCCTGCTGACGATGGGGTCACGTCACCCCGCGCAGGTCGAGCGGCAGGAAGCCGACGGCCACGTCGGTTACTGGCGGTCGTTCTGGGAGGACGACGACGTCTTCTACGGCCACGTCCTGGGCTGCAAGGGCCTCGAACGGCGCGCCGTCGTGCTGTGCGTCAACGCGACGTCGACCGACCGGGCCCGCGAGATGCTCTACGTCGGCATGTCCCGCGCCACCGACCAGCTGGTCGTCGTCGGCGACCCCGACTTCGTCCGCGAGATCGGCGGCAACCAGGTGGCGGCGCGCCTCGGGCTGGAGCCTCGCTGACAGAGCCGTTCGCGACCGGTGCGGATGTCGAATCACGAGCTGGCCCAGCACAATTGGGATGCAAGTGCACATTCACCCCATCCGCAGGTGCCGCTTTCCGCAATCGCCATACCTGCCCCCGGCCCCGGGCGTAGCGTGCTGGGTTGCGGCATGTGCGGGCCCCCGCTAGGGCGCACCCGGCACCCGACGCCCGCGCCCGCAGTGGAGATGACATGTGGCCCAAGAAGATCAGCATCGCCTTGTCAGCCGGTTCTCTCGCAGCACTGAGCGCCCTCGCGTTCGCCGTCCCCACCGAGGCGGCCCGGCAGGGGGCCCAACGCATCAGGATCCTCGACGACTGTGATCCCACGTCGTTCAACGCAGCCTTCGGGCCCGGCGTGTGCGTCGGTGACGGGGAGACGAACGTCAACGCCTTCCTGGCCGAGCTCACCGCCACCAAGGCGGTCGAGGACTGGACGTTCAAGCCGTCCATGCTCAAGATCAAGGAGGGCCGTCCGGTCATCCTCGACAACCGCGGCGGGGAGACCCACACGTTCACGCTGGTCAAGATGTTCGGTGGAGGCTTCATCGCCCCGCTCAACGGGTTGTCGGGCAACCCCGTGCCGGCCCCCGAGTGCGCGACGACGCTGCCCAACGGCGATCTCGCCCCCCAGCCGCCGTCGCCGGTCAACGTCTTCGTGAACGCTGGCACCAAGGAGGCGTTCAGCACGGCAGGTCTCATGCCGGGCACGTACATGTTCGAGTGCTGCGTCCACCCGTGGATGCGGGTCGTCCTCACGGTGAGGTGACCCGGCGCAGCCCCCTGCGCCTCGTCCGAGGCGCAGGGTGGCTGCTACCTGCTCACATCCCCGGGATCTGCTGGGCCTCGTGGACCTCGATCTCGCAGCCTCCGGGCATGTTGAGGTGCGGGTGCCCCTTCGCGAGCTCGAGAGCGGCATCCATGTCGTCGGCCTCGATGATGGAGTAGCCGGCCACCTCACGGCTGCTCGGCGAGGTGCCGTCCTTGGTGACGCGCACGCCCCCGGCGAGGGGGGTGCCGAAGTCGACGAGTCCGTCGCCGACCCGGGCGGCCCAGGCGTTCCACTCACCCATGACGGCATCCATCTGCTCGGGCGAAGGGGGAGCGGCCTCGGCGGGCGTCACGGGGGCGTGGTAGATGAAGACGTACTTGCTCATGGTGATCTCCTTGTGCGGGTTGCTGGTTCAGATGGTGGAGGGGGCGAGGAGCGGCGTACGCCCCGAGAAGGCAGCCAGCCGGTCGAGGGGGCTCGCGTCGTCGTGCGCACCCACCTCTGCGGCGAACGAGCCGGACTCGCGACCGGCCGGGACGAGGCCCTCGGCGAGTGTCCTGAGGTAGGCGACGACCTCGTCCGAGAGCACCAGGGTCTGGCCGCTCGCCTGCGCGAGGTCCCACCCGTGCAGGGCGAGCTCCACGGGGAGGATGCTCGCCGCGAAGGCAGCGGGCATCTCGCTGCCTCCGGGCCCCGGAACGGTGCCCTCGAGGTCGACCGAGAGCCAGCCGTCGATTGCCTGGGCAGCCATGACGGACACGCGGTTCTCGAGGGACCCCTGCTCCGGGTTCACCACGGTGGTCCCGGCCATGGCACCGAGCTGCTCGAGTGACGCGAAGAGGTGCTCGACCAGCTCGTGGCAGGTGAAGTCGTCGCACGGCGTCTGCTTGCTGCGGTCGGTGTCGGTGAGCGCACGCAGGACCGGCTGGAGCCCGGCGAGGGCGGCCTCGGCCACGGTCACCGGCGTCATCTCGGCAGGGACGTTCGACCAGTCGTCCCGCCCGGCGTCTCCTGTGGCGGCCAGGCGCTGGAGACGGTCGAAGTAGTGGTTCCACCCCTCGGCGTGCATGGCCGCCTGCTCGGCCGACAGGCCCTCGTGCACCAGGGTCACGGTGGATCCGCCCTCGGCGGCCTCGATCGTCACGGTGACGGTGGAGGCGTCGGGCGGCAGCTCGTCGCTGCCCTCCCAGCCCCAGCCGAAGACGACGCGCCGGCCGGGCTCGAGCTCTCGGAACGTGCCGGCCGCGACGTGCCCCGGGGTGACGGTCCAGCGGTAGTCGCCGCCCGCGCGCAGGTCGACGACGGCCGAGACCGTCTGCCAGCGGCGCAGGCGCTCGGGCTCGGTGACCAACGCGAACGCCTCGTCGGGAGTGACGGGCAGGTGTGCGGTCTTGGTGAAACTCATCTGGTGCTCCTCATGGTGTGCGCGTCGGCGACGAGCTGGTCCAGCTCGTCGGTCCAGAACCGGTCGATCTCCGCCTGCAGGCGGCTGAGCCCGGACGGGAGGACGCGGTAGATGCGTTGTCGACCGACCTTCTCCGCCTCCACGAGACCGGCCTCGGCGAGGACGAGCAGGTGCTGCGAGATCGCCGACCGCGTGACGGTGAACTCCCCGGCGATCTCGCTGACCGTGAGCGGGCCCTTCGCCAGCAGCTGGAGGATGCGGCGCCTGTTGGGCTCTGCGGCGGCAGAGAGGGCGTCGATCACGAGTAAAACGTTAGTGACCACTAACGTATTTTGCAAGTGCGCTGCCGACCGGGCCCGGGGACGTCGACCGCGGCCCTTGCGCCCTCCGTCTGCGCGAGAGGAGCGTGCGCACATGGACACCGACCTCGAGAAGCTGTTCACCCGCGCGGCCGCCGAGGGGGCCCGCCACCGCGCGACCGTGGCCGATCGCCCCGTCCACCCCTACGCCGACCCCGTCGCCCTCGCCCAGGCGTTCGGACCTCCGCTCCAGGCGGGTCCGACCGAGCCCGCCCAGGTCGTCGACGAGCTGGTCGCGGCCGCCACCCCCGGGCTGGTCGGCACCGTGGGTCCGCGCTACTTCGGGTTCGTCATCGGTGGCTCTTCTCCCGCAGCCACCGCTGCCGACCTCCTGGCCACCGGGTGGGACCAGTGCGCGTACAACGAGGCGTTGTCACCGGCCGCGGGTGCCGCCGAGCGGGCCGCGGGATCGTGGGTCAGGCAGCTGCTGGGCCTTCCGGCGACGGCATCCGTCGGCTTCGTGACCGGGGCGCAGGCAGCGAACACCGTGGGGCTCGCGGTCGGGCGGCAGGGGGTGCTGGCAGACGTGTACTGGGACGTCGCGCGCGACGGGTTGTTCGGGGCGCCGCGCGTCGCGATCGTCGCCGGGGCCGAGCGGCATGCGACGATCGACCGGGCCGCGCGGCTGCTCGGGTTCGGCACGGCGAGCGTGGTGCCGGTGGAGTGCGGGACGCAGGGAGCCATCGACGTCGGCGAGCTGGCCCGGACGCTGGAGGCGGTGGCCGGGCGTCCCGTGGTCGTCTGCCTCCAGGCAGGCAACGTCAACACCGGCGCGTGCGACGACCTGCGCTCGGCGATCCCGATCGCACGGGAACACGGAGCCTTCGTGCACGTCGACGGTGCCTTCGGTCTGTGGGCGGCGGCGTCTCCACGGACCGCCCACCTCGTCGACGGTCTGGACCTCGCCGACTCGTGGGGTGTCGACGCCCACAAGTGGCTCAACGTCCCCTACGACTGCGGGCTCGCCATCTGCGCCGACGCGGCGCTGCACGCCTCGACGATGTCGTATGCCGCCGCGTACCTCACCGGGTCGGGGGCGGCGACGGACTTCGTCCTCGGCGACCTCACTCCCGAGTCCTCCAGACGGGCAAGGGGATTCGCGGTCTGGGCGGCGTTGCGAGAGCTGGGGAGCGACGGGGTGGCCGATCTCGTCGACCGGTCGTGCGCGCTGGCGCAGCGCATGGCCGGGCGGCTCCGTGCAGGTGGTGCGACGATCCACAACGACGT
This sequence comes from Terrabacter terrigena, assembly GCF_042676085.1. NCBI lineage: Bacteria > Bacillati > Actinomycetota > Actinomycetes > Micrococcales > Intrasporangiaceae > Terrabacter > Terrabacter terrigena. The sequence continues at coordinate 153,837 of NZ_JBHTKH010000009.1, forward strand.
CGTGCTCAACCAGGTGCTCGTCAGCATCGGGGACCCCGCTGACACTGACGCGGTCATCGAGCGCGTGCAGCGGGACGGCACGTGCTGGGTCGGCGGCACCACCTGGCGGGGGCTGCGCCTCATCCGGGTCTCGGTCTCGAACGCGACGACGACGGAGGCCGACATCGACGCGTCCGCCGACGCGATCCTCGCCTCCGCGTCCCAGGGGTGACCCGCCGGGCCGCAGGGCCGGCGGTCGCCCAGGGGCAGGAGGGCGTCGACATCCCGTACGACACCCGACTGCGTCCTCCCAGCGATCGTCCAGTCATGCCCCAGCCAGACCTCAGCACATCCTGACCGTCTCTTGACCAACGGAGGCATAGCCGGCGCCGACCGCATCTCGTTGGACCCGGAGAGCGAGTACACGCGTGTAGTCGCTCGCCGGTCACCGGACCGAACGCCTCGGGGGTGTTCTCCTCCCAGCGGATCCAGGAGCTGCCCGCATGCCGACACCATCCACCCGTCAACGTTCCCGTGCTCTGCCACTCGTGGCGGCCGCCGCCCTGCTCGCTGCCTTCGGTGCAGCCGCACCGGCGCTCGCGGCGACCCCCGACTCCGGGTCCCTATCCGACACGAGCACGAGCGTCCAGTGGAGCGCTGGACCCTTCGCCGCTCCCAACGTCACCGGCACCGCCGGCGACGTCACGTGCGGGCCCGGGCTGTGTGACGACTTCGCACTGCACGTGGCCACGCCGAGCGGCTACGGCGACACCCATCAGCTGACGATCAAGGTCGGGTGGCCCACCGCTGCTGCCGACTTCGACGTCTACCTGCTCGACCGGAGCGGCGCCGTCGTCGCATCGGCAGCGTCGTCGTCCGACCCGGAGGTGATCGTGGCACCGCCGGCGAGCGGCGACTACACGGTGCGGGTCGTGCCCTTTGCGCCGCTCGGCGACACCGTCACCGGCACGGCGACGTTGACCGACCTGCCGGCCAACCCGCCGCCCGGCACGGCGACACCCCCGACCTTCAGCCAGTACGGCGCACCGGAGGGGTTCGCGCAGGCGCACGACGCCGGCGAGCCGTCCATCGGCAGCAGCCACAAGGCCGACGCGACCTTCTACCAGGCGCTCTTCGGCACCTTCAAGGCGAGCTGGGACGACAGCGTCTCACCGTCGCGGGTGACCTGGGCCGACGTGTCTGCGACGCCGTCCAACGGCTGCGCCACCGGCGGTGCCACCTCGCTCGACCCGATCGGCTTCACGGACCCGGCCACGGGCCGTGTCTTCGAGAGCCAGCTCGCCGGGAAGACGTCCCTCATGTGCTACTCCGACGACGCGGGCAAGACCTGGTCGCCCAGCCAGGGCGGCGGCCTCAACTCTGGCGTCGACCACCAGACCGTCGGTGGGGGTCCCTACTCTCCCAACGGCGTCGGCCCGCTGCCGACCTCGACCTACCCGAACGCCGTGTACTACTGCAGCCAGGACATCGCCGACGCCAACTGTGCGTCGAGCCATGACGGTGGCGTGACGTTCGGGCCAGCCGTCCCGATGTACTCCCTCCTCGACTGCGGAGGGCTCCACGGGCACGTCAAGGTCGCACCCGTCGACGGCACCGTCTACGTCCCGAACAAGTCGTGCGGTGGCAACCAGGCCGTCGCCGTCTCCGAGGACGGTGGCACGACGTGGTCGGTGCGCAAGAACCCGGCCAGCACCGTCGGCGACTCCGATCCCAGCGTCGGCATCGGCGCCAGGGGCACCGTCTACATGGGCTACCAGGCCGCTGACGGCACGCCGCGCATCGCCGTCAGCCGCGACAAGGGCAAGACGTGGACCGACGACCAGAACGTCGGCGCGGGCCTCGGTATCCACAACACCGTGTTCCCCGCCGTGGTGGCCGGCGACGACGACCGGGCCTCGTTCGCCTTCATAGGCACCACCACCCCCGGCAACTACCAGGACGCCGCGACGTTCACCGGCGTCTGGCACCTCTACGTCTCGACGACGTACGACGGTGGCAAGAGCTGGGTCACCGTCGACACGACGCCGAGCGACCCGGTGCAGCGCGGGTCCATCTGCACTGCCGGCACGACGTGCGGCAAGGACCGCAACCTGCTCGACTTCATGGACGCCACGGTCGACCGGACGGGCCGGGTCGAGGTCGGCTACGCCGACGGCTGCACCGGTGCGTGCGCCCAGCCCGGCGGCGCCCAGAACTTCGACGCGTACGCCACCATCGCCCGCCAGCAGTCCGGCAACACGCTCTACGCGGCCAACGACCCGCTGCCCAACCTGACGCCGACGGCACTGTCGGTGTCCAAGGCGAACGGGCTCTACGTCACCAACGCGACGGTTGCGAACAACGGCAGGTCCGTCGCCACCGGCGTCACGACCCGCCTCTTCGTCGACGGCGTCAACGCAGGCACGTCGGTTCCCACCGACCTCGTCGCCGGACGGTCGACCACGTTGAGCTTCCCGGGCGTACGCCTGGGCAAGGGCACCCACACCTTCGCGGTGCTGGCCGACCCCGACGGTCACGTGCGCGAGTCGAACGAGGCCGACAACCGGCGCCAGGCACAGGTCACCCGATGAGGGTGCGCGGCGCCCTGGTCGCCGTCGGGGCCGTCGCCGCGGTGAGCCTGCTCACCGGCTGCGCCGACGAGATGGAGGGCGCGATGGCGGAGACGGTCTCGGGCTCCACCTCTGCCGCCCTCGTGTGCGCAGCGGACGCGAAGCCGGTCGACCTGCCAGAGGGTTTCCCAGCGCAGGCGGCCCTGCCCGACGGCATGGTCGTGACCGGCGTCCAGGCACGCACCCAGGGGCGGACCGTGGTCACTGCCGTGTCACCGAAGCCGTTCGCCCAGACCCTCGAGGACATGCAGCACGCGTACACGACCCGTGGCTGGACGGCGTCCGAGGGGGAGGTCGAGGACCGCGACGCCGAGTCGAACTTCGACGGGAACGGCCTGCGTGGCAGGTGGGCGATCCGTGAGATCCCCGACTGCACGGGCAACACCTCGGTGAGCGTCCTGCTCGGCAAGTGACACCTCCGGCGGCGGGCGCGCAGGCACGTGCCGCCCGCCGCCGGCGGTCTCGATGGTCACCGGCTGGTGCCGTCAGGGCCGAGAGGCGGGACGATGGACGTGGCCGAGAGCACACGGCCTCGACCGGCACGGAAGGGCAGAGCGATGGGCGCCGAAGCCGACCCGACGAACACCACCACCAGCCAGGGCATCGTCGTCGGCTACGACGGGTCGCCAGGGGCGCGTCTGGCCCTGGACTGGGCGATCGAGACCGCGAAGCGCGACGAGCGCCCACTCACCCTGTTGCACTGCGTGGGTCTGACGATGACGCCGACCTTCCGCGCGTACGACCCCAACGTCCAGGCCCACACGTACGACGAGCTGTCGCGCGGCGTCCTCGCCGAGGCGATCGAGATCGCCTCGAACCAGCTGGGCCGCAACGACATCCACCCGTTGAGCGCCGTCGGCAACGCCTCCGCGGAACTCGTGGGTGTGTCGTCACAGGCAGACCTTCTCGTGACCGGGTCGCGCGGTCACGGCACCATCTCGTCGGGGCTGCTCGGCTCCACGTCGTATGCCGTCACCGCCCACGCGCACTGCCCAGCGGTGGTCGTGCGTGGCCCGTCCGTCGTCCATGCAGGACCGAACCACCCCGTCGTGGTCGCCTTCGACGACTCGAAGCCGGCCCAGACCGCCCTCCGGACCGCCACCCAGGTCGCGGCGGCAGCCGAGGCCGCGCTCCACATCGTGTCGGTGGACAACGTCGGCGGCCTCGAGGCGTGGCCGGAGACCGACACGATGCTCGGCCGTGAGGAGGTCGCCGAGTCGCTGCACCGCCAGGTCGAGAAGACGGCACGCGACGTCGCGGACGAGACACGACGGGCCCACCCGGGTCTCGACGTGCGCACCAACGTCGTCGGGGGAGCGGCCGGACGGGCGATCGCCGGCTACGCGACGGACGTCGCGGCGGGCCTGATCGTCATGGGCTCGCGCGGACACGGCGGCTTCACCGGGATGCTGCTCGGCTCGGTCAGTCACCGCGTCATCCACGACGCCCCGTGCCCCGTCATGGTCGTCCGCTGACCGGGAGGGAAGGGGCTACCGAGTGGTCTCGCGCCGAGCCAGTGCGATGGCTGTCTGCTCGGCGAGCCGAGTCACCGTCTTCTCAGCCGCAGTCTCGGCGGCCTGCGCCTCCCTGCGGCTGGCACCTTCGGGGTAGCTGAAACGCAATGAGAGCGAGAACGCTTGCGACGCCTTGCTGCTCGGCTTCCACCCCGCGAGTGTCGTGCCCTCAGGCAGCCATGCGGTCACTTCCCCCGGCATCGTGTCGATCCTCGACTCCGCCGATCCCGTGACGGACAGGCTGACCCGAACCGACATGCCCGTGGTCACGGTGAGGTCAGCCCGGTCGCTGGAGTACCGGGGCTTGCTGAGCCACCAGGCGCAGACATCGCCGGCGCGCGCCTGTTCGATGACGACCTTCGCGCCGGTCGTGCTGGCGATCACGGGCCTCATCAACGTCTGGCAGTCCTTCCCGGGCGCCGCCGGCGTCGTCCCCGATGAACGTGACTGGGGAAACGAAAGCTTCGGCACTGCACCGGCCACGACGTCGGGAAGGCGAGGCCCCAGCTGGCTGAGCGCCACTAGCAGGCCGAAACCGGCGAGGGCCTTGAGCGCGGACGGTCGCCGGCGGCGCGGGTGTGCCGTGGCGCGGTGTCGCTTCGCTGAGGTCCCGTTGCTCGACGGAGGGGCGCTGAGTACTGCGGGCACGGTGAGGTTCGTCGTCGACGGACCCCCGTCGGTCGGGACGTCGCCCGAGGCGGGCGGGTAGGTGTGGGCGATCTTGCGAGACAGGAGCTCGGCAGAGATCGCGTCCGTGGTTGCGGGCTGGCGTCGCAGCCACTTCGTCAGCCGGCCGTGCGGGACGACCTCAACACCGCGGACGCGCTGGGCGCGGAACGTTGCGCCGTGACGACCCGTGAGGGCGACGACCGGTACGACCGGCACGCCGAGGACCGTCTCCATCTCTCCGGCGAAGCCGGCCAGCTTGTCGAGCTCGGCGCCCTTGGCGGAGCTGCGGCCGGCGTGCTGCCAGAGGTTGTCGTCGTGCACGCTGACGCCGCCCGCCCAGTTCTTGGCATCGACGAGGAACACGCCGCCTGGGCCGACGACGACATGGTCGAGGTTCGTCAGGCCCGTGCCGGGTCGCAGCAGCCGGTCGTGGAGAACGACCCACCCCTCGGGCAGGTCCCGGAGAACACGCGCCACCCGGCGCTCACCCTCGGCGCCCGCAGCCCAGGCTCCGGCCCGTGCCTCGAGCTGCTCTGCCCGGCGCCGAGCCACTTCTTCCCGCTCTCGCTCAGCAGCCGCGCGCGCCCACAGCTCCTCCGCGCGCGTGCGAGCCGACCCACCGTCCGCCATGTCGTCTTCCCCTGTCCCGTGCCGCGTCGCGACTCTAGGGAACGACGAGCGGGTCCCGGGCCCGAATCGGCACAACTCGTGCTGATTCGGCCCGAGGCCGAGCTCCACAGGACCGCCGAGCCACACGGCATACGGCTGCGGGAGAGGGTGCGTGCAGCCCTCAGCGAGTCGGGGGACGCTGGAAGCCCGGGCGCCCGGCCGTGCCGGCGGCGCGCTCGACCGAGCGCCCCAGCCTGCCGACCGCCTGGCCGAGGGGGCCTGCGCCACGGTCACCGAGGGCAGGAGGCACGACGACGACCGGGCACCGCGAGGCGCGCGCGATGCGACTTCCGAGCCAGCGCGCACCCACCTCCGTCGAGCGCCCGGCGTCGATGACGACGAGGTCGGCCGAACGGCTCTCCTCGAGGAGCACCGCGCGCCGCTTGCCGCCGACGACCCGGGTCTCGACCACGTGGTCGTGTCCCAGGACCCGCGCAACGTCCTCGGCCAGCCGCGCCTCCTCGTCGGCCAGGGCCCGATCGTCGGAGACGACCGATGGCACCCGCCCGCCGGTCGCGGTCTCGGGAGCGTGGGGCCGCCAGGCGCGCACGGCAACGACCCGTCCGCCGCGGACCGACGCCTCTTCGACGGCCCAGCGCAGCGCACCGGGCGACCCGCTCGTGGGGCTGACCCCGACGACGATCGTGTAGGTGCGGCCCAGCGCGGCGATGTTCATGCCCGCGCTCCCGACTCCTCCGTGACCTTGCTCAACGGGTCGGCGATGTCCTCGAGCGACTTGCGCTCGGCGTCGATGCCGATGGCGAGGGCCACGACACCACCGATGATCATGATGACGGCGCCCGCGACGTAGCCCCACGTCAGCGGCATGCGGTCCTTGCCCTCACCGATGAGCGTGCCGTAGAGCACCGGCGCGACGGCACCGGCGCACTGGGCGATGACGAAGAAGTACGAGATGGCCTGCCCGCGCACCTCGAGCGGGAAGATCTCGCTGACCGTCAGGTAGGCGGCGGACGCGCCGGCCGAGGCGAAGAAGAACGACACGCACCAGAAGATCGTGTGGGTCGTGGCGCTCAGCGCCTGGGCCTGGAAGAGCCACGCCGACACGAGCAGCACGACGCCGGCCACCGTGTAGGTGAAGAAGATCATCTTGCGGCGACCGATGGTGTCGAAGAGGTGGCCGAGCAGCAGCGGGCCGAGCAGGTTGCCGGCCGCGAAGGGCAGGAAGTAGAGCGAGGTCCCGGCCTTGTCGATCTGGTAGAAGTTCGTCAGCACCAGCGCGTAGGTGAAGAAGATGGCGTTGTAGAGGAACGACTGCGTGACCATCATCGTGAGCCCGAGCACCGTGCGCCTGCCGTAGCGGCGCACGAACACGTCCCAGAGCACCTTCGGGCCCATGGCGTCCTCGGGCTTGACGAGGATCGCCTTGCTCTCGTCGACCTCGGACAGCTCGCCGCCTTCGCGGCGCACCCGCTCCTCGATGTCGTCGACGGTGCGTTCGGCCTCCTCGGCACGGCCGTGCGTGAGCAGCCAGCGTGGGCTCTCCGGGATGTGGCGACGCAGGTAGATGATCGACAGGCCGAGGAGCGGTCCGATGAAGAAGGCGAGGCGCCAGCCGAGGTTCTCGGCCACGTTGTCGGGGTTGAGCAGGTAGAGGTTCGCGAGGGCGCCGAAGAAGGCGCCGAACCAGTAGGTGCCGTTGATCGCGATGTCGACGCGGCCGCGGAAGTGCGACGGGATCAGCTCGTCGATGGCGGAGTTGATCGCGGTGTACTCGCCGCCGATGCCGAGGCCGGCGATGAAGCGGAACACCCACAGGAAGCCCATGTTGGGTGCGAAGCCGGCGAGGCCGGAGCCGATGAGGTAGATCACCAGGGTGATGATGAAGAGCTTGCGGCGGCCCCATTTGTCGGTGAGCCTGCCGAACGTCAGCGCCCCGACGACCTGACCGAGGAGGTAGATCGTGCCGGTGAGCCCGACCTGGGCGGCCGACATGCCGAGCGACTTCTGGAAACCCGACTCGGAGACGATCTGGATCTCGAGACCGTCGAGGATCCACGAGATGCCGAGACCGATGACGACGGACCAGTGGAACTTCGTCCACGGCAGGCGGTCCATGCGCGCCGGCACCAGACTCCGGATGGCACCGTCCGTGCGTTGCTGTGCGACAGCCTCGCTCATCACATCTCCTTTGATCGATCGCTCCAACCGTCCGGTGCGGTCGTGCGGCGCCACGTCCTCACCGTCCGGGTCCGTACCCCGTGCGGCACCGCGAGCAACGCATTCGTCGCAATGCGCCCATCGGGTATGCCGTCGCACCCGCTGCCGTGGGTACGTGACAGTCGCAGGACGGGTGAGGAGCCCGTCGGCGTGACAGCAGGAGGGGCGCCATGCCGGCCAGGAAGCGATCGGGCAGCACCGACCTGCCCTCGACCCTCGAACGGTCGTCGAAGAAGGCGCAGGACACGTGGCTGGCGACGCACGACGCCGCAGTGGAGCAGTACGGCGAGGGGGAACGGGCCCACCGCACCGCGTTCGCGTCGCTCAAGCACTCCTTCGAGAAGGTCGGTGACCACTGGGAGGAGAAGGCGGAGAAGGGGCCGAGCGACGTGCAGGCTGCGCGGCGTGGCGCCGATGCACGGGCCCATCTCGACGACGGGGACTCCGCGGGGGGCGTCGACGCGAACGCCTCGAAGGCGCACCTCTACGAGATCGCCAAGCGCCTTGGCGTGGCAGGGCGCTCGCGGATGAGCAAGGACGAGCTCGTCGAGGCGATCCAGCGTGCCAACGACCGGGCGACGGCGGCTGCACGCGACTGACGGAAGGTCTCGCCCACCGCTCCCGACAGTTCTACGCTGATCTGTTGGGCCGCCACGGAGACGGCCGGTGCGGTGGGGTGACCACGCCGCCACCGCGGAGGAGTGAGCCATGTCGGTGTCACGAGCACGGAATGGATCTCGGGCGGTAGCAGGACTCGGGGCGGCGGCACTCGTCGCCGCCGCTGCGCTGGCCACGGGAGTGGCGGCCACGGGGGCGTCGGCCGCGGGCGCGATGACGACCTACCTGGTCGTCTACCGGAGCGGGGCCGCGACTTCGGGGGCAGCGGCGGACGTGGGCGCCGCCGGCGGCCAGGTCGTCGCGAACTACGCGCCGATCGGTGTCGTCGTCGCGCGGTCGACGAGCGTCGACTTCGCGGCGCGGATGAGGACGGCCAGCAGCGTGGAGGGCGCCGTCGCGACCACACGGTTCGCCACCTCGGTGGGTGGCGGGGGAGCAGCCGGCACGGCCACGGCCAGTGCCGCGACCAGCAGCGCCGCGGGCGCTGCGACGGGCGCCATCCCGCTCGGCGACCCCCTCTCGAGCAGGCAGTGGGACATGGACCAGATCCGCGTCGGCAACGCCCACAGGCTGACCACCGGGAGTCCGTCGGTGCTCGTCGGCGACATCGACACCGGTCTGGACTACACGCACCCTGACCTGGCAGCCAACGTCCGCGACGACGCCAGCGCCAACTGCGTCAGCGGCGTGGCGGTGCCCGGCAAGGTCGCCGCGAACGACGACAACGGCCACGGCACCCACACGGCCGGCACGATCGCGGCCGCGGCCAACGGGATCGGCATCGTCGGTGTCGCTCCGTCGGTGAGGATCGCCGGCATCAAGGCGGGCAACGCCGCAGGGTTCTTCTTCCCCGAGGCCGTCGTCTGCTCGTTCATGTGGGCGGGCGACCACGGCGTCGACGTCACGAACAACAGCTACTTCGCCGACCCGTGGCTCTTCAACTGCAAGAACGACCCCGAGCAGCGGGCCATCTGGAACGCCGAACGCCGCGCCATCAGGTACGCCCAGAACAAGGGCGTCCTCGTCGTCGCGGCCGAGGGCAACCAGGCAGACGACCTGTCCCACCCGACCCAGGACCAGACGAGCCCGGACGACACGACTCCCGTGACGCGAGACATCACCAACGCGTGCGCTGTCGTGCCGACGGAGGTCCCCGGTGTGGTCGGCGTCAGTGCGACCGGCAACCTGCGGATGAAGTCGTTCTACTCGTCCTTCGGGACGTCGTCGGTGGACGTCGCCGCACCCGGCGGGGACTCGATCCTGCAGCTGACCCAGACGGCCCCGAACGGCCGTGTCCTGTCGACCTGGCCGGCGGCCCTGCTCAACGCCACCTGCCTGGCGTCGCGCCGGGTCGTCGACGCCAGCGGCGCCACGTACTGCTACCAGCAGGGCACGTCGATGGCCTCGCCGCACGCGGTGGGTGTCGCCGCGCTCATCGCGAGCCGCACCGGGCAGAGCGGCAGCGTCCTGGCCGCGGCGCTGCAGCGGGCGACCAACCCGATCGCCTGCCCCGCGGACGTGACGCCGTACGCGTTCTTCCCGGCCCTCGACGGCGGTGCCCTCCAGCAGTGCCAGGGCGGCATCGGCCACAACAGCTGGTTCGGCTCGGGGGAGGTCGACGCCCTCAAGGCCGTCGGCTGACCCAGCCCGTATGCCGTCGGGTCGGGTCGCGCAACCCCGGCCCCACCCGACCCGGCGGCATACGCGGGGGCCTGGCGGCCCGTCCGGGTGGTGCCTGTCAGGCGTGCTCGTCCAGCTCGGCCGCCACGGCGTCGGCGGCCGCGTGCAGAGGCCCGACCGCCTTGGCGATCATGCCGTCACCCATGCGCGGCTGCGGCCCCGAGATCGAGAGCGCGAGCCGGTGCTCCCCCGGCACGGCGACGGCGACGCAGCGCACACCGAGCTCCTGCTCCTCGTTGTCGAGGGCGTAGCCGCGCTCGCGAGTGCGTTCGAGCTCCTCGATGAACGCGTCGGGGGTGGTGATCGAGTGCTCCGTGCGGGCGTCCATGCCGGTGCGGGCGAGCAGGGCGCGCACCTGCGCGGCGTCGACGTTGGCGAGGATCGCCTTGCCGACGGCCGTCGTGTGCGGGTTGACGCGGCGGCCGACCTCGGTGAACATCCGCATGGAGTTCTGCGAGGGCATGACCTGGCCGACGTAGACGATCTGGTCGCCGTCGAGCACGGCGAGGTTGACCGACTCGCCCACCTTCGCGACGACGTCGGCGAGGTGGGGGCGTGCCCAGGTCGCGAGGCGCCGGGAGGTGAGCTCGCCCAGCCGGATGAGGCGGGGCCCGAGGGAGTACTGGCGTGACGGTTCCTGGCGGACGTACCCGAGGTCGACGAGCGTGCGCACGAGCCGGTGGATCGTGGGCAGCGGCAGCCGCGTGTCGGACGCGAGCTGCGAGAGGCTGATCACGCCGCCGGCGTCGGCGATGGTCTCGAGGATCGCGAAGGCGCGGTCGAGCGACTGCACCCCACCCGTGCTGCGGGTCGTGCCGGACGCCTTCGCCGACGAGGCCGCGCTGGAGCGGGCGCTCGACGCGGCGCTGGATATCGACGTGCGTGCCGGCATGGGCCTGCCTCTCGAGGGTCTTCGTCTCACCGGGGAACCACTGTTTGTGAGAAGTAATTTCCGTATGATGAAATCATACCGAGCGTGCCCACCGAAAGGGCAGGGCCACGTTCGGTCCAAGTCTTGCAGGACACCCGGCAGAGCAGCCGACGCACCGGCCGCGTGTCCCGGTCCCGTCACGGTCTCGCCACACGGAGGAGCGCTCATGCCAGCCACGTCGATCACGGTCTCCGGCCCGCACGTCGATCGCCAGGACGAGGTCCTCACGGCCGGCGCGCTCGACTTCGTGACCGAGCTCCAGCGCCGCTTCGGGGCCCGACGCGACGAGCTGCTCGCTGCCCGGTCCCAGCGCCGGGCTGCCCTCGCGGCTGGTGCCGGTCTCGACTTCCTGCCCGAGACCGTCGAGGTGCGCACGTCCGACTGGACCGTCCCGCCGCCGGCCCCGGGCCTCACGGACCGGCGGGTCGAGATCACCGGACCCACCGACCGCAAGATGTCGATCAACGCGCTCAACTCCGGTGCGAGGGTGTGGCTCGCCGATCTCGAGGACGCCAACACGCCGCACTGGGCCAACGTCGTCGGCGGCCAGGTCAACCTGACCGACGCCGTGCGGGGCACCATCGCCTTCACGAGCCCCGAGGGCAAGGAGTACGCCCTGCGCGACGCTGCCGCGACTCCGGTCATCGTGCCCCGTCCCCGCGGATGGCACTTCGTCGAGGCGCACCTGCTTCTCGACGGCCGGCCCGTCGTCGCCGCCCTCGTGGACTTCGGACTCTTCGCCTTCCACAACGCCCGCGAGCTCGTCGAGCGCGGCCGGGGCCCGTACTTCTACCTGCCCAAGACGGAGTCGCACCTCGAGGCACGGCTGTGGAACGACGTCTTCTCCCACACCGAGCAGGTGCTGGGCCTCGACCACGGGACGATCCGGGCAACGGTGCTCATCGAGACCATCACCGCGGCCTTCGAGATGGACGAGATCCTCTGGGAGCTGCGTGAACACGCCGCGGGCCTCAACGCGGGCCGCTGGGACTACCTCTTCTCCGTCATCAAGAACTTCCGTGACGCGGGCCCTGCGTTCACGCTGCCCGACCGCAACGACGTGACGATGAACGCGCCGATGATGAAGGCCTACAGCGACCTGCTCGTCGCGACCTGCCACCGCCGTGGCGCGATGGCGATCGGCGGCATGGCCGCGTTCATCCCGAGCCGGCGCGACGCCGAGGCCAACGAACGCGCCTTCGCCAAGGTCCGCGAGGACAAGTCCCGTGAGGTGGCCGCCGGCTTCGACGGCTCGTGGGTCGCCCACCCCGACCTCGTGCCGCTCTGCGCCGAGATCTTCACCGAGACGCTCGGCGACCGCCCCAACCAGCTCGAGCGCCGACGCGACGACGTCTCGGTCTCGGCGAGCGCCCTGCTCGACGTCGCCTCGACGCCGGGCGAGCGCACCCTGGCGGGCCTGCGCGCCAACGTGTCCATCGGCATCCAGTACCTCCGGGCGTGGCTGTCGGGCAACGGCGCAGCAGCCATCGACAACCTCATGGAGGACGCCGCCACCGCCGAGATCTCCCGCTCCCAGGTGTGGCAGTGGGTCCACAACGACGTCGTGCTCGCGTCCGGCGAGACGGTGACCGCCGAGCTCGTCCGCGACGTCGTCGACGAGGAGGTCGCGGCGCTGCGCGGGCGCGTCGGGGCGGAGGCGTTCGACGCCGATCCGACGTGGGTGACGGCGCGACGGCTCTTCGAGGAGTCTGCCCTCGGCGAGACCTTTCCCGACTTCCTGACCCTGCCGGCCTACGACGCCGTGCTCACTGCTGAGCGCCCCTGACGCAGACCGAGGCGGGACCGGCGTCCGCGGCGCTAGCTGTGATGTCCAGCCAGGTTGTCCAGCCTGGTGATGGGTGCGACTTTCCCGATCGCTGAGTGGGGCCGGTGGTGGTTG
>NZ_JBHTKH010000010.1:0-144422 GCF_042676085.1 Terrabacter terrigena
GGGCCCTGCGCGGCACCGGCGACCCGCGCACCCTGGACCAGCTGCGCTGCGACCTGGCCACCGAGGCCCTGCTGCGCAACGCGCTCACCACGAGCAGCGTCGCCCCTCCGACCACCGAGGCCACGACAGCGACGGGGTCCTCGAAGACGCCCGGGGCCGCCGAGGCTGCCGAGGCTGCCGAGGCCGCTGCCGAAGATACTGCCGCTGTCGACGTCGATGGCATCCCGGCGCCCGCGCCCGTGCCCTTCTCCGGAGTCGCCGCAGCCCGGGTGTGGCTGGTGGTGCCGTTCGAGGTCGCCACCGGCGCCTCCGACACCGGCTGCGAGCTGCCCGGGCACGGCTGGGTCACCGCCGCCCACGCCCGCGAGATCATGACCCGCCCCGGCTCCGTCTGGCACACCCTGCCCGTCGACATCGCCACCGGGGCGGCGATCACCGGCCCCACCACGGCCTACCGGCCCACCCGGGCGATGGTCGAGCACGTCCGCGCGGTCGACGGCACCTGCCGCGGCCCCGACTGCCACGTCCCCGCCACCCGCTGCGACCTCGACCACGAGACCCCCTGGCCTGTGGGCGAGACGTCCGTGACGAACGTCTTCGCCAAGCACCGGCTGCACCACAACCTCAAGACCCACCACATCTGGACCAGCACCCAGATCGCGCACGACGGCGGCCTGCAGTGGACCACCCTCACCGGCCGCACCTACACCACCTACCCCAAGAACTGGCGTGAAGGACTCGACCCACCTCCCCGTGACCCACGAGCCGGCGCGGACCCGTCACCGAGTCCCACTGAGGGAGAGGAACACTCGTCGCACAGTCGTCGGGCTCGCCGAGCCGCGGACGACGACCCGCCACCGTTCTGACGCGCGGTCGAGCAGCGCGCTGGGCGCGAGTGCGCTCCCGACCGCACGAACCGGTCGGGAGCGCACTGCGCCTGGGCAGGCATACCCGCACAGGTCCGGGAGCCACAGTCGGCTGCTCAGTCGGTGTCAGACAGGGCAGCCGCGTCCGGCACACCGAGGACGATGCGCGTGCCGGGCGGGGCCGACTGCACGAGCCGCAGCGCAGCCGTCTCGGCGCGTGCCGCCTCGAGCTGGGCACGCCATCGCGGCTGCTTGCCCGCCCCGCCTCTCAAGGGTGACGCGTCGACGCGGCTGGGCGCGAATGGTTTTCGGGTGCACGCTCGCCCGGGGCCTCGTCAGCGGTGCTGGCTCGCGACGTGGTCGCGCGCTTTCCTGAGCCACGCGCTCCGCTCGCCGGACGGCATACGGGCAGGAAGGCTTCGGTACGCCTTCATCTGCCGGGTGCCCATCATGAGGGTTCCCGATCCGGGCACCGCGTCGAGCTCGGCGAGCGCGTCGGGGCTCAGCTTCACCCCGATCTGCTCGCCCATGGCCACGGCGAACACGTGGCCGTCGACGAGTGCGGCGAGCGTGCCGAACATCGGCCGCAGCTCGACGGAGCCGTCGTCGCCGACGAGCTCGCGCAGCTCGTCGCGCGCCGCGTCCTCACCGGTGGACACCCGGTCCTACCTCTTGGGCTTCTTGACCTTGGGTGGCAAGGTGGCGACGTGGTCGCGCGCCCGGTCGACCCAGGCTGTGCGGGCCTTGTCGTCGATGTCCGCGGGCAGCGACAGGTAGCCGCCCATCGGCCGCTCGGCCGGGCCGAACGGTCCACTGCCGGGCAGGGCCCGCAGCTCGTCGAGCCCCGCAGGATCGAGCTTGACCCCGACGTTCTCGCCGAAGAGCCCGGCGAACATGTTCCCGTTGACGAAGGCACCGAGGCTGCCGAACATCGGCTTCACCTCGACGCCCGGAGCGTCGTTCACGAGGGACCGGAAGTGGGCCTTGGCCTCGTCGCTGTGCTTCGGCATCTGCATGGCTCCATCACACCACTCGCCGCCGACGGGCGTCAGAGATCGAGGTCCGCCCACACGGCGGCGTGGTCGGACGCTGCGTCCTGCTCCCGCGTCAGCGTGGGGTACATCGGCCATCGCCCCGAGGCCGTCCACACTCCCTTCCGATGCACCCCTGCGGCGGTGATGCGGTCGAAGAGGGCGGGTGAGCACAGGATGTAGTCGATCTTGTTGCCCTTGTTGGCGGTCCCGTAGGTTCCCGGCCAACCGCCGTCGTCGAAACCGGCAAACGCCGACACGTCGCGCAGGTCGCTCGGAGTCGCCGCGACGCCCGTGCCCCCGGCCCCGAGGAGCGGCGACAGCGGGTCACTCGTCGGGGTGTCGTTGAGGTCGCCGACCACCGCGACGAGATCGTGCCCCTCGGCACGGCGCTGCTCGTAGACCTCCCGGATGCGCTGCGCCTGTCGCTTGCGCCGCACGTTGGCCTCGGACCCCCCGTAGCCCTTCGACTTGAGGTGGTTGACGAGCACGAGCAGCCGGCGGCCGCCGGGCAGCGCCAGCGTCAGCTCCGGGCAGTCCCGGCTGAAGACCGGGCCCGCGAGGTCGGCGTCGTCGACGTGGCTCACGATCCCGGTGATCTCGATGTCGCCGCGGGTGAGCAGGCCGACGTCGATGCCGCGCTCGTCGTTGCCGTCGATGAGCATGACGTGGCCGTACAGACGCCCACCGAGTGCGGCCAGCTGGTCGGCGTTGAAGTGCTTGAGCGCCCACCGGTCCTCGGCCTCGACGACGCCCAGCACGTCGGCCTGCAGGTCGTGCACCACCTGGGCCGTGTGCCGCACGGCGAGGTCTGTGACCGTCTCGCGCTCGAGCTCGAGCCAGCCGATCCAGTCGCCGCGCCCGTCGGCGACGACGGTGACCGTGCCGTCGCGGGAGCGGCTCACGAGACGTCCGCGGTTCTGCCTGAGGCGCACGTAGGCCGCGTCGTCGGATTCCGCGAGCCCGAGCTCCCGGAGCAGGCGCACGATCGCCCGCTTGTCGTCAGCCGAGTACGCCTGCTGCTGAAGGATCTTCGTCAGCTCGGTGTACGCCTCGAGAAGTGTGCGGTTCGTCTCCCAGTCGTTCGACGCGAGCAGTCTGGCCCGGTCGAAGAGGTTCTCGACGTTGTACGAGGCGAGTCGCATGGTCCAACCGTCCCGCCTCAGGCCCTCGGGCGCGACTCCGACGCGTGGACGACGAGGAGGAAGACGGCCGCCACGAGCGCCGTCACGCCACAGATCGCCCACACCGTCATGTAGCCCGCGAGCGATGCATGCGCCGTGGCCTCCGCGTCGACCGACCCCGTCGAGGCCAGGGCGATGGCGAACACGCTCGAGGCGAAGGCGCCACCGATCGTCTTCGTCGTGTTCGTCATCCCGGTCGTCAGGCCCGTGTGGGTCGGTGGCGCCTGCGCCGCCGCGGCCGTGGGCAGGCCGGCGACGAGGGCGCCTGACCCGAGACCTGCGACCATCATGTTCGTCAGGGTCTGCGCGAGCGTGTCGTGGAACGGCAGGAACAGCAGGTAGCCGACGGCCACGAGCACAGCGGCGACGACCATCGCGAGGCGCGTGCCGACCCGTCGCCCGAGCACGTGCAGCAGCAGGGCACCGACCGCCAGGGACAGCACGTAGCCGCCGATGATGATCGACACCCGTCCGGCGCTCGCGCCGAGCCCGTAGCCCGTCACCGCCGGGTCGGTGCGCGCGAACGTGGACAGCGGGATCTGCGCGCCGAGCACCGAGACACCGAAGAGGAAGGCCGTGGCCTGGACCGGCCACTGGCCACGAGCCGACATGATGCGGAGGTCGACGAGCGGCCACGAGCACCGGAGCTCCACCCGCGCGTACGGCACGAACGTCGCAGCGCCGAGCAGCATGACGACCCATGGCCACACGTTGCCCGGACCCTGGATGCGCACCATGACGAGACCGGCCATGACGAGCCCGAGGGCCAGCGTCAGCAGCGCGAACGCCCGCCAGTGCACCCGCCCCTGGCCGAGCCCCGGGGCGTCCTCGACGCCGAACCAGATCGCGGCGAAGGCAAGCGTCACGACCAAGGCCGGCAAGGCGAGGAGGCCTGTCACGCCGAGCGACTCGGCCAGGGCGCCACTCGTGAGGGCACCCGCGATGACACCGAGCTCGAGGCCGGCGACGAGCAGGCCCGCAGCTCCGCGCACCCTGCCCTCCGCTCCCCCGGTGCGGCTGTGGATGATGGCGACCTCCATCGGCAGCCACACGACGTAGAAGCCCTGGATGGCCCAGGCGACGAGGAACGTGCCGAAGCTCGGCGCGAACGCCACGCCCCACGACGCGACCGCAGTGACGACGGTCGACAGGAGCAGCACCTTCCGATGGCCGACCAGGTCACCGAGCCGGGCGAGCAGCGGCACCACCAGGGCCGACACGACCAGCTGCGCCGCCTCGAACCAGTTGACGTCGGCGTCCTTGATCGACAGGTGCCGGGCGATGTCGGTGAAGATCGGCGTGTAGTAGCCCTGCAGCACGCCACTCGCGAGCTCGACGCAGATGAGGAAGCCGACGACCTTGGCGATCGGGCTGCGGGCCATCGCGCGTGCGGCGTCGGTGACGACGGTGCTGTCAGACATGCGGATCCTGTTCTCGTGCAGAGTGTTCGGGATGTCAGAGCTGCTCGATGAGGCGGCGGTACCACGCGATCCCGTCGACGAGGTCGACCACTCCGATGCGTTCGTCGACGCCGTGGATCGAGGCCCGCTGGGCGTCGCTCATGCGGAACGGGGTGAACCGGTAGACGCGCGGCCAGACGCGGTGGAAGTGGCGCGAGTCCGTTGCCGCGAGCATCACGTAGGGCACCGCCACCGTGCCGGGGAAGACGTCCGTGACCGTCGACTCGAGGAGGGCGTATGCCGTGTCGTGCGTCGGTGACACCGGGCTCGGTTCGTCGCCGCTCACCAGCGAGACCTCGACGTGGTCGTCGTCGACCGTCCGGCGGATCCGCTCGATCGCACCGTCGACGGTCTCGCCCACCATGACCCGCATGTTGACGTGCGCCCGGGCCGTCGCGGCGATGACGTTCGCCCCGGGCGAGCCGCTCAGCTGCGTCACCGCGACGGTCGTCCGCGTGAGTGCGGCCGTCTCGTGGCCGAGCCGAGGCAGGACGCGGGAGAGCAGCGGACGCAGCCGGCGCGCGTTGCCGAAGACCGCGGCATACGGCATACGGGCGTGGGCGCCGGCGCGCTCGAGCATGTCGACGGTGGCGTCGGGAAGGTGGCTGGGGAAGGGCTTGCGCTCGAGGCGGAGGATGGCGCGAGCCAGCCGTGAGGTCGCGCCCATGCGACGCGGCGCGGAGGCGTGCCCGCCGTCGCCGCGCGCGACGAGGTCGACGTCGACCGTTCCCTTCTCGGACACCCCGATGACGGCCATCGGGGCGTCGACGCCGGGGAGCGCCCCTGGACGATCGCACCACCCTCGTCGATGACGAACCAGGGCTCGACACCCCGCTCTCGCAGGAGCGCCACGGCGTCCTTCGCGGCGCGCCCCGAGACCTCCTCGTTGCAGCCGAACGACAGCCACACGTCGCGGCCGGGCACGACCCCGTCTCCGATCAGAGCCTCGACGGCTGCGCACGTAGCGACGAGTGACCCCTTGCAGTCGAGCGCCCCACGGCCCCAGACGAACCCGTCGTGCAGCTCGGCCGCGAACGGCGGGTGCGTCCACGCCGACGGGTCGTCGACCGGCACGACGTCGAGGTGCGCCATGAGCACGACCGGCGCATCACGAGCGCGCCCCGGCCACCGCACGAGCAGCGCGTCGCCGCTGATCCGCTCGACCTCGCACGAGGCGTGCAGCCGCGGGAAGCGCTCGCTCAGCTCCGTGATCATGGCGTCGAAGACCGCGCGGTCCTCCTTCGCGGGGTCCCAGTCGGACACGGTCGGGATGCGGATGAGGGCGCGCAGCGCCTCGACGGCAGCGTCCCCGGTCATGTCCCGGAGCGTATGCCACCCTGACCGCATGGACTATGGGCACGAGCTGCAGTTCGGGGTGTTCGCGAGCCCGGATGCCTCACGCGTCCACGCGACGCTCGAGCTGGCGCAGCTCGCCGACGTGCTGGGCCTCGACCTGTTCACCGTGCAGGACCACCCGTACAACGCGAAGCACCTCGACACCTCGACCCTGCTCACGGCGGTCGCCGTCCGCACGACCTCGGTCCGCGTCGCGGCCAACGTCGCCAACCTGCCACTGCGCCCGCCGGTCGGGCTCGCCAAGCAGGTCGCGACGCTCGACGTCCTCAGCGGCGGCCGGGCCGAGCTCGGTCTGGGGACGGGCGCCTTCTGGGACGCGATCGTGGCGTCGGGCGGCGAGCGCCGGTCACCCGGGGAGGCCGTGGACGCTCTCGTCGAGGCCATCCACATCATCCGGGCCGCGTGGGGACAGAGCCCCGACCAGCCCGGCGCCCGCTCGGTCACGGCGCTCGGCGAGCACTACTCGGTCAAGGGCATGCACGCCGGGCCGTTCCCCGTGCACCCGGTCGAGATCTGGCTCGGCGCCTACAGGCCGCGCATGCTCCGTGTGACCGGGCGGCTCGCCGACGGCTGGCTGCCGAGCCAGGGCTACGCGGAACCCGAGTCGCTGGCCGGGCTCAACGCCGCCATCGACGAGGCTGCCGACGCGGCCGGCCGCGGACCGCAGGCGATCCGACGGATGTACAACGTCTTCGGCCAGTTCGGTACGGGCAGCGGCTTCCTGCGCGGCACCGCCGACGACTGGGCCGAGCAGCTCGCCGGGCTGAGCCTCGACGCCGGCATGAGCACCTACGTCCTGGGCACCGACGATCCGGACCTGCTGCGCCGCTTCGCCGGCGAGGTGGCACCGGCGGTGCGCGAGCTCGTCGACGCCGGACGAGCCCGGCGCGCCAGCAGCTCCGGGCCGACGCGGGTGACGCCCACGTCGCTGTCGACGCCGGAGAGCACACAGTCCGCCACCGGGACCGATCGTCACCCCCTGGCGGTGCGTGCGACTCCCGACGGCCCCCGGCTCACGGCGCAGCTGCCCTGGCGCGAGGACGACCGTCCGGTGTCCGCGAAGCCCGACGAGGCGGCCTACACGGCGGCCGAGCAGGCGGTGCCGCAGCACCTCGTCGACGTGCACGACCACCTCCGCGGCGAGCTCGCCCAGCTGCGCGACATCGTCGGGCAGGTGCGTCGTGGCGCGCTGTCGACGGGCGCGGCGCGGTCGGTCCTCAACACGATGGCCATGCGGCAGAACAACTGGACGCTCGGCGCCTACTGCGAGACCTACTGCCGGCTCGTCACCGGGCACCACACCCTCGAGGACCGCAGCATCTTCGTCCACCTCCGCACGGCCGAGCCCGAGCTCGGGCCGGTCATCGACCGGCTCGAGCAGGAGCACCACGTCATCGCCGACGTGCTCGAGCAGGTGGACGAGGCGCTCGTCGGGCTGGTGGGCACCGATGGCTACAGCCACGCCGGCGAGGCCGCGCTCGACCAGATCGAGCGCGCCCTCGACCTGCTCACCGACACGCTGCTGTCACATCTCGCCTACGAGGAGCGCGAGCTGCTGCACCCCTTGGCGCGCAACGGATTCGGCTGAGCTGCCGGCGAGGCGGGTCAGGCCGACCTCGCGGCCGCCCCGTGCTCCAGGGCCTCGACCACCGCGCCGCAGAAGTCGGGCAGGTCGTCGGGCTTCCGACTGGTGATGAGGTTCTCGTCGACCACGAGCGGCTCGTCGACCCACTGACCGCCCGCGTTGCGGATGTCGGTCTGCAGGCTCGGCCAGGACGTGAGCCGGCGTCCCTTGAGCACGTCGGCCTCGACGAGCGTCCACGGCGCGTGGCAGATCGCCGCGACCGGTTTGCCCGACGCCACGAACTCGCGAACAAGCGCGACAGCGTCGTCGTGCGTGCGCAGGTTGTCGGGGTTCGCGACGCCGCCGGGCAGCACCAGCGCGTCGAAGTCGTCGGCCTTCGCGTCCGCGACGGTCACGTCGACCGGCTTCGTGTCGCCCTTGTCGAGGTGGTTGAACATCTGCACCTCGCCGCCCTCCGGGCTGACGAGGACCGCCTCGTGCCCGGCGTCGGTCACCGCCTTCCACGGGTCGGTCAGCTCGACCTGCTCGATGCCCTCGCTCGCGACGAGGAATGCCACTCGCTTGCTCACGTCGTCCTCCTGGTGCCGCCTCGGCGGGCGGATGGTCGGGGTCGTGGCGGCGTCGGCCGCCACCTTCGGCCCCTACCCGAAGCACCCCGGTTGCATCACCTGTCCGCGAGGCCCCGACCCGACTATCGTCGGCCCATGGCCGGGACCCTCGTCGTCCAGCTCGCGCCCGACGTGTGGCGCATCCCCCTCGTGCGCGACTTCGTCAACGGTTTCATCCTGCGCGACGACGACGGCCAGGTGACGCTCGTCGACATGGGCGTCAAGAGCTCGGGACCCAAGGTGATGGCCGCGCTCGCGGTCATCGGGTCGGCCCCCTCCGACGTGACCCGGCTGCTGCTGACGCACGCCCACCCCGACCACGCCGGTGGTGCCGCGCACGTGGCCCGCGAGACCGGCCGCGCGTTCACGCTGCACCACGACGACGCGGCATACGCCATGGAGGGGTCCTCGCCCCCACGCGACCGCAGCTTCCTGCTCGGCCGGCTCGTCGACCGCCTCTCGCGCCCCGGCCGCGACTTCGAGCCGGTCCCCGTCGAGCGCGAGCTGGTCGACGGCGAGGTGCTCCCGGTCGCGGGCGGGCTGCGGGTCGTGCACACGCCGGGGCACTCGCCCGGGCACGTCTCGCTGCTGCACGAGGACTCGCGGCTGCTCATCACCGGCGACGCGATCTTCAACGTGCGCGGTCTGCGCTGGCCGGTCAAGGCCTTCTGCACCGACTTCCGGATGACCCAGCGCACGGCGCACGTGCTCGGTGAGCTCGACTACGAGGTCGCCGCGTTCACGCACGGTCCCGAGCTGCGCGACCGTCCCCGCGAGGCGATCCGCCGGTTCCTCGCCCGGCACCGCCCGGACTGAGATCCACAGGACGTCCACAACTGTGGACAAAGGTTGGACGACAGGGATCGGGCCGGACGGGTACGTCGCGGTCGTGACGAACTTCGGATACACCCTGATGACCGAGCAGAGCGGCCCCAAGGACCTCGTGCGCTGGGCCGTGGGCGCCGAGCAGGCGGGCTTCGACTTCGAGGTGAGCAGCGACCACTTCTCTCCCTGGCTCACCGAGCAGGGTCATGCCCCGTACGCGTGGGCGGTGCTCGGCGCGGTCGCCCAGGCCACCGAGCGGGTCGAGCTCATGACCTACGTGACGTGCCCGACCATGCGCTACCACCCGGCAGTGGTGGCGCAGAAGGCCGCGACCCTCCAGCTGCTCGCGGACGGGCGGTTCACCCTCGGGCTGGGCAGCGGCGAGAGCCTCAACGAGCACGTCGTGGGCGACGGGTGGCCCGGAGTCGACACCCGGCAGGAGATGCTGCGCGAGGCCATCGAGGTCATCCGCAGGCTGCACTCGGGAGACCTCGTGACCCACCACGGTGAGTACTTCGACGTCGACTCGGCCCGCATCTGGGACCTGCCAGACCTCACCGTCCCCATCGCGGTGGCCGTGAGCGGCGACGCCTCCATCGAGCGCCTGGCCCCCCTGGCCGACCACATGATCGCCGTCGAGCCCTCGGCCGACCTCGTGTCGGAGTGGAACCGCACCGACGGTGCACCGCAGGTCGGCGGCGAGGCGCGCGCGGTCGGCCAGATCCCGATCTGCTGGGACCCCGACGAGAGCGCCGCGGTCCAGCGCGCGCACGAGCAGTTCCGCTGGTTCGGCGGCGGCTGGTCGGTCAACTCCGACCTGCCCACCCCCAAGGGCTTCGCGGGCGCGACGCAGTTCGTGCGTCCCGAGGACGTCGCGTCGTCGATCCCGTGCGGACCCGACCTCGACAAGATCGTCGATGCCGTACGCGTGTGGTGGGAGGCCGGGTTCACCGACGTCGCGCTCGTCCAGGTCGGTGGGGACGCCCAGGAGCGCTTCCTCGACGAGGCGGCGGGTCCGCTCCTGGAGAAGCTGCGCGCTGCCGCCGGCTGACGCCTCAGGCAGCCCTCAGGCGGCCGCGGCTCGCTCGGCCAGCAGCCGTTCGCGCCGCTTGGTGATGTCGGCGCACTCGAGGCACACCTCCTCGGGCACGAGCCCGATGCGCATCAGCCCGGAGAAGAGAAGGCACCCGACGCAGATGCCGAAGATCGACTCGAGTGCCGGGAAGACGACCATGACGGCCCCGATGGCGATGACCCAGCCTGCCGCGACGGACGACCCGGTGGTCAGGCTGACGATCCAGAGCACGGTCGCGGCGACCGTCATGAGGGCACCGATGGTCGCCGCGAACCGCTTGGGCGGACCGGCCGTCGGACGCTGCTGCGCGGCGACGGCGGGTCGGATCCACCGCTGCACGAGCCGGGCGACCGGGCTGGCCTTGGGTCCGAGCGCTGCCCGCAGGGAGAAGTCGACGGCGAGGACTGCGTACAGCCACCACTGCCCGGTGGCCAGTGCGATGACGCCGACGACGAGGACGACCGCCGCGATCAGCCGGACGGTGACGTCGTCGACCACGGCGGGGAAGCGGGAGGAGCTCATGCAGACATTATTGACTGCATAAGGGTTGCTTATGCAAGGGCTCCATGTTCCGGACGGGACCCCGCTCGCGTGCGACGTGCGTGCACGAGGTGCTCGCCCAGGTGGAAGAGCAGGTCGAGCGCGGTCTTGAGGCCCATGAGGAGCGCGACCACGCCGAGGTCGTCGGCGGTGCGACCGTGGGGTCCGCCCAGCAGGAAGAAGCCGGTGATGACCGCGACGTGCAGCGCGATCATCCGCGGGTACGGCGCCGCCATGGCCCAGCCCGGGCTCACGGCCCCGCGCTCGCCGCCGCCCAGCCAGTGTAGCCCCAGCGAGAGCAGGTGGCTGAGCAGGATCGCCCCTCCGGCCGCCACCCAGTCCAGCAGTCCGCCACGCACGCCCGAGAGGCCGGCGAGCACGGCGGCGAAGACGCCGTGGACGAGGGTGAAGAGCCCGAAGTGCAGCGCGAAGAAGAGCGCGAGCGCCGGGTCGCCGGTCACCCACGTCTTCGCTGCGAGGGTCGACTCGAGGCCGCCGAAGTCGCCCCGGCGCCCGCCCGGGCCGCGCAGGAAGGGCCGACGGGCCGGGCGGCGGGCCGTGAGGATGCGCATCGTCGTGGCGAACCAGATGACGACGTTCTCGAACCAGTAGACGAGCAGCACGTCACCCATGCCGAGCCGTCCCTCCACCACCGCCCAGACGGGCAGGAGGTTCGCGCCGACGAGCATCAGCCCGCTGACGAGACGGGCCGCCGGCGCCGGAAGCCGTCGGCCCAGCCGGGCCATGAGCTCGACACCGAGGATGCGCAGGAGGGCAGTCACGGGCGCCCATCGTGCCAGAGCACGGGGCGCCCGTCCTGCCGGGGACGATGTCCGCGACTCTGCTCCTCAGCGGCTCCGCAGCACCCGCAGGGCGGCCACCGCGCACACCACGAACATCGTGGCGCCGACGCCGGCGACGACGTTGAGGCTGGTCGAGAACGCTGCCTGCGCGGCGGTGACGAGCTCACGGGCTGCCGCGGCGGGCAGGGTCGTCGCTGCCTGGACGGCGCCGGCGAGGGAGTCGAGGGCGGAGGTCGTGGCGTGGCCGGCGTGCGCGGCGGCATACGGCTCGAGCTGGCCGCGGTAGACGAACGTCGCGAGCGAGCCGAGGCCGGCGACGCCCACGGCGATCCCGAACTCCGCCGACGTCTCGGACATCGAGGCGACCGAACCGGCGCGCTCGGGCGGGGCGGACTGCATCATGACGCCCATCGTCAACGTCGAGGGGACCATGATCCCGAACGAGGCCAGGCACATCCCGAAGACGAGCAGCCCGAGCCCGGCAGCCGCGCCGACCTGCGTGTAGAGCGTCAGACCGGCGGCGCAGACGAGAAGGCCGAAGGCCATGCTGCGGGCGGTGCCGAGCCGACCGGCGATACGGGCCGAGGTCGACGAGCCGAGCAGCAGCGCGATGTTCGCCGGGAGCATCCACAGGCCGGCGCCGAGCGGCGAGAGGCCTGCGACGAGCTGCAGCCACTGCGAGCCGAGGAAGGAGACACCGGCCATGACGACGCCACCCACGAGCATGATCGCGAGGGCGGTCGAGAAGGCGCGGCTGCGGAAGAGGGCCAGGTCGACGAGCGGGTTGGCGATGCGGCGCTGGCGGCGCACGAAGACGATGGCCATGGCCAGGCCGACGCTCACGGTGGTGAGCGCGACGGTCGTGTTGCCGCCCCGGGCGATCTCCTTGAAGCCGTAGATCACGGGCAGCGTCGTGGCGAGCGAGAGCACCGAGCTCGCGACGTCGACCTTCGTGCCGGCGTGACGCTCCGACTCGGGCAGGACGCGGCGTCCCACGACCACGAGCAGCACCATGAACGGCACGCCGAGCAGGAACGCCGAGCCCCACCAGAAGTGGGCGAGCAGGACGCCGCCGACGAGGGGACCGACGGCCATGCCGCCCATGAAGCACGAGTACCAGACACCGATCGCGGTCACCATCTGCTTCTCGTCGCTGAAGATCGTGCGGATGAGGCCCATCGTCGAAGGCATCAGGGTGGCGCCGGCGATGCCGAGCACGGCCCGCCAGAAGATGAGCTGGCCGGGGCTGCTCGCGTATGCCGCTGCAGCGCTCGCGACACCGAACGCCACGGCTCCGGCGAGGAGGAGCCGCTTGCGACCGATGCGGTCGCCGACGGCGCCCATCGTCACGAGGAAGCCGGCGAGGACGAAGCTGTAGATGTCGAGCATCCACAGCTGCTGGGTCGTGCTGGCGCCGAGGTCGGCGGACAGCTCCGGCAGTGCGAGGTAGAGCACGCTGACGTCGAGCGACAGCAGCAGTGCGGTCAGGGCGAGGACACCGAGCGCGAGCCACTGGCGGCGCGACGGCGTGCTGGCGGGGGCGGAGGTGGCCGGGTGGGCCGTCTGGGGCTCGGTGATCGTCGTCATGCCCCTACGTCGAGTGGGCACCCCACGCTTCGACACGACCGCGGGAAGAGCTCGAAAGGTCAGGGAAATCCCGTGTCGGCCCCACGGCATACGCTCGGGGCATGGCTCTACACATCGGTGCGCACGTCCACCAGGAAGACCCGATCGCCGAGGCGAAGGCGCGTGGGGCGTCGCTCTCGCAGTTCTTCCTCGGCGACCCGCAGAGCTACAAGGGGCCGGTCATCCGCTACGCCGGTGGTGCGGAGGCGCTCAAGGCCGACGCCGAGGCGGCGGGCATCGACCTCTACGTGCACGCGCCCTACCCGATCAACGTGGCGAGCCTCAACAACCGCATCCGCATCCCCGGCCGCAAGCTGCTCCAGCAGCACCTGACGGCCGCGGGCGAGATCGGCGCCAAGGGCGTCATCGTGCACGGGGGCCACCTCGGCGCCGACGAGGACGCTGCGAAGGGCTTCGACAACTGGCGCAAGTGCATCGACGGGCTCGACCTGCCCGTACCGCTGCTCATCGAGAACACTGCGGGTGGGGACAACGCGATGGCCCGCCGCCTCGAGGCCATCGCCCGGCTGTGGGACGCCATCGGCAGCGCGTCGGGCAGCGACCAGGTCGGCTTCTGCCTCGACACTTGCCACGCGCACGCGGGCGGCAACGACCTCGGCACCGTCGTCGACGAGGTGCGCGCCATCACCGGCCGCATCGACCTCGTCCACGCCAACGACTCGCGCGACGAGTTCGACTCCGGGGCCGACCGGCACACGAACTTCGGCTCCGGCCACATCGCGGGCGACGCGCTCGCCGGGGTCATCCGCGCCGCGAACGCGCCGGTCGTCTGCGAGACCCCGGGGGGCCTCGCGGGGCAGACGAGCGACATCACCTGGCTGCGGTCCCAGATCGGCTGATTTCCTGACCGACTCTTTACCCCACAGGCGCCCTCCGGCACCTAGGTTCTTCAAGGGTTGCGCGCGGTCCGTCAATGACGCCGGTCCGCGCGTTCTCCTGTCACGCGTGCCGCGTCCCGCCATCCCCTCCTCGGTGGCGGGCCGCGGCCTTCGACCGCCTCCCCACGGGCACCTACGTCGAGATGGAGTCGTTCGAGGGCACGGTTCGCCTGCCCATCGACGGCACGCACCGCACGGACTTCGAGCACGACCTCGGCTGAACGCCGGACGGGCCGCGTCCCGGGGCACCTCCCGGTACGCGGCCCGTCGGGCTCGGCGGCGCGAGGGGGCGTGTCCCCCGCGCCGCGCCTCCGACTACCCGACGGTGACGGTCAGCGTGCTGAGCACGTCGGACCGCGAGTCGGAGACGAGCACCCGCACCGCGTAGGTGCCGGCGGCGGCCCACGTGTGGGAGCCCTTGACCGTCGCCGTGCCGTCGGGTCCCGCGGTGACCGTGGCGTCCTCGGTCACCGTGCCGTCGCCCCACTCGACCCTGGCGGTGTAGCCGCCCGAGGCCGGGACACCACCCCCGGCGGTGCCCAGCGTGACGTCCGCAGCCCGACCAGCCGAGGCCGTGGCATCGTCACCACGGGTGACGCCGAGGGCCGAGCCGTTGTCGGCGACCGCGAAGACGTGGATCCGTCCGGCCGTGGCCGGGTCACCCGTCTGCGTCGGCAGCGTGATCGACTCGACCGTCTTCCCTGCCGGCACCGTGAGCGGTGCCGTCGCGAAGAGCTTGGCGCGGCAGCTGTCGGTGCCCGTGCCGTTGAGGCGGAAGGGCATCTCCACCGCGACCACGTTCCCGAACTGGGGCGAGCCGCACCAGTCGCCGTACTGCACCTTGTAGCTCGTGGTCGAGCCGTCGGTGAAGCGGACGGTGGCGGTCGTGTCCTGGTTCTTCTGCGTCGCCGTGCCGATGAGCGAGAGCTGGGTCGCCCCCGGGGCCAGCGTCACCGGCAGGGTCTGGCCCGAGCCCGTGGCGTTGTCCTTCTGGCCGACCGGGATGCCCGGCATCGAGAACCTCAGCTCGGTGCCCGGGACGGTGAGCAGCGTGCCCGGGACGCCGCCCGCTGCGGCCAGCGCCTCGCGGGAGAGTCCCGCGCGGTCGCCGTCGCAGGGGACGGAGTCACCCACGTTGCCGAAGCACACGGAGTCGAAGCCGGCGGCATACGCGGGCACGGACGCCTGGTGCACGGTCGCGGCGCCGAGTGCGGAGCCGCTGCCGTTGGCCGTCGTGACGGTGACCTTCGGCCGGTACGGGCCGGGCTCGCTCCACGTGTGGGTGCCGCGGATCGTGAACGAGCCGAGGTCACCGGCCGCGATGACGCCCTCGGACGTCGTGCCGTCACCCCAGGCGATCGTCGCCCTGGCCGTGGCCGACGGGTCCTGACCCTGGCCGACGCCACCCGAGAAGGTCGCGACGGTTCCGGTCCAGGGCGTGTCCTCGGACGTCTCGAACGCCTCGGCCGCCGAGACCTTGATGCCGGTGTTCTGGGCCTTGGACCCGTCGGTCAGCAGCTCGACCTCGGAGAGGTTGGCGGCCGCGCCGCCGACCGTCGCCGTGACGACGAGGCGGTAGGTCGTGAACGTGTTCGTGTGCGCGATCTCGAACGGACGCGTCTGCACCCGCCACGGGAAGACCTGCCCCGTACGCGTGTCCAGCGTCTGCCACGTGGCCCCGCCGTCCTTGCTGCCCTCGAGGCGCCAGGCCGACGGGTCGCCGGCCTGCGGACCCGACGTGATCGTGTACCAGGTGGCCCGCTGGCCCGTGCCCGAGAGCGTGAAGCCGACGGTCGGCGTGGCCGACGTGAAGGTGGTCGACGTGCGCGACGTGTTGTCGAAGAGTGCCTTGGCGTCCTGGCCCGACGCGACGTCGGTCGCCGTCGCGGTGCCGCGGCCGGGACCGGTCGCGTCCTTGAGCGGCGCGGGCGCCTCGGTGCCCTGCGTGATCGACGGCGGGGCGTCCTGCGCCCGCGAGCCGAAGTCGGACGGCGAGTCGGCCATCGCGAAGTCGACGGTCGTGGGTCCGGCGATCTCGCTCTGGTTGATCGAGACGCTCTTGTGCTTCTGGCCGTTGACCGTCACGCCCTGCACGTAGATGTTCTGCTCCGAGTTGCCCGGCGCGTTGACGACGAGGTCGCCCTGCGTGCGCTTGACCGTGACCTGCTCGAACTTCGGCGACCCGATGGCCCAATTCGGCGAGCCGACCTGGAGCGGGTAGATGCCGAGCGAGGAGAGGACGTACCAGGCCGACATCTCGCCGTTGTCCTCGTCGCCCGGGTAGCCCTGGCCGATCTCGCCGCCCACGTAGAGGCGGCGCATGATCTCGCGCACCTTCTCGGCCGTCTTCCACTGCTGGCCGGTCCAGTCGTACATGTACGCGATGTGGTGCGAGACCTGGTTGCCCTGGCCGAGCTGGCCCATGCGGACGTCGCGTGCCTCGAGCATCTCGTGGATGACGCCGCCGTAGCCGCCGGGCTTCGTCGCCGTCTCGGGCGTCGAGAAGAACGTGTCGAGCTTCTTCGCGAGCGCTTCACGGCCCCCGTAGAGGTTCGCGAGTCCGTTGCCGTCGTGCGGCGCGTGGAAGGCGAAGTTCCAGGCGTTGGTCTCGGTGTAGTCGCCGCCCCAGTCCTCCGGGTCGAAGTCGGTCGGGTAGCTGCCGTCGGCCGCCCGGCCCTGGAAGAAGCCGACCTTGGGGTTGAAGAGGTTGCCGTAGTGCGTCGAGCGCTCGAGGAAGTACTTCGACTCCTCGACGAGCTGAGCGCGCCGGTTCTCCGGCGTGGCCGGGTCCTTGGCGAGCTTCGCCGCCATGGTGCCGATGCCGAAGTCGTTGACCAGGCCCTCGAGACCCCACGACACGCTCTCCCCGGTGTTGGTGCTCGTGTAGCCGAGGAAGGTGGACGTGTCGAGGCCCTTGCGGCCCACAGCACTCGACGTCGGGAGCACCGTCGCGTTCTTGACGGCGGCGTCGTACGCCCCGAGCGGGTCGGGCAGCTTGACGCCCTTGACGTACGCGTCGGCGAACGCCACGTCGGAGCTCGTGCCCGTCATGAGGTCGGCGTAGCCCGGTGAGCTCCACCGTGCGACCCAGCCGCCGTCGCGGTACTGCTGGACGAACCCGTCGGCGATCTCGGCCGCCACCTCGGGGTAGAGCAGGCTGTAGGCCGGCCACACCGTCCGGTAGGTGTCCCAGAAGCCGTTGTTGACGTAGATCTTGCCGTCCTTGACGGTCGCGTTCGTCGTCGTCGCGGTCGCCGAACCCGACTTGGCCGCAACGGGGCTCGCGTACTGGTAGCGCGGGGCAGCAGCAGTGCCGGTGTTCTCGAACTGGCTGTTGGGGTAGAGGTTCAGCCGGTAGAGGTTGGAGTAGAGCGTCGTGCGTTCGGAGTCGTTCGCCCCCTTGACGTTCACGACACCGAGGCGCGTGTTCCACGCCTGCTTGGCCGCGCTGCGCACGGCGTCGAAGTCGCGGTCGGCGAGCTCGAGCGCGTGGTTCTTCCTCGCCTGGTCGAGCGAGATGAACGACGTCGAGAGCTTGAGCACGACCTGCTTGTTGCTGCTCGTGTCGAAGCTCGCGTAGCGGGTCCCCGTGTGGCCGTTCGGGGCGGTGCCGACGGCCGAGGCCGAACGGTCGAACGTGCCGTAGACGAACATCCGGCTCCGGCCCGCGGACAGGCCGCTGCCGTTGTCGACCCACCCGGTCATCGTCCCGGTGGGGGCGTCGACGGTGAAGGTGCCGTTGTCGTCACGCGTGTCGACGACGAGGCTGCCCTTGGCTGCCGAGGCCGGGAACGTGAACCGGTAGACACCACCGTGGTCGGCGGGCGCCGTCTCGGCCGTGAGCCCACCGGCGAGGACGGCCTTGTAGTAGTCGGGGCGCGCCACCTCGGTCGCGTGGTCGAAGGCGAGGCCACGGCCCGACGCGCTTCCGGTCGGGGTGCCCGTCGCGGCCGACGGCATGACCGACATCTGGTTGCGGTCACCCATCCACGGGCTCGGCTCGTGCGAGATCGCAAGCCCCTGCAGCACAGGCAGATTCGCAGAGTTGTTCTGCGACTGGTAGTTGTACTCCCACGACTGAGAGTTCGCGTCGGTCACCGGGGTGAAGAACGTGAAGCCGTTCGGCACCGCGCTGATCGGCAGGTTGTTGCCGCGTGAGAAGCCGCCCGACGCATTGGTGCCGCGTCGCACGTCGACGTAGTTCGTCAGGTCCGAGCCGTCGACGACGGCCGGGTCGCCCTGGACGGCGATGTCGTCGACCCAGCCGCCGAAGCGGGTGTCCTTGGTCGCGCCGCCCGTGTTGTCGTAGCCGACGAGCACGCGATCGATCGTCTTGCCCGCGGCGACCTTGCCGACGTCGAGCGAGACCGCGTTCCACTGGTTGGCGTAGAGGATCTTGCCCTTGCCCTGCCCGCTCGGGCTGGCGGCGACGCCGTGCTGGTCGTCGGCGCCGAGGTCGGAGAGGTAGGTGCCGTCGGTGAACCTGAGGTCGAGCGACGCGTACGTCGACGGGTACTCCAGGTCGCCGGCGACCATGTCGGGGAAGATCTTGTAGCTCAGCTGCGTCTTCGCCGTCACCGGCAGGTCGACGTCGAAGAGCCGGTTCCACGCGTAGCCGCGGCCGTCCGCCGTGTGGCCGCCCGAGTAGCGCAGCGCCTTGACGCCCGTCCACCCGACGAGTGGCTTGATGTTGAAGCCCGAGATGGGGCCGGAGCCGACGACCGTCTTCATCGGTGAGGCCGGGCCCGAGCCCGTCGAGCCGTCGGAGAGGTCCCAGTCGGCGAGCTGGACGATGCCGCCGGAGTGCACCGCCGTCACGTTGAGGCGGTAGTACGCGTACGTGCCCGGCGTCGTCACCTGGAACGTGCGAGTGGCGAAGCGGCCCGGGAAGTCGATGCCGGTCTGGCGGTCGAGGTCGGTCCACGTCGTACCGTCGGTCGACCCCTGGAGCGTGAAGTCCTTCGGGTCGCGCTCGGGTGCGTCGTTGGCCGACGTGAGGGAGTAGCGCACCGCCTTGGCGGGCGCACTGAGCTGGTAGCGCACCCAGGCGCTCGAGGCGAAGGCGAGCCACTTCGAGTCGGGGTTCGCGTCGGCGAGGTTCGCCGAGACCTCGCCGGGGCTGTTCTCGGCGCTCGCGGTGACACCGGTGACCGAGCCGAGCAGGCTCCCGTCGGCGCTCGCGGTGCCGGACACGTTCTGCTGCCGCGCACCGCCGGCGCCGACCTCCACGGTCGAGAGCTCGGGCTGCGGCTGACCCGACTCGAACGACGTCGAGAATTCGCCTGCCGCTGGGCCTGCGGCAGGTGTGATGAGAGCTGGTGATGCGGACGCGTCGACCGCGCCCGCCTGGGACGGGCCTGCGACCACTCCTGCGGTCGAGGTCGCCAGGACTGCCAGGGCGATGACGCCTCTGCGGATCCCGGATCTGTGGGGCATGGGTTCCTCCGTGCTCGTCGTTGAGCGGTGCTGTCGCAAGCTGGGATGGGGGTCGGGTCCGGCTGGTCCTCGGGCCGGCTCCGACCCGGCGAGACTCGCCGCCCACGACAAAGGGCGTCAACAGGGCGAAGCGTTCTTGTCCGGTGAGGACATCGAATCGGACAGAACAGCCAGTCCGGTCGGTCGGACGGGCACCACACGTTGCCTTTTGCCGCGGCCACTGGTCGGATGGCAGCCATGACAGCGTTGTCTGACCACCGGACAGCCATCCGCCCGACGATGGCCGACGTCGCAGCCGAGGCACACGTCTCGGTCAAGACCGTCTCGCGCGTGGTCAACCACGAGCCGGGCGTCCGGCCGGACACCGCAGAGCGGGTCCGCGCCGTCATCGAGCGACTCGGCTTCCGCCGCCACGACGGCGCGCGGATGATGCGCCAGGGGCGCACGTTCACCATCGCCCTCGTCGTCGAGGATCTCGCGAACCCCTTCTACTCGCAGATCGGGGCGGCCGTCGAGCGCGAGGCCCGCATCCGCCAGCACCAGCTCATCACCGCCTCCGCCGAGGGGTCCCCCACCCGTGAGCGGGCCGTCATCGAAGCCCTCATCAACCGTCGGGTCGACGGCATCGTGGTCGTGCCGGCCGACGAGAGCGCGTCGTCCGACGCCGCCGTCGAGGCGAGCCAGACCCCCATCGTCTACATGGACCGCCCGGTGCGCGGCACCCCGCGCGACACGGTGCTCAGCGACAACCACGGCGGCATCCGCAGTGCGGTCGAGCACCTCGTGGCGCACGGCCACCGGAGCATCGCCCTCTTCGGTGACGACCCCGCGTTCTGGACCGCGCGGCAGCGCCGGGAGGCCTTCGTGGCGACCCAGCAGTCGCTCGGGCTGCCCGGCCCCCCGCGCGTGTCGATGGGACCCCACTCGCCGGCCTCCGTGCGCGAGACCCTGACCCTCTGGACCGAGACGAGCGACCCGACGACGGCCGTCATCACCGGCAACAACCGGATCACCATCGCGCTGCTCCTGGCGCTGCGCGACCTGCGCCGGCCCCTGTCGCTCGTCGGCTACGACGACTTCGAGCTCGCCGACCTCGTCGACCCGCCCGTGACCGTCGTCCACCAGGACCCGGCGGCCATGGGGCAGAAGGCCGCCCAGCAGCTCTTCGCCCGGCTGCTCGGCGACGAGTCACCGGCGCAGACGGTCGTCATGCCCACGCGCCTCGTCGTGCGCGGCTCGGGCCTGCGGCGGAGCACCACGACCCGATGACCACGCCACCGAGCCCCGCCACCGATCCGCCGAGGAGCACCACGAACGTGTCAGCACCGACCCGCCTGCCGCTCAACACCCCCCGCCGCTTCTACCGCGGCGGCGAGCGGATCCTCGCCTTCCGCGGGCTCGAGACCCCGGCCGACTTCGACGGTCACCGGCCCGAGGACTGGCTCGCGTCGACGACGCGCCTCTTCGCCGAGGGCGGCGACGGGGTCACCGTGCTCGCCGACGGCACGTCGCTGCCCGAGGCGCTGGCCGCCGACCCGGACCACTGGCTCGGACCCGACCACGTCGCGACGCACGGCGTGGAGCCGGGCCTGCTGACGAAGCTGCTCGACGCCGGCGAGCGCCTGCCGGTCCACTCCCACCCCGACCGCGCCTTCGCCGCCGCGCACCTCGACTGCGAGCACGGCAAGACCGAGGCCTGGATCGTGCTGGGCGCCGAGCCCGGCGCCAGCGTCTGGCTGGGCTTCCGCGAGGAGCTGCCGCCCCACGAGCTGTCTGCCCTCGTCGAGGCGCAGGACGAACGGCTGCTCGACGCCCTCAACCGCATCGAGGTCCGGGCCGGCGACACGGTGCTCGTGCCCGGTGGCCAGCCGCACGCCATCGGGGAGGGTGTCTTCGTGCTCGAGCTGCAGGAGCCGACCGACCTCTCCGTCATGCTCGAGCACCGTCGCTTCGGTCTCGAGGAGGCGCACGCCTTCCTCGGGCTCACGGTCGACCGTGCCCTCGAGAGCGTCGACCGCGGCCCGCTCACCGAGGAGGGCCTGGCCACGCTGCGCCGTCGGTGGACCGACGTCTCGGGCGTCGGCCACGCGCTGCCCGAGCGGGCGACCGAGTTCTTCCGGGCCGAGGTGCTGAGCGCGACGCCCGGCGCACCCGCCGTCGGCGCGGCGTCCTTCGCCGTCGTCGTCGTCGTGGCCGGCGCCGGCACCCTGACCACCACGGGGGCGGATGCGACATCGCCCCGCTCCACCGAGGTGGGACGGGGCGACGTACTGCTCGTGCCCTACGGTGCAGGCGCCGTGCAGGTCGACGGTGACGTCACCGTGGTGCGCTGCATGCCCTCCGCCTGACTACTCGGAGGTGCGGTGGTTGAACGCACGGATCGACAGCGGCGCGAGGATGACCGTCAGCAGCACCGACCACAGCACCGTCGCGAGCACCGGGTGCTGCAACGGCAGGGCCGAGTCGGGCGGCAGCGGCACCGTGTTGCCCCACAGCTCGCGCATGGCTCGCACGAGCGAGCTGATCGGGTTCCACTCGGCGATGGTGCGCAACCAGGCGGGGTTCATGTTCGCGGTCGGCGCGAACGTGTCGGCGAGGAAGGTCAGGGGGAAGATCGCCGTGAACATCACGCCCTGCACCGCCTCGGCCGTCTTGAGCCGGGAGCCGGCGAGGATGCCGATCCACATCATCGCGAAGCCGAAGAGCAGCAGGAGCGCGAAGCCCAGCAGGCCCTTGGCGAAGCCGGTGTGGATGCGCCAGCCGATGAGCAGACCGGTGACGGCCATGACGACCGTGCCGATGCTCGAGTGGATGAGGCTCGAGATGCTGCGCCCGATGAGCACCGAGGAGCGCGAGATCGGCAGCGACCTGAACCGGTCGACGATGCCCTTGTTGAGGTCGTTCGTGAGGCCGATGGCCACGACGAAGCAGGAGAACGCCATCGTCTGCGCCATGATGCCCGGCAGCAGCCACTCGCGGTAGTTGACCCCGGCGTTGATCGACCCGCCGAAGACGTACGCGAACAGCACGACGAACATGATCGGCTGGAACGTGACGTCGGCGAGCATCTCGGGCATCCGCCGGATGTGCTTGATGTTGCGCCAGACGTGGGTGCGCACCTGCTTCCACATGCCGGGCGGCTCGATCGTCAGCCGGGCCGGCTGCGTCGCCACCGCCTCGCGGACGGTCGTGCCGCTCATGACCGACCTCCCTTCGCGCCGTCGACGACCCGGTCGGCGTCCGTCTCCTCGTCGGCCTCGTCGACCACCTCGGCCTTGCGGCCGGTGAGGTGCAGGAAGACGTCGTCGAGGCTCGGGCGCTTGAGCCCGAGGTCGTCGAGGACGATCTCCGACCCGTCGAAGACGCTCGCGATGCGGGTCACGTCGGCGAGCCCGTCGGCCGGTGCCGTGAGCTGCCGGGCGCTCTCGTCGACGTGGACCTCTCGGACGTGGGAGGCGAGCAGACTCCTGGCCGCCTCGAGCTGGTCTGCGTGCGAGACCGTGACGACCAGCGCCGCCTTGCCGGACTGGTCCTTGAGCTCGAGCGGCGTGCCCTCGGCGATGATGCGGCCGTGGTCGATGACGACGATGCGGTCGGCGAGCTGGTCGGCCTCCTCGAGGTACTGCGTCGTGAGCAGCAGGGTGGTGCCCTCGCGGACGAGACCTCGGAGCACCTCCCAGAGCTCGACGCGGCTGCGCGGGTCGAGGCCCGTCGTCGGCTCGTCGAGGAAGAGCACCCGTGGCGCGGCGATGAGGCTGACGGCGAGGTCGAGCCGGCGGCGCATGCCACCGGAGTAGTCCTTGACCACCTTGTCGCCGGCGTCGGAGAGCGAGAACCGCTCGAGGAGGTCGTCGGCGGCCGCACGGATCTCGGCCCTTCCGAGGCCGTAGAGCGAACCCATCAGGCGGATGTTCTCGCGGCCGGTGAGGAACTCGTCGACCGTGGCGGCCTGGCCGGTGAGGCCCATGCTGCGGCGGACCGCCTCGGGGTCGCGGGTGACGTCGAAGCCGGCGACACGGGCGGTGCCGCTCGTCGGGGTCGTCAGGGTGGTCATCATGCGGACGGTGGTCGTCTTGCCCGCGCCGTTGGGACCGAGCAGGCCGAGCACGGACCCACGGGGGACGGAGAAGGAGACGTCGTCGACGGCGAGCATGTCGCCGAAGCGTTTGACGAGGCGCTCGGCCTCGATGGCCGGGCCCGTGGACCGGTCGTGCGCCGCGCGCACGTCGGAGGTGATGGTCATGTGAGGGCTCCCCGAGGAGTGGGTGCAGATGTGAGCTGCGCGTGCGTGGATGCGCACGTACGAGCGTAGGTGGCGACACCGACAGCGTCACCGACTCATGTGAACGCCGTCAACATGTTTGGAGACGTCAGGCGACCGCGACGTTCGCCCACGGCGCTCGTTCGCCCACGGCGTACGGCCTCGTCGTCGGCAGCGGGACGAGATCGCCCCGGCCCGTGCGACGCTGGGAGCACGCACCGAGATCGGAGACGGCCATGACCCAGATCGTTCCCCGCACGCCCCTGCTGCGCGAGGTCTACGGCCGCCTGCTCCGCGGCCTGCGCACCCGGCAGGGCCGCACCCTCGCCGAGGTCGCCGCGCGCGCCGGCATCTCGGTCGCCTACCTCTCCGAGGTCGAGCGCGGTCTCAAGGAGCCGTCGTCCGAGGTGCTGGAGGCGATCTGCATCTCGCTCGGCTCGAGCATCATGAGCCTGCTCGGTGCCGCCCACCGCGACCTGCGCGACC
Organism: Terrabacter terrigena; assembly: GCF_042676085.1. Taxonomy (NCBI): domain Bacteria; kingdom Bacillati; phylum Actinomycetota; class Actinomycetes; order Micrococcales; family Intrasporangiaceae; genus Terrabacter; species Terrabacter terrigena. The sequence goes on from NZ_JBHTKH010000010.1 coordinate 24,042, forward strand.
TCGCGGCCGACGGCGCCACCGGCGGCCGGGTTCTCGACCTCACGTCGCGGGTCGGCTCGAGCCTCGCATCACCCGCTGACGCCCCGAACCCGCACGGAGCGGCGATGACGACCCGCATGGTCGTCATCGCCGCCTGATCGAGGACTGCTCACCCGGGACGGCTCAGTCGACGAGGCTGCCCCCGGTGTTGTTGCCGACCACGCCGTCGACGACGAGGCCCACCTTCGACTGGTAGGACCGCACGGCCGTCTCGGTGGCGGGCCCGAAGGAGCCGTCGACCGTCAGCGAGTAGCCGGCGTCGACGAGCTCGCGCTGCAGGCCCGTCACGGCCTCACCCGCGCTGCCCTGCCGCAGCACCGGCAGGATCGAGTACCACGTGTTGTCGCCGACGACACCGTCGGCGGACAGCCCGTGGGCGGCCTGGTAGCCGCGGACCGCCGACTCGGTGCCCGAGCCGAGGACGCCGTCGGCGGCGACCGTGCGTCCGGACGCCCGCAGCATGTACTGGAGCGTGCGAACGGCCGGCCCACCCGCTGGGTCGTGGCGCACGTGCCACAGCGCTCGAACTTCTGCATGAACACGGTCGTCGCGCTGCTGACCGAGCTCGCGCTGCGCAGCTCGTACCAGGTGAAGTCGAGCTGGGCAGCCAGCGCGTAGCGGCTGCGCCCCGACAGTCCGGCGTACCAGACCATGTTGTCGCGCGAGTCGGTGTCCCAGCGGCCGCCCTCGCTCCACTGGGCGATGCCCACGCCGGGCCCGCCGGGCTGGTCGGCGTACGGGTTGGCGCGGCGACGACACCCAGCACCGCGACCGCGACGCCTGCGACCAGTGCCGCCGACCCACGGCGGGGCGTGCTGCTCTTCACCGGCTCACCAGCCGGCGCACGCGTCGGCGTCCCAGGCGATGCTGGAGCGGATGTCGACGTGCGCGTGGTCGTCGTGCGCCGGGTAGCCCGGGCCGAAGATGCCGCCGAAACCGGTGTAGCGGGCCTGCTCGGCGATGCTGCAGATCGACGTCGCGCTGTCACCGGGCACGAGGTCGAGGGCGCCACCGTCGAGGTGCACGCTGTTGCTCGCTCCTCCGACCGACGCGTTGCACGCCGGGTCGCGGAAGCCGGACGTCACCTTCAGCGGGTGGTCGCCGAGCTGGTGGCGCAGCGCCTCTGCGCGCCACAGGGCCCGCTTCATGTTCTCCTTCTGCGCAGCCGTGCCGGTGAACCCCTTGCCACAGTTGTAGCTCGCCTCCGCATAGGTGAAGTGGACGGGCGAGCAGTCGGGGTCCTGGAGGGCGTAGATCTTCGAGAACGTGGCCGGGCCGGCGACACCGTCGGCCCCGAGGCCGTACGCGCGCTGGAAGTTCGCGACGGCCGTCTGGGTCTGTGGACCGTAGGAGCCGTCGACGCCCATGACCTGCCCGCGCGGCACCCAGCCCGCGACGCGGACCTGCAGCTGCGTGACGTCGCTGCCCGACGCACCCGGGCCGAGAGTGCGTGGCCACGAGTAGCACTCGTCGGCGTGGGCGGCGGGGGCCGTCGCGGTCACGGTCGCGGTGGCGACCCCCAGACCGCCCAGCACGAGCGCGATCGCCGCAACGACGTGGGTGAGCTTCCTCCTGCGCATGCGATGTCCCTTCGTGAAGTACCGGGGCCTGCACGAAAGAGACTGTCCGAGTTGCCCCCCTGCCGCTCGTCGAGCGGATGGGGAGGACTCCCCGTGGCTAGACGGGCTGGGCCTCCGAGGCCCGCTCGATGACGTGGTCGACGAGACCGAACTCGACGGCCTCGTCCGCGGTCAGCACCTTGTCCCGGTCGGTGTCGAGACGCAGCTGCTCGATGCTGCGGCCGGTGTGCCGGCTCAGCACCTCCTCGACCTGCGAGCGCACGCGCAGCAGCTCGTCGGCCTGCAGTGCGAGGTCGCTCACGGTTCCCTGCCCTCCCGCGGAGGGCTGGTGCAGCAGCATCCGCGAGTGACGCAGGGCGAACCTCCGGCCCCGCTCGCCGGCGGCGAGCAGCACCGCCGCAGCCGACGCCGCCTGGCCGAGGCAGTACGTCGCGACCGGCGTCGGCACGAACTGCATCGTGTCGTAGACCGCCATGAGCGCCGTGAACGACCCGCCCGGGCTGTTGACGTAGAGCGACACCTCGCGGTCCGGCGCCACATCGGCCAGGTGCAGCAGCTGGGCCATCACGACGTTCGCGACGCCGTCGTCGATCTCGGTGCCCACGAAGATGATCCGCTCCTGCAGCAGCCGGCTGTAGATGTCGAAGCTGCGCTCCCCGGCCGGGGTCCGCTCGACGACGTAGGGGATCGTGTAGCTGCTCACCGCAGACCCACCTTCCGTTCGACACCCACCGGGCGCACGTCGGCCAGCGCGGTGACGACATGGTCGACGATCCCGTACGCCCGGGCCTCCTCCGCGCTGAACCACCGGTCGCGCTCGCTGTCCCGAGTGATCTGCTCCACCGTCTGGCCGGTGTGCTCGGCCTGCAGCTCGTTGACGCGCCGCTTGACGGCCTTGAGGTTGTTGGCCTGCACCTCGACGTCCGCGGCCGTGCCCTGGATGCCGGCCGACGGCTGGTGCATCATGATGCGCGCGTTGGGCAGGGCGAACCGCTTGCCCGGGGTGCCGGCGCCGAGCAGGAACTGACCCATCGAGGCCGCGAATCCCAGTGCGAGAGTTGAAACGTCGTTGGGGATGACACGCATCGTGTCGTAGATGGCGAGGCCCGCGGTGCCCGAGCCTCCGGGGCTGTTCACGTAGAGGCTGATGTCGGCGCGCGGGTCGCGCGCAGAGAGCAGGAGCAGCTGGGCCGTGATCCGGTTGGCGATCGGGTCGTCGACCTCGGCCCCGAGGACGATGATCCGCTGGTGGAGCAGCTGCATCGACAGCTGGTCGTCCAGCAGCGCGGGTGTGAGCGTGTCGGTCATGCAGCCAGCGTCCGCCGGTGCGGCGGCATACGGAATCTTGCTCTGCCGCGGGCAGATTCGCCGACAGCGAATGCCGTCCCGCTCATATCGCGTGGCGCGCCGGCGCCCGCTGCACCACGATGGCGGCATGGCCGGACAGAAGTACCCCGACATGTGGGTCGACCCCGAGGAAGACCCGCGATCGCAGGACGCGGTGCTCGGCGACGAGCGCTCCACCCTGCTCGACTACCTCCGCAGCTACCGCCTGACGCTCGAGCTGAAGTGCTCTGGCCTGACCCCGGAGCAGCTCGCGACACGCTCGGTGCCGCCGTCGACCCTGTCGCTCCTCGGACTGGTCCGTCACCTGGCCCAGGTCGAGCAGAGCTGGTTCCGCCGCGTCATGGCCGGGGAGGACGTGCCGTACCTCTACCGCACCGCCGACGACCGCGACGCCGACTTCACCGGCGCCGTGGCCGACGAGGCGGCCGTGCAGGAGGCGTGGGCCCGGTGGCGCGAGGAGGTCGCCAACGCCGAGGCGTTCGTGGAACGCGCCGAGTCGCTCGAGCTCATGAGCCTCGACCCGAAGAACCCGATCCAGCTGCGCGAGGTGCTCGTGCACATGATCGAGGAGTACGCCCGGCACTGCGGTCACGCCGACCTGCTCAGGGAGTGTATTGACGGGCGCACGGGTCAGTAGCCGACCCCCTGCTGCGGCGAACGTCCGACCGGCTCGGCGCGCTCCGCGAGCCCGGCGCGGGAGGTGAGGCTGACCGCCGCCCAGACGGGGACCGCAAGTGCGGCGAGCAGGTAGGCGTTGCCCAGGACGTGCTCGAGCGGGGTCCACGAGTACTCGCGCCCCTGGCCCCAGGGGAGCCACAGCATCGGGCGGCCCACGAACACCGCGGCCCAGGCGACAGCCGCCCACCGGGCGCGCTCCCACAGGACGAGGGCGACCGGCACAGCCCACACCCAGTGGTGCGACCACGAGATCGGCGACGCGACGAGGCCGGCCAGTGCGGCCAGGCCGGTGGCGAGCGGCCGGTCACCGCGGTGCCACCAACCCCGTGCGACGAGAAGGATCGCAGCTCCGAGGGGGACGGCGACCGCGAGCCACAGCACGGTCGACGGCCGGCCGTCGAGCAGTCGCGTGAGCGCGCCGTACACCGACTGGTTGTGGGCCAGCGCCGGCGGCCCGATCCGGCCCGCGTCGACGAGGCCGTCCGTCCAGTACGACGTCGCCCAGCCGGGCGCGGCGAGGAAACCGACCGCGACCGTCGCACCGAAGGCCAGCAAGGCGCGTCGAGCGGTCTCACGACGGCCGACCACGACGAGCAGCACGACGAAGACGAGGGGGGTCAGCTTCACCCCTGCCACGAGGCCGAGCGGCACCCCGGACCAGCGGCGGTCCGGCCGGAGCAGGTCGAGCAGCACCACCGCCATGACGAGCACGTTGACCTGACCGAACGCGACGTTCTGCCAGACCGGTTCCATGGCCAGCGCGCCGGCGCAGACGGCGGCCGCCAGCCAGCCGGGGGTCGACCGCCTTGTCGTCGTCCGACGCACGAGCACGACGACCGCCGCGAGCGCCGCCGTCGACGCCCCGGTCCAGACGGCTGCGGCGACCCATGCCGGAAGGAGGGCCAGCGGCACCATCACGAGCCCTGCGAACGGCGGGTAGGTGAACGTGAGCGCGGTCACCGGGTCGCGGGGCGGGGTGGACGGCATACCGTCGAGGACCGCCCGACCGGTCTGCTGGTAGACGTGCAGGTCGGTGAAGCCGCCGTGCAGCCCACCTGCGACGGCCGCGACGGCGACGAGCACCGCGACCGGCGCGGGACCGTTCAGCAGGCGGGACCATCTCACCGGAGCGTGCGCCAGCACACTCGAATCGTACGCAGGCACGGGGCAACCGGATGACATGATCGGACGCATGGATGCCGACGCCGTCGTCGTGGGAGCCGGCCTTGCCGGCCTCGTCGCCACCGCCGAGCTCGCCGACCGCGGCAAGCGTGTCGTGCTGGTCGACCAGGAGGGCGAGCAGTCGCTCGGCGGTCAGGCTTTCTGGAGCTTCGGCGGTCTGTTCCTCGTCGACAGCCCCGAGCAGCGCCGGATGGGCATCAGGGACAGCCTCGAGCTCGCCACCCAGGACTGGATGGGCTCGGCACAGTTCGACCGCGACGAGGACTTCTGGCCGCGCAAGTGGGCCGAGGCGTACCTCCACTTCGCCGCCGGCGAGAAGCGTTCGTGGCTCCACGAGCAGGGCCACCGCCTCTTCCCCGTGGTCGGGTGGGCCGAGCGGGGCGACGGCCGCGCCGACGGGCACGGCAACTCGGTGCCGCGCTTCCACATCACGTGGGGCACCGGCCCCGGCATCGTCGAGCCCTTCGAACGACGGGTGCGCGCCGCCGTCGCGAGCGGCCTCGTGACGCTGGCCTTCCGCCATCGGGTCGACGACCTCGTCCTGACCGGTGGCGCCGTCACCGGCGTGCGCGGGCGGGTGCTCGCGACCGACCCCGTCGACCGCGGCCGGCCGAGCAGCCGCGAGGAGGTGGGTGACTTCGAGATCAGCGCACAGGCCGTCGTGGTCACGAGCGGTGGCATCGGCGGCGACCACGAGCTCGTCCGGCGCGCCTGGCCGGAACGGCTCGGCACGCCGCCCGCTCGGATGGTCGCCGGCGTGCCCGCGCACGTCGACGGCCGGATGCTCGGCATCGCGCAGCAGGCCGGTGGGAACGTGATCAACCCCGACCGCATGTGGCACTACACCGAGGGCCTGCGCAACTGGGACCCGGTCTGGGACAACCACGGCATCCGCATCCTGCCCGGCCCGTCGTCGTTGTGGCTCGACGCGCGCGGGCGGCGCTTCCCGGCCCCGTACTTCCCCGGCTTCGACACCCTCGGCACGCTCGGTCACATCATGCGCACCGGCTACGACTACTCGTGGTTCGTGCTCACTCAGAAGATCATCGAGAAGGAGTTCGCCCTCTCCGGCTCGGAGCAGAACCCGGACCTCACCGGCAAGGACGTGCGCCAGGTCCTCGAGCGTGCCCGCGGCGGGGCGCCGGCGCCGGTCGACGCCTTCATGCGCAAGGGCGAGGACTTCGTCGTCGCCCGCTCCCTCGAGGAGCTGGTGCGTGGCATGAACGCGCTCACGGGCGACGCCCTGATCGACCTCGAGTCCCTGCGACGCACGATCGTGGCCCGCGACAACGAGGTCGACAACGACTTCACCAAGGACGCCCAGCTCACCGCCGTGCGTGGAGCCCGGAACTACCGCGGCGACCGGCTGATCCGCGTGGCGAGCCCGCACCGGCTGCTCGATCCCAAGGCGGGCCCGCTCGTCGCCGTTCGCCTCAACATCCTCACCCGCAAGACGCTCGGCGGCCTCGAGACCGACCTCGCCGGCCGTGTGCTGCGGCCGGGCGGCGAACCGCTGCCCGGCGTCTACGCGGCCGGGGAGGTGGCCGGCTTCGGCGGCGGCGGCATGCACGGCTACAACTCGCTCGAGGGGACCTTCCTCGGCGGCTGCCTCTTCAGCGGGCGCACGGCAGGACAGTCGGTGGCCGCGGCTCTGTGACGACAGTGCTCGGAGGGGGCTTGACGCCTCACCCCCTGCGGAGCTAGAACTGGGAACACAGCACGAAGTTGAGCGGTTAGCACTCAAGAAAGGTCATGCGAGATCGGTCAGCCCGATCTCCCGTTCTTCCCAGGAGTACGCCATGAGCACCACCACCTACGACCCCTTCCGGAACCTCGACCGCACCTTCGACCGCCTGTTCGGTGAGGGCCTGCGTGGCCAGGCCGGTGGCGCGGGAACCGTCATGCCGATGGACCTCTACCGGTCCGGGGAGTCCTTCGTCGCGCACATCGACCTGCCGGGCGTCGACCCCGCCAGCATCGACATCGACGTCGAGGACCGCACCCTGACGGTGCGCGCACAGCGCAGCGCGCCCGAGGCCGAGGACGCGCAGTGGCTCTCGCGCGAGCGCCCGTCGGGCACGTTCGCCCGTCAGCTGTCCCTCGGTCGGGGCCTGGCCCTCGACCGCATCGAGGCCGACTACCGCGACGGCGTCCTCACGCTGACGATCCCGGTCGCCGAGGAGGCGAAGCCGCGGCGCATCAGCGTCTCGCACGCGGGCTCGTCGACCGACGGCCGCCGTGAGATCGAGTCGTCCGACAGGCAGGGCTCAGACGCGCAGTCGGCCTGAGCCGGCGAGGTCATCCGCAGTCGCACGAGTGGGCCCGGCGGTCACCGCCGGGCCCTCCGTGCACCGCTCGGCCGAGGTGGCCATGACGATGACGGCGAGGCCGAGGGCCGCGAAGCCGGCGCCGACCCAGAGCGGCGAGGTCCACCCGAGGCCGCCGGCGATGGCCAGGCCCGACACCCAGACGCCGAGGAAGTTGCCGAGGTTGAACGCGGCGATGTTGGCCGACGACGCCATCGTCGGGGCGCCCGCCGCGTGGGCGAGCACCCGCATCTGGAGTCCGGGCACGGTCGCGAACCCGAAGAAGCCCATCGCCAGCAGCATGGCGGCTGCGCCCACGGGGCGCTGCGCGAGCAGGGCGAACGCCACGAGCGAGGCGCCGAGCGCCACGGTGAGCAGCACCAGGGTGCGGGTGAGGGCGCGGTCGGCCCAGCGCCCGCCGAGCAGGTTGCCGGCGAAGAGTCCGACGCCGAAGAGGACGAGCAACCACGGCACCGCCGACTCGTCGAAGCCGGTGACCCGCGTCAGCAGCGGTTCGACGTACATGAACGCGCCGAACATGCCGCCGAAGACGAGCACCGTCATGCCGAGTGAGAGCCAGACCTGGCCGTTGCGGAAGGCCGCGAGCTCGGCGCCCAGCCCACGCGTGGAACCCGTTGGCCCGTCGGCCGCAGCCGCCCCGGAGGCGTGGTCGCCGGCATCCGGGACGAGGCCCGCGATGCCACCTGCGGCGACGACCCCGACTGCCGCGATGAGCGCGAAGGTGGCGCGCCAGCCCCACTGCTGCCCGACGAGGGTGCCGAGCGGCACGCCCAGGACGTTGGCCAGGGTGAGACCGCCGAACATGATCGAGATCGCGCCGGCCTTGCGGTCGGCAGCGACGAGAGAGGCGGCGAGCACGGCGCCGATGCCGAAGAAGGCGCCGTGGGCGAGTGCCGCGACGACGCGACCGGCGAGCAGGACGGCATACGCCGGCGCGATCGCCGACAGGGTGTTGCCGACGACGAAGAGCACCATGAGCAGCAACAACGCACGCTTGGGGCGCCACCGCCTGAGCAGGGGCGGCAGGGCCACGGCGCCCACGACGACCGCGAGGGCGTAGCCGCTGATGAGGTGGCCGGCAACCGGGATGCTGACCCCGAGGTCGACGGCAACCGTGCTGATGAGTCCGGCGATGACGAACTCCGTCAGTCCGATGCCGAAGCCCCCGAGTGCGAGGGCGATGAGACCGAGTGGCATGGGTTCCTGGTCCTTCCGAACAGGGCGATGCCGGGGCGAGCCTCGCTGCTTTCGCCGGTATGCCGCGTGTGCAACTACTTGACCTGAGGGAAGTTAGTTGCAGACGCGGCATATTGCAAGCGCGCACTACGATGGGAGCATGGGAATCGCAGACACCGCCGTCGAGGTGCGTGCTTCCGGGTGGCGCACGCTCGCCGCCCTGCACGGGCACATCGAGGCCGCGCTCGAGCGCGAGCTCGTGCGTCGACACGGGCTGTCCGTGGTCGAGTTCACCGTGCTCGACGCCCTCTCACGCCAGGACGGCTGGCACATGCGGATGTCGCAGCTGGCGCGGGCCGCGGCGCTCTCCTCGTCGGCCACCACCCGCCTCGTCAACCGGCTCGAGGACCGGGGGCTGCTGAGACGGGTGCTCTGCGCCGACGACCGGCGCGGCATCTACACCGAGCTCACCCCGGCCGGTCGCCGGCTCCACGCCGAGGCGAGCCCGACCCACGACACCGTGCTGGAGGAGTCGCTCGACAGCGCGGGCGAGGTGCCCGAGCTGGCAGCGCTCGTCGCCTTCCTGCACGGTGCGTGACGGCGCAACCCGTCGGCCTCGACTCAGAGCCGACCGCGGACCGGCGTGCGCTCGACGGGGTCGCCCTCGTCGGGCATGACCATCTCGGCGCGGACGCCGAGCAGGCGCACCTCGCGCTCGGGGTCGAGGGCGGCGGCCAGGGCCACGGCTGCCTCGACGACGTCGTCGCGCTCCGATGTCGGAGCGGCCAGCTTGCGCGCCTTCGTCTGGGTGAAGAACGGCGCGTAGCGCACCTTGAGGGTGACCCGGAAGACCGGGCGGCCCTCCTTGGCGGTGTCGTCGAAGGCCTGACCCGCGAGCTCGCGCACAGCGTCGCGCACCTCGTCAGGCGTGGTGAGGTTGCGCTGGTAGGTGGTCTCGCGGCTGTGCCCACGCGCGATCCACGGGGTGTCGTCGACGACGGCCGACCCGATGCCGCGGCCCAGCTGGGAGTACCAGACACCCATGCGCGGCCCGAACTCGCCGACGAGCACGGCCTCGTCGGCGCCGGCGAGCTGACGCACGGTGTCGATGCCGTGACCGGCCAGCCGCTTCGAGACCTTGGACCCGACGCCCCAGAGGTCGATCGTCGGCCGGTCGCCCATGACCTCGAACCAGTTCTCCCGCGTCAGCCGGAAGACGCCGCGCGGCTTGCCGAAGCCCGTCGCGATCTTGGCCCGCACCTTGTTGTCGCCGATGCCCACCGAGCTGTGCAGGGAGGTCTCGTCGAGCACCGCGTCGCGGACCCGCTGTGCGAACTCCTCGGGGTCGTCGGCCTGCACGCCGAGGAACGCCTCGTCCCAACCCAGCACCTCGACGACGACGCCGAAACCGCGCAGCGTCTCCATGACCCGCTCGGACGCCTCGGTGTAGGCAGGCGCGTCGACGGGCAGGATGACGGCGTCGGGAGCCTTGCGGGCTGCCAGTCGCAGGGGCATGCCCGAGCCGACGCCGACCCTCCGTGCCTCATAGCTCGCGGTGGACACGACGGCCCGCTCCGTCGGGTCGCCACGTCCGCCGACGATGACGGGCTTGCCGGCGAGCTCAGGTCGTCGCAGCACCTCGACCGCGGCGATGAACTGGTCGAGGTCGACGTGCAGCACCCAGTGGGCGGGCCCGGCGCTCATGCCGCCATTGTGCCCGCGCGCGCCGACAGGTGGTGGCGGGTCAGCTGCGCGACGGGCGGTCGCGCTTCGCAGGTCGTCGCGGGGGGCTGCTGACCGGCTTGCCTGCGCGGAAGGTGTAGACGGCCGGCGCCTCGACGGCCTCGGCGGCCTCGGCGGTCTCGGCCGTCTGGGCGGTCTCGGTAGGCGCGACGGGCTCGACGGACTCGTCGCGGGTCGCGGCGGCAGCATCGACGTCGTCGTCACGACGGACGGGCCCGGCAGCGGCGTCCTGCTCACGGGCGGCGAGCACGATGCCGTGGAAGAGCATCGCGGCGGCCAGCACGGTCAGCCCGAACGCCCCGACGGCGAGCGGCACACCGGTGTGGGCACCCCCGAGCTCGGAACGGAGCAGGTGCAGGACCCCGGCGGCCGCACCCACGACCGCGGAACCGACGAACCAGACGATCGTGCCCCGGGTCATTGAATGCGCCACGAGGTCACTGTGGCACACGCGACCCGCGTCGGCGCCGAGGCCGGCTGGTCGGGTCTCGTCAACGTGTCGTCAACGTGGCGTCAGCGGCTCGTCAGCGGTTCGCGAGGGCCTCGTCAGCGCCCGGACGCGGCCGGCGTGCCCGACTTCGCGGCGGTCTTCGCGGCCTTCACCGTCGCCTTCGCAGCCTTCGTCGCGGCCTTCTTCTCGGCCTTGGCCTGCGCCTTGACGGCGAGCGCTGCGACGGTGGACTCGGCCTTCGCGACCCTCGTCACAGCCACCTTCTCCGCCTTCTTCACGGAGCTGAGAAGCGCCTTCGAGCTGGCTGCGGAGCTGGCGCCCCGGACCGGCGACGTCGCGTCCGTGGCGCCCTTCGTCGCTCCTTGGACCACAGCCCGCGACTCGCGGGCGTGAGCTGCAGCAGCCTTGGCCGCCTTCTCGGCAGCCTTGGCCGCCTTGTCGGCGGCCTTCTGCGCCGCCTTGTCGGGGGCCTTCTCAGAGGTCTTGTCGGTGGCCCTGTCGATGACCTTGTCGGTGCCCTTGCCAGAGCTCTTGTCGGCGTTCTTGCCGCCGCTCTTCCCGGCGTTCGCGCCAGAGTGCTTGCTGGTCGCCTTGACGTCGTCGACCTGGTGGCCGACCTTCTCACCCTTGCCGTCGGACGCGGCGGACTTCGGGCTCAGCGCATCGAGCGAGAGCGTCAGACCCGTAACGTCGGAGACGGCAGACAGCGTCGCCGACGGCGCCTGCACCGACGGGGTCGCCACGTGCGGGGCGACCGGACCGGCCGAGGCGCCGGCCGACGGGCTGGACGACGCGCCCGGGTGGGTCGCCGACCCAGTGGTGTCGCCCGACGCGGGCACGGCGGCATACGCGGTCTGCGTGCCGACGGCGAACGGGGAGCTGACGGGCACGCCACCCGCCATGTCGGCTGCGGGACGTCGCTCGTGCGCGGTGACAGAGGGCACGATGAGCGCCGTGACGGCGGCGCCGAGGAGCAGGGCCGCGCCCCGCTGACCGCCGACCGCCGACAGCGACACCTGGCCACGGACGATCGCGGCGATGGCTGCGAGCAGCGTCGAGACGCCGATGACGACGAGTCCGGCGGTGAGGCCTCCCACGAGGCAGCTGAAGGCGACGAGCCCGCCGATGACCGCGAAGCCGGACACCGCCCCTTCGGGAAGTCGGCGGGGGTCGGAGTCGGCGAGCAGGTCGACCGGCTCGGCGGCCAGCAGGCCGGGCCGGGCCGGGAGCGTGAACGACGGCTCCTCGAGCACGGCGAAAGCGGACATTTCGGACGTCACGGGGACAGTGTGGACGATCGGGGGCTCGACGTCACGTCGCGACTCGTCGCCGCCGCCCGCACCCCGTCCCGGACGCTCGTCGCGGAGAGTGCGCGAAGGAGCTCCCGCGGCGGCCCAGAGCTGCCAGCCACGCGGCGGGACGGGCCAGGACGGGTCGGGCAGCCACCGGTCGACGTCGCCCGGCGCAGCCCTACCAGGGCTCACCGGTCCGCCGTGCGTGGGTGTCGGGCTCGTGGTCACCGGACTCACTTCTCCTGCGTCAGCGTGGCCGCTCCGTCGAGTGGGGCCTCTCATAGCAGAACAGTACGGTGCAGAGTCACGTTTTGTACCGCAAATGGTAAAAGGCAGGCAAAGTGGCCGTTTCGCCGGCCCGGACGTGACCCGGCGCGACGAGCCGCTCGCCGTCCTTGATCCGTTGCCGGAGACCTCGACGCCGGGGGCTACCTCGTGCCCGCCTGACCCTGCTCGGCCGGCTCGGCCGGCTCGACCGGCTCGGCCGGCTCGACCGGCTCGACCGGCTCGACCCGCTCGGCCACGGCACCTGCCGGCACCGCGTGCAGCTCGCCCGCCAGCCACGCCGGGGTCTGGTCGGAGAAGTGCGCGTCGCGGGAGTCGCCGCTCGCGCCGAACGGCACCACCCAGCGGCTGGCGTCGCGGTCGGCGAGGTCCCAGACGTAGCGCGCGACCGGGCCGCCGTAGCAGCGGTCGGTCACCCCGGGCGCGCTGGCGGCCGCGAGCACGCAGCCCTTGTCGCCGCCGACGGGATCGCGCGGCACCGACGGGCCGCGGTCACTGACGTCGAGCGCGTGCAGAGGGTCGAGCCAGTGCCGGTCGCCCCAGACGGCGCCCGGGTCGTACTGTCCCGCAACGCTCTCGAGGGCCGCGCGGACACCTTCGGCGACGTCGATGCCGCGCTCGGGGCCGAGTCGTGCCATCGAGTGCCAGCCGGCCCCCACCTGGGCCACGACACCCGTCCAGGCCGCGAAGACGGGCGAGTGGCCGCTCGGCTCGAGCATCGGCGCGAGGGTGGGGTGGTGGCAGAACCACCGCACCAGGGCCGTACGCCACCGGGCGAAGACCGCGGCGCCGTGGCTGTCGGGATCGCTGTGACCGTCCCACGCGAGCAGCACGGCACGCACCTCGGCGGCGCGCCCGCTGACGTCGGCGGCGTCGACGAGCTCGCGCATCAGGTCGGCCTGGCCGTTGCGGGTGTCGACGTGGATGGCGGCGCAGTCGTCGACGGTGAGGTCGGTGCGCGACCCGATGAGCGAACGGATGCGCTCGGCCCGGAAGGGTGTCGCGTACTCCACGCCGAGGCCCCCGCCGCTCGCGCGGTCGTTGGCGCTGACCATGACGTCGGGCACGTCGACCGCGGGCCCCCGACGGTAGCCGTGCCACACGTGCCTCGGGTCCCAGGCAGGCAGCGGCAGCACCATGCCTGCCTCGTCGCGGTCGGGCACGCGGCCGACGACGAGGTGGCGCATCCGGCCGGTCGTGTCGGCGACGAGCGCGGAGTTGACCGGCTCGACCCAGCGCGACAACGCCCGCTCGACGTCGTCGACGGTGCGGGCTCGCAGCAGCGGCAGCAGGGCTCCGAAGCCGAGGTCGGCCTCGACCTGGGTGGGCGTGCGCAGACTGTAGGGCGGGGGTCCGGCCGCCGGCGGTGCGTCCGCGCGGTCGTCGCCCTCCAGGTCCGCGGCGGCGGCCCGTTCGAGCTCGGGCTCGAGACCGGTGACGACGGGCCCTCGTGCCGTGACGACCACGGGCACGTGCAGCTCCCCCTCGCCGCGCACCCGGATCGTCTCGGTCGTGTGCTGCGTCGGCTCCCAGCCGTCGGGGCCGCGGGCCTCGAGCACGGGGATACGATCGGGACCCGCCCCGTGCCGCAGCCTCTCGAGCGTGAGGTCCTGGTAGTCGGCCATCGCGTTGGTGATGCCCCACGCCACCGACCCCGTGTGCGCGAAGTGCTGCACACCGGGCACGCCGGGAAAGGTGAAGCCGACGACGTCGAACTCGGGGCACGCCAGCCCCACCTGCTGGTAGCACCCGGGCAGCTCGATGGTGCGGTGCGGGTCGCCCGCGATGAGCGGCAGGCCGCCGGCCGTCCGGGCGCCGCCGATGACCCAGGCGTTGCTGCCCGAGCGGTCGACGCCCTCGGCGTGCAGCAGCGGCAGCACGTCCTCGCCGAGGCGATCGGCGACGTGCCCGTTGAAGAGCTTGGCCGGGAAGGTGCCGAACAGCAGGTGGATGCCCCAGAACACGCCGAGGGGTGTCCAGGGCGCCCACGGGCGCGGCGCGGCGGCATACGCCTCGAGCCCCAGCGCCTCGACCTCGGGCGTGCCCGTCAGTCCTTCGGCGAGGGCTTCGTCCACACCCTCGACGTATGCCGTCAGCCACGCCTGCGTCTCGTCGTCGAGCCGCTCGAAGCAGCGCCGGACGGTGGCCTCGAGCCGGACCTGGCGGGCGAAGCGGTCCCAGGGGACTCCGTCGGCGCCGACGTACTCCGCAGTGCGGCCCTCCATGCGCCAGCGGTGGTGCTCGACCTGCCAGGCCCGGTCGAGCGCGGTGACCCGGCCCTGCAGGCGGGCGAGCTCCATCACGTCGCCGGCGCGCAGGTGCGGGACGCCGAGCGCGTCCCGGGTCAGGCCGGCGACGGGACCTCCGGTCACGTGGCCTCCTTGAGCCGGCCCCAGCCGTGCCACCGGTCGACGTCGACGACGGCCGTCACGCGAGCGCGGTCGCGCACCCGGTAGGGCTGCCCGGTGTAGTGCGTCGCGATGCGGTCGATGTCGGCGAGTCCGGGGTCGTCGCGCAGCTCGGCGACGCGGCCCTGGAGGCTGACGTGCGTGATCCAGTTCTCGGGGTCCATGGCGCTGAGGCTCACCCGCGGGTCGGCGCGCAGCCAGTCGAGGCGCTTGCGGCCGGCGTCCATGTTGACGACGATGCGACCGTCCTCGAAGAGGTACCAGGTCGGCACCGAGACCGGCTGGCCGTCAGGGCGCACGCAGCTGATCGTCGCGTAGTTCGGTCGGCTCAGGAACTCGGCGACCTCGGCGGGCAGCGGACCCCGGCCCGCCGTCACCGGTCACCCGACGGCTTGCCCTGGATCGCGCGGAAGAAGGCGTCGGAGAGCCTGCGGAACTGGTGCGCCGTCAGCGTGATCGGGTCACCGACCGACAGCCCCAGCACCGTGCGCTCGGGGTCGAGGGCGATCTCGGGGTCGGCCATGACGGTGCCGCCGTTCTCCATCAGCGACCGCGCCAGGACCCGCACCTCGTCGAGGGCGTTCGTCGAGGTGTCCTTGCCGGGCCGCACCCGGTGGACGAAGAAGGCATCGAGGACGATGAGCATGTTGTTGAAGTACTCGTACTCGAGGGACTCGAGCGCCCCCTCGAGGGCCGAGACGTCGGCGTCGCCGTGGTCACGGGACGCCTGGGCGACCTCGCGGAACATCGCGACCTGCGTCTCGACGCGAGAACGACAGGCGTCGACGTAGTCGGGCTCGTACTCCCTCATCCCCAGCATGGGTTCAGCGTAGCGATCGGGCGGCGGCGTCCCGGCGACTAGGTTTGGGGCATGGCAGCCCGTGAACGGAACGTGCTCGGCGGTGAGCTCGAGCCGTGTGGCACCGACCCGGTGACCGGCTTCTACCGCACCGGCTACTGCACGACCGGGCCCGAGGACCGCGGCAGCCACACCATCTGCGTCGTTGTCACGCCCGAGTTCCTCGCCCACCAGCGCAGCGTCGGCAACGACCTCGTCACCCCGCGGCCGGAGTGGCGCTTTCCCGGCCTCACACCCGGCGACACCTGGTGCGTCGTCGCGATCCGGTGGCTGCAGGCGCACCAGGACGGCGCGGGCGCACCGGTGGTCCTCGCCGCCACGCACGAGCGCGCACTCGAGGTCGTGCCGCTCCAGCTGCTCCAGTCGTATGCCGCCGATGTCCCGGACGACCCGAGCTCCCTTCTCTGACATGGGCGCTCACGGCCTGCCCCGTCTCGAGGCGGACTGCTCGCGGTGCTTCGGTCTCTGCTGCGTCGCTCTGCCCTTCGCCCGGTCGGCCGACTTCCCCGTCGACAAGTCCGGTGGCGAGCCGTGCCGCAACCTGCTCGCCGACCACCGCTGCGGCATCCACGACCGGCTCCTCGAGGGTGGCTGGCGAGGCTGCGTGACCTTCGACTGCTTCGGTGCGGGCCAGCAGGTGTCGCAGGTGACCTTCGGAGGGGTCTCGTGGCGCGACGCCCCCGGCACCGCCCCGACGATGTATGCCGTCCTGCCCGTCATGCGCCAGCTGCACGAGATGCTGTCCCACCTCCTCGAGGCGGCTGCCCTCGATCCCGACCGCAGCACGGAGGTCGCACTGGCCGGCCTCGTCGACGAGGTCGGCGCGGCCACGAGAGCCGGCCCCGAGAGCCTCCTCGCGGTCGACCTCGTCGAGCTTCGATCGCGCGTCGGCGAGCTCCTCCGCACCGTGAGCGCCTCAGTGCGCGAACGGCATCGGCGACGTGACGGCATACGCGCGCAGTCACGCCGGGTGCGTCGGGTCGGTGCAGGCGCCGACCTCGTCGGCGCCGACCTGCGGGGCCTCGACCTCCGGGCGACGGACCTGCGCGGCGCGCTGCTCATCGCCGCCGACCTCAGGGGCGCCGACCTGCGCTGGGCCGACCTGCTCGGCGCGGACCTGCGCGACGCCGACCTGCGCGGCGCGGTGGTCGACGGCGCCCTCTTCGTCACCCGGCCGCAGCTCGCGGCTGCGCGCACCTGACTGCGCGATTGGCGCATTCGCTCGCGCGCGGGCCGGGGACGCCCCACAATCGACCCACAGTCACCAATTGTCCCGTCGAACACCGGAGTCGACCGTGCGCCGAGCCAAGGCCGCAGCCAGCGTCGCTCTCCCGGCTGCGCTCGCACTGGGGCTGACGGCGGCCCTCACCGCCTGCACGACAGGCAAGCCCGACGTCGAGCTGAGCCAGGTCGCCGGGTCCGCGGTCACGGGGACACCCGTGCCGACGCAGACGGTCACGGTCACCGAGATCGACACGCGCACCGTCACCGCGACGACGACGGTCGTGCACGCGACGACGACGACCGTGGTCGCCACACCCACCGTCACCGTCACAGCCCTTCCCCGACCCAGCCTGACGACGAGCACCGTCTTCAACCGCGCAACGGCCCTCGCCGACTACGCGAACCTCGTCAACGACGTGCGCGTCCTCGACCGAATCCCGTTGTCCGGCAATGCGGCTGCACTCCAGCTCGATGCCGTGACCCAGCATCTGGCGAGGCTCGGCGCCAACGGCCCGCCACCCGGGCTCGACGCGCCCAGCTACTACGGGCGGCTCCTGTCGCTCGGGCTGTTCGCCCGCGCCGGTGCCGACGAGGCGGCCGCCGGGTCGCCCGTCGCCTCGAACCGGTACGCCGTCATCCGCCAGGAGACAGGGGTGCTGCTCTCCCTCGTCAACGGGGCGCTCTCCACGACGTTCACGCTGCCGCCTCCCGTGCCGCGGCCCACCACGACTCCGTAGCGCTGTCAGGCGCCACCGAGCTCTACCGCGGCGGCGGCGGCTCGGCGTGGACGTGCCGGCTCAGGCGCGAGTGCGACCTCGGGGCCGGCACCCGCGACCAGATCGCGCGCTGCAGCGCGAGGGTGACCCAGCCGGCGAGCGCCATCCCCGTGATGTTGACGACGAGCTGCAGCACGCTTCCCCGGACCTCGCTCCAGGCGCCGAAGGCGAGACCGAGGGCGACGTTGCCGGCGGCCGGGATGGTCGTCACCGAGATGAAGACCCCGCTGAGCCCGGTGACCCTCGCCGAGGTCAGGGACAGCACGCCCGCGACCGCGGCCAGCACGGCGACGACGAACGACCACTTGTCCGGCGTGTAGATGAACGCCGTCGCGGGGCGGTGGCCGGTGACGTCCTCGAGGGTCACCCACCCCAGCGCCCGGCCGGCCAGTGCGGCCACGCACGTCACCGCGATCGCTACCGCGAAGCCGACGGCCAGCGCCCGGGCAGCCACCGCCAGCAGCAGGGGCCGCCGCCGCACCAAGGCGACACCCAGCGCCGCGATGGCGCCGAACTCCGGCCCGAGGACCATCGCACCGATGACGAGGATCTGGGTGTCGAGCACGATGGCGATGCCGGCGATGAGTGTCGCGAGCGACATGAAGGAGAGGAAGGTCCAGTTCAGCTCGCTCTCCTCGTAGGAGCGCTGGGCGACCTCCGCCCACACGACGGCGTCCGCGCTGCTGCCGGGCGTCTCCTCGTCGGCCTCGAAGCCGGCCCTGGAGATCCAGGTGCTCACGGGCTCGAGCTGCAGGGTGCCACCCTCCTGGACCCCGAGGTCGCGCAGTCTCTCGACGATGGCGTTGGCACCCTCGCGGGCGACGTCGGCCTGGACGACGTCGCCGACCGGGCGCAGCGCAGCACCTCTCAGGACGGACAACGTGCTCACGGCCGAGGAGTCGGAGAGGACCTGCGTCACCCGGTCGGTGAGCTCGCTCGGGATCGTCACGGTCAGTCGGAGCATGCGCGCCAGTCTGCCGCCGGCGTGGCACGTTTGACAGGACGGCGCGCGCGACACGACAGTGACATCTGAACATCCGGTCAGATGAAGCGGGAGACCATGAGCACCGTCACCGGCCTCGACGCCTGCGCCACCCCGTGCGTGCACCCCGAGAAGGTGGCGCTGGCCACCGACAACGCCCCCGGGGCCGACGAGCTGGCCCGGGTGACCAGCGTCTTCAAGCTGCTCGGCGATCCCACCCGGGCGCGCCTGCTCTACGCCCTGCTCGAAGCCGGCGAGCTCTGCGTCTGCGACCTGGCGGCAGCCACCGGCACGGCGGAGACCACTGTCTCGCAGGCCCTGCGGCTGCTGCGCGCCTCGGGTGTCGTCACCGGCCGCCGCGAGGGCCGCAACATCTTCTACCGTCTCAGCGACGCCCACGTCCGCCTGCTGCTCGACGTCACGCGCGAGCACGCCCTCCACGACGGGGGCACCCGGCCGTGAGCCACGGCCACGGGCCCCGCGGCACCGAGGGCGCGCACGCCGGCGGCCGGCACCGCTGGCGCCTCGCCGTCGCCTTCGGCCTCGTCGGCGCGTTCTTCGGCGTCGAGCTCGTCACGGGCCTCGTCTCCGGCTCGCTGGCCCTCCTCTCCGACGCCGGCCACATGGCGGCCGACGTCGTGACGCTCGGCGCCGCGCTCGTCGCGACCCGCATCGCCACGCGCGCCGACACGACCGGTCGGCGCACGTTCGGGTCCTACCGCGCCGAGGTGTTCGCCACGGGCCTCGCGGTGCTGCTCATGCTCGGCGTCGCCGTCTACATCGTCGTCGAGGCACTCGGGCGCATCGGTTCGCCGGCCACGGTCGCCTCCGGCGCCATGCTCGTCGTCGGCTCCATCGGTCTGGTCGTCAACGTCGTCTCCCTGCTGCTGCTCCGCGGCGGGTCGCGCGAGAGCCTCAACGTCAAGGGCGCCTACCTCGAGGTCGTCGCCGACACCGTCGGGTCGATCGGGGTCATCGCCGCCGCCCTGATGGTGCGGGCCACCGGCAGCACGTACTGGGACACCGTCGTCGCGCTCGCCATCGCGGCCTTCGTGGCCGTGCGCGCAGTCGGGCTCGGCGGCGAGGTCGTCGCCGTGCTCGGGCAGCACGCACCCTCGGGGATGGAGCCCACCGCCGTGCTGCAGGCCCTGGGCGAGGTGCCCGGCGTCACCGAGGTGCACGACCTCCACGTCTGGACGCTCACCTCGGGGATGGATGTCGCCACGGCCCACCTCGTCACCTCTCGAGCCGATGCCGGGCCCGAGGTCCTCGAGGCAGCGAGCCGGATGCTGCGTGAACGCTTCCACGTCGCACACGCGACCCTGCAGATCGAGACCACCGACCGAAGCCGGTGCCAGGGAGCCGACTGGTGAGCACCCCCTCGCTGCCGGTCTTCTCGTTGCTTCCGCCTTCGCGGCGGGCCGCCCTCGTGCGCCGGGCCCGGCTCCTCGCCCTGGCCTCGGTCGCCTACAACGTCGTCGAGGCGGTCGTCGCGATCGCGTCCGGCCGCGTCGCCGACTCGACGGCCCTCGTGGGCTTCGGGCTCGACTCGACCGTCGAGGTGCTGAGCGGGCTCGTGATCCTCTGGCAGTTCCACCACCCGGTGCCCGAGGAGCGCGAGCACCGGGCCCGTCGCCTCATCGCCATCTCGTTCTTCGCGCTCGCGGCCTACGTGACGGTCGAGTCGGTGCGCGCCCTCGTGGGGCGTGAGCAGCCCGACACCTCCGTCGTCGGCATCGTCCTCGCCGCAGTGTCCCTGGCGGTCATGCCGTTGCTGTCGCACTGGCAGCGCCTCACCGGCCGCGAGCTCGGCTCGGGCGCCGTCGTCGCGGACGGCACCCAGACCCTGCTCTGCACCTACCTCTCGGCCGTGCTCCTCGCCGGCCTCCTCGCCGACGCTCTCCTCGGGTGGTGGTGGATCGACGCCCTCGCCGCCCTCGTCATCGCCGGGGTCGCCGTGCGCGAGGGCCGCTCGAACTGGCGGGGCGACGCCTGCTGCTGACTCCGACTCCTTGACGCCGTGACCCCCGGACGAAAGGGTGACCATCCGTGACACTCCGGGCCGAGACCTCCCCCCTGCTCCGCGGGCGCCTCGCCGCAGGCACCGCGTTCTTCGTGCAGGGCCTGCTCTTCATCTCGCTGACGACGCGGCTGCCGCAGATCCAGGAGAGGTGGGACCTCGACGAGCTCGCCGTGAGCGGCCTGCTGCTCATGGTCGTGCTCCTCGCAGGCGTCGGCTCGGTCGTGGCCGAGGTGGTCGCGGCACGCACGTCGAGCGCGGTCGTCGTGCGCGTCGGACTCGTCGCTGCGACGCTCGGCTTGGGGCTGCTGCTGCTCGCGCCGACGTTCGCGGTCTTCGTCGCCGGGCTCGCCGTCTACGGCCTGGCGCTCGGCCTCGTCGACGCGTCGTCGAACATGCAGGCCGTCACGGTCGAGCACCTCTACCGGCGTCCGATCCTGCCGTCGTTCCACGCGTTCTGGACCGCGGGCGGCGTCCTCGGCACCGTCGTCACGCTGGCGACCGTGGCCGTGGACCTCGGCCCGGGCTTGCTACCGCTGCTCTTCTTCCCGCTGGCCGCCCTCGCGGCACCGTTCGTCCGTCGCGACCGGCTCGCCCGGGTCGACGCCGCGATCGACGTGCCGTGGCGGCGCATCGCGCTCCTCGGCCTGGCGATGGTGCTCTTCTACATGGTCGACACCGCAGCGACGACCTGGGGCCCGGTCTACCTCAAGGGCGCCCTGGACGCCCCGAGCGGGCTCACCGCGCTCGCGACGCTGCCCTACCTCGTCGCGACGCTCCTCGCCCGCGCGGTCGGCGACGGTCTCGTCGACCGGCACGGCGCGGTGTGGCTGCTGCGGGTCAGCGGTGTCGTCGCCGCGGCCTCGCTGGCCGTCATCGTCTTCGCGCCCACGTGGTTCGTCGCCGTCATCGGTTTCACGCTCCTCGGGGGTGCCGTCGCGACGATCGCTCCGCTCAGCTTCTCCGCGGCCGGCGCCATCGCGGGCGGCGAGGACGACTCCGCCGGCGAGCGCATCGACCGCACCGACCAGGTCGTGGCCCGGTTCAACCAGTTCAACTACGTCGGAGCGCTGCTCGGCGCCGTGCTCACCGGCGCGGTCGGTGCCGACGACCTGCGCATCGGCTTCGCCGTGCCGATGGTGCTCATCCTCGGCATCGTCCCGCTCGCGTCGCAGTTCGCGATCATCCGCCGGCGTGGGGCCGCGGTCGAGACCCACTGAGCACGCCTCTCAGCACTGCGAGCGCGGGGGTGATCTCCCCCTCGCGTATGCCGCCGACGCCGAAGGCGAGCCCGTGGCGGGGCCGTTGCTCCACGTGCCTCGGCGACAGCGGGTCGACGAAGACGCCTGCCGCGAGGGCGTCGTCGGCGATGGCGACGTCGTCGAGCCGACCGTCGCGCAGGAAGGTGCAGACGTGCAGGCCTGCGGCGGACGGCACGACCTCGACCCAGTCCTCGAGGCCGGCGAGGCCCTGCAGCAGCTCCTCGCGGCGAGCCCGGTAGACCTTCGTCGCCCGCTTCACGTGCGCGGCGTGGTGGCCCTCGGCGAGGAAGTCGGCAAGGGCTCGCTGCGTCACCGCGTCCCCGTCCCACATCGTCACCCGCTTCGCCTCGCGCAGCGCCGCCGTGAGCGAAGCCGGCACGATCGCGTAGCCCACCCTCAGTCCGGGCAGCAGCGACTTCGAGAACGACCCGACGTAGACGACCCGGCCGTCGCGGTCCAGGCTCTGCAGCGGCTCCAGAGGCCGGTCGGCGAACCGGAACTCGCTGTCGTAGTCGTCCTCGACGACCACCGCGTCACGCCGGACCGCCCACTCCAACAGAGCGATCCGTCGCGCACGAGACATGGCGACACCCGTGGGGTGCTGGTGCGACGGGGTGACGTAGACGAGTCGGGCGGCTTCGGGCAGCGCGTCGACCACGATGCCCTCGCCGTCGACGGGCACGCCACGCACGGTGGCGCGGTGGGTCTCGAAGAGCCGTGCGGCGGCCGTGTAGCCGGGGTCCTCGACCGCGACGACGTCGCCCGGCTCGAGGAACACTCGGGCGACGAGGTCCAGCGCCTGCTGCGCGCCGGCCGTCGTCACCACGTCGTCGGCGGACGCGGCGACGGACCGCGACAGCCCGGCATACCGCGCGATCTCGGCCTCGAGGCGGCTCGGGCCACCCTCGTCGTACGTGTCGGCCGCGAGTCGTCCGCGCCGCAGGGTGCCGCTGACGATGCGACGCCAGGTGGCGAGCGGGAAGAGGGCCGCGTCCGGCACGCCCACGGAGAAGTCGTAGGACGCGCCTGCCGGCACACGTGGTGGGGCGGACGGCGAGCGCCACAGGTCCGAGGGGGTGACGGCTCCCGGACGCGTCCGCCTGCCCCGAACCACGCCCGAGGAGCGGGCCGGGGGCACGCAGCCGGTCGCGACGAAGGTCCCGGCCCCTCGCCGGCTCTCGAGCAGCTCCTCCGCGAGGAGCCGGTCGTAGGCCGCCGTCACCGTGCCCCGTGAGACGCGCAGGCTCGCTGCCAGCTCACGGGTCGCCGGCACCCGGTCCCCGCCGGCGAGACGCCCGTCCAGCACGGCCTCGCGCAGCTGCGCGTAGATCTGGGCGGTGAGGTCGCCGGAGCCGGCAACGCCGACGTGCATGTCCACGCGGCCAGCGTAGAGTGGCCCAAACAGGCGGGCAAGAAGTGGACCTTCTGACCGGTCCACTCCGACGGAAGTCTTGGGGCATGGCCACGCCCGTCCACCCCGCCCTCGAGACCCGCAGCCTCTCGCGCGCCCCCAGCCTCACCGTCGCTCAGGGTGGGGCCCTGTCGGTGGGCGCCGTCCTCGGCACCGGCGTCATCACCCTCCCCGCGCTCGCCGCCGAGGTCGCCGGTCCGGCATCGCTCGTCGCCTGGGCGGCGCTCGTGCTGCTGTCGATCCCACTTGCCAGCACGTTCGCGGCGCTCGGCGCACGCCACCCGGACGGCGGAGGCGTGTCGACGTACGTGCGGCGCGCGTTCGGCGACCGAGCCGCCGGCGCCGTGGGGTGGTGCTTCTACTTCGCCGTCCCGGTCGGGGCGCCGCCGGCGCCGATGATGGCCGGCGGCTACGTGGCCGACGCCGTCGGTGGAGGCCGCGCCACCACGGTCGCGGTCGGCTGCGCCCTCATCCTCGGGACCGGTCTGATGAACCTCGCCGGGCTGCGCTTCTCCGGACGCGTGCAGCTCGGCCTCGCGAGCGTGCTCGCCCTGCTCATGACCGCGACGATGGCGTTCGCCCTCCCCCACGGCAGCACCGACTCGCTGACCCCGTTCGCGCCCAACGGCTGGGGTGCGGTCGGGACGGCCGCCGCGGTGCTCGTCTGGGGCTTCGCGGGCTGGGAGGCCGTCGCGTCCCTCGCCGGCGACTACCGAGACCCCGGCCGCGACGTCACGAGGGCGACGACGATCGCCGTCGCCGTGGTGGGCGTGCTCTACCTCGGTCTCGCCACGACGAGCGTGCTCGTGCTCGGCCCGGCGACCGGCCACAGCCAGGCGCCGCTCTCCGACCTCATGGCGATCGCCCTCGGCGAGCAGGCCCGGGTCGTGACCGCGGTCGTCGCCGTGCTGCTGACGGTCGGTGCCATGAACGCGTACTTCGCGGGCGGCTCACGGCTCGGCGCGGCACTGGCGCGGGACGGCGCGCTCCCCCGCTGGCTCGCGGCCGGCGGCGGCGCCGGGCAGGTGCCGCGTCGCAGCATCGCTCTCATCACGGGCATGTCGGCGCTGTCGGTCGCGGTCTCCGTCGCGCTGGACCTCGGCCTGACCCCGCTCATGCTCCTGGCCACCGGGTGTTTCACGCTCGTCTACGTCCTGGGCACGGGCGCCGCGCTGCGCCTGCTCCGACGAAACACCGCCGGCTGGTGGACGGCCCTCGTCGCGTTCGTCTCGGTCGTCGCGCTCCTGGTCGTCAACGGGGCGCACGCGCTCTGGGCGCTCGGCCTCGTCGCGCTCTCGCTCGCCTACCAGCACGCCGCCCGACCAGGGGTTCCCAGCACTGCCCCCTAGACTTCGCCGCCGTGACGACGCAGCGCGCAGAGCGCACGCCCCTGATGCGGTGGTTCCTCGACGCCGAGGAGCCCGATCCCGGCGGCTACTACGAGCGCGAGTCGGAGGCGCAGGAGCAGGACCACGTCCAGCCGTGGTGGCGGGTCATGTGCCTGACCGGTGTCGACTACTTCTCGACGCTCGGCTACCAGCCCGGCATCGCCGCGCTCGCCGCCGGCGCCCTGTCGCCCATCGCGACGCTCGTCCTCGTGCTGATCACGCTCTTCGGCGCCCTGCCGATGTACCGGAGGGTCGCGGCGGAGAGCCCGCACGGTGACGGCAGCCTGTCGATGCTCGAGCGCCTCCTGTCGTACTGGCCGAGCAAGATCCTCGTGCTGTGCCTGCTCGGCTTCGTGGCGACCGGCTTCGTCATCACGATCACGCTGTCCGCCGCCGACGCGAGCGCCCACCTCATCGAGAACCCCTACCTCAAGTCCGCGCTGTCCGGGCACCAGGTGGGCGTCACGCTGACCCTGCTCGTGCTGCTCGCGGGCATCTTCCTCAAGGGTTTCAAGGAGGCGATCGGGATCGCCGTCGTGCTCGTCGTCGCGTACCTCGGCCTGAGCGCCGTCGTGCTCGTCCGCGGCATCGTCGAGATCGGCAACCACCCCACCGCCTTCGGCGACTGGGTCGATGCGATGACGGCGGCGCACTCCGCCCCCTTCGGCATCGTCGGCGCCGCCCTGCTCGTCTTCCCGGCGCTCGCGCTCGGCCTGTCCGGCTTCGAGACCGGCGTCGTGGTCATGCCGCTGGTCAAGGGCGACCCGTCCGACACCGCGGAGGCGCCGCTCGGCCGCATCCGCAACGCCCGCAAGCTGCTGACGACGGCCGCCCTCATCATGAGCGTGCTGCTCATCGGGTCGTCGCTCGTCACGACGCTGCTCATCCCGCACCAGCAGTTCGAGCCGGGCGGGCAGGCGAACGGTCGCGCCCTGGCCTACCTCGCCCACGAGCTGCTCGGGGAGGGCTTCGGCACCGTCTACGACGCGTCGACCATCGGCATCCTCTGGTTCGCGGGCGCCTCCGCCATGGCAGGCCTGCTCAACATCGTGCCCCGCTACCTGCCCCGCTACGGCATGGCTCCCGACTGGGCGCGGTCGACCCGGCCGCTCGTGCTCGTGCTGTCGTTCATCGCCGCGGTCGTGACGCTCGCGTTCAGCGCCAACGTCGACGAGCAGGCGGGAGCGTATGCCACCGGCGTGCTCGCGCTGATGACCTCGGCGGCGATCGCGGTGTTCCTCACCGAGCTGCGCCGGGGGCATCGGGGCGCGGCCGGGTTCTTCGCGGTCGTGAGCGCGATCTTCGTCTACACGATCACGGTCACCATCGTGGAGCGTCCCGAGGGCCTCGTCATCGCCCTGGTCTTCATCGCGCTCATCGTCGTGATCAGCGTGTGGTCGCGCATCGTGCGCTCGACCGAGCTGCGGGTGCAGCGGGTGGTCTACGACGACGGAGCGAAGGCGATCCTCGACGACGCGGCGCTCGGCCCGCAGCCGCTGCGGTTCATCGCCAACAAGATCAACGCCGGAGACCGCGAGGAGTACCGCGCGAAGTCACTCGACGTGCGGATGCACAACCACCTCAACGCGCGTCAGGGTGCGATCTTCCTCGAGGTGGAGATCAGCGACGCGAGCGACTTCGCGACGACCGTGCACGTCACCTCGGCCGTCGTCGGTGGCCACTACATCCTCCGCGCCACCGGGCCGTCGGTCCCCAACGTGCTGGCCGCCGTGCTGCTCGACGTGCGCGACCGCGTGAGCAAGCCGCCGCACATCTACTTCGAGTGGAGCGAGAAGGCACCCGGCCAGAACGTGCTGCGCTTCCTGCTGGCGGGCGAGGGCGACATCCCGCCCCTCACGCACGAGATCATCCGCCGTGCCGAGCCGGACCCCGCCCGGCGGCCGCAGGTGCACGTCGGAGGCTGACGAGCGCGGCTGACGAGCGCGGCTGACGAGCGCGGTGACGATGGCGCCTCAGCCAAGCTGGGTCCAGCTCTCCGGCGTGGTGCGGTAGACCCGGGACTGCCCCTCGTACCACTTCTCCATCACCCCGAGGTCGTGGAGCCCGAGACGCCCGCAGACGGCCTGGGAGGCCGTGTTGGTCGTGTGGGTGATCGCGTAGATCTCCGGAAGGCCGCCGGCCAAGCCGTGCGTGATGACGGCCGCCGCGGCCTCGGTGGCGTAGCCGTGGCCCCAGGAGTCGGGGTGCAGGTGCCAGCCGACCTCGACCTCACCGTCGTCGGCGTTCGGCAGTGTCAGCAGGATGACCGAGCCGGCCACGACCCCCGTCTCGCGCACCTCGACAGCCCAGAAGCCGAGCGGCGGGGCCTCGCTGCGACGGTGGTAGCGGTCGATCCGCTCGTGCGCCTCGTCGAGGTCGTTCATGAGCACCGGCTCACCGTCGCCGAGCCACTTCACGACCTCGATCCGGCTCTGGATGTCGAGAACCCGGTCGGCCTCGTCGTGGGACCAGGGGCGGATGCGCAGGCGGGACGTCTCGAGGTGCATGCCGCCACGCTCGCACCACCGCGCCCACCGAGTCCACGCCTTTCCTCGCTCTGCGTTGCCTCGCCGAGCGACTCAACCTCGACGACGGTCACGAGTGCGTCACCACGCGAATCAAGGCAGAGTCGCCGCGGAGGCAGCGTGCATTGCCGGCGGCTGCTCGCTCGTCCACAGCCCCCGCCCGGCGGCGCTGGGTGTCCACAGGTTCGACGACGACCGACGCACTGGCGTAGGCCTGCTGAGCCAGCGTGGCCTCGCCGAGCGGCTCGGGGTCCCACAGAGTCGTATCGCCCGACTCGAGACCGGCAACCACGGCATCACGCTCGAGGCCGTCATCGCACTCTTCCGCACGCTCGGCTTCAGCGTGGGCCTCGACCACCCGTTCCCATGCGCGTCGAGCGACGAGGTGCATCCCTGCTGCTCGGACTGGGAGAACGACGGCGCCGTCGGGCTCGTCGACGCGGCCTTCCGCGCCTTCCCGGCACATGCGAGGGTGGCGCCGGGCGTCCCCAGCTGGTGGGGCGACCGTCACGGCTGGGGTGGGTCCGACGGCAGGGAGCTCTGGTGGCATCGCGACCACAGGACGGCGCCCGAGCTGTCGGCACGGCAGGATGGCCGCATGTCCGACAGCGAGCTGGCAGCGACGCCAGGCAACGACGTGGCCGCCGCCTACGCAGCAGTCCGTCCCCAGGTCGAGTCCCACACCACCCTCTTCGTCGAGATGGTGAGGGCACTGCTCGACGAGGCAGGGATCAACTACCTCACCGTGAGCGGCCGCACCAAGACCGTGGCCTCCTTCGCCGCCAAGGCCGAGCGCCGCCGCGACGGCGAGCTGCTCTACCCCGACCCGCTCAACGACATCACCGACCAGGTCGGCGTCCGGGTCATCACCTACGTCCACGACGACGTCGCCGCCGTCGCCGAGCTGCTGGCGGAGGAGCTGGCCGTCCTCGACGACCGAGACATGGGCCTCGAGACGGCACGCTCGGGCCGCTTCGGCTACGCGAGCCGGCACCTGCTCGTCGCCGTCGACGCCAGCCGCACGATCCCCGCGGCGTACGAGGGCCTGCGCCGGCGCAGCGCCTCCGTGCAGATCCGCACCGTGCTCCAGCACGCCTGGGCCGAGTTCGAGCACGACATCCGCTACAAGGGCACCGTTCCCGAGGAGCACGCGCACGACCTCGACCGGCGCTTCACGCTGGCAGCCGGTCTCATCGAGCTCGCCGACCGCGAGTTCTCGGCCATCCGCGACCGCCTTCAGATGGCGCTGCCGGCCACGCCGCCGGACGCCGCGGTCCAGGACCCCCGCATCAGCTCCCAGGACCTCGCGAAGTTCCTCGCCACGAAGTACGCCGACGCCGGCTGGTCGCGCACCGACCACTACGCCTGGGTGTCGGGCCTGCTGCTCGAGCTCGGCATCACCTCGATCGAGCGCCTGGCCGAGGTGATCGCTCCCGTCGACGACACCGACGTCATCAGCCGGATGGGCTACAAGTACCCACCCGGCGCCGTCCGGCGGCTCGACGACGCCCTGCTCGCGACGTTCGGCCACCGCTACCTCGACCTCGCGGGCAACGCCCACCGGCGAGCCTCCCTCGAAGCCCGTCTCGAACGGCTCGGGAGGGCGTGAGAGCACGAGTTGCGCCGACGTGTCGATTCGCGGGGGCCGAGTTCGTCAGGATGATGTGGCGAGGGTCGCCGCACCGCGCACCGCACATCGCACACCTGAGCAGAGAAGGAGCCGGCCATGGCCGACACGTACGCATACCTGATCCACGAGGGCGACTGGAACTCCGACGCCTGGTTGAACGGCGGGCAGAACGGCGCACCGCCCGCCGACGGCGCCCCCGCCGGCAAGGACCCGAACGCGACGACGACCGAGGAGATGGACTCGAGCTTCCCCGAGCACGCGGCCTTCCAGAAGGCCGTCGTCGACCTCGGCGCCCGTCTCGTCGGCGGCAACGCACTGCAGAACTCCCGCCACGGCGGCACGGTCACCCCCGGGTCGGGCGACCGCAAGGTCGAGGACGCCGTCTACACCGACGGCCCGTTCGCCGACACCTCCGAGGTCATCACCGGCTTCTACCTCGTCGAGACCGACGACGAGGACACCGCGCGCCGGATCGCGGCCCTCGTGCCCACGGGCGGCCACATCGAGTGGCGCAAGGTCTTCCCGACGGGGATGTGAGTGCCGCTCGGGTCGGGTGGGTTCGAGGAGGCGTGGCCGCGCATCGTGCGCGCCCTCGCCTCCTTCACCGGGAGCCTCGACGACGCCGAGGAGTACGCCGCCGAGGCCGTCGCCCGCGCCGCCGCCCACGAGCGCTCCGGCGGACCCGCCATCGAGTCGTATGCCGCTTGGTGCACCTCCGTCGCCAAGCGCGCCTGGCTCGACGACGCCCGCCGCCGCTCGGTGGAGCGGCGGCTCGCCCCCGAGCTCGCCCGTCCCGACGCCGATCCCGTCTCGGACCCGGTCACCGACCGCATCGCCATGGACGCCGACGACCTGTCCGCCCACGTTCTCGAGGAGCTGGACGACCGCCTCGCCCTGCTCTTCGTCGCCTGCGACGAGGCCATCTCGCCCGCCTCGCGGATGGTGCTGGCCCTCCGTGTGGTCTGCGGTCTCACCATCTCCGAGATCGCCGGTCACCTCGGCGTGCAGGACACCGCCGCGGCTGCGCGCCTGACCCGGGCCAAGCGCGCCCTGTCGGAGGCCCGCGGCGCCTTCCACGTGCCTGACACCGCCGAGCGCGCACGCCGCCTGCCCGTCGTGATCGCCTGCGTTTCAGGCATGTTCACGGTTGCGCACCGCACCGTGCTCGACCCGGCCGACGCACTGGCCGACACCGGGCGCCAGGCGCTCTCGATCGCCGACGCCCTCGTCGCGGCCTATCCCGACGACACCGAGGTGCGCGGGCTGCGCGCCGTCATCCGGCTGGGACTGGCCCGACGGCCGGGGCGAGTCGCTGCCGACGGCACCGGCCTGGCCCTCGACGAGGTCGACCGACGCCGTTGGGACGCAGGGCTGCTGGCGGCGGGCCTCGACGACGCCACGCTCGCGGCCCGGGGCGACGGACGTTTCGCCCTCGAGGCGGCCATCGCCGGCCTGCACTCGGGCGCACCGACGTTCGAGCGCACCGACTGGCCGCGCATCGTCCAGCTCTACGGTGCGCTCGAGCAGCGCTGGCCCTCGCCGTCGGTCCGGGTCGCGCGGCTCGTCGCCACGGCCCAGGCCCAGCTCGCCACGCCTGCCCGCGAACCGGATGCCCTGGTGGAGGTGGAGCGGGAGCTCACCTCCCTCGAGACGCACGCTCCGGCATACGCGAGCAGGGACGCCTCCCTCGCTCTCGCCGACCTCGAGTGGCGCACCGGCCGGCGGGAGCACGCCTCGGCGCGCTACCGCGACCTCGCGGAGGTCGTCGCCGTGGAACCGCTCCGCCGGTTCTGCCTGAAGCGGGCCTGCCTCACTCTCCCGTGACGCCGTCGACGTTCTCGCGCAGGAAGTCTGCGTGCCCGTTGTGGCGGGCGTACTCCTCGATCATGTGCAGCAGGATCCAGCGCAGCGTGAACTGCTGGTTCTGCTTGCGGTCCAGCCTGGCCGACCGGAAGTCCAGGCCGCCCGCCGCGAGCGCCGCGTCGATGTCACGGCGGGCCTGCTCGACCGACTCGTCCATGATCCGGCGCAGCTCCTCGGGGCTGTCGTCGGCGGCCGAGGTCATCTCCCAGTCACGGTCGGCCTCCCAGTCGGCGCCGGCCCACGGTTCGGGCATCGGTCGTCCGTGCAGCACCTCGCCGAACCAGCTCGCCTCGTTCAGCGCGACGTGCTTCAGCAGCGCGCCCAGGGTCAGGGTCGAGGGCGGCAGCCGCTGACCCAGCTGCTCCGCCGACAGCCCCTCGGTCTTCAGCCGGAGGGTGTCGCGGTGGTAGTCGAGGAACGCGACGAGTGTGGTCGCCTCGTCTGCGGCGAGCGGCGGGTCGGTGCGCGAGGTCGTCATACCGACCGACGCTAGTGTCCGCCGGCTGGAAAACGCCTGCCCTTTACGACCGGCCGGGCGCACACTGGACCGGTGCCGACGTCGAGTCAATGGGTCGCGTTCCTCATCGCGTCGATCCTCTTCATCCAGGTCCCGGGCCCCAGCCTGCTGTTCACCATCGGTCGTGCCCTCACGGTCGGCCGGCGCGAGGCGCTGCTCTCGGTCGTGGGGAACGCCATCGGCGTCACCACCCAGGCGGTGCTCGTCGCGGTGGGCCTCGGCGCCATCGTGGCCGCCAGCGTGACGGCCTACACCGTCGTCAAGGTGGCGGGTGCGGCCTACGTCATCTGGCTCGGCATCCAGGCGATCCGCCACCGGCACGAGGCCCGCCAGGCGCTCGAGAAGCAGGTCTCGGGCAGGCGCGGGCACGCACTGCGCATCGGGATGGTCGTGGGGCTCACCAACCCCAAGACGATCCTCTTCTTCGTCGCCTTCCTCCCGCAGTTCACCAACGCCGCCGCCGGCCACGTCGCCGTGCAGATGGCGGTGCTCGGTGCGGTGTTCGGTGCCCTGGCTGTCTGCAGCGACAGCATGTGGGCGTTGCTCGCCGCCCGCGCGCGGGAGTGGTTCGCCCGCAAGCCCGCCCGGCTCGACACGCTCGGCGCCACCGGCGGCGTGATGATGGTCGGCCTCGGCGCGACGATGCTGGCCACCGAGTAATCCCCACCACCGTCAGCCTTCTCTGTTTGACTTGCACCGTGGCAGCCCCTCAGGTCACGACGTTGGGTGACGACCCGTCGACGCGGGTCCGCGACCACGAGCGCGCGCTCGCGGACGTCCGGCGGGCGTATGCCGCCCTCCCGCCTGACCAGCCGGTGCGCCTCGCGAAGCGCACCTCCAACCTCTTCCGCGTGCGCAGCGCCACCGGCGCACCCGGCCTCGACCTGTCGACCCTGAGCGGGGTCGTCGAGGTGACTCCCGGCGTCGACGGCCGCCCGGCGACCGCGCGCGTCGGCGGCGTGACGACCTACGAGCAGCTCGTCGACGAGCTGCTGCAGCTCGGCTACGTGCCGCTCGTCGTGCCGCAGCTGCGCACCATCACCATCGGCGGTGCCGTCACCGGGCTCGGCATCGAGGCGGCGTCGTTCCGCAACGGTCTCCCGCACGAGTCGGTGCTCGAGATGCGGGTGCTCACCGGTGCCGGCGAGGTCGTCACCGCGACACCCGACGGTGAGCACGCCGACCTGTTCCGCACCTTCCCCAACTCCTACGGCTCGCTCGGCTACGCCCTCGACCTCGTCATCGAGCTCGAGCCGGCGCGGCCCTACGTCGCGCTGCGCCACGAGAGGTTCGACTCCGTCGCGGCGCTCGTCGACGCGGTCGGCACCGTCATGGAGGCGCACACGTGGGACGGCGACCGGGTCGACTTCGTCGACGGCGTCGTCTTCGGCCCCAGCGAGTCCTACCTGACGCTGGGTCGCTGGACCGACCACCTCGAGGGCCAGGCCCGGCCCAGCGACTACACCGGCGAGCAGGTCTTCTACCGCTCGATCCAGCAGCGGCGCACCGACGTGCTCACCGCCCACGACTACCTCTGGCGCTGGGACACCGACTGGTTCTGGTGCAGCCGGGCCTTCGGCGCGCAGAACCCGACGATCCGACGCCTCTGGCCGCGGCACCTGCTGCGCAGCGACGTCTACTGGAAGATCGTCGCCTTCGAGAACCGCCACCGTGTCATGGGGCGCATCGACCGGCTGCGAGGCCTACCCGACCGCGAGCGCGTGGTGCAGGACGTCGAGATCCCGCTCGACCACACGGCCGAGTTCGTCGACTGGTTCCTGCGCGAGGTGCCCATCGAGCCGCTCTGGCTCTGCCCGATCCAGCTGCGGCGCAACGGCGCTGCGGCCTCCGACCGCGACGGAGCCACCGACGGCGACGACACCCCGTGGCCGCTCTACCCGATGGCGCGCGACGAACGCTACGTCAACGTCGGCTTCTGGTCGTCGGTGCCGATCGCGCCGGGCGCCGTCGAGGGCGACGTCAACCGGCGCATCGAGGCCGAGGTCACCCGGCTCGGTGGCCACAAGTCGCTCTACTCCGACGCGTACTACGACGAGGCCACCTTCCGGCGGCTCTACGGCGGTGACGGCTACACGCCCGTCAAGGACAGGTACGACCCCCGGGGACGACTCCCCACCCTCTACGAGAAGGCGGTGCAGGCTCGATGACCATGACCGTGGGACAGGCATTCGACCTCGTGTTCGGCCCCGACGCCCCGGTGCGACTCGTCGCCTGGGACGGCTCGACCGGTGGCAGCCCCGACGGGCTCGTGATGCGCATGACGAACCCCGACGCGCTCAACCACTTCCTCACCGGAGGCTCCGAGCTGGGCCTGGCGCGCGCGTACCTGCTCGGTGACCTCGTCATCGACGGCATCGACGAGGCCGATCCCTACGACGTGCTGCGGCTCGTCAGCGACGGCCTCCCCATGCGGCGCCAGAGCGTGCGCGAGGCGGCCGAGCTCGCGCAGTTCGTGGCCCACCACCGGCCCCGCACGCCGCGGCTGCCGCGCGAGGAGACGCCGAGCCAGCTGCACCGGATGGCGCGCGGGCTGCGGCACGCGAGGGGCCGCGACGCCGCGGCCATCAGCCACCACTACGACGTCTCGAACACCTTCTACGAGCGCGTCCTCGGCCCCTCGATGACCTACACCTGCGCGTGCTTCCCGACCGAGGGCGCCTCGCTCGAGGAGGCACAGGCGTACAAGTACGACCTCGTCGCGCAGAAGCTCGGCCTGCAGCCCGGCATGCGCCTGCTCGACGTCGGCTGCGGCTGGGGCGGCATGGTGCGGCATGCCGTGAAGCACTACGGCGTCACGGCCATCGGCGTCACGCTCTCGCGCGAGCAGGCTTCATGGGCGCAGGCGGCGATCGCGGCCGACGGCATCGCCGACCGGGCTCAGGTGCGGCACGGCGACTACCGCGACGTCACCGAGCGCGGCTTCGACGCCATCAGCTCGATCGGGCTCACCGAGCACATCGGCGTCCGCAACTACCCGTCCTACTTCCGGTTCCTGCGCGAGCGCCTGCGTGACGAGGGCCGCCTGCTCAACCACTGCATCACCAGGCCCGACAACAGGCACGACGGACTGCCCTCGCGCGGCTTCATCAACCGCTACGTCTTCCCCGACGGCGAGCTCACCGGCAGTGGTCACATCGTGCGGGTCATGGAGGACGAGGGCTTCGAGGTGCGCCACCACGAGAACCTCCGCGAGCACTACGCCCGCACCTGCGCCGCGTGGAACGCCAACCTCAGCAAGCACTGGGACGAGTGCGTCGAGCTGGCCGGGCTCGGCACCGCCCGCGTCTGGGGCCTCTACCTCGCCGGGTCGCGACTGGGCTTCGAGCGCAACGGGATCCAGCTGCACCAGGTGCTCGCGTCACGCACGAGCACCGAGGGCAGGTCGGGCTTCCCGCTGCGCCCGCGCGTCGAGCCGAGCGAGGCCGGTCAGACCGGTCGGACCGGTCAGACCCGTGGGGACGGTCGGGACGGTCAGGCCGACGCCTAGCCCGAGCCTCCGAGATCGACGTCGTAGGCCTCGTAGACGAGGTCGCCGCCCTTCTGCCGGTGGCGCACCAGCCGCCCCACCAGCACGGTGAGCTCCTCGCGGAAGACCGG
This sequence comes from Terrabacter terrigena, assembly GCF_042676085.1. Classification (NCBI taxonomy): domain Bacteria; kingdom Bacillati; phylum Actinomycetota; class Actinomycetes; order Micrococcales; family Intrasporangiaceae; genus Terrabacter; species Terrabacter terrigena. The sequence goes on from NZ_JBHTKH010000010.1 coordinate 58,625, forward strand.
CAGGTCGGCCATCGTGCCGCCGTGCTCGAGCACGGCGAGGTAGCCGTGGATCGCCTCACGGAGGTCCTGGTGCTCGGCGAGCAGCCGGTTCACGCGGCCGGCGAGCCGTGGTGCGTTGTGCCGGGCCCGGTCGTAGATGCCGCCGGGACTCTCGGTGAGGGCGACGTGGTCGTCGAAGTCGTGGGCCAGCTCGGCCAGCGCGGCGCGCACGCGCTCTCGCCACATCCCGCCGCGGGCGATCGGGGCCTCGAGGGCCAGGTCGACGGCGGCCACCGACTCGCGCAGCTCCGAGCGGTGTTGGCGCACCTGCTCGAGGTGTCGGGCGAGGTCGGCCGGGGTGACGACCGGCGGCTGGTCCTCGACGGGCACAGGGGCAGGCGCATCGGAACGGGCCACCTCGACGAGGGGCGGGCTCGGGGCATTCGGCTGCAGGTTCATGGCTCGACCTCCGTGTCCCCCATGGTCCCGCCGGGTGCCCGGTTCGTCCAGAGCTCGGGAGTGGTGACCCGGCCGACCTCAGGCGAGGGAGAGGAAGAGCTTCTCCATCTTCGCGACGTCCATCTGCTCGGCGTCGGGGTTGGCGAGGCACTCGCGCAGGCCGGCCGCGATGACCGCGAAACCGGCTCGGTCGAGCGCCCGTGAGACCGCCGCGAGCTGCGTGACGACGTCGGCGCAGTCGCGTCCTTCCTCAATCATCCGGACGATGCCGCCGATCTGCCCGCGGGCGCGGTTGAGGCGGCGAATGACTGACTGCATCTCGTCGAGGTCGAGCTCCACGGCATACTCCTCCAAGGCCTCGGCGACGCTGCCGATCATACCCGGGCCCGTATGCCGTGCGCCACGATCGCTGGAGCCGCCCGGCGCTCAGCCCGAGCGCGGCGCGTACATGATGACGGCCACGCCGACGAGGCAGACCAGCGCTCCCGCGACGTCCCAGCGGTCCGGCCGGAAGCCGTCGGCGACCATGCCCCAGGCGAGCGAGCCGACGATGAAGACGCCACCGTAGGCCGCGAGGATGCGTCCGAAGCTCGCGTCGGGCTGCAGCGTGGCCACGAAGCCGTAGACGCCGAGGGCGACGACGCCGGCCCCGGCCCACAGCCAGCCCCGGTGCTCGCGCACGCCCTGCCAGACGAGCCATGCACCGCCGATCTCGGCGAGGGCGGCGAGCACGAAGAGGGTGATGGAGCGGGCGACGGTCACGGGATGTCCCCGGCGGCGCGGCGCTCGTCGTCGCTGCGCAGGATGCAGAACTCGTTGCCCTCGGGGTCGGCCATGACGACCCAGCCGCGGCCGTCGTCGGTGCGGCAGTCCTGTTCGACGGTGGCGCCGAGAGCGAGCACCCGCTCGACCTCCTCGTCGCGCGGCCGGTCGGTGGGGCGCAGGTCGAGGTGCACGCGGTTGCGCACCACCTTGGCGTCCTCGACCTCGATGAGCAGCAGCCGGTGCGACCCGTCGGGCGAGAAGATCATGCACTCCTCGTGACCCGGCTCGTTCGGGTCGTCGGGGTCCTCGTGGTAGCCGAGCAGGTCGGCCCACCAGACCGACTGCTCGTAGGCGTCGAGGGCGTTGATGGTCGTGTGGGACAGGGCGAGGGCCATGCGCCACATCCTGCCGGGGGCGTGCTCGGCCGGACCACCCGGTCGGCCGCCGCCCGCCCGCGTCAACCCCGGTTGACGCGATGCTCGTGGCGACCTACCGTTGTCAACACAGGTTGACATCAGGAGCGAAGACCGGGGTGACGATGGAGGTCGAGGACATGCTGAAGCTCGCACGGGCCACCGGCGACGACGACCCGCGCGCGGCCCTCGCGGCGGCACGCGAGCTGCGCCGCGAGGCCGACCGCACCGAGGCGACCGTCGTGCGCCGGGCACGGCTGCAGGGCCTCTCCTTCGCCGAGATCGCCGAGGCCCTCGGGGTCAGCCGCCAGGCCGTGCACAAGAAGTACGGCCGTCGCTGACCTCCCCGGGCCGTCGAGGCCCGGCCCTTCCGACCCAGCCCTCCCGACCTAGCCCTCCCGGCGCAGCACGACCACGGTGTCGAGCGCGACCCGCTGACCGCCGTCGGTCTCGACCGGGCGCTCGCGGATGCCGGACTGCTCGACCGTGACCGGCAGGCCCTCGACAGCCTCGAGCACCTCGTCGGGGTCGTAGAGCACGGCGCGCTCGCTGGGACCGCCCCAGCCCTCGGCGAGGTTGCGCCCTGCATGGCCCACGACGACCACGCGCCCACCCGGGCGCAGGGCCGCGACCGCGACACGGAGTGCCTGGCGCCACTCGGCCGCGGGCAGCTGGAGGTAGCTGAGCAGGACGAGGTCGTACGAGGCGGGGTCGCCGGGCGCCGGGAGCGTCGCGTCGCCCACCAGCGGGGTCAGCCGGTCGACGTCCGCCCCGAGCCGGTCGGCCGCCAGCGAGCGCATCCGGTCGACGGCCACCGAGGAGTAGTCGAGCGCCACCACGGACCAGCCCCGCTCGGCCATCCAGATCGCGTTGCGCCCCTCCCCCGCGGCCAGGTCGAGCGCATGGCCGGCCGTCAGCGGCCCGATGATCTCGGCGACGAACCGGTTCGGCTCGACCGACCACACGAGGTCGTGCGCGGCATACCGCTCGTCCCAGGCCATGGCGTCCACTGGCTCTCCTCCCGACTGGTCGGCCGCCCCGTGACGACCGCGAATCCCATTGTGGCGCGGCGCGTCTCGTTCGTCACGATCACGCGACACGACCTGTGCCGCAGCGTAACGTTGACGGTGGAAGGGGAGTGCATGATGAACGTCCTCATCGTCCACGAGTCCATGTTCGGCAACACCGCGGAGATCGCGGCCGCCATCGCCGCGGGGTTGCGACGCGGCAGACCGTCGGGCGACGAGGGAGTCACGCTGGTGCACGTCGGCGACGCGCCGCTCACCATCGCCGACGACGTCGACCTGCTCCTCGTCGGCACCCCGACGCATGCCTTCGGCATGACCCGTCCCCAGACGAGGCGGGACGCCACGTCGAAGGGCGCCGCGCCGTCTCGTCACGGCGTGCGCGAGTGGATCGAGTCCCTGACACCCCGCACGGACCTTCCGGTCGTCACCTTCGACACCCGAGTGCACGTGCGCATGCTTCCCGGCTCCGCAGCCCGCAGTGCAGCGAAAGCCTTGCGTCGCAAGGGCTTCGAGCATGCTGAGCAGGGCGAGACTTTCTGGGTGGAGGGCACGCCCGGACCCGTCGTGGCGGGCGAGGTCGAGCGGGCCGAGCACTGGGGCGCCGAGCTCGCCGCCCGCGTCTCGCACGGCGTCTCGTGACCGGCTGCCCGCGGGTGACGCGTCAGTCCAGCGAGGCCAGCCACGGCTCGAGGTGACCCAGGACCGCCGCAGGCGCCTCGAGCTGCGGCGTGTGCCCGATCCCGTCGAGGTATGCCGTCTGCCAGGCCGGGTTCAGCCGCGCGGTGCGCTGGGCGGCCCCGACCGGCACGAGCCGGTCGCGGGTGCCGTGCACGAGCAGGACCGGCTGCCTGATGCCGGCGATGAGGGCGTCGTAGCGCCGGGGCCGGCGCAGCATCGCGAGGATCGAGCGCGCGGCGCCGAGGAACTCCGACTCGGAGATGCCGTGCTCGCGGCGCCAGGTGACGAGCCGCACCCCGGCGTCGATGACATCGGGGTCGGCCCGGCTCGGGTCGGCGAAGCAGAGGTTGACGGTGCCGAGCACCCGCTCGCGGTCGCTGTAGCGGGTGTTGAGGCGGCGCACGAAGCGCTCACCGACGCGCGGGACGGCATACAGCCCGAAGGTGAGCGCGACCTGCGGGTCGGGGCGCAGCCCCGGCGTCGGCAGGGACGGGTCGACGAGTGCCAGTCCGGCGACCTGCTCGGGGCGCCGGTCGGCGAGCAGGAGCGAGACCATGCCACCCATCGAGTTGCCGACGAGCACCACCGGGCGGCCGAGCACCTCATGGACGAAGCGGCTGAGGACGGCGGCGTTGTGGTGCACCGTGGTGGGCCGCCCGCCGGCCGGGCTCAGCCCGAATCCGGGCAGGTCGAGGGCGACGACCCGGCGCGTGCGGGCGAGGGCCGGCGCGATGCCGACCCAGTTGAGGTGCGACCCTCCGAGGCCGTGGACCAGGACGACGGGTGGGCGTCCTTCCGCGCCGACCTCGGGGCCGCCGAAGTCGACCCAGTGGACGGGCCCGTCGACGTCGAGCGTGTGGCTGCGGCCGCCCCAGGGAGCGGCGAGCCCGAGAGGTGCCGTGGCCGGCAGGGTCGTCATGACCGCACGGTAACCCCTCCGCCGGCGCCCGGTGGCCCTTCAGTCGCCGGCGCGGGCGCGCTCCGTCGCCGCGGCGGCTCGTGCCTGGAGGTGCCGGGCCTCCGGCGCGTTGGCGCTCAGGCCCGCAGCCCGGGTCCACTCGGCCGCGGCGTCGCCCCACCTGTCCACCCGTCCGAGCAGCTCGGCCCGAACGACGTGGAAGGGCGTGTAGCCGTCGAGGGCGAGCCGGTCGAGGTCCGCGAGGGCGCTCTGCGGCCCCGCCACCTCCGCGACGGCGACGACCCGGTTGAGCCGCACGACGTCGGTGGGGGCGAGGCGCAGCAGGTGGTCGTAGAGCTGCACGATCTGCGCCCAGTCCGTGTCGGCGGCACGGGCGGCGTCGGTGTGCACGGCGCCCACCGCTGCCTGGAGCTGGTAGGGCCCGGGCGCGCCCCGGCGCAGGCAGCGGCGCACGAGGTCATGTCCCTCCGCGACCATCGCGGCGTCCCACAGCGACCGGTCCTGGTCTGAGAGCAGCACGAGCTCGCCCGCGGCGTCGGTGCGGGCCGGGCGGCGGGCCTCCGTGAGTAGCATGAGGGCGAGCAGGCCCGTCGCCTCGGGCTCGTCGGGCATCAGCTCGACGAGCACGCGGCCGAGCCGGATCGCCTCGGAGGCGAGGTCGGGTCGCCCGAGCTCGTCGCCCGACGTCGCCGTGTGGCCCTCGTTGAAGACGAGGTAGATCACGGCGAGGACCGCCGCGAGCCGACCCGGCAGGTCGGCGTCGCGGGGCACCCGGTACGGGATGCCGGTGTCGCGGATCTTCTTCTTGGCCCGCACGATCCGCTGTGCCATGGTCGCCTCGGGCACGAGGAACGCATGGGCGATCTCGGGAGTGGTGAGACCGCCGAGCAGGCGGAGCGTCAGCGCCACTCGCGCCTCGGGCGACAGCGCCGGGTGGCAGCAGGTGAAGACGAGCCGCAGGCGTTCGTCCTTCACGGGTCCCTCCTCCCGCGGTTCCGCAGGGGCGTGGACGACGAGGGCCTGCTCGTGCCGGGCCTCGCGTGTCGACTCCCGCCGCAGGCGGTCGAGGGCCCAGTTGCGCGCGGTCGTGATGATCCAGCCAGCGGGACTGGGCGGCATACCTTCTCGGGGCCACCGCTCGACGGCCACGGTGAACGCGTCCTGGACGGCGTCCTCGGCGAGGTCGATGTCGCCGAGCCTGCGGATGAGCACGGACACCGCGCGGCCGTGCTCGGCACGGAAGACGCGCGCGATGTCCGCACCGGTGACGGCACGGGGGGCACCCGCGGCACTCGGGGCACTCGGGGCACTCGCGGCACCCGGCGCACCCGGTGCGCCCGGGTCACCGGACTGGTCGCCCACCACGTCAGCGGTCGGTCGGCTTCTGGCCCGGGTCGGCCTGGTCCACGAACGGACGCACCTCGACGGGCAGCCCCGTGGCGCCGGCGATCCGCTCGGCCCACCCGAGCACCGCGTCGTAGTCGTCGGAGCGCACGATCGTGAAGCCGCCGAGGTGCTCCTTGGCCTCGGCGAAGGGCCCGTCGGTGAGCACGGCGTCGGCGACCGGGTCGGGCTTGCGGATCGTCGTGGCGCTCGCCTGGTCGCCGAGGCCGCCGGCGAACACCCAGCTGCCGGCCGCCCGGATGTCGTCGTTGACCACCTCGAGGTCGGCCATGACGCGGCTGAGGTCGAGGTCCTCCGGCGGCGGGCCGTCGGGCGAGAACAGGCTGATCAGGTAGGTCTTCATGGTGGTCTCCTCCTGCCGGTTTCACCGGCCGGTCGTGGCGGATGGTGGAGACCGCACCGTGCGTGCACCCTCCACCCTCTACACGAACGCGACCCGCGCCGATCGACCGCGCGGGCGGGACGGCAGGTGCTCAGGTGCGTGGGCGCTGCTCGACGAGCCCGACGGTGTTGCCCTCGGAGTCGACGACGAACGCCATCCACTCGTCGGTGCCCGCGGGGCCGAGCGTGTCGTCGTCGTGGCCGAAGATGACGTGCGGCTCGCTGCGCACCTCGACGCCGGCGGTCCGCAGGCGATCGACCGTCGCGTCGATGTCGTCGACGCCGAGGTAGAGCAGGGCGCTCGGCGCGCCGACGTCGAGCAGGAGACGCACGCCGCCGACGTCGAAGAAGACCAGGCCCGGCGGGTCGTAGGTCGCGAGCGGCTCGGTCCCGAGCAGGTCTCGGTAGAAGGCGGTGGCCCGACCGAGGTCCTCGGCGCGCTGGGCGATCTGGACGAGTGCCATGCCCCGACGGTAGACCCGCGTCAGTCCTTGGTGCTGCTGAACGCCGCGTCGAAGGCCGCCTCGGGGCGCTCGAAGTTGAGCGACCGCACGTACTCGAGCGCTCCGGGGGCACCGACGAGGCGGTCCATGCCGGCGTCCTCCCACTCGATCGAGATCGGGCCGTCGTAGCCGATCGCGTTGAGCGTGCGGAAACAGTCCTCCCACGGCACGTCGCCGTGGCCGGTCGAGACGAAGTCCCAGCCACGCCGCGGGTCGCCCCACGGCAGGTGCGAACCGAGACGACCGTTGCGGCCGTTGCCGACCCGCTTGCGGGTGTCCTTGCAGTCGACGTGGTAGATCCGGTCCTTGAAGTCCCAGATGAACGCGGCCGGGTCGAGGTCCTGCCAGACCATGTGGCTCGGGTCCCAGTTGAGCCCGAAGGCGTGGCGGTGGCCGATCGCCTCGAGGGTGGCGACGGTGCTCCAGTAGTCGTACGCGATCTCGCTCGGGTGCACCTCGTGGGCGAACTTCACACCCACCTCGTCGAAGACGTCGAGGATCGGGTTCCAACGGTCGGCGAAGTCGGCGTACCCGGCCTGGATGACCTCGTCGCCCACCGGCGGGAACATCGCGACGTACTTCCAGACCGCCGAGCCGGTGAACCCGATGACGGTGTCGACGCCGAGCCTCGCGGCGGCACGCGCCGTGTCGGCCATCCGCTCCGCCGCGCGCTTGCGCACGCCCTCGGGGTCGCCGTCGCCCCACACCGACGCGGGCAGGATGTCCTGGTGGCGCTGGTCGATGGGGTCGTCGCACACGGCCTGCCCGACGAGGTGGTTCGAGATGGCCCAGACCTTCAAACCGTGGCGCTCGAGGATCGCGCGGCGCCCCTCGACGTACCCGTCCTCGGCGAGCGCGCGGTCGACCTCGAAGTGGTCGCCCCAGCAGGCGATCTCGAGGCCGTCGTAGCCCCATTCCCCTGCCAGCCGGCACACCTCCTCGAAGGGGAGGTCGGCCCACTGTCCGGTGAAGAGGGTGATCGGTCGGGCCATCGGGGGTCTCCTTGCTGCTGTGGTCTGCTGCTGTGGTCTGCTGCTGTGGTCTGCTGCTGTGGGCTGCTGGCTGGGTCTGCTGGTGGTTCAGAGGGGGGTGGTTGCGGCGACGGCGACGCCCGCGGCCTCGAGCACGAGGTCGTGCACGTCCGCTGCCGCCACGCTCTCACGCCGTAGACCCGGGTCGGAGGTGATGACCACCGGCCCGTCCACCGGGTCGTCGGGCAGGCGCCCGTGGCTGCCCCGCACCCACCTCGGGTCGAGCGGCACGACGCGCATGGCGTACCGGAGGCCGAGCTTCTTGCGCACGAGGCTGAGCCCCGCGCGCGCCTTCGCCGAGCGGTCGGCGGGGTCGAAGAAGAGCTCGGCCGGGTCGTAGCCGGGCTTGCGGTGGATCTCGACGCCGCGCGCGAAGTCGGGAGCCCGCTCGTCGTCGAGCCAGTAGTAGTACGTGAACCACGCGCGTGGGTCGGCGACGAGCACGAGGTCGCCCGAGCGCTCGTGGTCGAGGCCGTATGCCGCCTGGCCGGCCCGGTCGAGCACCTGGTCGACGCCGGGGGTGGCCTCGAGCAGCGTCCGCACCTCGTCGAGGCGCCCCGCGTCCCGCACGTAGACGTGGGCGACCTGGTGGTCGGCGACGGCGAAGGCCGTCGAGGCCCACGGGTCGAGGTACTCCATGCCGGCCTGGCTGTGGACCTCGAGCAGCCCGGCGCGGCGGAGCACGCGGTTGACGTCGACCGGGCGGTCGACGGCAGTGATGCCGTACTCGCTGACGACGAGCACGCTGACGCCGAGCCGCTCGGCGTCGTCGAGGAGGGGCCCGAGGACGTCGTCCAGCTCCCGCGCTGCCGCGCGGGCCTCGGGGGACTCCGGCCCGAACCGCTGCAGGTCGTAGTCGAGGTGCGGCACGTAGGCGAGGGTGAGGTCGTGCTCGGGCAGGAGCAGCCGGGTCGCCTCGACGATCCACCGCGACGACGCGATCGAGGCCGTCGGACCCCAGTACTGGAAGAGCGGGAACGCCCCGAGCCGGTCGGTCAGCCTGTCGTGCAAGGCAGCCGGCCGCGTGTAGCAGTCCGGCGACTTGCGACCGTCGGCGTGGTAGACCGGCCGCGGCGTCACGATGGAGTCGACGTCCATGCCCATCGCGTACCACCAGCAGACGTTCGCGACGCGGGCGACGGGGTGGGCCCGGCGCAGGGCGTCCCACACCTTCTCGCCCTCGACGAGGGCGTTGTGCTGCCGCCAGAGGAACACCTCGCCGAGGTCGCGGAAGTACCAGCCGTTGCCGACGGCGCCGTGGTCGACCGGGGGTCGGCCGGTGAGCATCGTCGACTGCACCGAGCAGGTGACGGCGGGCAGGACGGTCTCGAGAGAGGACTGCCAGCCCGCGGCCGCGAGCCGGGACAGTCGCGGCATGTCGGCGAGCGCGCGCGGCGTGAGGCCGACGACGTCCAGCAGCAGGACCTTGCGGGGAACAGTGGTGGGCTGGTTCATGCGGTCTCCTTGAGGCCGAGGTCGATGAGGGTGTCGCGCAGCCAGGCGAGCTCGCCGGCGATGCTCGTGGCGAGGGCCGCGTCGTCGGTCGGGCGCACGCCCTCGGGGACGACCGACCACGTGTAGGTCTCGACCTCGAGATGGTCCGTGCGGGCGGTGTCGCCGCCGACGAGGACGGCCAGGGACTCGCGCAGGTCCGAGGTCGTCGCGGCGAGCGGTGGCTCCGGCGCGTGGTCGAGCGGCACGTGGAAGTGCACCCGCCACGGCTGCTCGACGCCGCCCGGTGCCGGCTCGAGAGGGCGGCGTCCGCGGAGGGCGTCGCCGAGGTCGTCGCGTGCGCGGAGCTGGCCGTGGGTGCCGTCTGCGGCGGGCGACCCTCCGGCCCGCACCTGGTGCAGGAAGCGGTCCTCGTCGAAGGCGGCGAGCGCCTCACGGGTCGCCGGGTCGTCGGGGTGCTCGACGTGCAGGGCCGCCGAGACCTGCGCCTTGACGACCTGCCGACCGGCCGCGGCGAGTCGGGGCACGGCGACTGCGGCGTCCTCGAACCCCACGGCGAGGTGGCACAGGTCGAGGCAGACCCCGAGCACGTCCTCGTCCCAGCCCGTCATCCGCTCGACGAGCTGGGTCGTCGTCTCGATGACGCAGCCCGGCTCCGGTTCGACGGCGACACGGATCTCGCGGCCGGTGCGGTCGCCGAGCGCGTGCAGGTGGTCGGCGAGCCGGTCGAACTGCTCGGCAGCGAGCACCTGCCGGTCGCCGAACCACGGGTGACGCCATCCGAGGGGCAGGGTCGAGATGCTCCCGCGGGCGGCGTCGTCGGGCAGCAGCTGGGCGAGGACGTCCGCGAGGTCGGTGGTGTAGGCGAGGCGGGCGGGCTCGGTCCAGTCGGGACGGTAGACGCGGTGCTTGACGACCTCCTCCTGGAAGCCGCGGTACGGGAACCCGTTGAGCGTCACGACCTCGAGGCCGCGCGAGTCGAGGGCCGTCCGCAGCCGGTCCACCTGCCGCGGGTCACCGGCGAGCTCGCGGGCGACGGGTGAGCTCAGCCAGAGACCGAGGCCGAGCACGTGGGAGCCGAGGTGCCGGCGTACGGGCAGGGCGAAGCGGTCGAGCTGTCCGATGATCGTGTCGAGGTCCTCCCCGGGGTGGACGTTGGTGCAGTACGCGACGTGGACGGTCTGGCCGTCGGCGTGCAGCAGGCGCACGGCTCACTCCCTCGCGCCGCGGAGCACCGAGTTGCCCATGAAGGTGGCAGCCGCTCCCACCAGCTCGCGCTGCTCGTCGTCGGGTCCCGCGGTCTCGGGCAGCTCGAGCCGGCCGCTCTGGGCGTAGAACTCGACGGGGTTGCGCCACAGCACGCGGTCGACGTCGTCGGCGGTGAAGCCGCCCTCGAGCAACGCCTCGGCCACGCGCACCGTCTTGAGCGGGTCGCTGTTGCCCCAGTCGGCGGCGGAGTTGACGATCATCCGGCCGAGCCCGTGGCGGCGCAGGATCTCGACCATCCGGTGCTCGTCCATCTTCGTGTCGGGATAGACGGAGAAGCCCATCCAGCACCCGGACTCGGCGACGACGTCGACCGTCACCTCGTTGAGGTGGTCGACGAGCACGGCACCGGCGTCGAGATCCGACTCGCGGACCACGTCGAGGGTGCGTCGCGTGCCGGCGAGCTTGTCGCGGTGCGGCGTGTGCACGAGGGCGGGCAGCTCGTGCTCGACGGCGAGCGCGAGCTGCGCTGCGAAGACCTCGTCCTCCTCGGGGGTCATCGAGTCGTAGCCGAGCTCGCCCACGGCGACGACGCGGTCCTTGGCGAGGTAGCGGGGCAGCACGTCGAGCACCTCGCGGCACCGGGCGTCGTTGGCCTCCTTGGGGTTGAGGCCGATCGTGGCGTGGTGCGCGATGCCGTACTGGGACGCGCGGAACGGCTCCCACCCGAGGAGCGCGTCGAAGTAGTCGCAGAAGGAGCCCACGGACGTGCGGGGCTGCCCCAGCCAGAAGGAGGGCTCGACGACGGCACGCACGCCGGCCGCGTACATGCTCCGGTAGTCGTCGGTCGTGCGGGAGGTCATGTGGATGTGGGGGTCGAAGATGCGCACGGGTGCTCCTCAGTCGGCGGGGTGGGGGACGGTGTCGGCCAGGGCGAGAACGGTGAGGGCATCGGCGGGGACGGTGCGCCCGGCGGCCTCACGTTCGGCGGCGTAGTCGCGCACCATCCGCGCGAGCTCTGCGTCGGCGCGCTCGGCGAGGCCGGCGACCTGGTCGACGGCGATGCCCGTGAAGAGCACCTTGAGCACCGCCTGCCGCCACGCGTCGTCGTCGAGGTGTGTCGCGGCATACGGCCCCAGCGCGGCTGCGACAAGGCGGGTGTCGTTGGTACGCAAGGCGTCTCGGACGATCGGAAGCGCCGAGTCACCGATGGCGTTCGACCGCCCGGGCGCGTCGAGCTCGGCCAAGGAGAGCAGCACCGCACGCCGTTCCGCCGCGTCTCCCTGCTCGTAGAGGCGACGCACGACACCCACGACGTATGCCGTGTCGCCGGGCACCGTGAGCAGCAGCGCCTTCCGGGCTGCATCGCCGTCACGGGCCTCCCGGGCGGCCGTGCGTGCAGCCGCCGGGAAGTGCCGCTGGATCGACCCGGGGTCGAGGGCCACCTCGCTGAGCATGCCGTCGATCGTCCGGACCGGCTCGGTGGTCGGGCTCATCGGCGAACCTCCTGAGGTCGTCGCGTGGTTCGGGTCTGCGCCTGCAGCTCCGCGGAGCGGAGGAAGTCGAGGCCGGCGGCGGCCAGCGTCGGCGCGGCGTGCGAGTGGCGGGGCAGCTCGACCGCGACGAGCCCGTCGAACCGGATGGCAGTGAGGGCCGCGAGGACGGGTGGGAAGTCGACCTCACCGTCGCCGAACGGCAGGTGCTCGTGCACGCCGCGGCGCATGTCGTCGATCTGCACGTTGGCGACGAGGTCGCCGGCGTGGAGCACGCACGCGGCGGGGTCGGCGTCCTCGGTGCACCGCAGGTGGCCGACGTCGACCGTCAGGCGCAGCCGCTCCGGGTCACCGAGGCGGCGGCGCAGCTCGACGACGTCGGCGATGCGCTCGACGAACATGCCGGGCTCCGGCTCGAGCGCGAGGTCGACGCCGTGCGCCTCGGCGAGGGGCAGCAGCCGCGCGACACCCTCCTCGACACGGGACCACAGCTCCCCCCGGGTCGCTGCGGCGGGCGCGATGCCGCTCCAGAACGAGACGGCCGGGGCCCCGAGGTCTGCTGCGACTCGAATCGCCCTCTCCAGCAGGTCGATCCGCTGATCACGGCCATCGTCCGAGACCAGGGTCGGCTCGTGCTTGCGGCGCGGGTCGAGCACGTAGCGCGCACCGGTCTCGACGACGACGCCGAGACCGTGCCCCGCGAGCAGCTCGCCGACCCGGCGCGTGCGCCCCGGCAGGTCCGGCGCGAAGGGGTCGAGGTGGGCGTGGTCCAGCGTGAGCGCGACGCCGTCGTAGCCGAGGTCGGCCAGCACGGCGAGCGCGTCGGGGACCCGGTGGTCGGTGAAGCCGTTGAGGCCGTAGCCGAAGCGCAGGCTCATGTCGCCGACACCCGCCTCATCGCCAGCCGCCCGAGGGGCACGGATGCCGCGAGGGCCACGGCAGCCGCCGGCCGGCCGCGGCCTGCGACGAGCGAGCCCTGGAGGGGCACGAACCCCCGGATCCCGCGCCCCGTCGCCCGGCGAACCGTCGCCGCGTCGGGCGACCGGACGGCAGCGAGCTGGGCCCGCAGGACGTCGCGCGCGTACCAGGCGGCCATCGCGGTCGAGAGTGCGACTGAACCGACCGGCCGCAGTCGCGCCGCGCCACGTGACGGGGCCGCGCCGGCTGTCGCGCGGGTCGCGAGCGCCGCCCGGACGGGGCCCAGGACCGCGCTGGCGGTGGCGACCGCGGCGGTGCCGATCGCCACGGCCCGCGCGGTCGACGCCGAGCCACCGTGCACCTCACCCCGGCTCAGCGCGGTGACGCCGGCCGTGTGCGCGCCGACGAGAGCCGCCGGCAGGAGCGCCCGGCGGACCCCCGCGAGACCGCCGGCACTGGCGCCGAGGGCGACGTCGAGGGCTCGGGTCGAGGCCATCGTGGCCACGCCGACGGCGCCGTCCTTGGGGCCGAGGTCGTAGGCCCACACGGCGGCCGCCAGCAGCGCCGCCACGGTGGCGCCGGACCGGCCTGCCGCCAGGCCTGCCACCGCGACCCCGCCGAACGTCAGGCCCGCAGCCACGCCGAGCGCCGTGCCGGCCGGCACGCGTCCGGACGGGATCGGCCGCTCGGGGCGCTCGGTGGCGTCGACGGCGCGGTCGGCCCAGTCGTTGAGCGCCATGCCGGCCCAGTAGAGGCACGTCGAGGCCACGGGCAGGGCGGCCGTTCGGGCGCCCGCCGGCCAGCCGGCGCTGGCGGCGCCGGCCAGGGTGTCGCCGGGGACGGTGAGCGCGGCCGGCGCGCGGACGAGCTCGACGAGGTCGCGGAGCCGGGTCACGACGCCGTCGCCCACTGTGTCAGGATGCGGTGCTGCTCGAAGAGGCGGTGCTCGCGGGAGTCGACGGGGTCCTTGAAGAAGAAGCCCAGGGCCGTGAGGGGGCCGACCTCACCGCGCCGCAGGGCGAGGTCGGCGAGGCGGGCCAGGTCGATGACGAGCGGCGCGGCGAGGCTCGAGTCGCAGCCCTGCCACGTGAACTGCATCGACATGCGCGTGCCGAGGAAGCCGGTGAAGGTGAGGTGGTCCCACGCCGTCTTCCAGTCGCCCAGGTCGGCGATGTTGTCGATGTGCACGGGTCCGTCGACGGGGTGGCCGAGCATCTCCTCGAGGCCGCGCGCCTTGCTGCGGGCCTTGCTCTCCATCGCCTCGGGATCGGCCAGCGTGGCGCCGTCCCCGCCGCCGAGCAGGTTGGTCCCCGCCCAGGAGCGCACCCGCAGCGAGCGGGCAGCGAACATCGGTGCGAGCACCGACTTGACGAGGGTCTCGCCCGTCTTGCCGTCGCTGCCTCCCCACGGCACTCCCGCCCGCTCGGCGAGCTCGACGAGGGCGGGCAGGCGCGCGCCCGTCGAGGGGGTGAAGTCGATGAAGGCGGCGCCGGCGGTGAAGGCCGCGGCGGCGTACACGGAGCTCGGCGGCAGCGGGGACTCCCCTGCGGCCCAGGCGGACTCGAGGGCGTCGAGCGAGGCGTGCGCCGGGTCATCGGCCGCCACGGGCTCGGTCGAGCTCACGTTGACGACGACGACGCGGCTCAGCGACTCGGCCTCCGCGAAGGCGCGGATGTCGGCCGCGAGGCGGTCGACCGCTTCGGGCTGGGTCTCGCCGCCCGGCCGGTGACCGAGGCGCAGGCGACTGCAGGCACGGTCGAGATCGTCGGTGACGAGACCGAGCGCGGCGTGCGGGATGACCCCTGCGTCGGCGAGCTGGGCGGCCCGCTTGACCAGCGCCACCTCGGAGACGTCGTGCCCGCCGATGACGATGCGGTCGAGCGGTACGAGGTCGGCGCCGGCGAGGTCGGGATGCTCGGTGACGAGGCCGTCGAGGGCGGCGCCACCCGCTGTGATGAGGGCCAGGCCCGTCGCCACCGTGGTCGCGACGGAGCCACGGGCCCCGACCAGCCAGAGTCCGGTTCGGTCGTCGGTCATTTCGCTCTCCTTCGAGCAGGGTTCGTGGGTCGTGGGGAGGGGAGGTCCGGGTCTTCGTGGGTCCGGTGACCCGGCGGCGGGGCGATGGGCCGTCCCGCCGCCGGGCACCGGCTCGTTGGGTCAGCGCAGCGAGGCGATGACCGCGTTCGCGTCGCGCCGCAGGGCGGCGGACGCCGTCGGGTCGGACACGTTGGTGGCCGACTGGGCGAGCGAGACGAACTCCTGCAGCTGCGAGACCGCAGCCGCCGGGCGTCCGCCTGCCACGTGCTTCGCCGCCTGGTCGAGGCGCTTCTCGAGGGCCGGCTCTCCCGTCCTCGTCACGAGACCCGCACGCGACAGGCGCTCGGTGAGGGCGGTCAGCACGGGTAGCGACGTCGTCGTCGTGAAGCCGGTCGACGTGGCGCGCACGTTGCCCGCCCTGTCCTTGGCCGTGACGACGAGGGTGTGGCTGCCGAGCGACAGCTTCCACAGCTCGAGCGGCTTGTCCGCCGCGACCGGGCTGCCGTCGACGGTCGCCGAGACGGCGTCGATGCCGCTCGTCGCGTCGGCGGCCGTCCAGGTGACGTCGCCGGAGTTCGCGACGGTGGACCCGTCGGTGGCTCCGGACACGGCCACGGTGGGCTGCGACCTGTCGGTCCTCACCGTCACGGAGCCCACGGTGGAGACGTTGCCGCCGTTGTCCGTGGCCCGGTAGAGCACCGTCGTCGTGCCGTCGGCCGAGAGCGTCAGCGCGGTGTTCGCGTTGACCCACGTCCTGCCGCCGTCGACGGAGCGCTCGCGCGAGGCGACGGTGCCGTTGTCGGTCGCGGTGACCGTCACCGTGACGTTGCTCGTGTACCACCCGTTCGCGCCGTTCGGCGTGGCCGGGTTGAGGGTGGCCGACACCGTGGGCGGCGTGCGGTCCGCGACGCCGTCACCGACGAAGGCCAGCGAGTCGAGCACGACCCCGCCCGTCGAGGTGACGAACAGGCGGCCGGTGCCGGTGGGCCTCGACGCCAGGGTCGCGGCCGTGTCGGTCCAGCCGGCGCCGTCCACCGCGATCGTCGCGAAGGGCGTCGCCGTGGGCGAGTTCCAGCGGAGCGAGAGGGTGCCGGTGCCGGAGGTGCGGGCGGAGACGCCCTTGATGCCGGCCAGGTTCGCCGGGTCCCAGGCGAGGTGGTCGCCAGCGTCGAACGAGGTGACCTTGCGCAGGCCGCTCGCCGTGTCGTCACCGACGACCTCCACGCCCGAGGTCACGTCGGCCCACTCGGCCTCCTGCTTCTTCGGGTTGAGCACGAGCTGCTCGGTCGTGGTCGCCGCCGGCACCCCGGAGTGCCCGTTGTCGGTGTAGGTGATGACGACGACGCCGAAGATGTTCTCCGTCTCGCCGTGCTGGGTGGCGTCGGCCGGGGTCGGGATCGCGAACTGGCAGCCCGTGCCCTGGCTGAGCGGGTGCGCGTGCGCGTCGTGCCCGAGGCCGAAGGTCCACGAGACGCGCGAGCACACGGTCGCGTCGCCGTCCTCCGGGTCGGAGGTCGTGACCGTGAACGGCACGGCCTGGCCCCAGTCGAAGAACCCACCGTTCGGCGGCGTCGTGATGTTCACCGTCGGAGCGACGTTGCCGACGCTGACCGACGTGCTCGTCAGGCCACGACGTCCCTCCGGGTCGGTGACCCGAAGTCGCGCCGTGAACTTGCCGAGGTCGGTGTACGTGAACGACGCCTTCGCGCCGGTCGCGTCGAAGGTGCCGTTGCCGTCGAAGTCCCACTCGTACGTCAGGGCACCGCCCTCGGGGTCGACGGAGGCGCCAGCGTCGAACGCGACGGTGAGCGGCGCGTTGCTGCTGCTGACCGGGCTCGCCGAGATCTTCGCCTGCGGCGCCTTGTTCCCCGGGCTGTAGTCGATGCGGTAGAGGCCCGCGTCGGGGTTGGCCCGGAAGAAGCCGTCGCCGTAGTCGAGGACGTAGAGCGAACCGTCCGGGCCGAACTCGATGTCGATCGGGCTGTCGGTGATCGGCTGCCCGTTCGTCTCGAGGGCCGTGTTCGGCAGGAAGTTCGTGATGTGGTCGACCGGGCCGTTGGGCCACTGCACGTCGAACACCGCGAGGTAGTCCTGGGAGAACTCGGCGAAGAACGCCTTCTTGTCCCAGTACGCCGGGAACTTCGTCGTCGACGGGTTGGCGGCGTCGTAGTGGTAGACCGGTCCGCCCATCGGGCCCTGGCCACCGGCCGGGGAGAAGTCGGTCAGCTCGGGCCACGGCTGGTGCGTGTTGTTGTCGCCGTAGTAGAGCGTGGCCGGGGTCGCCGGAGGCAGGACCGCCAGACCGGTGTTCCATGTCGAGTTGTTGCGAGCACCGGCGGCGCAGTCGAAGAACGGTCCGGGCGTCGCGGTCTCGAAGTTCCACTCGTTGTAGTTCTTCGCGTCGGCGGTGCAGTACGGCCAGCCACCGTTGATCGGGCGGTCGATGGCGGTCGTCTGCCACTCGACGTAGCCCATCGGGCCCCGCTGCGGGTCTGGCGCGCCCGCGTCGGGACCGTAGTCACCCCATGTCACGGAGTTCGTGGCCGCGTCGACGTCCATCCGGAACGGGTTGCGTACGCCCATGGCGAAGATCTCGGGACGGGTCTTCGCCGTGCCGGGTGCGAACAGGTTGCCGGCGGGGATCGTGTAGGACCCGTCGGCCTCGGGGTGGATGCGCAGGATCTTGCCGCGCAGGTCGTTCGTGTTGCCGGCGCCGCGACGCGAGTCGAAACCGGGGTTGAAGCCGGGGGCGTTGTTGTTCGGTGCGAAGCCGTTGGCACCCGGTGCGCTCGCCGGCGTGTTGTCGCCGGTCGAGAGGTAGAGGTTGCCGTTGGCGTCGAAGTCGACGTCACCGGCGACGTGGCAGCACTGGCCGCGCTGCGTCTCCACCTTGATGATGACCTGCTCGGACGCCAGGTCGAGCTTGCCGCTGGCGTCGTCCCACCTGAAGCGGCTGAGCTGGTTGTAGCCCTTCCACTGGTCCCAGTAGGAGGCGTCCGCCCCGGCCGGCAGGGTGTTCGGCGCCGACCCGGTGGGCGTCGACGCCGGGTAGGGCGCCGTCATCGTGCGCGGCGCGTAGTACAGGTAGACCCACTTGTTCGTCGCGAAGTCGGGGTCGAGCGTGACGGTCTGGAGGCCGTCCTCCGAGTTGTTGTAGACGGGGAGCGTGTTGACGACCTTGGTGACGCCGGTGTCGGGGTCGACGAGGCGCACGTCACCGTTGCGGGCCGTGGTGAGCACGCGGCGGTCGGGCAGCACCGCCAGGTCGATCGGCTCACCGGTGTCCTTGGTGAGGGTGATCTTCTCGTAGTTCGACCAGTCGAGCGCGGGCTCGTTGCCGTGGTCGACACCGTCGTGGGCGGTGGCGGGTGACGCGAGGACCCCGCCGAGGGTGGAGAGGGCGAGCACGGCGGCGGCTGTTGCCGAAACCGCCCTCTGCGCTCTGGAGCGACTTGTAGCATTCATCGGTACGTCCTTCTTGACAGAGACGGGCGAGCCGGTCCCCGGGGAGCGCGCCGCTGCAACGGCCATGCACTCCCCGGGGGTCCGGCGTACTGCGTGTTCCGGCGGTTCGGTCGTCAGCCGCGCAGGGCGGCCATGTTGTCGTAGCTGATCCGCGCGAACTCCAGCGACTGGCCGGGGTTCGCCGCGCCGCCGGGAGCGGTGTCCTGCTCGTACATCGGGTTGTGGTAGCCCTTGGCGCCGGTCGAGCTGAGGAACGTGCGGTAGTCGATGTCACCCGTGCCGAAGGGCACCATCTCGTAGCCGTTCGCCAGGTCGGGCCGTGCGTCGCCGTCCTTCGCGTGGAAGAGCGGGAAGCGGATCGGCTGCTTCTGCACGACGCCGAGCGGGTTGAAGACCGACGTGACAGCCGTGCCGTCCGGCGCCGTGTACGCCGTGTGCTTGAACTTCGCGACGTGCGCCCAGTAGATGTCCATCTCCAGGTAGACGTTGGCCGGGTCCGTGTTGGCGAGGAAGTACTCGAGGCGCCGGATGCCGGACGAGCGCGTGGGGCGGCCCTGCGCGTCGAGCGGCCCGCTGTCGAGCAGGAAGCTGTACGCGATGTCGTGGTTGTGCGTGTAGAGCTTGAGACCGTGCGAGGCGGCCCTGGCGCCGAGGGTGTCCCAGCGCTCGGCGGCCGCGGCCCAGTCGGCCACGTAGGCCGAGCTCGTCGGGTCGGAACCGGTGCCGATGTGCTGCATGCCGAGGATGTTGGCGACCTCGCACGCGGCGTCGAACTGCGCGAGCGTCGTGTCGTTGATGACCGACGGGATCGTGCCGTGGTTGCCCTCGGCCTCGAGACCGTTGTCGTCCAGCCACGCGCGCAGCTGGTACGCGCCGGCGACGTTGTTGACGTTGCCGCCGGGTGCGTTGGCGTGCTGGCTGTAGCCGGCGAACTCGACCTGCTTGTAGCCGATGCGCCCGAGCTCCTCGAAGACGGCCTTGAACCCCGACGCGTACGGGCTGGTGCCCGGGTCGCGGGAGATGGCGTCTCGGACGGTGTAGAGGATGATGCCGCGCTTGCCGGGCGGCACCACCACGCCGTTGGCGGCGGGAGCCGCGGCGGCGGTTCCGGCACCGGCGACGGTCACGGCCGCGGCAGCGGCCATTCCGGTCGTGGCGGCCATGAACTGGCGGCGGTTGAGGCCGAGTCCCTTGGCGAGTTCCAGCGGATTGACGTCGTTGTCGTGCATGAGGCTTGCTCCTTCAGGGATGACAGAGACTTGCCGAGCGGGGTTGAGCCGAATCTCCTTTCGGGACGAACGAGGACAGCAACCTCCGCTTGGTCAGGACAGTGCCGAGGTCGAGACGCGGGCCCCGTCGACAGGGGTCCAGGACCCCGACCGCTCCGCGCTCGCCTCGACGGCCGACAGGATCCGCTGCACCTGGAGCCCGTCGGAGAAGGTGGGCCGGGGGTCGGTGCCCTCGGCGATGGCGGTCAGCAGGTCGACCGCCTGGTGGGTGAAGCCGTGCTCGTAGCCGAGCACGTGGCCGGGCGGCCACCAGGCCGCCACGTAGGGGTGGCTCGCCTCCGTGACGAGCACTCGAGTGAAGCCGGCGTCGCGCGAGGCGGCGCGGCCGTCGAAGACGTGCAGGACGTTCATGTCCTCGAAGTCGAAGGCCAGTGAACCGTCGGTCCCGTTGACCTCCAGGCGGATCGCGTTCTTGCGGCCGTTGGCGAAGCGGGTCGCCTCGAACGTCGCGAGGGCGCCTCCGCTGAGGCGTGAGACGAGCACGGCGGCGTCGTCGACGGTGACGGGACCGGTCGTCGCGGCGCCGTTCGAGGCGGCCGTCGCGCTGATGCCGCCGGTGCCGAGCGACGCGGGGTCGGCCACGGGACGCTCGCGGACGAACGTCTCGGTGAGCGCCGAGACCCCGGTCAGGGTCTCGCCGGTGACGAACTGGGCGAGGTCGACGATGTGCGCGCCGACGTCGCCCAGCGCCCCCGAGCCGGCGCGCTCCTTCTGCAGCCGCCAGGTGAGTGGCGACTCGGGGTCGACGAGCCAGTCCTGCAGGTACGCCCCGCGGACGTGGAGGATGCGCCCGAGCCGTCCCTCCGCGACGAGCTGACGCGCGTACGCGATGGCCGGGACCCGACGGTAGGTGAAGCCGACCATCGAGCGGACCCCCCGCTCGCGGGCCGCCTCGGCGGCCCGGACCATGGCCTCGGCCTCGTCGACCGAGTTGGCGAGCGGCTTCTCGCAGAGCACGTGCTTGCCGGCCTCGAGCGCGGCGACCGCGATCTCGGCGTGGGTGTCGCCGGGCGTGCAGATGTCGATGATGTCGATGTCGTCACGCTCGAGCAGGCGCCGCCACTCGGTCTCGACGCCGGCCCAGCCGAACCGGTCCGCGGTGTCGCGGGCGGCGGCCTCGTTGCGTCCCGCCACGGCGACGAGCCGCGGGGTGGCCGGCGCGTCGAAGTAGCTGCGCACGTTGCGCCAGGCCTGGGAGTGGGCCCGGCCCATGAAGGCGTAGCCGATCATCCCGACCCCGAGGGTGGGCGTGCTGGGTGTGCTCATTGACGTCCTCGCATCTGAACGTGGTGGTGCGACTGGTGGGACCGTGGCCGGCGCCCGCGCTGCGGCGTGTGGCAGCGCGGGCGCAGACCGTCAGGACTCGAAGCCGAGCGGGAGGTACTGGTCGACGTTGTCCTTGGTCACGACCGGCGCGTTGAGCACGATGCGGCGCGGGACCTCGACCTGGACGAGGTCGCCGATGCCCTTGTTCTGCGCGATGAGCCGCGCGAGCTTGATGCCGTCGGCCGCCTGCGTGGGCGGGTAGAGGACGGTGGCCTCCATCTTGCCGTCCTTGATCCAGCGCATCGCGTTGGACGATCCGGCACCACCGATGAACGCCATCTCGTGGCGGTTCGCCTGGTCCAGAGCGGCCATGACGCCGACACCCTGGTCGTCGTCGTGGTTCCAGAGGATGTCGATCTTCGGCGCGGCCTGGAGCAGGTTCGCCGCCTGGCGGTTGCCCGACTCGACGGTGAACTCGGCGGCCACGCGGTTGTCGACCGTCTGGCCGCACGCCTTGAGTGCGTCTGCGAAGCCCTTGCTGCGGTCCTGCGTCAGGGGCAGGGCGTCGATACCAGCGATCTCGGCGATGACGGGGTTGCTGAGGCTCTTGTCCTTGACGACCTTGCACGCGTACGTGCCGGCGGAGACGCCCATGCCGTAGTTGTCGCCGAGGATCGTGGCACGCGCGGCGAACGGGCTGGAGAACTCACGGTCGACGTTGATGACCGGGATGCCGGCGTTCATCGCCTTGGTCGCGACCTCGGTGAGGGCGGCGCCGTCGGTCGGCAGCAGCACGATGGCGTCGACCTTGTCGTTGATGAACGTCTCGATCTGGCTGATCTGCAGGCTCGCGTCGTTGGTGCCCTCGGCGGCCTTGAGCTCGACGTCGGTGTGCTTCTTCGCCTCCGCGAGGGCCGAGCTGTTGATGGCGGCGAGCCAACCGTGGTCGGCCGCGGGGCCCGAGAAGCCGATGGTGACCTTCTCGCCCGGGGCGTCGTTGTCGCTCGCGGCCTTGGCGCCACCGGCCTGCTGTGTGGAGGCAGCGGGGGTCGTGACCGGGTCGTTGCTGGTGCACCCCGCGGCGAGGAGCGCCGTGCTGAGGGTGATCGCCAGGACGGCGACGCGCGTGGTCGGACGGGACAGGGATGCGGACACGCTGACTCCTATGTGAGCGACGAAGTGGTGCGGGGGTGAGTGCTGCTGGGTGAGGCGGAGATGCCGTGTGAGGTGCTGCTGTGTGAGGTGCTGCTGTGTGAGGTGCTGCTGTGTGAGGTGCTGCTGGGTACTGCCGCTGGGTCTGCGGCTGGTGCTAGGTCGACCGGGTGCGTGAGACCCGCTGCTGGAGCAGCACGGCGGCGACGATGATCGCCCCCTTGGCCACCGCCTGCGTCGACGTGTCGAGGTTGTTGAGGGTGAAGACGTTGCTCAGCGTCGTGAAGATGAGGACGCCGAGAACGGTGCCGACGACCGTGCCGCGACCGCCGGAGAGCAGGGTGCCGCCGATGACGACCGCGGCGATGGCGTCGAGCTCGTAGAGCTGGCCGTGGGTGGAGGTACCGGTGGTCGTGCGGGCCATGATCATGACCGCTGCGATGCCGCAGGCGATGCCGAGCAGGACGTAGAGGTACATCGTCTGGCGCTGCACCCGGATGCCGGCGAGGCGCGCGGCCTCGGGGTTGCCGCCGATGGCCAGGGTGCGCCGGCCGAACGTGGTGCGGTTGAGCAGCACCCAGCCGGCGGCCGCGACGAGCGCGAAGACGATGACGAGGACCGGGACGCCGAGCACGCTGCCGCCGAAGAACTCGATGAAGCCGCGGTCCTTGACGATCTGGGTGCGGCGCTTGGCGATGAGCTCGGCGAGGCCGCGGGCCGCCGCGAGCATGGCGAGAGTGACGATGAACGGCGCTATCCGGCCGTAGGCGACGAGCACGCCGTTGACGAGGCCGCACCCGGCGCCGACCGCGACGGCGGCGAGGACCATGACGGTCCAGTGGTAGTTCTCGGCCATCGCCTGGGTCGCGACGGTCGTCGCCCAGACGGACGAGAGGGCGACGATCGCGCCGACGGACAGGTCGATGCCGCCGCCCGAGATGACGAAGGTCATGCCGACGCTGACGACGCCGATCGTGGCGCCCAGGCGCAGGATGGTCAGGGCGTTGTCGGGGCTGGCGAACCGGTCGCCGGCGGTGACGATGCCGACGACGACGAGCAGGACCAGGGCCACGACCAGCCCCGCGCTGCGGCCGGCCGGGCCGCTGAGGAAGCCGGTCAGGCCCCCCTGCCGGTTCGCGGCCCGGGCTGCGGCGCCCCCGACGGGCGGCCCGGCGAGAGCCTCTCCGGATGCCTGGTCGGCCTTCGTGACGTCGGCGCTCATGCCGCGTCTCCCTTCAGGATGATGTCGAGGACGGCGTGCTCGTCGAGCTCGTCGGCCGGACCCTCGTGGCGGACGGTGCGGTCGGCGAGGACGAGCACCCGGTTGGCGAGCCCGAGGACCTCAGGGATCTCGCTGGAGACGACGACGACGGCGACGCCCTCGTCGGTGAGTCGGCGGATGAGGCCGTAGATCTCGGAGCGCGCTCCGACGTCGACCCCGCGCGTGGGCTCGTCGAGGAGCAGCACCCGGCAGCCCCGGAGCAGCCAGCGCGCGAGGACGACCTTCTGCTGGTTGCCGCCCGAGAGGGTGCGCGACTCGCGGTGCACACCGCGCGGGCGGACGTCGAGCGACTCGAGGAGCTTCTCGGCCTCCTCGACCTCGGCGGACCCGTCGAGCAGGCCGCCGTGTGAGAAGCGCGGCAGCGTGGCCAGGGTGATGTTGGAGGCGAGCGAGGCGCCGAGCACGAGGGCCTGGCTCTTGCGCTCCTCGGGGCAGAGCCCGATGCCGGCAGCGACGGAGGCGGCCACCGAGCCGGCGCGGACGGCCTTGCCGTCCACCCGGACGGTCCCCCCGGTGGCCTTGCGGGCGCCGAAGATCGTCTCGACGATCTCGGACCGGCCCGAGCCGACGAGACCGGCGAGCCCGACGACCTCACCGGGTCGCACGTCGAACGACACGGGCGCGAACTCTCCTGCGCGGGTGAGCCCCTCGACCCGCAGCACCGGCTCGGCGTCGACGTCGATCTCGGGCTTGGGCGGGAAGACGTACTCGATGGAGCGGCCCGTCATGAGCCGGATGAGCTCCTGCGTCGGCGTCGTCTTCGCATCGAGGCCCGTCGAGACCGTGCGACCGTCCTTGAGCACGGTGACGCGGTCGCCGATCTCACGGATCTCCTCGAGACGGTGCGAGATGTAGACGACGGCCACGCCCTGCGCCGTGACCTCGGCGATGACCCGGAAGAGCTGGTCGACCTCGCCGGCGTCGAGCACGGCCGACGGCTCGTCCATGATGATGAGCCGCGCGTCGCGCGACAGGGCGCGGGCCATGCTGACGATCTGGCAGGCAGCCGCCGAGAGGGTGCCGACCTCGGCCGACGGCGAGATCTCCGGGTGGCCCAGCCGGGCGAGCAGCGCGGCGGCCTCGCGACGGGCGGTGAGGCGCTGGGAGAAGCCGAACCGGGCGGGCTCGTGCCCGAGGAAGATGTTCTCGGCGACGGTGAGGCCCTCGACGAGGTCGAGCTCCTGGTACATCGTCGCGATGCCGAGGTCCATGGCCGCCTGCGGGTGGTGGAGGGAGACCTCCTCACCGAGCCACTCGAGCGTTCCCTCGTCGGACTGGTGGACACCGGCGAGCACCTTGATGAGGGTGCTCTTGCCCGCGCCGTTCTGGCCGAGCAGGCAGTGCACCTCGCCGGGCAGGACGTCGAGGTCGACACCTCCGAGTGCCACGACCCCGGGAAAACGCTTGACCACATTGGTCATTCGCAGCAGTGCTGGGTCGGCTCCATCTCGCCGTCGAGATTCCATGCGTCACACCGTTGCCCACTTTTGTCGGCCCGTCAAGCAAAAGTTTTGTCTGTGGACACGCAAAGTCGAATGGCTGGCATACGTAAGTTGCCTGTGCTTGACTTCGGGGATGCGTCCCGAGCCAGCGTCCGCGTATGCCGTGAGCGGAGCGGGCGAGCTGCTGCAGCTGCTCCGCGACGAGACACCGCGAACCCGCGCCGAGCTCGCAAAGCTCACCGGCCTCGCCAGGTCGACCGTCGGCGCCCGCGTCGACGCCCTCCTCGCGACCGGACTGCTCGCACCCAGCGGCGAGGCGGCGAGCACGGGCGGCCGCCCGCCGGTGCGCTTCGCCTTCAACCCCGAGGCGCGGGTCGTCGTCGGCGCCGACATCGGCGCGACGCACGGACGGGTCGCCCTCACCGACCTCAGCGGCCGACCCGTCTGCGAGATCGGCGAGCCGCTCGACATCACCGACGGCCCTGCGGTCGTGCTCGACTGGCTCGTCGCGACGACCCACCGGCTGCTCGAGCAGGCAGGTCGTCAGCCCCGCGAGCTCATCGGCATCGGCATCGGCGTGCCGGGCCCGGTCGAGCACTCGAGCGGCCGCCCGATGCGACCGCCGATCATGCCCGGCTGGGACGGCTACGACGTGCCGGCCCACGTGCGGCGCGAGTTCGACGTGCCGGTGCTCGTCGACAACGACGTCAACATCATGGCCCTGGGTGAGCACGCCATGGCCCACCCCGACGTCGAGCACCTGCTCTTCGTCAAGGTCGCCACCGGCATCGGCGCCGGCATCATCAGCGGCGGCCGACTGCACCGCGGGGCCGTCGGCGCCGCAGGCGACCTCGGCCACGTCGCGGCGCCGCACGCGCCAGACGTGCTGTGCTCCTGCGGCAATGTCGGGTGCCTCGAGGCGGTGGCCAGCGGTCCGGCGATCTCCAAGGCCCTCAAGGAGATCGACGTCCTCGCCGCCTCCAACAGCGACATCGTCGACCTCGTGCGCGGCGGCAACATCCCGGCAGCCCTGGCCGTGCGGCAGGCCGGCCGCACCATCGGCGAGGTGCTCGCGACATGCGTGAGCCTGCTCAACCCCCAGGTCATCGTCATCGGGGGCTCGCTCGCCCAGGCCGGCGAGAGCCTCATCGCCGGCGTGCGCGAGGTCGTCTACGGCCGCTCGCTCCCCCTCGCCACGGGGGTCCTGCAGATCGTCGCCGCCACCACCGGCGTCCAGGCCGGCGTCATCGGCGCCGCGACCATGGTCATCCAGCACGCCCTCACCGCCGACCGCGTCGACCTCGCGATCGCCCAGTCCGCGTCCTGAGTCTTTGGCTCGAGCCTTCGGCTCGAGCCTTTGGCTCGCTTCGCTCGCGTGTCCGGCGCTCCGCTGCGTCCCGCCTTCCCTCCTCGGCTCGCTCGCTGCGCTCGCTTCGCTCGTCGGTCCAGGCGCGACGCGCGTCGGACCCACCCCCACAATGGTGGACATGACCGAACACCGGCCCGTCGACACCTGGCTCACCGACATGGACGGCGTCCTTGTCCACGAGGAGGACGCGATCCCGGGCGCCTCCGACTTCATCGAGGCGCTCAAGGCCTCCGGCAAGCGCTTCCTCGTGCTGACCAACAACTCGATCTTCACGCCCCGCGACCTGCGGGCACGCCTGCTGGCCAGCGGCATCGACGTGCCGGAGGAGGCGATCTGGACCTCCGCCCTCGCGACGGCGCAGTTCCTCGCCGACCAGAGGCCCGGCGGCACCGCCTACGTCGTGGGCGAGGCAGGCGTCCTCACCGCGCTGCACGACGTCGGCTACGTCATGACCGACCGCAACCCCGACTACGTCGTGCTGGGCGAGACGCGCACGTACTCGTTCGAGTCGATCACCCGCGCGATCCGCCTGATCGACAAGGGTGCCCGGTTCATCGCGACCAACCCCGACCCGAGCGGCCCGAGCCCGGCGGGACTGCTGCCGGCGACGGGGTCGGTGGCCGCGCTCATCAGCACCGCGACCGGTCGTCAGCCGTACTACATCGGCAAGCCCAACCCGCTCATGATGCGCAGCGCCCTCAACCGGCTCGACGCCCACTCCGAGACGACGATCATGGTCGGCGACCGCATGGACACCGACATCATCTCGGGCCTCGAGGCGGGCCTGCGCAGCGTCCTCGTGCTCACCGGCTCGACGTCACGCGCGCAGATCGAGCACTTCCCCTACCGGCCCTCCCGGGTCGTGGACTCCGTCGCGGACCTCGTCCGCCTCGTCGCCCACGAGCCCGGGGGCACCGAGTGAGGTTCGGTGCGATGTCTCGTCAGGGCAGGTAGTCAGGGCAGGTAGTCAGGGCAGGTAGTACGTCGGGTTCGGCAGCTTGACCGCACGGTCGGCGCTTCCACCGACCAGGTCGCTGAACTGGTCACCGAGGTTGGCGACGACGTCGTAGCCGAGGTCCTGCTCGATGTGCGCACGCGTCGTCGACTTGTACTCGGTCGTCGTGCACGTCGGGTAGGCCTTGCAGTGGCCCTGCATGTAGGCGGGCGGGGTCTCGCTGCTGCGCCACTTGGTGAAGTAGAGGTCGCTCGTGAACTGCGGGTAGCCCTGCTCGTGGAGGTTGGCGATCGTCGCCGCCTTCTGGCCGTTGTTGCGACCCGTGAGGCCGATGACGGCGCAGCCCGAGTCGGCGACCGCCTTGACGAGGGAAGGCATCCCGGGCGTCGCGGGGAACAGCTTGTTCTGCACCCAGTAGTCCTGGCGGGTCGGGTTGAAGACGAACTTCATGTCCGCGACCTCCATGTCGTAGGTCCACAGGGTCGTGTCGTCGGCATCGAACACGACGGCCGGCTTCGTGCCCTTGCGGACGCCCTGGCGGCACTCGCTCTCGAGGCGCTGGGTGTTGCGCTGCTCGAGCTCGGCGAGCTCGGAGACGTAGGGCGAGCTCGTCCTGTTGGCGAGGCCGGTGCCCGGGTCGCCATAGTAGGTCGCGATCGTCTTCTTCACCGAGTCGATGTTGGGGATGCCCTCGCCGCTCTCGGTGCGGCCGCTCGAGCCGTCGGGTGCCATCGTGAACTGCGTGCGCGGCGCGAGCTCGGGCTCGTCGACCCCCGGCAGGTTCGGCGACGGGAGGTAGTACGTCGGGTTGGGCAGCTTCACTGCGGCGTCGGCATAGCCACCCTGCAGGTCGCTCCACTGGTCGCCGACGTTGAGCACGATGTCGTAGCCGAGGTCCTGCTCGATGTGCTTGCGCGTGCCGGCCTTGTACTCGACCGTCGTGCACTTGGCCGCGGCACAGGTGACGTAGGCGGGAGGCGTCGAACCGGCCCACTTGGTGAAGTACGTGTCGGGGGTGAAGGCGTTGTAGCCGACGTCCTTGAGGTTGCCGATCGTGGCGTCCTTCTGGGCGGCGCCGCGGCCGGTGAGGCCGAAGACGGTGAAGCCCATGGCCTGCGCGTCGTTGACGAGGGAGACCATCGAGGGCGTGGCCGGGAAGAGCTGGTGCTGCACCCAGTAGTCCTGGCGCGTGGGGTCGAAGACGAACTTCATGTCCGCGACCTCCATGTCGTAGGTCCACAGGGTCGTGTCGTCGGCGTCGAAGACGAGTGCGGGCTTCTTGCCGGCCGCGACGGCGGCGTCGTACTTCGCCTGCAGTCCCGCCCGGATGTCACTCGTGAGGTGCTGCATCTCGGTGACGTAGGGAGAGGCCGTGCGGTTGGCCAGGCCCGTGCCCGGGTCGCCGTAGTAGGCCGCGATCGTCTTCTTGACCGAGTCGATGTTGGGGATGCCGGCGCCCCCTTCCGTGGCGCCGCTCGAGCCGTCGGGCGCCATGACGAACTCGGTGCGCGGGGTCAGGGTCTGGTCGTGGCGGCCGCCGGAGTCTCCGTGGGCCAGGGCTGGTGCGGCGCTGCCGACGAGGAGCGAGCCGACGATCGAGCCGGCTGCTGCGACGACGAGGCCCGCGGTGCGGGGCGTGGGACGCCTCATGGGTCACCTCTGGGTTGTTCTGTGCGGGGTGGGCCGCTCGACCGTAGTGCCGCGGCCCACCCCGTGGGAGGTTGACGCAGACCCGCACCCCCATTCCCATGCAGTTGGCATGATCTTCACAGACTTCACCCAGACAAGGACCGGCTCACCCCAGGTGATGGGTCTCGGCGAGGGCGTAGACCGGGGTGTCGAGACCCTCGAGGCGTGCCTTGAGCTGGAGTGCGAGGTAGCGCGAGTAGTGACGCGACTGGTGCAGGTTGCCGCCGTGGAACCACAGGTGGTCCTGCTGCGTGGGCTTCCACATGTTGCGCAGCTCGCCCTGCCACGGGCCCGGGTCCTTCGTCGTGTCGGAGCCGAGGCCCCAGCACCTGCCGACCTTGTCGGCGACCTCCTGGCTGATGAGGCGCGCGGCCCAGCCGTTCATCGAGCCGTAGCCCGTCGCGTAGACGACGGCGTCGGCCTCGATCTCGGTCCCGTCGGCGAGCACGACCGCGCGTTCGGTCAGGTGGTCGACCTGACCGCGGACGAGCCGGATCGCGCCCTTGGCCACGAGCTCGGAGGCGCCGATGTCGATGTAGTAGCCGGAGCCACGCCGGAGGTACTTGAGGAACAGGCCCGAGTCGTCGTCACCGAAGTCGAGGTCGAAGCCGGCCGCCTCGAGGGCTGCGTAGAAGTCGGCGTCCTGCTGGCGGATCGCGTCGAACGCCGGCCGCTGGAAGTCGGGGAGGATCTTGTACGGGATCGAGGCGAAGACGAGATCCGCTGTCTCGTGGTCGATCCCGTTGGCGACGGCCTCCTCGGAGTAGAGCGGGCCGAGCACCGTCTCCATGAGAGAGTCGGACTTGACGATGTGCGTGCTCGAGCGCTGGAGCATGACCGGCTCGGCACCGTTCTGCCACAGGTCGGCGCAGATGTCGTGGGCCGAGTTGTTCGAGCCGACGACGACGACCGTCTTACCGGCATACCTCGCCCCGCCGGGGTGCTGGCTGCTGTGGTGCTGGTCGCCGGCGAAGACGTCCTGTCCGGGCAACGCCGGCACCAACGGTATGCCGCTCATCCCCGTCGCGAGCACGAGGTGGGTGGGTGTGAGCACGACCTCGCGGCCCTCGCGGGTGAGGTGGACGGTCCACGTGCCGGTGCCCTCGTCGTAGCACGCCGACGTGGCCTCGGTGTTGCTCCAGTAGTCCAGCTCCATGATCTTCGTGTAGCTCTCGAGCCAGTCACCCATCTTGTCCTTGGGCGTGAAGACCGGCCAGTGGTCGGGGAACGGCAGGTAGGGCAGGTGGTCGTACCAGACCGGGTCGTGCAGGCAGAGGGAGTGGTAGCGGCTGCGCCACTGGTCACCCGGCCGCGGGTACCTGTCGACGACCAGGGCCGGCACACCGAGACGCTTGAGCCGGGCGGCGAGGCCGATGCCGCCCTGGCCGCCACCGACGACGAGGACGTAGGGCTGGGCGTCGACGCCGTAGGACTCGACCTGCTGCTGACGCCTGTCGAGCCAGTTCTCGGTCGAGACGTTGACACCGTGCTCGGCGCCGCGGACGCGGGCGCGGCCGGACGGCTCGGGGTGGTCGTTGAGCGCCTGAGCGCTCGTGAGGAGGGTCCACGCCAGACCGTCACGCACGCGGACCAGGCCCTTGCCGGTGAACGTCGCGTTGCCGAACGTGAACCACGCCTCGTGCACCCCGTCGGCCTCGGACTCGCTCGTCGCCGCGAGGTCGCCCGGCCAGGCGGCGCGCTCGACCCCTGCGAGCATCGCGCCGATCTGCTCGCGGCCCTCCGAGGTGTGGATGTTCCACGTCACGCTGACCAGGTCGCGCCAGTAGCTCTCGTCGGCGAAGAGACCGGTCACCCGGTCGACGTCGCCCGACGCCAGTGCCTCGGAGAACCGACCGAGCCAGTCGGTCGCCGTCAGCTGCTCACCCATCGCCAACTCCTTTGTCCACGTGGTGGGTTCGATGGAGCGACGCTAGGAGCGCACGGCGAGCGCCGACAGGGTTGCAGAACGTTGCAGGCCCCGCGGTCAGCGCGGGTGGGCCGTTGCGGTGAGGCGGTAGGGGCGGCTCTCGAGGAGGCCGCCGAGGCGCTTGCGCAGCCGCGACATCTCGGCGCGGATCGTCACCGGGGTCGTGGCGCCCGCGAGCCGGGCCATCAGCGCGCCGGTGTCGAGCCCTTCGGGGTGCTCGACGAGCAGGGCCACGATCTCGGCGTGCCGCTCGCTGAGCGGGATCTCGACGGTCGCGGCGTCAGATCCGCTGCCGGTCCTGACGACCACCCGAGCCGACGGACCGCGCACGACCTCGACCGTCGTCGCGACCGACCGCTCCTCGTGGAGCACCCAGCCGCCGGCGATCTCCTCCGCCCGCACCTGCCCGATCTCGGGCACCCACACCGACCCGGCGTGCAGGCTGCCCGGCACCCAGACCCGCTCACCCACGCCGAAGCCTTCCGCCCTGGCCACCCACCCGTGACGGTCGACGACGACGAAACGCCCCGAGCCGGCATACGCCTCACTGGCGCGGGCGACCCGGCGCAGGTCACGGTCGTGCTCGCCCGCGAGCGTGTCGACGGCCTCGCGCACGGCCATCGTCACGAGCATGAGCGTGTGCGGGTGCGCGGTTCGGAAGGCGCCGCTCAGCGTGACGACGCCGAGCGGCGTACGCGCGCGGCGGTCGGTGACGGGGGCGCTCGTGCAGACCCAGGCGTGCTGGTCCTCGCGAGCGTGCTCGGGCCCGAAGATCTGCACCGGGCGACGCTCCTCCATGGCGGTGCCCAGCGCGTTGGTACCGACATCGCCCTCGCGCCAGCGGGCTCCTTCGACGAAGCCGAGGCCGTCGCTGCGGCGGCGCACCGGCGACGGGCCGAACATCCAGAGCGGGTAGCCCTCGTCGTCGCTGATGACGAGCTCGTTCCCGGCCTCGTGCGCGAGCGGCAGCAGGCGCTCCTTGAGGATCGGCACGACGGAGGCGAGCAGGGCGGAGCGCTCCCGGCGGGAGGCGAGCGCGGCGTCGGAGATCGGGGACGAGTGCCTGTCGCCCTCGGGTGTCTGGCGCAGCCACGACCTGGCGACGACGCCACGCGCCCCCGCCGGCACCTCGTGCGTGTGCGCCCAGGCCCGGTGCAGACGCAGCAGGTCACGCGCCTTGGCTGCGGGGTCCTCGAACGCAGTCAGGGCCGCTTCGAGTCCGGGGGCTGGGGACATGCGCACCTCTGCGGGTCACGGCTGCGGGTCACGGCTTCCCGTGATGGTGGCACGGCTCGCGCCGGAGCGGTAGGGAGGTGTTCAGCCCCGACCGAGCAGGCGCGCCCACCAGGAGGGACCCGTCTGTCGAGCCGCCGCGGCCGCCGCCTCACGTTCCTCACGGGCGCGGCGCCGCTGCGCCTCACGCTCCTCACGCAACGGACGCCACCGCTCGACCATCTCGTCGACGTCGAGCGTCTTCGCGAGCAGCGGTGGCAGGTTGCCCACGGCGGGACGCAGCCGGTCGGCGAGGACGCGCTTGTTGTAGTCCTCGACGATCTCGCGCACCTGCTCCTCGGTGCGCACGTCGGTGAGGGACTCGGGATAGCCGGCTGCCTCCTTCCGCAGGGCGAGCGCCCCGGGCAGCGCGCCGCCGAGGTCGAGGTTCTCGCGCTGGGCGAACCGCTTGACCCACCAGTCCGGGTCGTCGGCGTCGCTGAGGTCGAGCGGCTTGCCCGCACCGGGCAGGTTGTCGAAGTCGCCACGCTCCTGGGCCTCGCGGATCTGCTTCTCCACGGGGCTCTCCCAGTACGGCTGGCCGGCCATGCCCCTACGCTAACCGAGGCTTCGGCCCGACCGAGGACGCGCACACGGGCGGGAGCGGCCCGCGCTCGCGCATCCTGTCGCCATGACCCAGCCCGCCGACGAGCAGCAGCACCGGCGCGGCGAACATCCCGAGCAGCACCACCGCGTCGGCCGGGGGCAGCGAGCAGCCGGCAACGCACGCGTACTCAGCGCGAACTCCCGGCTGCGCGCCCAAGTGCACGCCGGCATGGTGCGGGGTGCAGACGCACAAGCCTGCCGTGCCGAGCGGGCGCGCAGTCGAGGACTGCGCGCCCGCGGTCGGGTCAGGCGCGGGTGTTGGAGCTGCGCAGCCAGGTGCCCGCGGCAGGGACGTAGCCCTCGAGGGTCGAGGGCAGCGACACCCGGGTGTTGCAGTCGATCACCGAGTAGTGCAGGTGGGGCGCCGAGGCAGCGCCGGTGCTGCCGGACCAGCCGATGATGCGTCCCTGAGGCACCCAGTTGCCCGGCTCGTAGAACGACCGGTTGAGGTGGGCGTACTGCGTGCACTGGCCGTTGGGGTGCCGGATGATCACCTCGATGCCGTTCTGCCAGTACGGCGACCAGTTGGAGATGACGATCGTGCCTCCCTGGGTGGCCGCGACCTCGTAGTTGGCGGGCAGCGCGAGGTCCCAGGCGTACCGGTTGTAGGCGTCCGTGTGGGAGTAGCCGCCCCAGTTGCCCTGGCTGACCACGTAGCTCTCACCGGCCGGGTAGGGCGCCTCGAAGTAGCCGGCGGCCGTGGCGGACGTCGCGCCCGTGAAGACGGTCGTGGCGGCGAGCGCCAGAGCGCCGAGGACGACTCCGACCCTTCGGGTCAGCGTCTTCTTCGCGCCGCCCCTGCGGGCGAGGGCTGTGCTTCCGATCATGTCCTTGGTTCCTTTCAGTGGGTGGTGTGGACGTGCTGGTGGTTCGTCGTGCTGGTGGTGCGTCGTGCTGGTGCGTCGTGCTGGTGCGTTGTGCTGGTTCGTCGAGCTGTCGCGGAGGCGAACGCAGCCGTGTCGTGGGCGCGGTCACCATGCGTAGCCCGGCGTGCCGGCGACGAGGTACGCGAGCCGGTCGACCGGGATCCAGTACCGTCCGCGGCCGTCGAAGTCGGCCGGGTCCGAGATGCGCACCGTCCGGTAGCGCGTGTCGTAGCCGTCGACGACGAAGTAGTGCTCGATGGGGTGGGCGACGTCGTGGTACGGGTACTGGTGGGCCGGCGCGTAGACGTAGGCGACGACGGCGTAGCCGCCGTCGACGTCGGTCACGACGTTGCGCCACAGCCGGTCGATGTCGGTGCTGCTGATGGCACCGCCGTTCCAGGGGATCACCGTGGTCTCGTAGGGCGCACCCGTGTGGCTGCGCAGTGCCGCGGCGACGATGGGCGTGGGGCCGGTTCCCTCGGTCGTGGTGCCCAGCTCGCGGGCGAGGGCGGTGATGCCGGGCGAGACGCCACGGAGGGCGAGCGCCATGTGCACCGACGTCGGTCCGCAGTAGTAGCCGTTCGGCTGGGCGCTGTAGGGCGTCGGCACGTAGTGCTCGCCGTCGACCGACACGGAGCCCGGAGAAGAGACCTGGACCGGGCCGTGGCCGCCGGTCGTCGGGACCGAGAGGGTGTGCGTGAGGGGACGCGTGTCGGCGGGTGCGCTGGCGGCGGCCGCAGCGGATGGGGTGACCATCGCTGCGACGACCGCCAGGACGGCGGCTGTACGGAGCGTGAGGGCGCGCATCGGGCCTCCGGATGTCGGGGTGGGAGGCCCAGTCCACCCAGCGGCATCGGGTGCGGCAATCCTTCAAGTGTTCGGCTTGATCGAAGGCCGACGAGGCGGTGGGCAACGCGGCATTGGCGGACCGCGCTCCGCGCTCCGGTGGCGAGGTCCGGTGCGGCGTGCGAATCTGGCGCCACCCTGCTCTGAACGTCGCCATCAGAAGGAGCGGTGCCATGCTGCGTTACGAGCTGACGCCCACGGACGTGACCACGTGCAGGTTCGGCATCTCGCCCCTCAACGAGATGTGCCTGTCGCTGCGCAGCCTGCGGGCACCGAGGGCATACGCCCCCCGGGTCGCCGAGGCGTACGTGTCCAGGCCCGAGTCGCGGGGGCACCGGGAGATCCTGCTGGCGCTGGTCAACGACGACTTCTCGACGCCGGATGTCATCAACCCGCGACCCGAGAGCCCGTCACCTCGCCTCAGGGAGGAGATGCGGTCGGTCGCGGCGGCACCGGCTGCGGTGCTCAGGGACGAGCTCGAGCGTCTGTGGCCGCACGAGGTGCCGGCCGCCGTGCGCGGCGGCTCGGCCACGGTGCTGGCGCGGGTCCTCGAAGCCCTCGAGTCCTACTGGACCCTGGCCTTCGCCGCCTTCTGGACCGGCCATCGCAGCCTGCTCGAGGCGGACGTGCGCCATCGCGCCCACCGGGTGGCCGGCTTCGGGCTCATGGACGCCCTGTCCGAGCTGCACGAGAGCATCACCGTCGACGACCTCAGCCTGTGCGCGCACAGCCGGGTCGGCCCGTCGTACTCGGCGGCGGTGAGCGGCCGCCGCCTCGTCTTCGTGCCGTCCCTCTTCACGTTGGCCGCGTCGCACCCCAACGCCGACACGGCCCTGCCCATGGTCATCTACCCGGCGCGAGGGCAACGCCAGTCGGTGCAGCCCGTGGCACCCGTCAGCGCCGTCATCCTGCTCGGTCAGGCGAAGTCGGACCTGATGGCAGCCCTCGTCGAGCCGCGGACCACCACCGAGCTCGCGGCACTGCTCGGCAAGACCCCCTCGGCCGTCAACCAGCAGCTGCACGACCTGCGCCGGGCCGGCCTGGTGCGCAGCGCCAGGGCCGGCAAGTCGGTGCTCTACTCCTGCACCCCCTCGGGGCGCGACCTGATGCGCCGCGCGGGATTCACAGCCGGGCGATGACCTCGTCGAGCATCGCTTCGGTGAGCTTGCCGGTGAAGGTGTTCTGCTGGCTCACGTGGTAGCTGCCGACGAGGCGCACCCGGCGCCCGGCGCCGGTCACGAGCAGCGCCTCCGCCCCGTGGCCGAAGCGCGGCTTCGGCACCGGCACCGCCCAGCCCCGGCGACGGGCCGCGCCGAGGGCTGCGTCCCAGCCGATCGCCCCGAGGGCCAGCATCGAGCGCAGCCGCGGCTCCGCCAGCTCGAGGTCGCGGTCGAGCCAGGGCGCACAGGTCGCCTTCTCCTCGGTGGTCGGCTTGTTCGCCGGCGGCGCGCAGCGCACGGTCGCGACGATGCGCAGGCCGGTCAGCGTGAGCCCGTCGCCCGACGAAACCGACGTCGGCTGGCTCGCGTAGCCGGCGCGGTGGAGGGCGGCATACAGCCAGTCGCCCGAACGGTCGCCGGTGAACATCCGTCCGGTTCGGTTGGTGCCGTTGGCCGCCGGGGCGAGCCCGACGACGAGCACCTCCGCATCGGGGTCGCCGAACGACGGGCCGGGACGCCCCCAGTACGGCTGGTCGGCGAACGCTGCCCGGCGCCCGCTCACGGCGACGGACTCGCGCCACTGCACGAGGCGCGGGCAGGCACGGCACACGCTGACGCGCGCATCCAGCTCGCGTATGCCGTCCGCCTGCCTCGCGAGGAGCACCACCTCTGCCGCGCTGGTGGCCACCGGCGTGTCCGCGGTCGCCGGGTCACCCGGCCAGCCGGTGCCCGGCGGCACGGGCGAGCGGAAGAGCCCACCCGTGACCGGGTGCTGCGCCGGGTCGGGCATCGGTGCCGATCGTGCCGGCGACGGGTCGGGCGGATCGGCGCTCATGCGCCAACGTTAGGCGCACCAGGGTTTCTCAGGGCTTGGTCTTGATGGGAGTGCCCTTCGGGTCGAGCACCCACCACACGCCCTTGACGGCCTGGCCGCTGACGTCGCCGGCCTTGGTGTCCTTGAACCAGTAGTAGAGCGGCCACCCGTTCAGGGTGAGCTGCTTCTTGCCCTCGGGGGTGTCGATCGAGGCGACCGTGCCCGTGACGCCGGTCAGGGTCGGAGCCGACGCGCCCATCATGGCCTTCGGCCAGGCGACGAGGCACTGGCCCTCGCAGGCGCTCTTCGGGCCGCCCTTGGTGTCCTTGTCGAACATGTAGAGGGTCATGCCCTGGCTGTCGACGACGATGGTGCCGAGCGACGAGCTGGCCGTCTTCAGCTCTGTCACGTCGGGGTGCACCATCGGGGTCGGCGCGCTGGACGACGACGATGACGACGACGACGACTCGGAGGATGTCGCGGACGACGACCCTGCTGCGGGCGACGAGGCGGCCGGCGTCGTGGTGGTGGGTGTCGACGACCCGCAGGCCGCCGAGAGAAGAAGGACCGTGCCGGCGAGGGCCGCGGTGCTGAGGGATCGGGCTCGCATCATGTCTACCTCCTCGAGGGGGACGCCGGACGTGACGTCCGAACGCGGAAACGACTGTTGGCGTGAGACGGTTCACGTAGAGCCCACGTGAACGGTTCACGGTGTCCGGACGTCCTTGACTGAGGCAGGCGTCCGGGGCCCCGTGAGCGCAGCGAGAGGAGGTGGGGTGAGGTGCCGCTCGACGAGGACGCGGTGGCGGAGATCTACCGCGAGCACGGACCCATGCTCCGGCGGGTGGTCTGGCGCGCAACGAGCGATGCGAACCGTGTCGAGGACATCGTCCAGGAGGTGATCCTTCGCGTGTGGAAGCAGGCACCCGAGGCCGACAACCTGCGCGCGTACCTCATCACCACCGCCCGGCACCTCATCGTCGACCAGCACCGCGCCGCCGGCCGCCGTCCCCAGGAGGCCACCCTGACCGAGATCGCCGAGCGCGACTCGGCCCTCGACCAGGCGCTCGACCAGGTGCTCGTCGAGGAGGCCCTCGGCCGACTCCAGGACAACCACCGCGACGTCGTACGGTGCCTCTACTACCAACGACTGTCCGTCGCCGAGGCATCGGTGCGACTCGGGGTGCCGGAGGGCACCGTGAAGTCCCGGGCCTACTACGCCGTGCGCAACCTGCGCGTGATCCTCGACGAGATGGGAGTGACCAGATGACCACCGGATCAGACGACCTGCACGTGCTGCTCGGCGCGTACGTGCTCGGTGGCCTGTCCGACGACGACCACCGCGCCTACAGCGAGCACCTGCGCACGTGCAGCCAGTGCCAGGCCGAGCTGGGCCAGGTATCCGGCCTGCCCCGACTGCTCGACCTGGCGGGTCCCGAAGGTGGTCTACACCTCGTCAAGGCCCCGCCGGGGGCGCCCATCCCGCTCATGAAGGAGCCCGACGACGAGCGCGTGTCGACCCTGCTCACCGAGGTGGGCCGGCGGCGGCGGCGCCGCCGCACCCTGGCCTCGGTGCTCGGCGCAGCGGCCTCGGTGGCCCTCTTCGCGGGCGGCGCCTGGCTCGGCCCCTCGATGCTCCAGGCGACGACGACCGCACCGCCGACGACCCACGTCACGGCCTGGGCGCCCGGCAGCGCGGCGTCGGTCGACGTCGCCCTCGTGACGCGTGGCTGGGGCACCCAGCTCGACCTCGAGTGCTCGGGCCTGCCGGCCGGCAGCCCGCTGACGCTCTGGGTGGTCGACAACTACGGCAAGGAGTACGCCGCAGCCTCGTGGCGAGCAGGCGGCTCGGGCTACACGAAGCTCACCGGCTCGACGTCGGTGCCCACCTACGAGATCAAGTCCGTCGAGGTGCGCACCAGCATGGGGAAGGTCGTGGCCTCGGCGCGCACCTGACCCTGCCAGGCACTGCGTTGGCACTGCGTTGGACTGCGTTGGCACTGCGGTGGCATGCCCGGGCCCTGCGCTGTCACTGTCGCGCGAGCACGCTTGAGGGCCCGGCTCGCGACTGATCAGGTCTGCGACTCCGGGCCCTGAGTGGCGGTTAACGTACCTCAACGGGCCAGCCGCCCAAGCGTTTCGGGTTGGTGCGGGGCCCGTCCCCCCGGCCCCGCACCCATCCCCTGTCACTCAGAGACGTGGGGGCCCGGGTTGATACACGCGCAACACCCCAAACCGGTCAGGGCGCGGGCGGTTCGGCTGCCCGAAGGCAGGCGGTGGCGGGGACGCCCCTCAGCCGCGTCGGGTCGCGCGGACCACGACGTCGTGCAGGGTCATGCCGTGGCCTGCCGTGCGGGTGTGCTCCGACGCCGTCTGCACCTCCCACTGCGCGGGGTCGAGCCGCGCCGTGATGTCGGCGAGCGTCACCGTGGCGTGCGCCGGGGGGCCGTCGGCGTCGGGCGCCCGACCGTGTCCGTGTCCGTGTCCGTGTCCGTGTCCGTGTCCGTGTCCGTGTCCGTGCCCACCCTCACCGTCATCCCGGTGGAGGTGGCCGATGACGAGGAACGAGCCGCCCGGCGCGACCCACGCCGCGATGCGGTCGTAGAAGTCGAGCTGCGGGGTCGTCGGGTGCGCGTAGCTCGTCGTCACGAGGTCGTACTG
The DNA here is from genome assembly GCF_042676085.1 of Terrabacter terrigena. Taxonomy (NCBI): domain Bacteria; kingdom Bacillati; phylum Actinomycetota; class Actinomycetes; order Micrococcales; family Intrasporangiaceae; genus Terrabacter; species Terrabacter terrigena. Next base: position 97,352 of record NZ_JBHTKH010000010.1, read on the forward strand.
CCGGTCGGGCGTCCACGTCGTCAGGTCGGCCTCGACCCACTCCACCGAGCCGTCCCCGTCACTGCCCTGCTCATGGGCAGCGGCCCGGCCCAGCGCCTCTGCGGCGATGTCGACGGCCGTGACGGCCCAGCCGTGCGTGGCCAGCCAGCGCGCGTCACCGCCCTCACCACAGCCGGCGTCGAGCGCCGTCCCCGGGCCCAGCACGCCGGCCTCGCGGACGAGGTGCGGGTTCGCCGGGGCCGGCTCGGCACCGGCCCGCCCCTCTTCCCAGTGCCGAGCCCAGTACGCCTTGTCGAACTCGGCCCCGTCGTCAGCCCCGCTCACCGCACCACCCCCAGGAGGTATGCCGCGAGCTCGCGCGGGTGTGACAGCGCCGCGAGGTGTCCGCCCGGCACCAGGTCGAGGTCGACTCCGAGGCGCTCGCGGGCGACGCGTCGCTGGAGGTCGACCGGGAAGAAGCGGTCACCCTCCCCGGCAACCGCGTGGATCGGCACGTCGGGCCACCGCTCGAAGTCGCACGGGGTCTCGAACGCCCGGTCGACCTCGGGACGCTGGTGCCCCTCCCCCGAGGCCGCTACCTCCGGGTCGACGTCGTGGAGGAAGTACACGTCGAGGTCGACCTCCTCGGGGTAGCCGCCGGCCCGCGCGGCAGTGACCCGGGCCGCCTCCGAGCCGACGGCGTCCCACCACTCGCCCGCCGTCTCGCCCGGCAGGGGCACCATGGCGTTGAGCAGGACCACCGCGGCGACAGGCCGTCGCGCTGCGACCAGGGGCACGGTGAAGCCGCCCATGGACTGTCCGACCAGCACCACGTCGTCACGCCCGTCGACCGCCGCGACGACCCGGGCGGCATACTCGGGCAGCCCCTCGTCGGGGTCGTCGCCCGGCAGGTCCACGGCCACGGCCTCGTGGCCGGCCTGCTCGAGGAGCGGTACGACGCGGTGCCAGACCCAGGCGGCGCCGCCCGCGCCGGGGACGAGGGCGTAGGTGGTCACCGCCCCCACGCTAGCCCGCGCCCGGGCCCTCGACTCGGGGCCGGGCACGTGCGATCGTGACGGCATGGCTGACGACGTCTCCATCCAGCACCACATCAAGTCGCTCATCGACGAGGAGCACGAGCTGCGATCAGCGCTGCAGGCCGGCTCGATCAGCGTCGACGACGAGCACGCCCGGCTCCGCTCCCTCGAGGTCGAGCTCGACCAGTGCTGGGACCTGCTGCGCCAGCGCCGCGCCAAGCGCGAGTTCGGCGACGACCCCGACACGGCGGAGGTGCGCTCCGAGCGGACCGTCGAGGGCTACACCGGCTGACCTGCACGCCGGACCCGCACGCCGCGACCTGCACGCCGGACCCGCACGCCGCGACCGGGGCACGCACGACGAGGCCCCGGCCGCGGTGGGTTGCGGCCGGGGCTCGCCGGGCACTCGGGTGCGGGGGGGGGTCACACCCTGGGGGATCTGAGTGCCTGCCTTGGGTCCTCGTCGGGGCGCTCTCAGATGGTGAGGCCGTACCCGAACGGGAGCAACGGGTCGTCATAGCCGGGGACGTCCTCGCCGTGCGCGCGCACCTGGTCCATCGACCGGGGCAGGTCGAAGGGCAGCCGCCCGACGGGCGCGATGGTGCCGGTGATGGCGTCGAGGAGGGCGTCGTCGCTGCTGCCGTAGCTGCCGACGACCGCCGACGCGATGTCGAGCAGCGGCGTGACCACCGCGGGCCGGTCGAGCACGACGTCGACCACCAGCGGGCAGACGGCGGCGATGCGCTCGAGTCGCGCGAGGAGCCCCGGCGGGAAGTCGAGCGACCCCTGGTGGAACCACGACTCGAGGAACAGGTCGGAGCGCGGGTCGAACGGTGCGGTCAGGCGCACCACCGCGACGTCGGCGTCCTCCGGCCGCTCGACGAGCTTGCCGTGCTTGACGACCGCCTCGGGTGACACGCGCTCGGCGTAGATGCGCAGCCCCTGCTCGAGGGGCAGGCGCCCGCCGTCGTTGCACAGCACGGTCACCGACCGGGCCTGCGCGGCATACCCCTCGTCACGGAAGTCCTGACGCCCGACGGTCCTGGCTGCTGCCTCCTCGTCGACGAACGGGTCGTCGAAGAGGCCGAGCCGGAACTTCACGGCGAGGATGCGCCGCGCGGACTCGTCGACGCGCGCCTCGGTGACCCGACCCTGGGCCACGAGGTCGAGCAGGATCTCGACGCACTCCTCGCCGCCGAACTGGTCGGCGCCGGCCTCGAGGATCAGCTCCATCCGGCCGTGCGGGTCGAGGTGTTCCACGCCCCACGCGCGGGCCGGGAGCACCTGGTCACCGACGTGGTTGTCGTTGACGAGCTCCCAGTCGGTGACGACGACACCGTCGTAGCCGAGCTTCTCGCGGAGCAGGCCGGTGACGACCTGCTTGTTGTAGCCGAACCCGATCGGCTCGATGGTCTCGCCGTCGATCTCGAGGTCGATCGGCATGCCGTAGTACGGCATGATCCCGGCCGTGCCCGCCTCGATGATCGGCGGGAACGGCTTGAGGTGGTCGGCGAACCGCCCACCGGGGTAGACCTGCTCGCGGCCGTAGGGGAAGTGGGCGTCCTCGCCGTCCTTCTGCGGGCCGCCGCCCGGGAAGTGCTTGCTCGTGCACGCCACACTGCCCGGCCCGAGCGAGTCGCCTTGGAAACCCTTGAGGTACGCGACACCGAGCTCGGTCACGAGGTCGGGATCCTGGCCGAAGGTGCCGGCCTGCCGGGCCCAGCGGGGCTCGGTCGCGAGGTCGAGCGTCGGGTGCAGCGCCGCCCGGATGCCGACCGCGGCGTACTCCCGGCGCGCGACGTCGGCGAACCGGCGTACGGCCTCGGCGTCGCGCAGCGCCGCGAGCCCGAGCGGCTCGGGCCACTGCGAGAAGGCCCCCGCCGAGAAGGAGACGCCGACGTTCTCGATGAACGCGTGGCGCGGGTCGGTCGACACCGTCACGGGTATGCCGTGTGGCGTGCGCTCGGCGAGCGCCTGCAGCGCGTTGCTCCACCGGGCCGCCATGCGCGGGTCGTCGAGGGCGTGCACGTTGAAGTGGCTCAGGTGCTTCTCGAGGACGACGGTGCTCGTCGGCGACTTGCTGATGTTGCCGGGCTGCTCGAGGACGGAGCCGTCGGCCCCCGCCTCGATGACCGTCTGGAACATCAGGCCGACCTTCTCCTGCAGGGAGAGCCGGCCGAGCAGGTCCTCGACCCGTGACTCGACGTCGAGCCGTGGGTCCTCGTAGGGATCCATCCGACCGTTGCCGTTGAGGTCCCGGTACTCGACTCCGTCGTCCGTGGTGCTCAGCTCGGGGCGCACGGGTGCCGCCTTTCGTCGGTGGGTGTCTCGTTCGGAGGTGGGCCCGGTCAGACCGGACTCGCGCCGAACTCCTCGATGCCGATGACCGGCTGCAGCGCGTTCCGGACCGCCGGGGTCGAGAAGGCGCGACGGATCACGTTGTCGCCCAGCACGTTTCCGGCGGCGCCCATGATCATCGCCTGGTCGAGCGACAGGTAGCGCCGCGCCACCGTGCCGGACTTCACGGCGATGGCGTCGAAGAAGCCACCACGGCCGTAGGACTCGAAGTCGGCCTGGATGCCGGCGAGGTTGGTGAACGCCTGGGCGGGCTCGTGCTGCATGGCCAGGAACGACGCGTGGGGGGTGACGACGCCGTCACCGTAGGTGGGCCTCGGGTTCGTCGCCGGGCGACAGGTGCCGAAGCCGGGATCGTAGTTCGTGCTCTCCTGGTCGGACATGTAGCCGGTGGGGTTGAGCCCGAGCGCGTCGACGCCGTACTCGCGGTAGCCCCCGGCGGGGTTGCTCGAGGGGCTGAAGCCCCAGTAGCCGTAGCCGGCCTCGATGAGCCCGTGCTCCCGCTGGGCGCGCACGTGCAGCACGTGGTTGCGGCCCCAGGACTTCGGCGCCCAGGCAGCCTCGTCGACGAAGACGTCGGGCATGAGCTCCTCGAACATCGAGCCGCCCCAGCCCGGCACGATGTGCATGTCGCGGTAGGTGTACGCGCCCTCGTAGACGTCGATGCCGTAGTAGGTGCGGTTCTTGCCCACCGGCTGCATCTCGTGCCACGACCAGTCGCACGTGGCGGGGAAGGTGCGCCACATGGCGAAGTACTGCTTGGGCGGGATCTGGCCGGTGATGATGCCGAGGTAGCTCGTGATGCGCGTCTCCGACACGGTCGTGTCGTAGTGGTGCGTGGTGAGCCAGACGGGGTCGCCGCCGATGTGGGTGCCCTGGTAGGTGCCTCCGGGGCGGCCGTTCTCGTACGGGTAGAAGCCGCCGTGGATCAGGCCACCGGCCCGCACCTGGTGCGCCGGGTCGCTGTTGTCGTTGTAGAAGGCGTCCCAGCGCATGCGGTCGAAGATGCGCTTCGCCCACGGGCGGGCGGCGGCATCGGACTGCTGGACGACCAGGAGGGCAGCGCCGAGCCAGCCGTTGTCGACGCTCGAGCAGAAGGGCACGACCTTGTCGCCCGACCCGGGCCAGGTGTGCAGCGTCCTGCCGGTCGCCTCGTCGTACCAGTTGAAGTACATGCCGCTCGGCGTGTGGTGCTCCATCCCCTCGACGGTCCGCAGGGTGCGCACCAGGCGGGCCGAGGCCTCGCCACGGGTGATGATGCCGAGCTCCCGGGCGACGACGGTCGACCACAGGTAGCCACCGATGTTCGTCGGGGACGTGTAGCCGGAGCGGTCGCCGGCGGCGAGCGACTCGGGGATGTTGTCGGCCGGGAGGCCGGTCTTCGGGTCGGTCATGGCCACGAGGCTGCGCCACGTGTCTGCGGCCCACGTGTGCACGCGGCCCTTGTCGAGGGCGAGCGTCGGCGAGCTGCGGACGAACGCCGGGGCCGTCGCGGCGCGCGCGCCCGGGCTGGGCGCGAGGGCGAAGGCGGCGACCGAGGCCGCCCCGCCCACGAGCAACGAGCGGCGGCTCGGTGTGGAGATCTGCTTGGAGGAGTGCTGCATGGGGTGTGCTCCGTTCACTGGGGTCACTTGAGACCGGTGGTGGCGATGCCCTCGATGAAGCGCTTCTGGAAGATGAGGAAGACCACGAGGATGGGGACGATGACGACCGTGGCGCCGGCGAGCAGCAGACCGTAGTTGGTGCTGTTCTGTCCGGTCGAGTAGAGGGCGAGCGCCACGGGGAGGGTGTAGCGGTCCTCGGACTGGGCCACGACGAGCGGCCAGAGGAAGTTGTTCCAGCTGCCGAGGAAGGTGAGGATGCCGAGCGTCGCGAGCGCGGGACCGCAGAGCGGCAGGATGATCTTCCAGAAGATCCGCAGCTCGCCCGCGCCGTCGACGCGGCCGGCGTCGAGCAGGTCCTTGGGCAGCCCGAGGATGAACTGGCGCATGAGGAACACGCCGAACGGGCTGACGAGGAACGGCAGGAAGAGGCCGGGCAGGGTGTCGATGAGGCCGGCGTTCGCGACGAGCACGAACAACGGCACGAAGGTGACGACGCCCGGGATCATGAGCGTCGTCATCACGGCCGTGAAGATGAGCTTCTTGCCCTTGAAGTCGAGCATCGCCAGGGCGTAGCCGAGCATCGAGCAGAAGACGAGGTTGCCAGCGGTCACGACGACCGCGACGACGATCGAGTTGGTGAAGAACTGCCCGAAGCTGAGCTTGTCGAACAGCTGCGTGTAGTTGTCGAGCGAGGCGCTCTCGGGCAGCCAGGTCGGTGGCACCTGCCGGAGCTCACCCTCACCCTTGAAGCTGCCGAGCACCATCCAGACGAAGGGTGCGATGACGGCCAGGAGGGCGACGGTCAGGACCAGGTAGAGCCACCAACGGCCACCCTGGCTCGAGCCGACCATGCCGGAGCGGGGCCTGCCCCCGCGGCCCCGGGAGCGAGCCGGACCGGGCTTGCCGACAGGACGTGGTGCGGTGTCGACGGACATGTCAGGTCCTCTCTCGGAGCAGTCGGAACTGGAGAGCCGTGACGATCGCGATGACGACGAAGATGATGTAGCTCATCGCCGACGCGAGCCCGTAGTTGCCGAAGCCGAACTGCTGGTAGGTGTACATCGACAGCGAGATCGTGCTGTTCAGCGGACCGCCCTTGGTCATCACGAACGGCTCCTCGAAGAACTGCAGGTAGCCGATGGCCGTCGTGACCATGACGAACAGCAGGGTGGGGCGCAACAGCGGCAGGGTGACGTGGCGGAACCGTTTCCAGGCGTTGGCGCCGTCGATCGCGGCCGCCTCGTGCAGCTCGGCGGGCACGGCCTGCAGGCCCGCGAGGAAGATGATCATCGCCGTGCCGAAGTTGCGCCAGGCCGCCATGAGGATCAGCGCGGGCATCGACCAGTTCGGGTCGCCGAGCCAGTTGGGCCCGCTGATGCCGACCCAGCCGAGGACGGTGTTGATGAGGCCCCCCGGGTCCTGGAGCAGGAAGCGCCAGACCACGGCGACCGCGACGATCGAGGTGATGACCGGCATGTAGAAGCCGAGGCGGAAGATCGCGCGGAACCGCGTGATGCCCTTGTCGAGCGCGACCGCGGCGGCGAGCGCGACGACGAGCGTCAGCGGCATACCGACGAGGACGAAGTAGGCGGTGTTGCCGGCGGCCTTGCGGAACGTCGGGTCGGACAGCGCCTTCGTGAAGTTGTCGAGCCCGATGATGTTGACCGAGAAGGGCTTTCGCAGGTCACGCGCCCTGGTGTCGGTGATGCTCATGAAGAGCGACTGGACCACCGGCCACGCCGTGAAGGCGAGGAAGAGCAGGCAGAAGGGGATCGCGAGGATCCAGGCCGCCCGGCCCTCCCGGCCCCGGGCCGTGCCCCGGCGCCGGGAGTCCCCGCCACCTGCCCCCTGGGGCGACCTGTCGTCAGGTCGCCCCGGGGCCGCGGCCGGAGCTGGCGTCACGGGCCCGGTTGGGGACCCGGTCGTGCCGGTCTGGGCGGTCATGCGATCACATGCCCGTACCGATGGAGTCGGCCTGCTGCTGCGCCGTCTTGAGACCCGTGGCGGGGTCCTCACCGGTCTTGGTGATCTTCTCCAGCTCGGTGTCGAGACCCTTGACGGCCTGCTCCCACGTCGGGAACGAAGGCGGGGCCTTGGCGGTCTCGAGCTGCTTGCCGAAGACGGCGAGCTTCTTGTCGGCCGCGAGGGCCGGGTCCTGCCACGCGCTCTTGACCGAGGGCAGGTCGGTCGAGATCGTGTACCACTTCGACTGGACCTTGGGGTCGGCGAGCCAGTTGACGAACTTCCACGCGGTGTCGCGGTTCTTCGTGTTCTTGAAGACGACGAAGTTCGAGCCGCCGACGAACGACGAGGAGCCTGCCGAGCCGGCCGGGATCGGCGCGACGTTGTACTTGTCCTTGAAGCCGGGGCCGCCGACCTTCTCGACCGCGGACATCATCCACGGGCCGGAGATGAACATCGGGACCGTGCCCTTGGCGAAGTCCGGCTCGGTGGTCGGGGTCGCCGGGGCGCTCTTGTTGGAGATGCCGTCGGTGAAGAACGACTGGTAGTACTTCGCCGCCTTGAGGATCTGCGGGCTGTCGAAGTTGTAGGCCTTGCCGCCGTCCTTGGTGAGGTCGGCGCCGTCGGACCATGCGAACGGCATGAGGGTCTGCCACGAGCCCTCGCCGCCGGCCTGCAGGCCGATACCCCACTTGGCGCCGGCCTTGGTCTGCATGGCCTTGGCCATGTCCTTGAGGCCCTGCCAGTCGGTGGGGGCGGCGTCGAAGCCGGCCTTCTTGGCGAGGTCGGTGCGGTAGAAGAGCACGCGGGTCTCGACGTACCACGGGATGCCGTAGGAGGTGCCGTTCACCTCGGTCGTCTTCTGGGCGCCCTCGAAGAAGGCGGACTTGTCGATCTGGGCCGGCGTCGGGTCGAGGGCGTCGCTCGCGGCGAACTCGCCCATCCACGTCGTGCCGACCATCGCGACGTCAGGCGTCTTGCCCGCCGTGATCGCTGTCGTGAACTTGTCGTGGGCGGCGTCCCACGGGATCGCCGTCACCTTGACCTTGACGCCGGGGTTGGCTGCCTCGAACTCCTTCGTGAGCTTGGGGAGGTTGTCACCCTCGGCGCCCATGGCCCAGACGGTGATCTCGCCGGTGGCCTTGCCGGAGCTGACGGCGGCGCCCGTCTGGGCGGCGCCGGAGCCGGCGTTCTCGCCGTCGCGACCGCAGGCGGTCACGGTGAGGGCGGTGGCCGTCATGCACGCGACCGTGATGGCTGTGGTGCGTCTCATCGGTGTCTCACTTCCTTGTGTGCTCTTCGAGACGAGCGGGGGATTTCGGGGGGTGGAGGTGGTGGTACGAGGGGGCTTCGGGGGTGTTCGAGTTGGTCGAGTTGGTCGGGCTGTTCGAGTTGGTCGGGGGACGGAGGTCGGGTGCGCCCGGTGGGACGGGCGGTGGGCGTATGCCGTCAGGTCGCGCGGGCGGATGTGGTGTCGAGGGCCGCGCGTCGCAGCCGCAGGAGCCTCGGATGATCACCTGCGTCGGGAGGACGCGCGGCGCAGCGAGCAGCTCGGCCCCGTGGACCCGTTGGTGAAGACGTTCGGCCGCGAGCGCCCCGAGCTCACGGACGGGTTGGCGCACGGTGGTCATACCCGGGCGCACGTAGCGGGAGGTCATGACGTCGTCCCAGCCGACCACCGCGATGTCGCCGGGCACGTCGCGGCCGGCGTCCTGCAGATGGCTCATGATCGACAGGGCGAGCTCGTCGTTGGCGCACACGAGCGCGTCGGCGGTGATCTCGCCCGCGAGGATGCGCTCGGCGACGGCCTCGCCCTCGCCCTCGCGGAAGGGGACGCGCACCGGCTCGGCGGGCTCGAGGCCCTGGGCGCGGTGGGCGGCGACGAAGCCCGCGTGGCGGTCGCTGATGTCGGGTGCGCCGTCGGGGTCACCGACGAAGAGCAGGTGGCGGCGGCCGTGGCCGAGCACGTGCTCGGTGAGCTTCTGGGCGCTGTGGGCGTTCTCGGCCCCGACGCTCTCGATGCCGTCCTGAGGCGCCCCGGCGATGATGATCACCGGCTTCTTCCCGTGCAGTGCCTTGGCGACGGCCGGCGGCATGGCGGCCGAACCGAGCACGGCGATGGCGTCGACGTGGGTGGCCAGCTGCCGCACGGAGCGGGCGATGTCGGCCTTGCCCTCGGTGAGCATCAGCGTGACGCTCTGGCCGAGCTCCGCGGCGCGGGACTCGAAACCCATGAGCAGCTCGGAGTAGTAGGGACCGGAGAGCTCGGGGAGCACGAGGCCGTGGGCCTCGTGGTGTCGCACGGCGAGGCTGCGGGCAGCGCCGAGCGGCACGTAGTCGAGCTGGTCGACGGCGTCGAGCACCTTCTGGGTGGTCTTGGCGGACACGGTGCCGGCGCCCTGGAGCACGCGCGAGACCGTGGCGATGGAGACGCCGGCCCGCTCGGCGACGGAGTAGATCGTGGCCCCGTTGTGGGCGGCGGCGTGCGCCACGGAGACGCCGGGTGGGGTCGTCGCGCCGGCCTGGGCCTGCTTGCGTGCCGTTGCCACTGGAACCACCTCTCGCATCTCGTCGTCGAGTCGTCCGCGCTGCTGTAAGCGCTTACATGTGCCTTTCCCATAGTGCACACGTCGGCGGTCGGGCGCAAGACCCGACCCGCCACCAGGCGACTCGGCGCCAGACCGAAGGCCAGGCGGCGGCATACGCGAAGGGGCTGAACTTGCTTGTCCCACAAGCATTTTGGAAAGCGCGTGGGCGCCCGGTCCGCCGCGACACGCGCGGGAACCGGACGCCCGGAAAGTGCCCGAAAAGTGGACGAGTCAGTCCTGCATGAGACCGATCATGTTGCCGTCGGCGTCGGCCAGCGAGGCCGTTCGGCGGCCGCCGCCGACGTCCATCGGCTGCTGCGTCACCGTGGCGCCGGCCTCGACGAGGGCGCCGATCGTCGCCTCGAGGTCGTCGACCGACCAGAACGGAGTGGCCCCCTTGAGGCCCTTCCGGTGGCCGTTGGGGTCGAGGGCGAGCTCCTGGCCGTCGACGTTGTAGCCGACGTAGTAGGGCTGGTCGGTGTGTGGCTGCACTCCGAGGAGCGCGGTGAAGACGCTCTTGGCGGCGTCGAGGTCGGCGACGGGGTAGATGAGGGTGTTCACGGCGGACATGGGACTCTCCTTGGTTCTCTCTGGTTCTCTCGTTCCCGGTGCGGTGTCACATCGGGTGACTCCGGCTCGTCAGTGCTATGACGGACCACGACGCGAGGATGTGACACCGATGGACGACCAGAACCTGACCCGGGAGCAGTGGCTGGCCCGCGACTTCGAGGCGCACCGACCTCGCCTGCGCGCCGTGGCACACCGGGTGCTCGGCTCCTCGGCCGACGCCGACGACGCGGTGCAGGAGGCCTGGCTGCGCCTGCGCCGCAGCGACACGAGCGACGTCGCGAACCTCGGCGGCTGGCTGACGACCGTCGTCGGCCGGATCAGCCTCGACATGTTGCGGTCGCGCGCGTCGCGCCGGGAGGACAGCTGGGACGCCGGCCTCGCCGAGCTCACGGAGACCGAGCGGGCCGCCCACCCCACCGCACGCACGCCCGACCCGGCCCACGAGGCCGAGCTCGCCGACAGCGTCGGCGTCGCACTGCTCGTCGTGCTCGACACGCTCGGGCCGGCCGAGCGACTCGCCTTCGTGCTGCACGACCTCTTCGGTATGCCGTTCGAGCAGATCGCCGACATCATCGACCGCTCCCCCGCGGCCACCCGACAGCTCGCGAGCCGGGCCCGCCGGCGCGTGCGCGCTGCCGACTCCGGAGCGGAGGCCGAGCGGGCCGGGGCCGGGAGCGGCCCCGAGGGCCGACGCGAGCGCGCCGTGGTGACGGCCTTCCTGCACGCCGCCCGCGGCGGCGACCTCGGGACGCTGCTCGAGCTGCTCGACCCCGAGGTCGTGCTCACCTCCGACCCCGCGGCCGCAGCCATGGGGTCGCCCGTGCAGCTGGTCGGCCCCGAGGCCGTGGCCGGTCGCTTCAACGGCGGCGCCCAGTCGGCGCGCCTCGCCGCGTTCGACGGCGGCATCGGGCTCGTGTGGGCTATGCGCGGCAAGCCGAAGGTGGCCTTCCGGTTCACCGTTTCCGACGGACGCGTCACGGCGATCGACATGCTCGGGGACGAGGCCTGGCTCGAGTCCCTGGAGATCTACTACCTGCGCGACTGACACGTGCCCGCCGTAGGGTCGGGACCGTGGCAGACCGTATGCGTGCAGCAGTCGTTCTCGGGTCGGGCGGGGCACGGGGCTACGCCCACATCGGCGCGCTCGAGGTGCTGGGCGAGCGCGGCTTCGACGTCGTGTCGATCGCGGGCACGTCGATGGGCGCCCTCGTCGGCGGCGTCGCCGCGGCGGGAAAGCTCGACACGTACACCGAGTGGGCCCGCAGCCTCACGCAGCGCGAGGTGTGGCGGCTGCTCGACCTGACCCTGCCCGCAGGCGGCGGAGCGATCCGCGCCGAGCGGATCATCGCCAAGGTCGGCGAGATCCTCGACGGGGCGACCATCGAGAAGCTGCCGATCCCCTACACGGCCGTCGCGACCGACATCAACGCGCGGCGCGAGGTGTGGTTCCAGCGCGGCCCCGTCGAGCACGCGGTCCGCGCGTCGATCGCGATCCCCGGAGTCATCACGCCTGCGGTCATCAACGGCCGCGTGCTCGTCGACGGCGGGCTCATCAACCCGATCCCGATCGAGCCGACCGCTGCCGCCTCGGTGGACCTGACGATCGCCGTGTCGCTGTCGGGCATGCGGTCCGTCGCCGGGGCCGCACCCGTCAAGGAGTCGTCGGAGTCGGTGCCGCGCGAGGAGTGGACGAGCCGGCTGCGACGCAGCGCGGCCGAGGTGCTCGAGTCGGAGCGGTTCCGCGCGATCACGGGCCGCCTCGGCGGGCACCCTCGCGAGGCGGAGGTCGCCGAGGTCGGCGGAGATGTCGGCGGCGGATTGGGCGGCGATGTCGGCGCCGGAGTGGGCGGCGGTGTCGGCGCGGTGGTCGGTGCTGCGGTCGGGGACGGGGTCGTCGTGCCGCAGACCCCGACCGAGGCGTACGTCCTCGGGCAGGCCGACGTCGGGCTCGTCGACCTGCTCAACATGTCGTTCGACACGATGAGCGCGCTCATCTCCCGCTACCGGATGGCGAGCAACCCGCCCGACGTGCTCGTCACCGTGCCCTCCAACGCGGTGCGCACCCTCGACTTCCACCGAGCCGCCGAGATGATCGAGCTCGGTCGCGAGCTGACGACCGAGGCGCTCGACCACGCCGGCTACTGACCCCGCGCGCACGGGTCCGGAGCCCGGAGCCGGCGCGGCAACGGCCTACGCGTCGCCGCGCACCCGGTCGACGACGAGCTCGGGGACCAGTCCGCCGTCGTCACCGACCGACCGGTCGGACTCCGGCGACCGCGGGTGTCCGTCTCCTCCCCGATGCCGGCATGGGCGTGCCCGCGCCCGACGCGAGCGCCCTCGTTGCCGCACTGGTCGAGCTCGTCGGCGGCGAACTGCTCGTCGCCGGCCTCGGCGTCGTGAGCCTCGTCCTGGCCGTCACCGGGGCCGGCCGCCTCCGCGTCGACGCGCTGTCGCGCCGCGTCTGCCTGACTCCTGACCTGCTCGTGGAGCCGCCGGCAGCGTCCTCCGGGGCGCTGTCGGCGGCGGCCGCGAGAGTGGAGGGGTGATCCTCCACGCGGATGCCGACGCGTTCTTCGCGTCGGTCGAGCAGCGCGACGACCCGCGGCTGCGCGGCCGACCCATGGTCGTCGCCCACGAGGTCGTCGCGTGCCCGTCCTACGAGGCCCGCGCCCTCGGCATCCACGCCGGTATGCCGCTGCGCCAGGTCCAGCGACGTTGGCCCGACGTGCTCGTCACCGGCTATCGCTCCGAGGCGTACGAAGAGGCCTCGGCGCTGCTCTTCGACCTCTTCCGCCGGTTCACGCCGCTCGTCGAGCCGGGCTCGATGGAGGAGGCCTTCCTCGATGTCACCGACCGCGACCGCGGCGACGTGACCGGTATGGCGTACGCGTTGCGCGCCGCCGCGCGGACCGAGGTCGGGCTACCCGTGTCGGTCGGGGCCGGCAGCACGAAGCTCATGGCCAAGCTCGCGAGCAGGCGTGCCAAGCCGGACGGCGTGGTCGTCGTCGACGCCGAGCTCGAGGCCCGCGTGCGTCCACGGCTGCGGCTCGACGAGCTATGGGGTGTCGGGCCGATGAGCTACGAGAAGCTCCACGCCGCAGGGCTCTTCGTCGTCTCCGACCTGCAGGGCCTCTCCGAGGACGACCTCAAACGCGTTGTCACGACGGCGATGGCGAGGCGCCTCGTGTCCATCGCGCGCGGCACCGACGACGCCACGGTCCGGCTGCCCGGGCCGAGGCGGTCGGTGAGCGCGAGCCGGTCGATGCCGTCGACGCGCACGCGCTCAAAGGTCGTCGCCGTGCTCGACGAGTGCGTGGGACGCGCGATCGCGCGGGTTGCGGCTCTCGACGAACCGGCGCGTCTGCCAGCCCGGCTCGAGGTGCTGGTCCGCTACGACGACGGCACGCAGGTGCTCGAGCGCGGGCCGCTCGATGTGCCGACCCTCGACGCGGACACGCTGCGTGGTGCCGCAGTCGAGCTGCTCGACCGCACGGGCTACGAGTGGGACGGGCGCGGCGTGACGATGGTCGGGGTGACCCTGCCGCTCCCCACGCCACCATCGCCACCATCGCCACGGCCTGCCTCGCGCTCTTGACCTCCAGTGGGCTGGAGGTCGCAGCATGAGCCCGTGACCTCATCCACGACCATCGAAACCCTCACCGCGAACGAGGCGGCGGCCTACCTGCGCCGGCTCGGCGTCCCCGCACCCGAGGCGCCGACCCTCGCGGCACTGGCGTCGCTGCACCGGGCCCATCTGCTGACCGTGCCGTTCGAGAGCCTCGACATCGGGCTCGGACGCCCGATCCGGCTCGACAGGGCCTCGCTGCTGACCAAGATCGTCGACGAGCGCCGGGGCGGCTACTGCTACGAGCTGAACGGCCTCTTCGCCCTCCTGCTCCGCCGGCTCGGGTATGCCGTCGACCTCGTCTCGGCCCGCGTGGCCATGGCCGACGGCGGCCTCACCGACGAGTTCGACCACCTGGCCCTCGTCGTGACCTCACCCGGGCTGGCCGACGGGGTGCCGGCCGAGGCGGTGCTGGCCGACGTCGGGTTCGGCGACGGCTTCGTCGAGCCGCTCCCTCTGGTCGACGGTTTCGAGCGGCGCGAACGCGGCCTGACCGTCGGGCTGGCCCGGCGTGGTGACCTCTGGGTCTCGCGCGAGCGCCGGGACGGCGAGGACTGGCGCGACCGGTTCGTCTTCACGACGACGCCGCATCCACTCGACGACTTCGCGGCGCGGAACGAGTGGCAGCAGACCTCACCCGAGAGCCACTTCACCCGCTCACGGCTGGCGTCGCTGCTCACGCCGACCGGGCGGGTCACCCTGAGCGGCAACCGGCTCATCACCACGACGCAGGGACGCCGCGACGAGATCGAGCTCGCCGACGAAGCTGCCGTGCGGGATGCCCTCGCCCACCACTTCGGCATCGTGCTGACGGCCCTCTGATCGACCATCGCGGCGGCCGACCCGACGCGAGCGCCGGATGCCCCTGCGTGCCGCCGACTCGTGGGTCAGTCCCAGGCGTCCCGCGTCGGGCGGCAGAGGCAGAAGGGGTGACCCGCCGGGTCGGCGTAGACGCGGAAGCCGCGGTCGGGCTTGGGGTGCGGAGCCTCCACCGGGTCGAGCGCCACCCCACCGAGCTCGAGCACGCGCTCGTGGGCGGCCGCGATGTCGACAACGACGAAGTCGAGGTGCGCCTGCTGGTGGCCGCGCGGCCAGTCCGGTGACTGGTGGTTCGGGGCGAGCTGGGTGGCGATGCGTGGACCGTCCCAGACGACGTTGAACCAGTCGCCGTCGGGGTCGGCCTCGACCCGCCCGCCGAGCAGGTCTGCGTAGAACTGGGCCACCCCGGCGGCGTCGGCGCAGTCGAGCGCGACGCAGTCCCAGCCGATCTTCGAAGTGGTGCTGTCAGTCGTGGTCATGCACCCCACTGAACCATCGCGGGACGACTACGCCCTGACACCTGTTGCGGGACAGACCCGCCGCCTCCGGGCGCCAAGCGAGCTCACCGCCGCGGCTCCGCGGCCATCGCGGCCTGGCGGCAGCGAGACCGGGCAGGTCGCGCAGGCCCGTCACCCGGGGCAGGGGCTCAGCGCGACGCCGTCGGCCAGACCACCGTGGTGGACGTGACGGGCCGCACCGTCGAGCCCGCTTCGGCCCCCTCGACGACGACCGTGTGCGTGCCCGCCGGCAGGTCGGCGAACCTCGCCACCCTGTGGCCCCCGCGCACCGTCGGCTCGGCCCTCGCCAGCACCTTGCCCTTCGCACTGCGCACCGTGACGGCCATGGCCTTGCGCGGCGGCTCGTCGCCACCGAGCTCCGACTCGAGGTCGAAGCCGACCTCGAGGGCGTGACCGGGCGTGACGAGGTCGGGCACCGTCGCCCGCACGCGGGTGTCCTTGAGCTCGTCACGCCTCCGCACCGGCTTCGCGGTGAGGATCTCCTGGATCTGGTCGAGGACGACCCGGTTACACTGGAGGTTGGTGTGCTGCTCGGGCACCCGCACCGCAAGGTTGGTGTCGAGCGCCTCCCCCAGGCCGACGGCTCCGGTGAGCGACACGGTGCCGTCACCGTAGTCGTTGTCGGCGCCGAAGGTCTGCGACGTGTACGCCCGACCGTCGCGCAGGGTCACCGTCGTCTGGCTGGGCTGCCGCACCCCGACGACCAGGTGCGTCATCGTGCGGCTCGCCGGCCGGGCGCCCTCGGCCGCCTGCAGGTCGGTGTGGAAGACCATCGCGTCGGCGACCATCGCCGTGCTGACGTTCGGCACCGAGACCTCGGTCGTCTTCGCCCACCCGTCCCCCGCGGCGATGCACGCGTACTCCGGCAGCAGCTGGAACAGCGACGGCATGCTCCGTGAGAACGCCGTGAGGTCGACCGAGAGGGGCCCGATGCCCTTCTTCACGCCGTTGACGAGCTGCTCGAGGGCGTCCGTGGCGCCGCGCCACGGGGTGCCCAGGGTGATGAGCTTGCGGGTCACCTCGGCGCCGCCGCACTTCTCCACGTACCAGCGGGCGACCAGGCCACCCATGGAGTGGCAGATGAAGACGACCTTCGCGTCGGCGTACGCCCCGCCCTGCGCGCGCAGCCGCTCGAGGGCGGGCTCGACGACCGACCCCAGCCGCTGCCCGTTGTAGCGGTTGGACAGGCGCCAGTCGTACGCGTACGGGATGAGCGAGGGCGCCGTGCCTGCACCGTCTCGTGAGTACCCCTGCGCCTCAAGGGCTTTCACGAGCACGTCGTAGCCCCGGATCGGCGTCCAGATTCCCGGCAGAACGTGCACGTCGGGCATGAGCCCGACCGGTTCGACGCCGTCACCCGGATGGTCGTCACCGATGCCCTCGGGCAGCGCCTTCGTGAGGATGGAGGTGCCGCCGGTCAGCAGCTTCCACACCGCTCCGGCGCTCGGCGCCCAGATGAGGTTCGCGCTCGCGGGCGAGCCGTCGTCGCCCCGGACACCGAGGGTGCTGCCCGTGATTCCCGGCAGCACCACCACGAGGTCGTTGCTCGTCATGCGACCCACCACCCGTCCGTTCCGGCGACTCTGTCGGTGAACTCCCCCGACCATCGGTGGCACCGACCGGTCGCGGTGATACGCGAAACGGACACTCCGGTCGCGCCCAGCGGGTACGGAGTGAGCGCACCTGCACCAGAATGGATCCGGCACGCCCCCCGGACGACAGAGAGGCACCCGTGGACATCACCGACGTCATCCTGCGCCAGCACGACGACCAGCGACGCCTGTTCGCCATGCTCGAGGAGTGGCCGCGCGACGACCACGCGGGCCTCGCCGCGGTCTGGAAGCGGCTGGAGATCCTGCTCGAGGTGCATGCCGAGGCCGAGGAGAAGTACTTCTACCCCGAGCTGCTGCGGCTCGGCACGGGCGGCGCCGACGCCGAGTCGGTCGACGAGGAGGTCGAGGACGCCGTCAAGGACCACAACGAGATCCGCCAGGCAGTGCGCAGGGTCGGCCGTTGCCGCACCGGCTCCGACGCGTGGTGGAGGGCCGTCGTCGACGCGAACGTGCACAACAGCGACCACATGGGCGAGGAGGAGCGCCAGGACCTCGCCGACTTCCGGCAGCAGGCGACGCTCGAGCTTCGTCACGAGATCGCCGTGCAGTTCCTGCGCTACGAGGCGATCCGGTGGGCCGACGGCATTACGCCGAAGGACAAGGACCCCGAGGGCTACGTCACGAGCCGCAAGACGTCGGAGGCATCCGCGACCGCCAGGAAGGCCGCCCGCGACGCGAAGAAGGCCACGACGACGGGTCGCGCTCGCGCTGCGCGCTCGAAGAAGTCGTCCGCCGAGGCCGCCGAGGGCTGACCCCGGGCCGTATGCCGTCCGGCCGGGTCACGCGCGACCGCGACGTCCGCGCCGCCCGCTCGAGCGGCTCGAGGTCAGGCAGGCGGCCGCTTCCGTCGTCGCTCGATGCGGAGGGCGGCGAGCACGACGACGCCGGCGACCAGGCCCCAGAATGCGGCACCGATGCCGCCGACGGTCAACCCCGATGCCGCCACGACGAGCGTGACGGCGCCGGCCTCGCGCGACCCGGCATCGGCGAGCGCCGCTGCGGCTGATGCTGCGAACGTGCCGAGCAGCGCCAGGCCGGCGATGGTCCCGATGAGTCCGTCGGGTGCGGATCGCGCTGCGGCCGTGACGAGTCCGGCCAGCGGACCGAACGCCATGTACGTGACACCGCATGCGACACCGGCGATCCAGCGACGGCTCCTGTCGGCGTGCGCCTCCGGCCCTGCGGCCAGGGCGGCCGAGATCGCAGCCAGGTTGATGGCGTGCGCCCCACCGACGGCGCCGACCGCCGTGGCGCCGCCCGTGTAGAGCAGCGGCGCCCGCATGCCGGGCCGGTAGCCGAACGACGCCAGCACCGCCATCCCCGGGATGTTCTGGCTCGTCATGGTGACGACGAAGAGCGGCAGCCCGATCGCGAGGAGCGCGGTGGCGTTGAACGCCGGCGCGACCGGCACGACCGCGGGAACCGCTGTCGCCAGGTCGAGCCGGCCGAAGACGCCCTGCACCGCCATGACGACGATCGCCGCGACGAGGGCTCCGATCACCGCCCACCGACGGGCGAACGCCACGAGCACCAGCCACGTCGCCATGACCGGCGCGATCGCGGCCGGCGAGGTGACGACGGCCCGGAACGGCGCGACGCACAGCGTCAGCAGCACGCCGGCCAGCATCGCGCTCGCGAGCCCGGTCGGGATCGCCTCGACGAGGCGCTCGAGCGGGCGGACCAGACCGCACAGGGCGATGAGCACGCCGCAGAGCAGGAAAGCGCCCACCGCAGTGGCGAACCCACCGGCCGGCACGGTTCCCGCCGCCAGCAGCGCCGCGCCGGGTGTCGACCAGGCCATCGTGACCGGCATCCGCAGCCGCCACGAGAAGAGCACGCAGCCGAGGCCCATCGTCACGCAGAGGACCAGCAGCCCGGAGGCTGCCTGCTCGGGGCTCGCCCCCACCGCCTGCAGGCCTGTCAGCACCACGGCGAACGAGCTCGTGAAGCCCACGAGTCCGCAGACGACGCCGGCGAGCACCGCGTGCGCGGTCGAGGCGCCGGGTCCCGACGTGCCACCCTGCCCCGACACTCCACCTTGCTCCGACATGCCGCCTTGCCCCGACATGCGGTCGGGGCCGGACGACCCGGCGCGCGACGTCACCGCCGGCTCAGTGGAGGTGGTCGCTCGACGCGAGGGCACGGCACACCTCGTCGAAGGCCGCGGGGCTGCCGGCGGCGACGAGCCCCGGAGGCGTGAGGTCGCGAGGCGAGTACGCCTGTCCGGCGGTGGTGCCCAGCATCCCGCCGGCCTCGGAGAGCAGCAGCGACCCTGGCACGTGGTCCCACGGCGAGGCCTTCGCATAGATGATGTAGTCGGCCTCGCCCTCGACGAGCTTGGGGTAGTCGATGCCGCACGACACCCACGTCAGCGTCATCGGCTCGAGACCGTCGGGCGCCTTGCCGATCCACTTGCGGCGGGAGGTGCGTCCTCGCAGGTCGGCTCCGGCCCGCACGGGCACCGTGAGGCGCTGCGCCCCGTCGGCGTCGTGACGCCAGGTGCCGGCACCGCGCTCGGCGACGTACGCGAGCTCGTGCTGCGGCTGCCAGATCCAGGCCCGCACGGCCTCGCCGCCCACGGTCTCGCTCACCATGACCGCGTGGTCCTTGGAGCCATGGACGAAGTTCTTCGTGCCGTCGACGGGGTCGACGGTGAAGGCGTGGTCGGCGGCGGCATACCGGTGGAGCAGGTCCGGGTCCCCGGCGTACGTCTCCTCGCCGAGGATCGTCGCGTCCGGGTAGGCGGCCGTCAGCGCCGCGTTGATGAGCACCTCGGCCTCGCGGTCGGCATCGGTGACGAGGTCTCCGGGCCGCTTCTCGTGGACCTCGCCGGCGGCGAGCGCCCGGAACCGGGGGTTGATGACCTCGTCGGCCACGTCCTTCAGGAGGCTGAGCACCTCGTCCGTCTGCACGTCCCCAACCTAGCGACCGGTGGCCGGCTCGCCGACGAGCGCCCCATCGGCGGCGAGCGGGCGCAGGTGCTCCGGCACGGCGAGCCACCAGCCGAGCACCCCGCGGGCGATCTCGGGCATCGTCAGCGGGTCGTCGCCCGGAACGGGGAGAGCGTCCTGCAGGGCGGTGATGAGGTCGTTGCGGCCGCGCATGCCGAGCACGTAGACGAGCCCGCGCAGCAGCTCGGGGTCCTCCGCGGTGACCGCGGCGCTGCCCGTCGCCATCACCTCCGCGGCGCGGCGGGCGAAGGACGTCTCGCGCTCGTCACGTCGACGGTTGGCCGGCTCGACGGTGTTGCCCACGACGTAGGCCGCCTGCATCGCGAGCGAGTAGGGCGTCGTCGGCGACAGCGCGACCCGCTCGAACATGTCGAGGTCCTCGGGCTGGCCCACCCACGTCAGCACGCTCACCGACTCGTGCGCGGCCACGAGGTCCGACCGGTCCACCGCCGCGCTGAACGCCGCGGCGTGCACGCGCCCGATGATCCGGCTCTGCGGCGACAGCATGAGGATGCCGAGCGCGTTGTCCCGCTCCTCCTCGTTCGTCTGGCCGAGCGCGGTCTGCAGCAGGCGGGCCAGCACCGGCTCGCCGGCCGCCGCGCGGCCCTCTCCCGCCTCGAGCACCGCCCTGATGCGCTTCTGCGCCTCGCCGACCGCCTGCGCCGACATGGCCCGGCCGTCGCGGATGATCGACGCCGCGGCCCGCCGGTCCTCGGCGGTCAGCACGTTGGCGAGGCGCTGGCTCGCGGGGCCGAGGGCGCGCACGAGGTTCGCGGCGCCGCGGTGCACGAGGTAGGAGTGGTCGGGGTCGCGCAGGAACTGCACGGCCAGCCGCACCGCCTCGCGGCGCACCTCCACGTCGAGCCGGGTGCCGCGGACCAGAGTCGTCAGTACGGTGAGGCAGCTTCGCAGCGCGCTCGAGCTCGTCGGGTCACGCAGCTGGTCGAGCATGACCGACAGCGCCTGCGGGTCCCTCGTGTACTGCAGCAGGCTCAGCGTGTCGTTGTAGAACTGCGCGTCGGGCCGGGCCACCACCTCGGCGGCGAGGCGGGCCACGACCCCGCCGCTGCGGGGGTGGCCCGCCAGGCGCGCGAGCGCCTCCGTGCGCTGCGCGTAGTCGAGGTAGAGGCAGAGGCCGACCTCCTGCAGGAGACGGCGGAAGAGCGCTTCCCAGTCGGCCGAGCGGATCATCGCGTGCGGCATACGGCCGAGGTGGTCGGAGAGCCGGTCCCAGTCCAGGCCGGTCATGCGGTCGTCGCCCAACGCGCACTCGAGCAGCTCGAGAGTGCCGGCGACGTCGGGCTCGCCGCGGGGCGGGAGCGCTGCGGCCGACCGGATGGGGTCGTGCGACCGGGCGAAGAGGTCGATGGCAGCCACCAGCTGCCCCTCGGGCAGCTCGAGCACCGACTCGTAGCGGCGTACGAGGGCGCGGCTGACGTCGACGCCGCCGCCCTCCCAGCGACCGACCTGTGCGCGGTGCACCGGGGCGGCGCGCCCCGCCCCCTGCGCGAAGCCCGCCGCACTGCGCAGCGCGGGGTCGGGCGCGTGCAGCCGCGCGTTGCGCAGCACCCACCTGATCTCGTCGGTCAGCACGAGCTCCACCTACCCGACGCGAAGGCACGCCGTTGCGGCGCGCACCGATGTACGCAACGCAGCACAACCGGGGCCCACACCCTTCGTAGGGTGGCCATCGAGCCGGATGCTCCGGGACGGGAGTCGCGATCTGGGGGGGACTCCCGTCCCACCGGCACCGACGGCGGTGCGCACGCCGACATCGGTGCGCCTGCCGACATCCGCGCGCCTGCCGACATCCGCGCGCCTGCCGACATCCGCGCGCCTGCCGACATCCGCGCGCCTGCCGACATCCGTGCGCATGCCAACATCGCCGTGGCCCAGGACCCGAGCCCACGTACCCCTGTATGCCGTCCCACAACGACCCCCTCGCGCGTTCCGGAGCCCCCGCTCCGGCCCTTGAACCCCCTGCTACGTTGCGCCGGCCCGGACATCCCGCAACGGGTGAGGGATATCTCGTTCCATTGGGTACGGTAAGCCTCGGTACGCAGCCTGTGGAGGGGAAGCGCGCCTTTTGGGCCGGGAGCCAGCACGCTGGCTCCCGGCCTCTCACGTCCCGCCCGTGGCCGGACGTGCTCGACGACCGACCGAGAGCACGCCGAGGACAATGCCGATGACGAGTGCGTATGCCGGCTGGCAGGCTGACGCCGTGACCGCCGAGCCCCAGCCCACCTCGCCCGCCGACGACCAGCCCTTGCCGGTGCCCGTCCTCACCGACGGTGTGGTGACGCTGCGGCCCCACTCCCTCGACGACGCCGATGCCATCGTCGAGCAGAGCAGCGACCCCGAGAGCCTGCGCTGGACCACCGTCCCGCGGCCCTACTCCCGCGAGGACGCCGTCTCCTACGTCGAGCGCAACCTCGAGGACTGGGCCGCACCGGACGGCACGCGGCACTGGGCCGTCGAGTGGACCGACAGCCTCGGCCGGCCGCGTTTCGGCGGCAGCATCGACCTGCGCCAGGGGGCAGCCGCCTCGGTGGGCGAGCTCGGTTTCGGCCTGCACCCCGCTGCCCGCGGCCACGGCATCATGTCGCGCGCCGTGCGGCTCGTCGTCGACCACGCGTTCTCGACCCCTGTCTGGGGCGTGCCCGTGAGCCGGCTGCACTGGCGGGCCGTCGTCGGCAACTGGGGCTCCCGACGGGTCGCCTGGGCCACCGGCTTCACGTTCCACGGCACCATCCCCGAGAGTCACCCCGACCCGATGGGCGGGCCGGCCGCGCTCGACACGTGGACCGCCAGCATCACGCCCGGCGACTCCCGCTCGCCCCGCGACCCGTGGCTGGCCGCGCCCTCGATCGAGGGCGAACGCATACGGCTGCGCCCGTGGCGCCTCGACGACGTCGACGCGATCGAGCCCCGCGACGACGACCCCACGCACTGGATGCCGGCCCGGTCGGTCCTGCGCCCCGACACGTTCCCCACGTGGGTGCATAACCGCCAGGAGCGGATGGCCGAGGGCACCGGCGTCGACTGGTGCGTCGCCGACCGCGAGTCCGACCGCGCGCTCGGCGGGGTCACGGTGTTCAGCCGCGGCGGCGCCATCACCGACACCGCCGAGCTGGGCTACCAGTTCTTCCCCAGCGCCCGGGGCCATGGCGCCGCGAAGGAGGCCGCGCGACTGGCCGCCGGGCACGCGCTCGCCCCGACGAGCGAGGGCGGCATGGGCGTGCGGCGCCTCGTCGCCGAGACCGCCGCCGACAACGAGGCGAGCAACGCCGTGCTGCGGTCGGTCGGGTTCGTCGAGTTCGGGCGCGAGCACGCGGTGGACCGGCTCGCCGACGGCAGCTGGGGCGACGGCCTGCACTGGGAGCTGCTCCCGTGAGGCTCGCCCACGACCAGGAGCTCGACGCCCCGATCGACGACGTGTGGGCCCACTTCATGGACCTCAAGCGCATCGGGCGGTGCTTCCCCGGGGCGAAGGTGACGAAGGTCGACGGCGACGACTTCGTGGGCGAGATCCGCGCCAAGCTGGGTCCGCTGTCGATGTACTTCGACGGCACCGGCTCGATGACCGAGCGCGACGAGGCCTCCGGGCACGCCCGGCTCGCCGCCACCGGCCACGAGCGCCACGGCCTGGGTAGGGCCACGATCGACATCAGGCTCACCCTAGAGGCGCTGCCCGGTGACCGCACCCGCGCCCGCCTCGCGACCGACCTCGTCTTCCTGGGCTTCCCGATGGACTTCGGCACCGGCCTCGTGCAGCGCGCCTCCGACCCGCTCATCGAGCGGTTCCTCACCTGCATGGCGGTCACCGACCGGGTGCCCGCCGACGAGGAGGACGACGGCGGCGCGCTCGACCTCGTCCGCTCGGCGGGTGACCTGCTGGGCTCGTTCCGCCGCGGCCGCAAGCGGCGATGAGGGTCGCGGTCGTCGGCGCCAGCGGCTACGTCGGCTCCCGGCTCGCGCCCGAGCTGCTGAGACGCGGCCACGAGGTGGTGGCGACCCGCCATCGCAGCGCTGCCGACCACGTGACGGCATACCCGTGGGCGGGTGACGTCGAGTGGCGACGCGTCGATGTGCAGGACGAGGACGCGGTCATCGCGGCCCTCGACGGGGTCGACGCCGTCTGCTACCTCGTGCATGGGCTCGACGACGCGGACTTCATGGAGCGCGACCGCAGGGCCGCCGACAACGTCGCGTACGCCGTCGGCGTCGTCGGCGCCACCCGTCTCGTCTACTTCTCGGGCATCGTCCCCGACCTGCCCGACGACGAGCTGTCGGACCACCTGCTCTCGCGCCTGGAGGTCGAGGAGGTGCTCGCGACGGCCGACTGCCCGGTGCTGACCCTGCGCGCGTCGATGGTCGTCGGGGCGGGCTCGACGAGCTTCGAGGTGATGCGCCAGATGTCGCACCGCCTCGGCGTCGTGCAGACGGTGCCGGCGTGGATGGCGGGCTCGGTGATCCAGCCGGTCGCCGTCGCCGACGCCGTGTGGTTCCTGGCCGAGGCGCTCGAACGGCCTGACGTCACGGGCCACCTCGACGTCGTAGGGCCCGACCGGCTCAGCTACGTCGCGCTCCTGCGCACGTATGCCGCCGAGGCCCGCCTGCTGCGCGTGCAGCTTCCGGTGTGGCTGGCCCCCGTCGGGGCCGTGGCGCGCGTCGCCGGCTCGCTCGTCGACGTGCCGAGCGGCACCGTGCAGTCGCTCATTCCGAGCCTCGGCCACGACATGGTGGGCGAGCAGGACGCAGCCGACGTGCTCGGCGAGCCCGCAGAGGGGCGGCTCGGCGTGGCCGAGGCGATCAGGCGCTCGCTCGCGCCGGGGCGCGCCGGTGACGGCACCCCCGACGGAGCGGCGCTCGACGGCGACCCCCAGGCGCCGTCGGCGGGTGACCCGCCGTGGTCGCGGCACCGGTCGGTGCTCGAGTGGGTGTGGGCGGCGGCCCGAGGCCGGTAGGGAGGCCCCCACGCGCGCCCACTCGAGCACTCCGTCCGGTGCCGGGGGGCTCAGGGTGGGTCGGGGTCGAATCGGGGTCGACCCCGGTTGCGACGAGTGGCCCACGGGTATGACTGTGGAAGCAGTGAGCCCGGCGCACCGCCGGGCCAGTGCGAGATGAGGAGACACCGATGTCGTTCGGTGAGCAGCTGAAGCACAAGGCGGACGAGGTCCATCTGCAGGAGAAGGCGAAGGACTTCGGCGACGCCGTGGTCCAGATGGCCAAGGCCGCGGTGTCGGCTGCGGCCGGCTACGCCCAGGAGAACCGCGACAAGGTCGACGGTGCCCTGGACAAGGCGTCCATGAAGATCGACGAGAAGACCGGCGGCAAGCACGCCGACACCGTGACCAAGGTTCGAGCCTCGGTCGACAAGGGCATCGACAAGCTCGTCGAGCACCACGACACGACGACGGCCACCACCCCCACCCACCCGGCCCCGTCCGTGCCCGACGACAAGCACAGTGCCTTCGACAACCCCAACGAGGACGACTCCGCAGCCGGCAACCTCACCTGAGCCGGCCACCCCCAGGAGCCGCGTGTCACCGCGCCCTTCGGTGACACGCGGCTTCGGCGTTCGGGGCGGATTCGAGCCGACGGTCAGCGGTGGTCGAGCTCGAGGTCGCCCGATCCGGTCCTGACCTGCATCGACGAGGCGCTCCCCGGGTCGGTGGCGACGTTGACGTCCTGCTCGCCCGAGCCGCTGTCGAGGCTCAGCGCGTACCTGGCGTCCTTCGGGAGGATCACCGAGACGTCGCCCGAGCCGGCGCGCACGTCGACCGCGGGGACGACGGCGTCGAGCTCCAGGTCGATGTCGCCACTGTCGGCGTACGCCGTCAGCTCCGTCGCCTGCAGCCGCGCCGTCGCGATGTCGCCCGATCCGGTCTTGAGAACGGTGCTGCCGAACGTGCCTGTCACGGTGACGTCGCCCGACTCGTTGTCGACGGTCACGTCCAAGTGCTCCGGGACGGTGACGACGTAGTCGACGTCGCACCAGCCGACCAGCCCGCTGCAGTCGGCCTCGAGCTCGAGCGTCGACCCGTTGAGGTGCTCGGACGCCGTCGGCGCCGGGGACCACGGGCTCCACGTGAGGTGCCTCGCCACGTGGACGCCGCCCGTCGCGCCATCGCTGACGACCGTGACGTCGTCGGCTCCCCCGATGACGGTCAGGCCGTCGGCGGGCATCGCGCACGCGGCCTGCTGGATGGCGTCTCGCCGGAGGCCGTCCGAGACCGCGTCGGAGAAGGACGCCCACGCGACGCTCACGAGCAGCAGCGCCGCGCCGACACCGGCGACCACCCATGACGTCTTGCCCCGGACCACCCGCCGAACGTACCTGCTCGAGCGGGGGAGACGAAGCGGAATACGCGAACTGCATTGACTGTCAACTGAATTGGCCAGAGCCCCAGACCGTGTCTGGTTTGTCCCTGAGCGTACGGGTTTCGTCTAGGTAGTTGCACTCAACCTCGGCGCCGGCGGTATCGCGGCAGCCCGCTCCTCCTTCTGACGTCCCGAACAACGACCTCAAAGGAGAACCACCATGTCGCAGCTCGTCGTCGACGGCCCCGGACGTTCCGGGACCCGCGCACCGCTCAGCACCCGCCTCGCCGGCGGCCGCACCGCCCTCACGGCCCGGGTCACCGCCGCCGTCGACCGACTGCGGGCGTTCCTCGTCGCCTACAGCCTCCACGCCCTGCGGATCAGCCTGGGCCTGGTCTTCCTCGGCTTCGGGGTGCTGAAGTTCTTCCCCGGTCTCAGCCCGGCCGAGGCCATCGCCTCGGCCACGATCGACCGGCTCACGTTCGGGCTCGTCTCGGGCCACAACGCGGTCCTGCTCACGGCCGTCACCGAGACGGTCATCGGCCTGACGCTCGTCACCGGCAAGTTCCTCCGGGTCGGCGTCGTCGTCCTCGGCGGCGCGCTCATCGGCATCATGTCGCCGCTCGCGCTCTTCACCGCCGAGCTGTTCCCGCACGGCCCGAGCCTCATGGGCCAGTACGTCCTGAAGGACATCGTCCTGGCCGCGGCAGCCCTCGTCGTCGCGGCGTACGCCCTCGGCGCCCGTCTCGGCTCCGGCTCGGACGACTGAGACGACTGAGACGACTCAGACGACTGGGACGACAGCCGCTACCGGGGTGACCACTCGACGAGGACCCATCCGTCGAGTGGTCACCGCACCACACCCGCACCCACACCCGCCCCCGCACCCAGGAGCTCGCACCATGACTGCACTGCCCGCGCCCGCGCTGCCCACACCTCCCGCACTGCCCGTACTGCCGGCAAGACCGTTCCCCGGGGCCGCCCACCCGACCCGCCTCGTCGACGCGCCCACGGACCACCGCCGCCGCTTCGGGTTCGGCGAGGGGCGGCGCGTCCACCGCTTCCCCGCCGCGACGTTCCTCGACCGGCCGGTCGCCCGGGAGGAGCTCGCGGTCGCCTGCGACGCCCTCGAGGCGTCCGACCGGGCCGCCTCACGACGGCTGGCCGCCCTCGGCACGCTCGCCGCCCTGCTGCTCGGCACGCTCGTCGTCCTCATCGCCACGGGGCACGGCACCGGGCCGGGGCTCACCGGCACCTCGGCCCTCTGGGGCGCCGGCGCAGGCCTCGCGGGCGTGGTCATCGGCCTCGTCGCGGTGCTCCGCCAGCACCAGCGCGAGCACGACGCCCTGACCGACCGGGTGCACCGCTACGAGGCTCGGCTGGAGCAGCTCCGCGCGCTCCGCTGAGACGGCGCCCGCGGCATACATACTGGGCCGCATGGACGAAGCCGTGACGATCCCGACCGAGGCCGGCGAGATGCCCGCCCACCTGTTCCTGCCGCCCTCGGGCCACGGCCCCGGCATCGTCGTGCTCCAGGAGATCTTCGGGGTGAGCGGCTACGTGCAGCGGCGCGCCGCCCAGCTGGCCGAGCTCGGCTACGTCGTCGTCGCCCCGGAGATCTTCTGGCGCCTCGGCGTGACGTCGCCGGTCGAGGGTGAGGGCGCGCTGCAGGAGGGCATGAGCCTGGTCCAGCGGCTCGACTGGCAGGCCGCCGTCTCCGACGCGACAGCGACGGTCGAGTGGCTGCGCGGCCGCGACGAGGTCACCGGGGGCGTCGGCGTGGTGGGCTTCTGCTTCGGCGGCGGGCTCGGCTTCAACGCCGCGGCCCACCTCGAGGCCGAGGGCTCGGCGCCCGTCGACGCGCTCGTCAGCTACTACGGCTCTGCCCTGCCGGGACTGCACGACGTCATGACGGTCACCGCGCCGAGCCTGCACCACTTCGGCCTGTCCGACTCGTTCATCGACACCGACACCGTGCGGCGCATCGAGGCGTCCCTGACGCAGCAGCCCGGGACGGTCGTCGAGACGTATGCCGGCGCCGACCACGCGTTCGACAACGACGACATGCCGTGGCACGACGCGAGCGCCTCGACCCTCGCCTGGGCGCGCACCGAGGACTTCCTCCGCGCACAGCTGCCCGTCGCCTGACGCGCTGAGCGCCGAAGCGCCGGAGCACCGCGGCCGCCGGAGCGCCCAACCGCCGGAGCGCCGCTGCCGCGCAGCCGTGATCGGGTATGGCCTCGGAGGCGCCCTGAACGGGGGTGCCCTGCAAGCGCCTGGTCGCGAGCGAGGAGGCACGGTGAGAGCACTTGACGACGGGTCCCCTGCCCGCGCGCTCGAGCGGCGCATCTCCGACGCCAGCGCCGGCGGCGCCCGTCGCTACGCGTTCGGGGTGGCCCGCCTCGCCTGCTCCACCTCGGGACTGAAGGACGCCCGCACCCTCGAGGTCGCGCTCGGGGGGCTGGAGCGCTATCCCGAGATCGACGACCTCGCGCACCTGTGGGACCTCGAGCGCCGCCTCGACGCCTCGTGCGCGCGCCAGGTCGGTGGCGACCCCGTCGACTTCACGCAGGAAGAGCTGCTGCTCCACCCGGCGTGCCAGGAGGCGCGCGCCGTGTCGGCGGTCATCGCGGCGCTGATGCCCGACGCCTTCGTGGCCGCGCGCGGCGCCACACGTGAGGCGCGCGCAGCGGGCTGCCACCAGGCCGACCTCGACTCCACGGCCTCCGACCTGCTCTGATCGGAGTGACGCGCTCGCTCCGGCGCGACCACGCGACCCGGTCCTCCGGTCGGGGGCAGCTCTCGTACGCGGCCGGTCGGCTAGCGCGGCAGCGCCGCCGGGAGGTCGGCGGGGTCGGCGTCGGGCCACTGCTGCGGGCCCGGCCCCAGGGCGGCGAGCTCGGCCACCTGCTCGCGGCACCACGTCGACACCGGGCGACGGCCCGAGAGAACGTCGCCCGCGAACGCGCCCCACCGCAGCCACTCGGTCGCCTCCACCTCCGAGCCGTCGGGGTGCGGAGTCGGGGCCGTGCCGGCGACGCGGCCGACGAGCACCGGGCAGAGCTCGAGCTCGACGACGCCGTCCTGCTGGGCCCGGTAGGAGAAGCGTGGCAGCACGAGGCGCAGGTCGGTGACGGTCAGCCCCAGCTCGTCGGCGACCCGCCGGCGCACGGCGTCGTGGAGGGCCTCGCCGGGCGCGGGGTGGCCGCATGCGGAGTTGGTCCAGATGCCGGGGAACGTCGCCTTGTCGAGCGCTCGCTGCGTGACGAGGAGCGAGCCCGCGTCGTCGAAGAGGTACGCCGAGAAGGCGAGGTGCAGTGGCGTGTCGGCGTGGTGCACGCTCGACTTGGGCGCCGTGCCGATGGCCTCACCCTCGGGCGAGACCAGCACGACGAGCTCCTCGACCCGTGCGTCGCCCGACGAGGCGTCGACGGTCACGGGTTCGGCCTGGCGAGCTCGTTGACGGCGCCCCGGAACACGGGCGGCAGGGCGGCCGCCGCGGGCACGAGCAGGCGTCGACCCCACGACGGGCGGGTCACCTGGACGAGGGTGTGCGTGAGCAGCGCGTACCGCCGGGTGGCGGCCCGCCAGGCACGTTCGTAGGCGTCGGGTTCGCCTGCGGCGATCGCCGAGACGGCGGCACGGGCGTGGGCCAGGCCGAGCGAGATCCCCTCGCCCGTGAGCGCGTCGACGTAGCCGCTGGCGTCACCGGCCAGCAGGACGCGCCCGGAGACCCTGCGGCTCGTGCGCTGCCGCAGCGGTCCGGCACCCCGGACCGAGGTGACGACAGGTGCGTCGCCGAGCCGCTCACGCAGCTGCGGGAAGTCGGCGAGGCTGTCGGTGAGGGGACCGCGCTGCCGGCTCAGCACGGCGACGCCCACGAGGTCGTCGGCGACAGGAGTCACGTAGGCCTCGGCGTGCCGGCTCCAGTGCACCTCGACGTGGTCGCCCCACGGCCGTATGCCGTAGTGCTGGCGCAGCCCGTAGCGCCCCGGTCGGCGCGAATCGCCCTCTGTGCCGGGGTCGCCGGGTTCATGCTCGCGCGCGCCACGGGCGTCACGGGCGTCACGGCTGCCACGGGTGCGCTGGTCGCGGTCGAGGCCCAGGGAGCGGCGGGTCGGTGAGTGCAGCCCGTCGGCGGCGACGACCCAGGCGGCCGAGATGGTGGGGCCGGCGCCGCTCTGCACCGCGGTGCGGACCACGACGGAGTGCTCGTCCTGCGTCACACCCGACGCCGACAGCGGGATCACCTCGACCCCGCAATCATCGACGGCCCCGCGGAGGGCGTCGTGGAGCACGGTGCGGCGCACGCCTCTGCCGAGGCCGCCGCTGAAGTCGGCCTCGGCGACGCGACCGCGGGCCAGGTAGCGGATGCCGCGGAGGTCGTGACCGGGCGGGTCGACACCGAGGTCGGCGAGCGCCTGCAGGCCGCCGGGCATGAGTCCCTCGCCGCACGCCTTGTCGATCGTGCCCACCCGCGGCTCGAGGACGACGGCACTCAGTCCCGCGCGGGCGGCATACGTGGCTGCGGCGAGGCCCACAGGCCCTCCACCGATGACGACGACGTCGACGTGACGGTCCGCCACCGAGCTGGACGACTGCTCGACGCTCATGCGGGCGCCCCTGTGGGAGAGGCGATCTCGCGGAGCGCGGCGTTCTCGACACGGATGCGGACCGAGAGCAGGACGGCGTTGGCCGCGGTGAAGACGAGCGCGGTGACCCACGCGCTGTGCACGAGCGGGAGGGCGAGACCCTCGACGACGACCGCGACGTAGTTCGGGTGCGGCACGAGACGGTAGGGCCCGCGACGCACGAGGGCCAGGCCCGGGACGACGATGACGCGGGTGTTCCACTGGCTGCCGAGCGTGGCGATGCACCACCAGCGCAGTGCCTGGCTCGCGACGACGAGGGCCAGCATGACCCGGCCGAGGGCGGGGACGAAGGGCCGGTCGGCGGCCCACACCTCGGCGACCGCGCCGACGAGCAGGGCGGAGTGCAGCACCACCATGAAGGGGTAGTGCGACTGGCCGCGTTCGACCGCACCCCGCGCGAACGCCCACGCCGCGTGGCGCTGCGACACGACGAGCTCGGCCAGCCGCTCCAGCCCCACGAGGAGCACGAGACCGGTGAAGAGCCACTGTGACGTCATCGGCGCCCCTCAGTCGGCTGCTCGGAGGAGCACGAGCTCGAGACAGAACCCGGGACCCATCGCCAGGAGCACGCCCCACGACCCGGGCTCGGGCGTGTGGTCGGCGAGGGTGTCGGCAAGGACGTGCAGGACGGAGGCAGAGCTGAGGTTGCCGATGCGGTCGAGGGAGCGCCACGTGACGCCGAGGGCGTCTCGGTCGACCTCGAGGGCCTCCTGCATGGCGTCGAGCACCTTGGGGCCGCCGGGGTGGGCGACCCACCAGCCGATGTCGGTGCGGGTCAGGCCCTGGTCGGAGAGGAAGCGGTCCACGTCGTCACGCACGTTCTCCCGCACGAGGTCGGGCACCTCGGCGCCCAGGACGATGCGCAGCCCGGTCGCGCCGACGTCCCAGCCCATCGCTCGTTCGGTCGCGGGGTAGAGCCTGCTGCGGGTGGCGACGACGTGCGGCTGGTCCGCGGCGAGGTGCGGCGCCCGGTTGGTGCCGACCATGACGACGGCGGCCGCCCCGTCGCCGAAGAGGCCGCTCGCGACGAGGTTGGCCGTCGACGTGTCGTCGCGCTGCACGGTGAGGCTGCAGAGCTCGACGGAGAGCAGCACGGCGACGTCGTCGGGATGTCCGACGAGGTGGTCGTGGACGCGAGCGACACCGGCAGCCCCGGCCACGCAGCCGAGCCCGACGAGCGGCACCCGTTTCACGTCCTCGCGCAGGCCGATCTCGGCGGCGATCCGTGCCTCGATGGACGGGACGGCGAGTCCGGTGATCGTCGTCGAGACGATGAGGTCGACGTCGCGCGGCGTGAGCCCGGCGGCGGCGAGCGCCTTGGTGACGGCGTGCGAGCCGAGCTCGGTGGCGACGCGGATGAACTCGTCGTTGGCCTCGCCGAAGTCGGCGAGCTGCCAGTAGCGCTCGAGCGGCAGCGCGAGGTGCCGCTGGCTGACGCCGGCGTTGGCGTGGAACCGCTCGAGGAGGGCACGGTCGGCCCCGGTCGAGCCGAGCACGTCGGCGAAGGCAGCCGTGATCTCGGCCTGCGCGTAGGTGTGCTCCGGCAGGACTCCTCGGACGGCCGCAAGGTGGCTCACGTCGCCAGCCTAGGCCGCCGGGCACGAAGGGGTACGACAGGTCGGCCAGGGCCGGACGGAGTGGTCACGTGGACCTCCTACCCGTGCGCCTAGGCTCACCCCGTGGCCGCGACCCGGGTTCTGCGAGGGCTGGCGCTCGCGTGCCACCCGGGGCCGACCGCCGCCGTCACCGTGCTGACCGCACTCCTCGCCTGGTCGGCCGGGCACTCAGTGGGTCGGGGCCTGCTCGTCACGGCCGCGGTGCTGACGGGGCAGCTGTCGATCGGGTGGTCCAACGACCTCGTCGACGCCCGCCGGGACCGCGCGGTGGGCCGCGCCGACAAGCCCGTGGCGACCGGTGTGGTGTCCGAGCACGTCGTGCGGCTCGCCTGCGGCGCGGCTCTCGTTGCGTGCGTCGGTCTCTCGCTGGCCTGCGGCCTCGCGTCGGGCCTCGTGCACCTGCTGCTCGGGGTCGCATCGGGCTGGGCCTACAACCTGTGGTTCAAGCGCTCGGTCCTCTCCCCCCTCCCGTATGCCGTCGCGTTCGGTGCGCTGCCGGCAGTCGTCACGCTCGCGCTTCCCTCTCCCGCACTGCCGTTCGGCTGGGTGGTCGCGACTGGCGCGCTGCTCGGTGTCGGCGCACACCTGCTCAACGCGCTGCCCGACCTCGCAGACGACGAGGCGACCGGGGTGCGGGCCCTCCCCCACCGCCTCGGTGCGGGGGTCGTGCGCTGGCTGGCACCCACGGTGCTGCTGGCCGGGACGGTCGTGGCGGCCTACGGCCCGGGGATCGACGCGGCCGGCTGGGTGCTGCTCGGCGCGTGCGTCGTCCTGGCCGGCGTTGCGGTGCTGGCGCGCGGTCGGCTGCCGTTCGTCGCGGCGGTGCTCATCGCACTGGCGAACGTCGTCGCGCTCGTCGCACGCAGCTGAGCCGCTGAGCCGCTGAGCCGCTGAGCCGCTGACCTTGGCTCAGGACGTCGGCGAGATGCGCAGCACGACGCGGTTGCTGTTGCCGCGCCTCAGCACCCACTCGATCGCCATGAAGATGCGGAACTCGGCGCCGTACTTGCGCAGCAGCCGGCGGTTGACGGCCTCCGACGCCGCGCTGTCGCGGATGATCTGGGTCGTGCCCTCGACGACCGGCGAGCCGGGTTCGACCTTGCCGCGGCGGTCGCACGGCTGCAGCGTGACGTTCGGGTTGTGCTGGATCCGCTTGAGCTTGCCGGCGCCCTCGGGGGTGCTGACGATCGCGGCGCCGCCCGCATCGGGCAGCACCCAGACCGGCGTCGCCACCGGCTCGCCGGAGCGGCGGTAGGTCGTCAGCAGGACGAAGCGTTCGCCACCGAGGGTGTGGAGCGTGGGCGCCTGGGTCATGGGTGGGTCGTACCCGATCGGCCGCCGGTGACAGACACGCCGTCTCACGCCGTCTCACGCCGGTCGGATCCTGCTCGAGCGTCGGCACCAGGTCCTGGAGGGTGTCGGCCGTGCGCTCTGGCGTGCTGTCGCCGTCGAGGTTCCAGTCCCACGCCGCAGGTGCCGACCCCGGGTCACTCTGCCTTGAGTCCTCAGACGACTCACTGGGGGCACGAGGTCTTCCTCGAGGGATGGATCGCCACAGGGATCAATGCCGATGGCGCGCGGTGCCGGCGTCTGCACTGGTGTCTGCGCTCGTGTCTGCGCTCGTGGCTACGATCGGCGGGTGAGCGCCAAGCCCGCCGTCGTCGAAGCGCCGAGTCCTACCGACCCGTCCGGGGCCCGGGAGGTGCGCGTCTCGAGCCCGGACCGCGTGCTGTGGCCCGCCGCCGGGATGGCCGACGGCAAGCCCGTCACGAAGCTCGACATGGCGCAGTACCTCGTCGCCGTCGCCGACCCGATGCTGCGGGCGCTCGGAGACCGCCCGGTGACGCTCCAGCGCTTTCCGGAGGGCATCGAGGGCGAGGAGTTCTTCTCGAAGAACCCACCCAAGGGCGTGCCCGACTGGGTGCGCACGGTGATGTGCACCTATCCGTCGGGGCGCAAGCACCCACAGCTCGTCATCGACGAGATCGCGAGCGCCGTGTGGGCCGCGCAGATGAACACCATCACCTTCCACCCGTGGCCGGTCCGCACCGGCGACGTCGACAAGCCCGACGAGCTTCGCATCGACCTCGACCCGCAGCCGGGACGCGGGTTCACGGACGCGGTCGAGGCGGCATACGCCCTCAGGGAGGTGATGGCCGAGATCGGCCTCACCGCGTGGGCGAAGACGTCGGGCAACCGCGGCGTCCACGTCTACGCGCGGGTGGCGCCGACCCACGAGTTCCTCGACGTGCGGCACGGTGTCATCGGCATCGCCCGCGAGCTCGAGCGGCGCCTGCCCGACCTCGTGACGACGTCGTGGTGGAAGGAGGAGCGTGGCAAGCGCATCTTCGTCGACTTCAACCAGGCCTGCCGCGACCGCACCATCGCCTCCGCCTACTCGCCGCGGCCGCTGCCCGGCGCGCCCGTGTCGACGCCGGTGACCTGGGACGAGCTGCGCGAGATCGACCCGAAGTCGCTGACCGTGCGCACGGTGCCCGAGCTCGTCGCCTCGCGCGGCGACGCGTGGGCGGGCATCGACGACGCAGTCGGTGACGTGGCTGCGGCGATTGCCTTGTGGGACAAGGACGTCAGTGAGCGTGGGCTGGGCGAGCTGAACTTTCCCCCCGACTACCCGAAGATGCCCGGCGAGCCCCCGCGCGTGCAGCCGAGCAAGCGTCGGCAGGACAAGCCCGACGCCGAGTACATGGCGCCGAA
Organism: Terrabacter terrigena; assembly: GCF_042676085.1. Taxonomy (NCBI): domain Bacteria; kingdom Bacillati; phylum Actinomycetota; class Actinomycetes; order Micrococcales; family Intrasporangiaceae; genus Terrabacter; species Terrabacter terrigena. The sequence goes on from NZ_JBHTKH010000010.1 coordinate 132,280, forward strand.
GGCCGAGCGCGACGCCGAGCTGCGTGACGTGTGGGGGCCCGTCGTGCCGCCCGTGCCCCCGATGCTCGCCAAGCCGGTCAAGGACTTCTCGGCGGTCAAGACGGAGGTCCTCTACGAGCCGAAGTGGGACGGCTTCCGCTCGATCATCTTCCGCTCCGGCGACCTCGTCGAGATCGGGTCTCGCAACGAGAAGCCCATGACCCGCTACTTCCCCGACGTCGTCGAGGCCGTGCTCGCGAACTTCCCCGAGAAGGCGGTCATCGACGGTGAGATCGTCCTCGTGTCACCGGAGTCCGGCGACCGGCTCGACTTCGACCTGCTCCAGCAGCGCATCCACCCGGCGGCCTCCCGGGTCAAGAAGCTCGCGGCCGAGACACCCGCGTCGTTCGTCGCCTTCGACCTGCTGTCGCTCGACGGCGTCTCCTACATGGACAAGCCGTTCGCCGAGCGGCGCACCGCCCTCGAGAAGGCGCTCGCCACGGCCGCGGCGCCGATCCACCTGACGGCCGCCACCAGCGACCAGGACGAGGCGAAGGGCTGGTTCACGCAGTTCGAGGGAGCCGGTCTCGACGGGGTCATCGCCAAGCCGGTCGACGTGCTCTACGAGCCCGACAAGCGCCTCATGTTCAAGCTCAAGCACGAGCGCACGGCCGACTGCGTGGTCGCCGGATACCGCGTGCACAAGAGCGGTCCCGACGCCATCGGCTCCCTGCTGCTCGGCCTCTACGACGGCGACGGCCAGCTCGCGTCCGTCGGCGTCATCGGCGCGTTCCCGATGGCCCGGCGCAAGGAGCTCTTCGAGGAGCTGCAGCCGCTCGTCGCCGAGTGGGACGACCACCCGTGGAACTGGGCCCAGCCGCAGGAGGGCGTGCGCAACCCGCGGTCGTCCGAGTACTCCCGGTGGAACAACCAGAAGGACCTCTCGTTCGTGCCGCTGCGGCCCGAGCGGGTCGTCGAGGTGCGCTACGACCACATGGAGGGCACCCGCTTCCGTCACACCGCGCAGTTCGTCCGGTGGCGCGACGACCGCACGCCCGAGTCGTGCACCTTCGACCAGCTGGAAGAGCCGGTCGGCTACGACCTCGCCGACGTCCTCTCCGCGGGGTCCTGACCGCACGGACCTCGGGCGGCCTTCGCGGGACCGGCTCCTGCCGGACGGTCCGACGTGTCGGGCCGCGGGGCCGGGCCGTGCGGCAGCGCCGGGTCAGGTCTGGCCTGTGAGCACCGGCCGCCTCACAGCAGGTCGGTCAGCTCGCTCCGCGCGCTCTCGCGCACGGCGTGCAGGGCGTCGACGGCCGTACGCGAGCCGCGAGCTGCCGTCGCCAGCGCCTGGCACTCGGCGACCGAGTGGAGCGACAGGGCGAGCCGCACGACGGGGACCTTGCTGGGGGCCATCGACAGTGACGTCACGCCGAGGCCGACGAGCACGAGGGCCAGCAGCGGGTCACCGGCCGACTCGCCGCACACGCCGATAGGGCGGTCGACCTTCGCCGCGCCCTCGCACGCGGCGCCGACGACGTCGAGCACGGCCGGCTGCCACGGGTCGAGCAGGTCGGACAACGCGCCCTGCATGCGGTCGGCGGCCATCGTGTACTGCGCGAGATCGTTGGTGCCGAGCGAGCCGAAGTCGACCTCGCCGAGCACGTCCTTGGCGCGCAAGGCGGCGCCCGGCACCTCGATCATGACGCCGGCCTTGGGCAGGCCGTTCTCGCGCACGCGGCGGGCGAACCAGGCCGCCTCCTCGGCGGTGGCGACCATCGGGGCCATGACGCGGACGTCGGCTCCGGTCTCGCGGGCGGCGATCGCGAGCGCCTCGAGCTGGGCGTCGAGCAGGTCAGGTCGCTCTGCCGAGAGGCGCAGGCCGCGACGGCCCAGAGCAGGGTTCTCCTCGGGCCCCAGGTCGGCGAACTTCAGCGGCTTGTCGGCTCCGGCGTCGAGGGTGCGCACGACGACGCGGCGTCCCTCGAACGGCGCGAACACGCCGCGGTAGATCTCGGCCTGCTCCTCGACGGTCGGCGCCTTGGTGGCCGAGAGGTACACGAACTCGGTGCGGAAGAGGCCGACGCCCTCGAGGTCCTGGGCCCCGGCCGCGACGGCGTCGTCGACGCCGCCGATGTTGGCCAGCAACGCGACGGCGGCGCCGTCGGACGTGCGGCCCGGCCCGGAGAGCCGCGACAGGGCCTCCTTGCGGCGGGCCGCCCGCTCACGCTGCGCGGTGACGAGCGACATGTCGGGTGCGATGGTGACCTCGCCGGAGTCACCGTCGAGCGCGATCGGGGTGCCCGGAGCGATCTGGGTCGCGTGGGGCAGCTGCACGACGGCGGGGATGCCCATCTGCGCGGCGAGGATCGCGGTGTGGCTCGTGCGCCCACCCGCCTCGGTGATGATGCCGACGACGAGCGACCGGTCGAGCGTCGCCGTCTCGGCGGGGGCGAGGTCCTCGGCGATGATGACGCTCGGCTCGGCGAAGGCCGGGACGCCGGGCGCCGGAACGCCGAGTACCGCTGCGACAGCGCGGGATCCGACGTCACGCAGGTCGGCGACGCGCTCGGCGAAGTAGCCGCCGAGCGCCTCGAACTGGGCGGCATACGTCTCGATGGCGTTGGCGATGGAGTTGGCCCGGCCATGGCCGGCGGCGAGCTCCTTCGTCGCGGCCTTGACGAGACCCTTGTCGCGGGCGATGAGCGCCGTCGCCTTGAGGATCTGCTGGGCCGTGTCCTCGACCCGGGTGGCCCGCTCCTCGAGCGAGACCGCGACGGCCTCGAAGGCGGCCCTCACGTCGGCGAGCGCCGCCTCCTGGTCGTCGACGGCCGGCTCGTGTGCCGGCGGGCGGACCGGTGGAGCGACCTGCACCACCGGCCCGTATGCCGTGCCCGGGCTGACGCCGATGCCCTGCCTGGTCTCCGGCTGGGTCCCACCGCCGGTGCCGGAGCCGGCGCCCCGGTCGGCGCCGCCGTCGGTCACGGGCTGGGTTGTCGTCTCGGCTTTTTCAGTCATCCCGGGTCTCCTTCTACTCCGCGAGTTGGTCGACGTCCTGCTCGACGTCCTACTCGACGTCCTACTCGGGCTCTTACTCGGGCTCTACTCCGCGTCGAGGTCGCGCGAGAGCAGCTCGACGAGCGAGTCGAGCGTCTCGTCGGCCCCGTCGCCCTCGGCCGTCAGGACGACCTCCTCGCCGTACTTGGCCCCGAGGGCCATGACGCCGAGGATGCTCGTCGCGTCGACGGGGTCCTCCCCCGGCTTGGCGATCTCGACGTCGAGGCCCGAGCTGCTCGCGGCCTCGACGAAGAGCGCGGCCGGACGGGCGTGCAGGCCCACCGAGGAGGCGATGGTGACGGTACGGGTTGCCATGTGGCGTGCTCCTTCGTTGCTGACAGGTGTCGTGCGGGAGGTCGGGCAGTCGGGCTGGGGAGGTCGAGCGGGCGGGTCGAGCGGTCGAGCGGTCGAGCGGTCGAGCGGTCGAGCGGTCGAGCAGTCGTGACCCAGGTCAGCGAGTGACCTGGGTCACGTCCTGTTCAGACCGTAGCGGTCGCGTCGATCTCTGCGAGGTTCGTCTCCCGCGACTTCAGGGTGACGACGATGCCGGTCATGACGAGCACACCAGCCGCGAGGGCGACCACGAAGAGCAGGAAGTTGCCGATGAGCGGCAGCACCCAGATGCCTCCGTGCGGGGCTCGCAGCGTCGTGCCGAAGACCATCGCGAGGGCTCCGGTGACGGCTGAGCCGACGACCGAGCTGGCGATGATGCGCACCGGGTCGGCCGCGGCGAACGGGATCGCGCCCTCGGAGATGAACGAGAAGCCGAGCAGCCAGGCCGCCTTGCCGTTCTCACGCTCGGGCTCGGAGAAGAGGTGCGGGCGGACGGTCGTGGCGAGCGCCATCGCGAGCGGGGCGACCATGCCGGCGGCCATGACGGCGGCCATGATCTTCAGCTGCGGGGCGTTGGTGGACGCTCCCGCGGCGGCGAGACCCGTGGTGGCGAACGCGTACGCGACCTTGTTGACCGGGCCACCGAGGTCGAAGCCCATCATCGCGCCGAGGATGATGCCGAGGATGATCGAGCTCGCACCGGTCATGCCGGTCAGCCAGGTGTTGAGACCGTCGGTGATGCCCTTGATCGGGCGGCCGAGCACCGTGATGAACAGGCCGATCGTGATGAGCGAGCTGAGCAGTGGGATCACGACGACGGGCATCACACCGCGTACGCCCTTGGCGACGTTCCAGCCGGACACCCAGCGGGCGACGAAGCCGCCCAGCAGGCCGGTGACGAGGCCGCCGAGGAAGCCGGCGCCCATCGTGGAGGCCACGGCGCCGCCGACGATGCCGGGCACCAGGCCCGGGCGGTCGGCGATCGCGAAGGCGATGAAGCCGGAGAGGATCGGCACGAGGAAGCCGAACGACGCCCCGCCGATGACGAAGAGGAGCGCGGCCCACGACGTGAGGCTGAACGGGTTGAAGTTCTGGGCGATGTTGAACTGGCCCTCCGCCGTGAGGCCGTACTTCACGATCTGGATCGCGCCGTCCTCGCCGAGCGCGACCTGGGCGAGCATGAACGACAGGGCGATGAGGATGCCGCCGGCTGCGACGAACGGGATCATGTAGGAGACACCGGTCATCAGCCACTGGCGCACCTTGGTCGCGGTGCTCGCGCCCTCCTCGACCTTCGAGGTGAGGCCACCCGACGGGCCGGCCGCAGCAGCCGCTCGGGCCGCCGCCTCGCGCTTGCTCGGGTCGGCGTCCCACTCGGCGACGAGCCGCTCGGCCTGGAGCACGAGTGCCGGGCCGTCGGAGATGCCCTTCTTGACGCCGACGTCGACGAGGGGCTTGCCGGCGAAGCGGCCGGCGTCCTTGACGGGCAGGTCGTGGGCAAAGATCACGGCGTCTGCCGCGGCGATCTGGGCCGCGCTCAGCGGCTTCGAGCCTGCCGATCCCTGCGTCTCGACGAGCATCGTGTGTCCGGCGGCCTTCGCGGCGTTCTCGAGGCCCTCGGCGGCCATGTAGGTGTGGGCGATACCGGTCGGGCACGAGGTGACGCCGACGAGGTTGAGGGTGCGGGCTCCGGGCGCCTCGGCGGTGGCGACGGCACCGGGAGCGGCTGGACCGGTGCGGTCAGCTGCACCGGCGGACGCGGCGGCAGCTGCACCGGCGGACGCGCCGGCCGGCTGGTCGAGCTCGACCTCGGAGCGGACGATGCGCACGACCTCGGCCTCGGTGGTGGCCGACGCGAGGGCGGCCTTGAAGTCCTTCTTCATGAGGGCGCGCGCGAGCTTGGGCAGCATCTGCATGTGCGCGTCGCCGCCACCCTCGGGGGCCGCGATGAGGAAGACGAGCGTGGCCGGGCCGTCCTTGGCGCCCCAGTCGATGCCGCCACCATCCGTCGCGCGGCCGAAGACGAGCGATGGCTCCGTGATCGCAGCGCTGCGGGCGTGGGGGATGCCGATGCCGCCGGGCAGGCCGGTGGCCATCGTCTCCTCGCGCTTGCGCACGTCGTCGAGGAAGGTGTCGAGGTCGGTGCACCGGCCGGATGCGACGAGGCGCTCGCCGAGCCTCCGCGTCGCCTCGTGGCGATCGGCACCAGTGAGGTCGAGGACGACCTGCTCTTCGGTGATGAGGGACATGGAGTTTCCTTTCGGAGGATCGGGACGATCGGTGTTTCGGCGTCTTGTGTTTGGCGTCTTGTGTTTCCGCTTGGTCCGCGTCAGGTGAGGACGCGGTCGAGGTCGGGCTCGTGGGTCAGCTCTGCGCGTATGCCGTCGAGGTCGTCGGGGGTCGGCACGCGGCTTCCGGGGAGGGTGACCGCCGCAGCGCCCCACCTCACCCCGGTCATCAGGGCGTCCGCCGGGTCGAGCCCGGTGGACAGGCCGTGGAGCAGGCCGGCAAGCATGCAGTCGCCGGCGCCCACGGTGGACAGGGGGGCGGTGATGGTGGCCCTGGCGTGCGCCGAGGCCCCGTCGGTCACCAGCAGCGCGCCGTCGCCACCGAGGCTGACGGCGACGACCTCGATGCCGCCGGCGACGAGCTCGCGGGCGGCGTCTCGCACGTGGCCGAGCGTGGGCAGGTCGTGGTCGACGAGCTCGGCGAGCTCCTCGTGGTTCGGCTTGATCAGGTGCGGCTTCGCCGCGACGGCTGCCGCGAACGGAGCACCGGACGAGTCGATGGCGATGCGGCCGCCGCGGCCGCGCACCCGGGCGACGAGGACGGCATACAGGTCGGCGGGGGCACCGGGCGGAAGGCTTCCGCAGCCGACGACCCATTCGGCCCCCGCACTGCGCTCGAGGGTGGTCTCGACGAGGGCCTCGACCTCGGACGGTGACAGGTCGGGGCCCGGCTCGTTGAGCTTCGTCGTCGTGCCGTCGGGCTCGAGGACGCTGATGTTCATGCGCACGGTGCCGCGCACCGGCACGGAGGCGTGGGCGACGCCGGCGGCGTCGAGGAGGTCCTGGAGGAGGTGCCCCTCGGGGCCGCCGACCGGGAGCACGGCGGTGGTGGTGGCGCCCTGGGCGGCGAGCGCGCGGGAGACGTTGACACCCTTGCCGCCGGGGTCGATGCGGCCGCCGGTGCTGCGGTGCACCTCCCCCCGGTGGAGCGCGTCGATGAAGACGGCGCGGTCGATGCTGGGGTTGGGCGTGAGCGTGACGATCATGCAGTCACCACTTCCGGTCCGGCCGCACGGATCTCGGCGGCGACGTCGTCGTCGAGGTCGGTGTCGGTGATGACGAGGTCGATCTCGGACAGCTGGGCGAACCGGTGCAGGTGGTCGTCACCGGCCTTGCTCGAGTCGGTGAGGACGATGCAGCGGCGGGCGGCGCGCACCATGGCGCGCTTGACGAGCGACTCGGACTGGTCGGGCGTCGTGAGGCCGCGGGCGACGGAGATGCCGTTCGTGCCGATGAGCGCGAGGTCGACGGTGACGTCGGCCAGGGGGCTGACGGCCCAGTCGCCCACGGCCGCTCCGGTGGTGCCGCGCACCCGGCCGCCGAGGAGGTAGAGGTTGATGCCGGGGTGCGTCGACAGGACGCTCGCTGCGGCGAGGCTGTTGGTGAGCACCGTGAGGTCGATGTCGGGCGGGAGCATCTCGGCGACGGCGAGCGACGTAGACCCGGCGTCGAGGATGATGCTGCCGCCGCTGGGCAGCTCGTCGAGGGCGCGGGCCGCGATGCGGCGCTTGACGTCGGCGAGGCGGCCGGAGCGGGTGGCGAGCGTCGGCTCGACCTCGAGGCGCTCGACGGGGATGGCGCCGCCGTGGACCCGGCGCAGCGACCCGCGGCGCTCGAGGGCGGTGAGGTCGCGGCGGACCGTCTCGGCGGCGACCCCGAGGGAGTCGGCGAGGGCGGCGACCTCGACACGGCCGGCACGACGGGCCTCGGCGATGATGCGCTGCTGCCGCTCCGCTGCGTACACCTGGACTCCCTCGTCCTGTCGTTCCTGCCTGCCCCACCGTGGGCCCGTTGTCCTAGGAAACCACCGGCCCGGTTCGATGTAAAGAGATTCGGGCACCCGTATTTGTTGGTTTGAGCCCGCAAACGGGCATTCCCCGCCGAACCGGGCGACGCGGTAGGCCGCCCGGTCCCGAGCGCTGCGGGGGTTCGCGGCATACAGTTCGGCTCATGCAAAGCAGCACGTTCACGTTGACCACGCCCGACGGCACCGAGGTCTTCGTCAACCGGTGGCTGCCCGACGGGCAGGCGAAGGCGGTCGTGCAGATCGCGCACGGGCTCGCCGAGCACTCGAGCCGCTACGCCCGCTTCGCGCAGCGCCTCACCGACCACGGGTATGCCGTCTACGGCTCGGACCACCGCGGCCACGGGCGCACCGGCACCAGCGAAGGTCGCGGCTTCTTCGCCGAACGCGACGGCTGGCAGACCGTCATCGACGACCTGCACGCCGTGACGGACCGCGCCCGCGAGGAGCAGCCGGGACTGCCCGTGTACCTCCTCGGCCACAGCATGGGCTCGTTCATCTCCCGCGGGTATGCCGCCCAGTACGGTTCCGAGCTCGCCGGCCTCGTGCTCTCGGGCACCGCCGGCGGTGCGGGCGCCCTCGGCAGGGTCGGCATCTTCCTCGCCTCGACCCAGGCCCGGCTGCGCGGCCACTCGCACGTGAGCGGCCTGCTGAACACCCTGAGCTTCGGCCAGTACAACTCGGCCTTCAAGCCGACCCGCACCGACTTCGACTGGCTCTCGAGGGATCCTGATGAGGTCGACAAGTACGTCAACGACCCGGACTGCGGATTCGTCTTCAGCGCAGGCGGGTTCGCCGACCTGCTCCGGGGGCTGGAAGCCGTCAACACCGACCGGGTCGCCTCGCGCATCCCCAAGGACCTGCCCGTCCACCTCGCCTCGGGCGACAAGGACCCGGTGGGCGCGAACGGCAAGGGCGTGCGCAAGGTGGCCGACCAGCTGCGCCGTCTCGGCGTGCAGGACGTGACGCTGACGCTGTGGCCCGACGCGCGCCACGAGATCCTCAACGAGACCAACCGCGACGAGGTGGAGACCGAGATCCTCGAGTGGCTCGACGCCCACCTCGTCGGCGCACGTCCATGACCAGGCCGGTCCGCGTCATCATCGGCCTGGTCCTGCTGGCCATGGGCGCGCTCTGGACCCTGCAGGGCCTCGGCTACGTCGGCGGCAGCGGCATGTCGGGCCACGTCATCTGGGCGGTCATCGGCCCGATCGTCGCCGTCGCCGGCCTGGGGCTCGCCCTCGCGCGCCCCCGCCGGAGGTAGGCCCGCGCGCTCGAACGCCCTCGCGGGTCCTGGCTACTCAGGTCCTGGCGACTCAGCTCGTGCGCTGCTCGAACGGCACGTCGGGTGTGCTCAGGGCGCGCTCCCGGCGGGCACCGAGGGTGCACGTGCGGCGGTCGCGCTCGAGCTCTCGGGTGCGGTCGTGCCCTCCGCTGCCGTATGCCGTTCGAGCACCTCGGCGGGCAAAGCGGCGCGCACGGCCGCGGCGAGACCACCCGGCACGACCTCGCGCAGCTCGTACCGGGCGCGCACGACGGGAACCGGCAGCGAGAGCACCCGGGTCAGGTCGATGGGGGTGCCGGCGACGACGGCCTCGCACTCCCCCGCGTCGACCGCGGCCCGGATCGTGGCCTCGAGGTCACCGATCTGCGCGGCGCCGTAGCCCATGGCCGGCAGCACACCCCGCGCGTTCGGGTACCTCACGTAGGTCGCGGCGATCGACCCGACGGCATAGGGGGTCGGGTCGACGATCGCGACGGCACCGGCGGAGCGGGCCCCGACGACCCCGGCGCCATAGCTCATCGAACCGTGGGTCAGCGTCGGCCCGTCCTCGACGGCGATGACGCGTCTGCCGTGCACCGCAGACGGATCGTCAACAGTGACAGGGCTGTCCGCGCGCAGCACCGTGGCCGTGGGGTTGAGCGCGCGCACCGACGCCTCGACCGCCTCGATGTCGCTCTGGAGCGCCGAGTCGCACTTGGCGATGACGACGACGTCAGCCATCCGCACGTTCGCCTCTCCAGGGTGGTGCGTCGCCTCGTCGCCGGCACGCAGCGGGTCGGCGAGCACGAGGTGCAGGTCGGGCACGAAGAACGGGAGGTCGTTGTTGCCGCCGTCCCAGAGGATGACGTCGGCCTCCTGCTCGGCCTCGCGCAGGATCCGCTCGTAGTCGATGCCGGCGTAGACGACGACGCCGTTGTCGAGGTGCGGCTCGTACTCCTCGCGCTCCTCGATGGTGCAGTCGTGCAGGTCGAGGTCGGCGTGGGTCGCGAAGCGCTGGACGGCCTGCGCGGCGAGATCGCCGTACGGCATGGGATGACGCACCGCGACGACGCGCAGGCCGAGGTCGCGCAGCAACCGCGAGAGGTACCGGGTGGTCTGGCTCTTGCCGACGCCGGTGCGCACGGCCGTCACGGCGACGACGGGCCTCGTGCTGCGCAGCATGGTGTGGCGCGCTCCGTGCAGCCGGAAGTCCGCGCCGGCAGCGATGGCCTGCGACGCGAGGTGCATGACCTGCTCGTGGCGCACGTCGGAGTAGGCGAAGACGACGGCGTCGACGCGCTCGCCCGCAACGATGTCGGTCAGCTCGGACTCGGCGACGATCGGAATGCCGTGCGGGTAGAAGGGGCCGGCGAGCTCCGGCGGGTAGTGCCGACCGTCGATGTCGGGGATCTGCGTCGCCGTGAACGCGACGACCTCGTGGGTCGGGTCGTCGCGGAAGACGACGTTGAAGTCGTGGAAGTCGCGTCCGGCCGCGCCGAGCACGACGACGCGGGTGCGCGGCGCGCTCGTGGACTCGGTGCTGCTCAGGTCGGCACTCGTGAGGTCGGTGCTGGGGTCGGTGCTGCTGGGGTCGGTGCTGCTGGGATCGGTGCTGCTGGGATCGGTGCTGCTGGGATCGGTGCTGCTGCGCATGGCCATCTCCGCGGCTGGGCCACCGACGTGACCGACACACCCCAGCGCGGGTAGTCCTGGCTGCGGGGCCCGCCATGGACAGTCTCGCACCGGGCCCACCCGACGGCATACGGCAGAAAGCGGCCTGACCTCGGAACCGATGGCCGCCGACGGAGTGCGGTGCGACGATCGGGAGGTGAGCGACACGGCCGCACGACCCGGGGCCCGCGAGCAGGCCGGCCCCCACCGCACACCCCTCCCCGGCACCCCCACCCACGAGCACGTCTCCCTCGCCGAGGACTGGGTGGCGAGCAACTACAGCCCGCTGCCCGTCGTCATCGCCAGCGCCGAGGGGGCGTGGGTGACCGACGTGGAGGGCAGGCGCTACCTCGACGCCCTCGCCGGCTACTCCGCGCTCAACTTCGGGCACCGTCACCCCTCGCTCGTGGCCGCGGCCCGGGCACAGCTCGACCGTCTCACCCTGACGAGCCGCGCCTTCCACAGCGACCGGCTCGGTCCGTTCTGCCGCGACCTGGCGATGCTGGCCGGCAAGGACCTCGTGCTCCCGATGAACACCGGCGCCGAGGCCGTCGAGACGGCGGTCAAGACGGCGCGGCGCTGGGGCTACGAGGTCAAGGGCGTGCCGGACGGTCGGGCCAGGATCGTCGTCATGGCCGGGAACTTCCACGGCCGCACGACGACGATCGTCAGCTTCTCCGACGACCCGGTCGCGCACGACCACTACGGGCCCTACACGCCGGGTTTCGACATCGTGCCGTTCGGCGACCTCGAGGCGCTCGAGGCGACGATCACCGACGAGACCGTGGCGGTGCTGCTCGAGCCGGTGCAGGGCGAGGCCGGTGTGATCATCCCGCCCGGCGGTTGGCTGCGTGGCGTGCGCGAGCTGACCCGCAGCCGCGACGTGCTCATGGTCGCCGACGAGATCCAGTCGGGACTCGGCCGCACCGGCACCACCTTCGCCTGCGGCGTCGAGGACGTCGTGCCGGACGTCTACGTGCTCGGCAAGGCGCTCGGCGGCGGCATCGTGCCGGTGTCGGCCGTCGTCGCCGACCGCGACGTGCTCGGCGTGTTCACCCCGGGCAGCCACGGGTCGACGTTCGGCGGCAACCCGCTCGCAGCGGCGGTCGGCCAGGCCGTTGTCGGTCTGCTCGCCACGGGCGAGTACCAGCAGCAGGCGCATCGGCTGGGCGTCGCGCTCGAGAGCGGTCTGCGCGAGCTCGTCGGGCACGGCGTCGACGCGGTGCGGTGCCGCGGCCTCTGGGCGGGAGTCGACCTCGACCCCGACCTCATGACCGGGCGCGAGGCGTCGTACCGGCTGCTGGAGCAGGGCGTGCTCGTCAAGGACACCCACGGCTCGACCGTGCGGATCGCGCCCCCGCTGGTCGCCAGTGACGGGGACATCGACCTCCTGATCGAGGCGTTCGGCGCGATCCTGCGCTGAGGTCGGCGGCGGCAGATCGCCCATACGCCGTGCGGCTTCGGCCATCGGGCCTGACAGCCGCCTTCGGGCAGGCCGCTGGCCCCGCCGGCTCGGGCGGGGTGTGGGGCGGGGTCATCTGGTGTGCCAGGTGACCCCGAACGCGGTGACGGTCGCGGTCAGGTCGTGCTGGTGGACGTGGGTGTGGTGCCGGGGGCACAGCAGTGCCGCGTTGGTGAGGTCGGTTGTGCCGCCGCGGTGCCACGGGATCACGTGGTGGGCGTCGCACCAGGTCGGCGGCACGGTGCAGCCGTCGAAGCTGCAGCCCTTGTCGCGGGCGACCAGTGC
>NZ_JBHTKH010000011.1:0-111580 GCF_042676085.1 Terrabacter terrigena
CGTCGGGCCCTGCTGCGCAAGCGGCCGGACATCACCTCGTGGAAGTCGGCGCTCCGCGCGGGCATGGCCGCTCAGGCGAGGTAGATGCATTTGATCGGCGGTGCGAGCTGGTCTGCAGAGCGGTTCGTGACGGTCCGGTCGGTCAGACATCGTGGCTCCGTCGCAGGGAGTTGCCTCTCAGCACTGAGTGGTACGGACCGCTCCGATGCGCGACAGGACGGCCATTCGGAGCGCTGAAGAGGAGATGACGCCATGCCACAAGGCAGCCCTCACGTTCAGGGGAGGGAGGACCCCGCACCCCCGCTGAGGCACGACCTCGTCGACTTTGCGCTGCTCGAGGAGATCGAGCTCCTCGTTGACGTGATCACCCGAGTGGCCGGTCGCACCGACTACCTGTCAGGTGACGAGGTGGACTCCGTACTCGGCCTGTCGCGCATTGCCTGAGGGACTCCCTGTCCCAGAAGACATAGATGCGTTCACGCTCCACGCCGCGTCCCCCTGCATGGGGTTACTCCCTCCTGGCGACGCGTCCGGCCTTTAGTGAGCGAAGGGCCGTCGGCCCCAGTCGGAGACGAACTGCGCGACGAGTTCGGACTCGATCTCCTCAGCGTCGTCGTCCGGCGTCTCGCGCCATGCAACCAGCAGGGCATCGAGGTCGACCACCTGCCAAAGGCATCTGCCGCCCCAGTGCCCGACAGGTTCTCCAACAGCATGCCCCCGGTACTCGTCCACGCGTGTCGCCAAAACCACGCCTGCCGGAGGCTCGGCATCGGCCCGAAGCACAAGGTAGACCCCCGGTCCTCGAGGCAGGGCGGACGAAGCGGCTCAGTACCCGCCGCCTCCGCCACCCCCGCCGTTGCCGCCACCGCCACCGCCATAGACGATCACGAGAACAACCACGACGACAGCGACTGCAACAAGTGCTGCGATCACCCATCGCTTGGTCAGCACCCTGACCACCTCTCTCCCATCGGGCGCCAACTTTCCAGGGTCGGCCCCACACATGACGACGCACCGCGCCATTGCACGGTTCAACCCGGTGGACGTGACATGGCCGCCTGACGACCACGCGGTCTACCCGGTCCCGTGGATCGTGTTGCCATCCAGGGAGGTGGTCGGCTACGAGCCCGTCAAGGCTGCGCAAGCGTCCCACCTGATAGGACAGGGCCGTGACCACTGACGCGACCGACCACTTCGTCCGCGTCCGCGGCGCGAGAGAGCACAACCTGCGCAACGTCGACGTCGACATCCCGCGCGACGCGATGGTGGCGTTCACCGGGGTCTCCGGCTCGGGCAAGTCCTCGCTGGCGTTCGGCACGCTCTATGCGGAGGCGCAGCGCCGCTACTTCGAATCGGTGGCGCCGTACGCCCGCCGCCGCCTCCTGCCGCAGGTCGGTGCTCCGCACGTCCAGGAGGTCACCGGCCTGCCGCCTGCGGTGGCCCTCCAGCAACGCCGGGCAGCCGCCACCTCCCGCTCGTCGGTCGGCACCATCACGACGCTGTCCAACCTGCTGCGGATGCTCTACTCCCGGGTTGGCGACTACCCCGAGGGCGCCGAGCACCTTGCCGCAGAGGCGTTCTCGCCCAACACCGCGGCCGGCGCCTGCCTGCGCTGTCACGGGCTGGGGGTCGTGCACGACGTCACCGAGGAGCTGCTGGTCCCTGACCCGTCCCTCAGCATCTGGGAGGGCGCGATCGCCGCCTGGCCGGGAGCCTGGCAGGGCGCCAACCTGCGCAGCATCGTCAGCGGTCTCGGCATCAACGTCGACACGCCGTGGCGCAAGCTGCGGAAGAAGGACCGCGACTGGCTGCTCTACACCGACGAGCAGCCGTCGGTGCTCATCAAGCCCGAGCGTGACCGCATCGACTACGGCTACTACGGCACGTTCTGGAGCGCGCGCCAGCACGTCATGCACGTGCTGGCGGACTCCCAGAGCGACCGGATGCGCGAGCGGGCGCTGAAGTTCGTCGTGGATGCGCCGTGCCCCGACTGCCACGGCAGCGGGCTGCGACCGGAGGCCCTCGCGGTGACGTTCGCCGGCCGTTCGATCGCCGAGGTCAACGAGCTGCCGCTCACCGAAGTGGTCGCGCTGCAGCGGCCGTTCGCCGAGCAGCCAGAGGAGGCCAACGAGGTTGCCGTACGGATCTGCAGAGACCTGGTCGCGCGCGTCGAGGTGCTCCTCGACCTCGGCCTGGGCTACCTCAGCCTCGGGCGGAGCTCGACCACGCTCTCCCCGGGGGAGGCGCAGCGCCTGCGGATCGCCACCCAGCTCCGCTCCGGCCTTTTCGGAGTCGTCTACGTCCTCGACGAGCCCTCCGCCGGGCTGCATCCCGCGGACGCCGAACCGCTACTCGACGTGCTGGACCGGCTGAAGGCCTCCGGCAACTCCCTGTTCGTCGTGGAGCACGACATGGACGTCGTTCGACGCGCCGACTGGGTCGTCGACATCGGCCCGGGTGCGGGCGAGGCCGGCGGCCGGGTGCTCTACAGCGGCCCCATCGAAGGGCTGGAGGATGTGGCGGAGTCCGCCACCAGCGCCTACCTGTTCGGTCGCGCCGAGCGGCTCGAGCACGCCGTGCGCGGCCCGCAGGGTTGGCTGCAGCTGGCCGGAGTCACCCGCCACAACCTGGTCGACCTGTCCGTCGACATCCCGCTCTGTGTGCTGACCGCCGTCACTGGCGTCTCCGGGTCCGGCAAGTCGACGCTGGTCAGCCAGGTCCTCGCCGAGGAGCCGTCCGTCGGTGACCAGTTCGACCGGCTCGTGGTCGTCGACCAGCGGCCGATCGGCCGTACGCCGCGGTCCAACCTCGCGACGTACACCGGCCTCTTTGACTCGGTGCGCAAGCTCTTCGCCGCGACAGACGAGGCGCGTGAGCGCGGGTACGGCGCCGGCCGGTTCTCCTTCAACCTGCCCGAGGGCCGCTGCGAGACCTGCCAGGGCGAGGGGTTCGTCGCCGTGGAGCTGATGTTCCTGCCGGGCACGTACGCGCCGTGCCCCACCTGCCACGGCGCGCGCTACAACGAGGAGACCCTCGAGATCACCTACCGCGACAAGAACGTCGCCGAGGTTCTCACGCTCTCCGTCGACCAGGCCGCGACGTTCCTCGCCGACGTGCCGGCCGCCGCGCGGAGCCTGCGAACGCTGCGCGAGGTCGGGCTGGGCTACCTGCGGCTGGGGCAGCCGGCCACCGAGCTGAGCGGCGGAGAGGCGCAGCGCATCAAGCTCGCCACCGAGCTGCAACGGGCGCAACGCGGCCATGCGCTCTACCTGCTCGACGAGCCGACCTCGGGGCTGCACCCCGACGACATCGCGCTGCTGCTGCGCCAGCTGCACCGCCTCGTCGACGCCGGCAACACCGTCGTCCTCGTCGAGCACGACCTCGACGCCATCGCCACCGCCGACTGGGTCATCGACCTCGGCCCCGGCGGCGGCGACGCGGGCGGCCAGGTCGTCGCCACGGGCACCCCAACAGAGGTGGCGAGGGCTCAGGACAGCGCGACCGCCCCGTACCTTGCCCGCCGGCTGGCGCGAGCTTGAACCGACGAAGACCAGCGCTCGCAAAACGCACTGAGGACAGCGCAAAGGCGATGAGACGAGCCGGCACGGAACAGCCTTCCCGCTGCGTATACGGCCGGTTATGGTTCGCCGATGATCGACTTCCAGAACGCCAGTTACATCAAGCTCAGTCAGGTGGACTACACCCAGGTAGCCGACCAGATCGACCCCTTGCTGATCGAGGGAGAGCATGCGTTCGCGGCGTACAAGGGAATGCGGGATTACGTCGTCTTCACCAGTAAGCGCGTCATCGCGGTGAACGTCCAGGGCATCACCGGCAAGAAGAAGGACTTCACCTCCCTCCCCCTCGCCAAGATCCAGGCGTTCTCGATCGAGACCGCCGGCACCTTCGACCTCGACGCCGAGCTCGAGCTGTGGTTCTCGGGGCTCGGCAAGGTCAGGTTCGAGTTCAGCGGCCGGACCGACGTGGCCTACTTGAACAAGCTCGTGGCTCATCACGTCTTGTGACATCGCCGGGAGGGCGGGGATCACAGCAGCTTGATCTCGGCGAGCGTGCCGACGTGCTTTTCCCTGTCCTGAACAGCTGGTGGACGTGGTCGGCAGGAGCGGGACAGGACCCCTGGCGCGTCTTCAACAGGCTCCCGCCTTGGTGTTCTCGCGCACCGCCCGACGCCTCAGGTCCGCTTGGTCAGCAGCATGTCCTTCGACACGTTGAGGCGGACGGTGCCGTCCTCCACCACGTCGACCTCGGTGGCGGAGACGTACGCGTCCCGGGCGAACAGACCTTTGCGGTCGACCTTGAGGAAGCCGGTGAGCAGCAGGCGCTCGGCGAACGGGCGCGGCACGTCGGGCATCACGTCCGGGCCCTCGTCCTGGATGCTGATCGCCTGTGGATCACCGAGCTTCACGAACTCCACCTTGCCGACCTCCTCGCCGTTCACGTCCACGACCGCCATGCCCTCGTAGACCTTCTCGATCGGCCCGATCCGGTCGACGGGTCCGCGGTACTCGTCGTGCCGTTGGACGTCGGTGCTACCCAGCTCGGCCAGCAGCCCCTGCGCCCGGGCCACCTCCTCCTCGGTGCCGTGGACGACCAGCAGGTAGCTGCCCGTGCGGACGAGTTCCTCGTACTTCGGGAGGTGGCTCTTGGCCACGAAGTGTCCGAGGAGGACGCCGACTGCGCCCCCCAGAAGCGCGCCCTCTGCGGCCCCGACCGCAGCAGCCGCCAGCGGGCCCAGGACGACGAGGGGGCCAAGACCCGGGATGAAGAGCATCGCGGCCCCGCTCAGGACGCCGAACAGCCCTCCCACCCAGGCTCCCGTCGCCGCGCTGGGACCCGCGAGGTCACCTGTGGTGACGAACCCACTGATCCGGACCTCGCTCTGCATGTCCTTTCCCACGATCGAGATCCGGTCGACCGGGAAGTCCCTCTGGGCGAGCTCTATGACCGCCTGCTCGGCGGCGGCGAGGTCAGGGAAGACCGCGATGACGGCTTGGTCGCCCTGGCCGACCGGACGGGAGTGGGTGGTAGGTGGATTGCTGCCGAGGGTGCGAGCGGGATCCACCGGCGTGACCACCCGCGTGCTGGGGTCGTTACCCGCGGGATCGGCTCCGGTCTGGGTGACGGGATCTGTCATGACGCCCTCCTCGAGTGCTCCGACCGGGCCGCCCGTGCAGCGTCGTCCGGTCACGGGCCGCTATCCACCGTGTCACGTAGTGGCACCCCTCGCTATCCCGCGATCACGTGCCCTTGCAACGTCACCGACACGTCAGCGAACGAGCTCGGCCACTCGCTCGAGCACCGTGCACGTGAAGAGCGCGTCTTCCGCCGCCGATCGTCACCGTGGCTGGCCTCAGGTCTGGTCGCGAACCTCGCGGGCGGCGAGCCAGGACTCGAAGCGCCCTGCTGCTGTCGTCAGGTAGCGGTGGATCCCGGCCTCCAACTGCGCGACCTCCTCGCGCAGCCCGAACATCTGGAATTCGGCCCGACGCTCGGGCGCGCACTCGTGCCCACCAGTACCGGTCCGATCCACGGAAGCGCCGCACTCCTGACAGGGCATGAAGCGGGAACTGAACATCGCGCACCACCTCGTCGTTGTGAGCGCATTCTCCGACTTCAAGTCGAGTTGCACCAGTCTCGGCCCGTTGCCCCCTGCCGGGCCCAGTACTAGCCTTCGACAGGGTGGGCAGGTGCCAGAGCGGAGGCTCAGATGGCAGACAACGCATCCCTCGCGCGCAGGATTCACGAGGCATGGAACGAGCGAAACTTCGACGAGATCGCCGAGGCAACAGCGCCCGAGGCAACGATCACGATCGTCGGCTCGGGTGACACCTTCACAGGCGCCGAGGGCTCTCGCGCCTACAACACGATGTGGTCAGAGGGGTTCCCGGACGGCAAGGTCACAGTCGACCGAGTGATCGACTCGGGCAACTACGTCGTCGTCGAGTTCACCGGCCGGGGCACCCACACGGGAACCTTGGCGACCAGCATGGGTGAGATCCCAGCAACCGGGCGGTCCCTGACCTTGCAACTGTGCGATGTCATGGAGTTCAAGGACGGCAAGGTCGAGAGTCAGAGGACCTACTTCGACACCGGATCCATGATGGCCCAGCTCGGACTCACGTCCGGGCAGACGGCATCCCAGCACCAGTAGTCCTTTCAGCACAACCGGCACCGGCCCACACTGTCCACCCCCCAACGCTCCCTGGTTCACCGCGTCTGTCCGCGGCTTCGGAGATCGGGCGAAGGCAGGCGACCCACAAGAGATGTGTGTCATTCCGCCGCGTCGGGGCGGGCGCTTCACCTACATCTCGACGCTTGTACGCCTGCGCGAGTGAATCCGGGAGGCGGCTCTCCGTCACTCGGACGCGACCGGAGCTCCCGGTGCCGGTTCGGCGACATCGTTCGCGGTCCTGTTCGCCGGCTTGCGGCGGAGGAAAGCGACCCGAAGGCTGAGTGACAGCGCGGATGTCGTCGTGACCGCGGCCAGGGCGGCGATGGGCGCGCCCACGAGGGCTCCGATGGCCACGAGCAGCAGCCGGCCGTCCCGGCCACCCAGCAGCCAACCAAGCGCTCGTTCGGGTGCCGGTGGCAGGCCCAGGGCAGCGGCCCGGTCCTTGGTCGCCATTGACAACAGCGCGCCGGTCGTGGCGGCAACGGTCAGCGCCAGCACAGGTCCGGGACCGTGTCCGTCGAGCGCCCACAGGCCCAGCCCGGTTAGGATCGCGGCGTCGCCGACCCGATCGAGCACGCCGTCGAGCAGCGCACCCTGGGGCCTGCCGCGCAGCTGGAGCCGGGCGACCTCTCCGTCGACACCGTCGAGGACAGAGCTGGCATGGACCAGGAGGGCGCCGGCGACGCCCTGCCCGACGGCAAGCAACACCGCGCCGGCCAGGCCGAGCACGAAGGCGGCCAGGGACACGAGGTCAGGATCAGGTCGCAACGGGACCAGCACCATGGACAGCCGGGTCGACAGCGGGCGGTTGAGCCAGCGGCTGGCCGGCCCGTCGGCGTCCTTGCCGAGCGAGGCGCGCAGCTTGGCGGCGGCGGCCCGCGCGTCCGCGGGACTGTCCACGTCCTGCCACCAGCAGCCGACGGGCAGCGCGACGGCCCGTAGCGGCCGTTCCTGAGCGAGCCGGGTCACAGCCCTGGCCAGAGTGTGGTCGCCCTCGCCGGCGGCCTGCGCCTGGTGACGGAAGATGTCCGGCGGGAGCAGGAACGCGCCGCAGTCGATGGCCGGCTGGTCCAGGTGCTTGCCGAACGCCACCACGGCGCCGTCCACGACCTGCACCCTCGTACCTTCGTCCCAGGCGTCGCGAACCGGACTCGGGTCGACCAGCACTGCAGGCTCACCGGTCGCCAGCAGCCGGTCGATCGCTCCCTCGCCGAAGACGTGGTCGGCGGTGAGCAGCACGAAGAGCGCCTCGCCGGCCACCGCGTCCTCGACCGCGGCCAGCGACGCACCGTTGCCGTCCTGCCACCGGTCGGCATAGACCGCCCTGACCCGGCCAGGGTCCAACCGGTCGACGACGGCCGTGACCGACTCCGCGTCGTGGCCGACCACCACGACGACGGACTCCACCCCGGCGGCGAGCAGGGTCTTCACCGCGCGCTCGACCAGGCTCAGGCCACCCAGCCGCAGCAGCGCCTTGGAGCCACCTCGGGTGATCGAGCTGATCCGCTCTGAGCGACCCGCGGCCAGCACCACACCGACCCGAGGCAGCGACGTCGGCCGCGAAGGCGGCTCCGGGGCCTCAGTCACACGCCACCTCCCATGTGGGCACCACTGGACACTGCGGGCCGCTCACCCTCGGTGAGGTTCTTGAAAGATAGCCCATGACGTGGTCTCGTCGCCGATGTCCGGCGCCGAGGGGCGCGCCGGTGGGCAGCCTGCCGACGACGGTGGGTGAGGGCCCCTTTCGGCTGGCCCCGACACCCCTTGACAAGATTTTTTGTCAGGAGGATGGTGGCGATATGCGGGACGTCGAGGTCATCGAGAGCGCGGAAGCGGCGGCCACCGCGCTGGATCCGGTCCGGGCCCGGCTGCTGGGCGAGCTGGCCGTCCCGGCCTCCGCCGCCGGACTCGCCGCCCGAGTCGGCATCGGGCGCCAGAAGGTCAACTACCACCTCAAGGCGCTCGAGGCGCACGGGCTGGTGGAGCTGTCCGGCGAGCGCCGGCACGGGGGCATCACCGAGCGGGTGCTGCAGGCCACGGCGGCGACATACGTGGTGTCGCCCGCGGCCCTCAGCGCGTCCGCGGCAGACCCGGCATCCAGCGCCGACCACCTCTCGGCCAGCTACCTCGTCGCGCTGGCCGGTCGGCTGGTGCGCGAGGTCGGCGCCCTGGCCCGCCAGGCGGGCGCGTCCGGCAAGCGCCTGCCGACCCTGACCATCGACACGCAGATCGGCTTCACGTCGGCCGCCGACCGTGCTGCCTTCGCCGACGACCTGACCGCCGCGGTGCTCGACCTGGCCGCTCGCTACCACCACGACGACGGGCGCCCGCACCGGCTCCTCGTCGCCGCCCACCCCGTTCCCGAGGAGAACCCATGAGCACCACCCCGAACGTCCCTTACCGCCTGGAGTTCAGCGTCGAGGTCCCGGGCACCCCGGAGCAGGTCTGGCAAGCCATCGCCACCGCCAGGGGCATGAGCGCCTGGTTCGCGCCGACCGAGATGGACGAGCGCGAAGGCGGCGCCCTGCACTTCACGATGGGCCCGGAGATGGGCTCCGACGGCCAGGTCACCGCGTGGGAGCCGCCGCGCCGCCTCGTCTACGAGGAGGACTGGGCGGCGCTCATGGGCAAGGACCCCGATGCGCTGAGCCCGCTGACGTCCGAGTTCGTCGTCGAGGCACAGTCCGGCGGAACCTGCATCGTGCGCGTCACCAGCAGCGGGTTCGGGACCGGCGCCGCCTGGGAGTCGGAGTTCTGGGACACGATGGCCCCGGGCTGGATGCCCTTCTTCGACAACCTGCGCCTCTACCTCTCGTACTTCCCCGGCCAGGAGGCCACCTACCTGGAGGCCTCCGCCTCCCACTCCGGCGACGCGGAGACCCTCTGGTCAACCCTGCACGACGAGCTCGGGCTCGGCGACGAGGGCGCCACGGTCGACGTGCGCGGCGCCAACGGAACGGTCGAGCGCGTCGGTGTGCGGCAGACGCTGCTCCGCCTCACCGCACCGGTTCCCGGGATGTTGAGCGTCTTCGCGTGGGACGAGGGCGGCGGCACGGCGACGGCGGGCGTACGCGCGTACCTCTTCTCCGCAGAAGCCGCGGACTACGTTCGGCGCGAAGAGCCGGCCTGGCAGTCCTGGCTGCAGGGAATCTCCGTCCCTGCCTGATCTTCTTGCGTGCCGACGCACGACCCGACGGCAGCAAACAGCCCCGCTTGCCGTCGGGAAAGCGGGGCTGTTCGTTGTGCCCACCCAGGGGTGGACTCGGATTCGGCAGTCCCTCCACGAACCAGCCAGCTTCCGTTGTGGCGACGGTCTTGTCAGTTCGTCGTCATCAGGTAAGACGATCGAGGGTCGCGATCATGACGCCCTTTTTGCAGAGATTGTCGAATCCGCTGGGAAGGCGCGCCCGCCTACTGGCCGGCGGCCCAGTCGCCGTAGAAGAGCGCGAGGCCCGCCGTGGCACAGAGGCCGGCGATGATCCAGAACCGGGCCACGATGGTGACCTCCGACCACCCGACCATCTCGAAGTGATGGTGCAGGGGCGCGATCCGGAACACGCGTCTGCCGGTGAGCCTGAAGCTGACGACCTGGATGATGACCGATGCGGTGACGATGACGAAGAGACCGCCCAGGACGACCAGGAGCAGCTGCGTGTGGGTGAGGATGGCCATCCCGGCCAGGGCGGCGCCCAGCGACAGGGAGCCGGTGTCGCCCATGATGATCTCGGCCGGCGAGGCGTTCCACCACAGGAAGCCGAAGCAGGCGCCGGCGATCGCGCACGAGATGACGGCGAGGTCGAGCGCGTCGCCCACCTCGTAGCAGGTGGGACCCGGCGCGACGGCACAGCCCTGCGTGTACTGCCAGAGGGAGATCAGGGTGTAGGCGCCGAAGACCATCACCGAGGCCCCGGGGGCCAGGCCGTCCAGGCCGTCGGTGATGTTCACCCCGTTGGAGGCTCCTGCGATGAGCACGCTCGCCCACGCGATGAACAGGACCACGGCGACGACCGGTCCGGCGAAGGCGAGGTCGACGCCGGTGTCCCTGACGAACGAGATCGCCGTCGATGCGGGGGACTGTCCGTTCGCGTCGGTCAGCAGCAGGGCGGCCAGGGCGAAGGCGATGGTGACCAGCGTCTGGCCGATGAGCTTCTGCCGCCCCGTGAGGCCGAGGCTGCGCTCCTTGCGGATCTTGGTGTGGTCGTCGAGGAACCCGACGAACCCGAGCCCGGTCAGCGGGAACAGCACGAGCAGGGCGCTGAGCGAGATCCCGTTGTGGATGACCTTGAGCATCCCCGTGCTGGTGAGGAGCACCAGGAGCGCGTGCGAGCCGAAGTAGCCGACGAACACCGACCCGATGATCACCGCGCCACCCATGGTGGGCTTGCCCCGCTTGACGTGGTGGTGGGTCAGGTCGTCGTGGATGAACTGGCCGTAGCGTCGCCGGACCAGGAAGGCGATGAACGGTTTGGTGCACAGCAGCGCCACCGCCATCGAGATGCCGCCGGCGAGCATGACGTTGATCATCGGAGCCCTTCGCTGTCCTTCATCCTCGGTCCGTGTCTGCGGTGCCACCCAGCGGGCCGGCGTCCGGGCCCCGCGGCCACCGTCGAGTCGCCGCCCACCCTAGGACAGAGCCGCTCGTGGGCGGTCGCCCAACAGGGCGTCGTGCCAGCGCCCCACCACGCCAGGGGAGGCCCTTGGGTTCACGACGCGGCTTGTACCCGAACGACGGTCATGCCTGTCCCACCGGGCCGGTCCATGGCGGCGAGGGCCGCGCCGGCGTCCTCGAGTCCGATGACCTGACCCACGAGGTCCGCCGGACGCAGGGCACCCGCCTCGATCAGGGCCAGCATCGCCGGGTAGTCGCGGGCGGGCATGCCGTGCGAGCCGTAGATCTCCAGCTCCTGGGCGATCACGAGGTCCATCGGGAGCGGGGGCGTCGACGACGGGCCGAGCAGGAGGCCCGCCTGCACGTGCCGCCCGCGACGACGGAGGCTGCGCACCGAGGCCACCGCCGAGTCCGGCGAGCCGAACGCGTCGACGGAGACGTGCGCTCCGCCACCCGTGACCTCCCGGACCGCCGCAGCCACGTCGGCCACCCCGCAGGCGTCGACGCCCGCCGAGGCGCCCAGTGCCGAGGCCCGTTCCAGCGCAGCCTGACTCACGTCGACAACAACCACCCGGGCACCGAGCGCCACCCCGATCATCACGGCGGACAGTCCGACACCGCCACACCCGTGCACCGCCAGCCACTCACCGGCGCCCAGCCGCCCGTGCGTCGTCACCGCCCGGAAGGCCGTCGCGAACCGGCACCCCAGCGACGCCGCCGTCACGAAGTCGACCGAGTCCGGCAGCCGCACGAGGTTCGTGTCAGCGCCGTGGATCGCCACCAGCTCGGCGAACGACCCGGGTCCCGTGAAGCCCGGCTGCGTCTGGTCGGGGCACACCTGGGCCTCGCCGGCCTCGCACCACGAGCAGCGCCCGCACCCGCACACGAAGGGCACCGTCACCCGGTCACCGACAGCCCAGTCCCGCACGCCCGCACCGACCGAGGCCACGACACCGGCGAGCTCGTGACCCGGCACGTGAGGCAACGAGACGGGGTCGTGGCCCTTCCACGCGTGCCAGTCCGAACGGCATACGCCCGTGGCCCGCACCGCGATGAGGACCCCACCGTCCGAGCACTCAGGCGTGGGCACGTCGGCGAGCGCCGGCACACGGCCGTACTCGTCGTAGACGACCGCCCTCACGCGCGCGGGTCCGTCACGACGTCGCGCCACGAGTGCTGCGGCGAGTAGCCGAGGAGGTCGCGCGCCTTGTCGATGGAGTAGAAGGTCTCGTTGCGTCCCATCCGCCGACGCACCTCCACCCCGTCGTAGAAGCGCTCGCGCACCTCGTCGGTCGTCGCCGCGACGGACATGTCGGCGTTGGCGACGTTGAAGACCTCGTAGCCCAGGCCGTCCACCTCGAGACAGCGCTGCACCATCTGGCCCAGGTCGCGGGTGTCGATGTACGCGAAGAGGTTTCGTCGCCGAAGCGCCGGGTCGGTGAGGAACGGCGGGAACATCTCGCCGTACTCGTCCGGCTCGATGACGTTGTTGATGCGCAGCCCGTAGATGTCGGCGCCGGTGCGGGCCTGGAACGACCGCGCCGTCACCTCGTTCGCGACCTTCGACATCGCGTAGGAGTCCTCCGGCACGGTCGGGTGCTCCTCGTCGACGGGCACGTACGCCGGTCGCCGCTCACCCTGCGCGAAGCACACGCCGTAGGTCGTCTCGGACGAGGCGAAGACCACCTTCCGGATGCCGAGCCGGGTCGCGGCCTCGAGCACGTTGTACGTGCTGAGCACGTTGGCGGCGTACGTCTTCGCGTCCGACGTGAGCAGGATCCGCGGCACCGCGGCGAAGTGCACGACGGCGTCGTATGCCGGCTTGGCCGCAAGCTCCAGCTCGTCGAAGCGCGCCAGCCCCGCGAGCGCGGAGTACGTCTCGCCGATGTCGGTGAGGTCGACCGTCAGGTCGTCGACGGCCGGGTGCCCCAGCGGGACGAGGTCGGCGTTGGTGACCTGGTGGCCCTGCTCGGCGAGGAACGGCGCGACGTGCCTGCCGGCCTTGCCGCTGCCGCCCGTGAAGAAGATGCGCATGACCCGATCCAACCACCGACCCGTCACGGCGCCCGATCGTCCGCGTCCGGCGGCATGCTGGGTGGGGACGCGCGAACTGGTGAGACCCGCGACGGCGCGTCGCGGGCGGACGGAGGAGGAACGGTTGTCCGACTACGAGGTCCGGGCGCTGGCGCCGGACACCTGGGACGCCTACGCGGCGATGATGGAGCGGCACAACGGCGTCTTCGGCGGCTGCTGGTGCACGTGGTTCCACACCATGAGCGGTGAGAAGGAGTTCACCTACGACGGCAACCGGGACCTCAAGCAGCGCCTCGTCGAGCAGGACCGGGCCCACGCCGCGCTCGTCTTCGACGGTGACGAGGCGGTCGCGTGGGCCCAGTTCGGCTCGCCCGCCGAGCTGCCGAACATCCGGCACCGCAAGCAGTACGAGCAGGAGCTCGACCTGCTGCCCGACTACCGGGTGACGTGCATCTTCGTCGACAAGCGCCACCGCCGGAAGCACCTGTCGGACATCGCCCTGCAGGGCGTGATCGACCTCGTCGCGGCAGCCGGCGGCGGCACCGTCGAGGGCTACCCGCACGACAAGGGCGGCAAGCGCGAGGCCGTCCTCTACAACGGCACCCGCACCCTCTTCGAGCGGGCCGGCTTCGAGCACGTCCGCACCAAGGGGCCGTTCAACTGCGTCATGCGACGGACCGTCCCGTGACCGCCGCCCGAGTCCTCGAGCAGGTCGGCTTCCCGCACCTCGGTGCCTCGGGCTCGGGTTTCAGGCGAGCCCGCCGAACGGTCGGACCTCGACCTTGCCCCGGCACGCCTTGGACCCCTCGGCCGCGAGCCGCAGCGCCACGTCGCGGTCGGGTACGTCGATGACCCAGAAGCCTCCGATGACCTCCTTGCTCTCCAGGTAGGGGCCGTCGGTCACGACGGGCTTCTCACCCTGGCCGTCGACCACCGCAGCCTGCGCCACCGGTTCGAGGCCGCCGGCGAAGACCCAGAAACCGTCGGCGCGCAGCTTGTCGTTGAAGGCGCCCGTGTCGGCGAACGCCTGCTCCATGTCGTCCTTCGAGTCGTAGTTGCCGAACTCGTTCATCTCGGCCGGGCCGTGCACGGCGAGCAGGTAGTGCGTCATCCCAGTTCTCCTCTGTCTCGGGCGGTTCGGTCGACCGCCTCACCCTGACGTCGAACGGCCGCGGGCCGCTACGACAGCCCACCACGTTTTTCTCCGACGTGGCGCGTCGGGAGGCCGGACCCCCTCAGACGTTCGGCTCGAAGGAGGCGGCCAGCGCGACGAGCACCGCCGTGCGCTCACGGCGCGCGATCAGCCGCAGCACGGGTGTCGCGAGCCGGTAGATGCGGTGCGTGCGCAGCGACACGTGGTGGCGCACGACCGTCGCCCCGTCGCCGGCGGCCTCCAGCGTGTACGCCGGCCAGCCCTCCATGTTGAGCCGTCCCGATCTCGAGCGGTCCCACCAGTGGTAGGTCAGTGCCTTGGGCGCCTCGAGCTCGGAGATCTCGCCGGGGGTCGGGCCGAACAGCGTCTTGTCGACATAGGTCGTCCCGATCGCCGGCGCACCCGCGGACGTCTGCTCGGAGTGCCGGCGGATGCTGCCCTTAGGCGGCATCCAGACGTTGTAGCCCTCGATGTCCACCAGCCGCGCGAACACCTCGGCAGGTGGCGCGTTGACGCGTCGCTCGAGCTCGAAGTCGACGGCGCCCATGGCCTCACATCCTCAGATGACCGTGCGATGGCGGTGCGGCGGATGTTCCCAAGGGTAGGGCCACGCGACCGGATGCTCCTGAACCGACGATGCCGAGACGCTCCCGTCCTCGAGGACGCCGAACGTCCGGGTGAGCCCCTACGGTCGGTCCATGGCCATCGCCCGATACCCCAGTTTCGTCATCGACTGCCCCGACGCCGGGGCACTCGCCACCTTCTACGGCACCATGCTCGACTGGACGGTCAAGGCGTCCGACGACTGGGCCGAGATCCGCGACAGCGAGACCGGCAGCTGCATCTGCTTCCAGCAGGTCGGGGACTTCACGCCGCCGCAGTGGCCCGGCCAGCAGGTGCCGCAGCAGATGCACGTCGACGTCATGGTCGACGACCTCGACGCCGGTGAGGAGGCCGTCGTGGCGCTCGGTGCGACGAAGCACGAGCACCAGCCCGGCGAGTCGTTCCGCGTCTTCCTCGACCCGGCCGGCCACCCCTTCTGCCTCTGCGTCGACTGAGCGCCCGTCTCAGGCCAACCCCTTTCGATCGAGGCTGGGCGGTCTCAGCTGATGAGGTGCTCGAGCGCGAGCTGGTTGAGGCGCACGAAGCCGTAGTCGCGCTCGGCCGCCTTCTCCGGGTCGAAGCCGTCGTCGGTGGCGAGCAGGTCCTCGACCGACTCGCCGGCACCCAAGGTCGGTTCGGCGAGGTCGAGCACGCCGGCATACGCCCACGCCTCCGCCGTACGCGGGTCGGCGCGGAACGCAGCCGCCTTGTCGGCGAGCGCGAGGTAGGTCTTCATGCACGCGAGCGCCGACTCCCAGACGCCGTCGAGGTGCTCGGTGCGCGACGGCTTGTAGTCGAAGTGCTTGGGGCCGGTGTAGCGCGGGCCGTCGGGCACCGCCGGGAATCCGTTCTCGAGGAGGTCGACGGTGAAGAACGCCGACATGAGGTCGCCGTGGCCGAAGACGAGGTCCTGGTCGTACTTCATGCCTCGCTGGCCGTTGAGGTCGATGTGGAAGAGCTTGTCGCTCCACAGCGCCTGGCCGAGGGCGTGGGTGTAGTTGAGGCCGGCCATCTGCTCGTGCCCGGTCTCGGGGTTGAGGCCCACGATGTCGCCGTGGTCGAGCTCGGCGATGAGCGCGAGCGCGTGGCCGACGGTCGGCAGGAAGATGTCGCCGCGTGGCTCGTTCGGCTTGGGCTCCAGGCCGATTCGCAGGTCGTAGCGCTGCGACTTGATGTAGCCGGCGACGGTGTCGAGGCCCTCCTTGTAACGGTCGAACGCGGCGTGGAGGTCCTTCGAGCCGTCGTACTCCGCACCCTCGCGCCCACCCCACATGACGAAGGTCGTCGCGCCCATCTCGGCGGCCAGGTCGACCGCTCGCAGGACCTTGCGCAGCCCGAACCGGCGCACCCCGCGGTCGTTGGCCGTGAGGCCGCCGTCCTTGAAGACCGGGTGGCTGAAGGTGTTCGTCGTGACCATCTCGATGGTGAGGCCGGCGCGGTCGGCAGCGGACTTGAGCTGGCCGCACCGCGCGGACTTCTCGGCCTCGGAGGCGCCGAACGCGAAGACGTCGTTGTCGTGGAACGTGATGCCCCACGCGCCCAGCTCGGCGAGCCTGCCGGCGTACTCCCACGGGTCGAGCGCCGGGCGGCTCGGGCCGCCGAACGGGTCGGCCCCGGTCCAACCGACCGTCCACAGGCCGAAGGAGAACCGGTCGTCCGGTGTGGGCTGGCGCATCGTCGCGACTCCTCGTGCACGGGTTTGTTGTTCCGTGCAACTTATCGACTCGAGCCGCTAGGGTCAAGGAGTGCCCAACCTGCGACAGGCGAGCTTGCGCCACGCGAACCTCTCGCTCGTCCTGCGCACCGTGCTCGCCGCCGACGAGCCACCGTCGCGCGCCGACGTCGCCGCGGCGACCTCGATGACCCGCTCGACCGTGTCGCGCCTCGTCGACGAGCTCGTGGCGGGTCGACTGCTCGACGAGGTCGAGTCGGCCGTCGGTGGCGCGGGCCGTCCCGGCCGACCTGCCACCCCGTTGCGGCCCGGCGCCCGCTTCGCCGCCCTCGGCCTGCAGGTCGGGGTCAGCCACCTGGCCGCCCGGCTCGTCGACCTCACCGGCGCGGTCGTCGCCGAGCGGATCGTGCCAGTCGACCTGGCCGGCTCGAGGCCGGTGCCGACGCTGCGACGGCTGCGCACCCTCGCGGGCAGACTCCTTGCTGACGCCCCGTCCGGGGTCACGGTGACCGGCGCGGGCCTCGCCCTTCCGGGCATCGTCGACACCGGCGCCGGCCGACTGCTCAGCGCACCCAACCTCGGCTGGGAGGACGTGGCTCCCCGAGCCGCGCTCGGCGACGCACTCGGCGACCTGACCCTGCGCGTCGGCAACGAGGCAGACCTCGCCGCGTACGCGTTCGCGCACCCTGCGCCCGGCCGGCGGCGCGACCCGGCCACGTTCGTCTACCTGAGCGGCGAGGTCGGCATCGGCGGCGCCGTCGTCGTCGAAGGGACGCCGATGAGCGGACGGCACGGCTGGGCCGGCGAGATCGGCCACGTGTGCGTCGACCCCGACGGGCCCTCGTGCCGCTGCGGCTCGACCGGATGCCTCGAGAGGTATGCCGGCCGGCTCGCGATGCTGTCGGCTGCTGGCCTCGACGCGTCGACGCCCCCGGCCGTGCTCGCCGAGCGCGCGCGCTCCGGGGACGAGAGGGCTTGCGCTGCAGTCACATCCGCGGCCCGGGCACTCGGCATCGCCCTCTCGGGTGTGGTCAACGTGCTCGACATCCCGACCGTGGTACTCGGCGGCCATCTCGCCCACGTCGGTGACCTGCTCGCGCCCGAGGTCGAGGGGTGGCTGGCACGGCGCGTGCTGTCCGCGCACTGGGCCACCCCGGAGGTCGTCGTCGCACCCGACGACCTCGCCGCGGGGGCCGCGGGTGCCGCGCTCGTCGAGCTGCACCGCCTCGTCGACGACCCCGTCAGCTTCCTGTCCTGAGCCGCCCGCGGACGGAATGCTCTTTCGATCGGGGCGCTCGGTGACGGCGTGCTCTTTCGATGGAGTCAGGTGATGCGGGCGAGGTCGACGGTCCAGACGGGGTTGCCGGGCACGGCTGCGACACGGTCGCCGCTGGTGAAACGGGTCGACGGCTGGAGCAGGGGGATGAACGGCCCGCGCTCGTTCATCGCCTGCTGCCAGGCGGCATACGCGGTCTCGCGGTCGTCACCGACCGAGGCGCGCGCCTTGTCGGTGAGGGCGTCGACGAGGGAGTCGCTGCCGGGCACGAAGCCCGCGCGCGAGCCGACCAGGCCGCCGGGCCCGAACGCGAGGTAGTTCTCGGGGTCGGGGTAGTCGGGGCTCCAGGCCCACAGGCTGAGGCCCACGCGGCCGGAGCGGTAGGCGGCCAAGGCCGTGCGGGCGGGCTGCGGGTCGAGCCGCACCTTGATGCCCACCTCGCCGAGCTGCTTGGCGACGGCCGCGGCGATCGTGCCGGTCGGCAGCCCCTGGATCGGCAGGTCGGCGGCGTACGTGAGGGGGATCTGCTGGCCCTTGTAGCCCGAGCTGCGGAGGGCCGCACGCGCGGCCGCGAGGTCGGGGGCGGGCACGACCGGGAGGGTGACGACGGGGGTGGGGCGACCGTCGGGGCCGGTCGTCGTGCCGTCGGTGGCGGTTGTCGGGGAGCCCGTCGGGCCGGTCTCCACGCGGGAGCCGGAGGGTGTCGTCGCCGTCGACGACGGTGTCGACGACGGTGTCGGCGTGCCCGTGCTGCCCGTGGCACCCGGGGAGACCGGGGCGGGGAGGTCCTCGAGGGCGCCGACGATCCCGGCCGGGATGAGGCCCGGCGCGGGTGCGGCGCCGGGCACCGCGCTGCCGAGGGCGTCACGGTCGATGCCGCGGCGGATCGCCTCGGCGAAGACTGGGTTGGCCGTCCAGGGGTTCACGGCGCTCTTCTGGTTGAGCGCGAGGTAGGTGAGCGTGCTCGAGCGCATGGACGTCACGGTGACGGCGGAGGCCGGCGGCCGAGCCGCGGCGCGGTCGGCCTGGCCCGGCGACAGGTCGAGCACGACGTCGGCGGCGCCGGTGCGGATGTCGTCGAGCTGCTGCGACGGCGCGACGTTGCGCACGACGACGGTGGCGAACGCGGGAGCGGTGCCGCGCCACATCGGGTTGGCGGCGAGGCGCACCTCGGAGGTGCCGCGCACGCTCTCGATGACGTACGGCCCCGAGCCGGCCGAGTGCTGCGAGAGGTAGCCGCTGGCGTCGTCGCCGGGCCCGATCGTCCCGCCGTGCGACTTGACGGCGGCGGCGTTGAGGATGCCGAGCGCGGGGTTGGCGAGGATCGCCGGCAGCGCGAAGTTCGACCCGGGCGAGGTCAGCGTGAAGGTGCGGTCGTCGACCTTGGTGACCCCGACGGTGCCGAGGATCGACGCGGTGGTGCCACCGAGGCCCTTGGCCCGCTCGATCGTGAAGATCACGTCGTCGGTGGTGATCGGCGTGCCGTCGGAGAAGACGAGGTCCTTGCGCAGCCGCATCGTCAGCCAGCGGCCCTCTGGCGAGAGGGTGTACTCGGCCATGCCCGGCACGACCTTGGTCGGGTCGTCGGGGTCGAGCGTCGTGAGCGTCTCGTAGAGCGCGTGCGTGAGCATGGCTCCGGTGCGGTCGAACTGGCGCGTCGGGTCGAGCGTGGTGTGGTCGAACACGGCACCGACGACGAGCGGCTCCTGCTCTGCCGTCGGCGTCGCCGAGGCCGTCGACACCGCAGGCGTCGAACCAGGAGTCGTTCCCCCCGTCGGCGACGGCTGGGCCGTGCTCGTGGTGCACGCGGCCAGCGCGAGCACGCCGACGGCCGCCGCCAGGGCGGGGCGGGCGGGACGACGACGCATGGACTTCCTTCGAGGACGCCCGGACGGGACGCCGGACGGGACTGCGGGGCGGCAACGGCAGGCGTGGACGCGTTCGGCAAGGTGGCGCCGCGGCCACCCGGTGCGCACCCCTGCCCGTGCCCAGCAGTCTAGCCGCCGCCCGCGGTGGGCCCCGCCTGAGCGGCGCTCGGCGCCAGCACGAGGTAGGCCTGGGCGAGCAGCACCACACCGATCGCGACCCACTTGCCGGTCGGCAGCTCCACGCCGTAACGCCAGCGGTCGACGAGCACGAGACCGACCTGGAGCAGGACGACCCAGCCCATCGTGACGAGAGCCAGCTCGGCATACCTCAGCGACGACGCGTACACCCAGAAGAGCACGAGGAAGGCGCCCGCACCGAGCACGAGCGCGCGGATGCTGCCGTTCTGCGCCCACTCCTTGGCGAGGACCGCGCCGGCCAGGTCGAGGCCCGCGAGGCAGACCATCGCGATCGTCGCGACCACGGGCACCGGCCACGCGTCCGGCGCCTTGAGGAGAGGGAAGACGTCGGTGGCGCTCATGGGTGGACCGTCCTTCGGAGCCTGGTTCGGAGCCTGGTTCGGGCAGGGCCCGCCCCGCGAACGGGCCTTGCACTCAGAGGGCCACGGCCGCCCCGCTGATACCCCTCAGGCCGTCGCGACCGGCTGCCGCTCGCGCTGCCCCTGGCCGTCCTCGAACCACGCCACGAGCGCGGGGTCGAGGGCCGGCACCTCGACGGCACCCCCACCCGTACGCAGGGACGTCGTCGCCGACGCACCTGCAGCCACGGCCTCGCGGGCCGCGACCGGCGAGGTCATCGTCGGACCGCCGTCACGCGCGAAGCGGACGAACTCGGCGACGAGCAGCGGGTCGGCGCCGCCGTGGCCGGTCGTGTCGGCGGCCGGGATCTCGATGACCTGGTCGGCGTCGTCGCGGTAGGCGTCGGTGCGCCGGGTCCACACCTTGACGAGCGCACCGGGCCCGTCGCCGAAGTTCTCGAGGCGCCCCTTCGTGCCGATGACCGTGTAGTTGCGCCAGTAGTCCGGCGTGAAGTGGCACTGCTGGTAGCTCGCGAGCACACCGCCCTCGAGCACGAGGTTGGCCATCGAGATGTCCTCGATGTCGACGACCGGGTTGAGCTCGCGCTGCTCGGTCGGCGGCCAGTTGTCGAGGGAGTACCAGTCGGCCATGCGCCGGTCGGTGTTGTCGCGGTGGTCCTCGATGGCGCCGTAGACGGCGAGGTCACCGACGGCGCTGACCCGCCGCGTGTAGGCGCCCGCGAGCCAGTGGATGACGTCGATGTCGTGGGCGCCCTTCTGCAGCAGCAGGCCCGTGGTGTTGCGGCGGTCGGCGTGCCAGTCCTTGAAGTAGTAGTCGCCGCCGGCCGAGACGAAGTGCCGGCACCAGATCGCCTTGACCTCGCCGATCGTGCCGGCCTCGATGACCTCGCGCATCGCCTGCACCACGGGCATGTGGCGCATGTTGTGGCCGACGTAGAGGCGCGTGCCGCTGCGGTGCGCCGCCTCGAGCACGCGGTCGGCGTCGTCGACGCTCGTGGCGAGCGGCTTCTCGACGAACGTCGGTATGCCGGCCTCGAGGGTGCGCACGGCGTGCTCGGTGTGCGCGTGGTCGGGAGTGAGCACGAGCACGGCGTCGACCTCCGCACGGACGTCGGGAGCGAGGAAGGCGTCGAGGCTGTCGACGAGGCGTACGCCCTCGATGCGCTCGGCGGCGTCACGCCGGCCCCGCTCGGCCGAGTCGCAGACCACGGTGACGCGGCTGCCCTCGCCGGGGCGGTGCGCGTAGCGCGCGAGGCTGGCGCGCAGGCCGAAGCCGATGATGCCGATGCGCAGGTCGGGCCGGTCGGGCGTGCTGGTGGGGCTGGTCGTGCTGGTCGTGCTGTCCATCGGGTCGGCTTGCCTTTCGTGGTGGTGGTTCGAGTCTCAGCCCTTGGAGCCGCTGAACGCGATGCCCTGGATGAACTGCTTCTGGAGCACGACGAAGAGCACGAGCACCGGGAGCGTCGCGAGCACCGAGCCGGCCATGAGCGTCGTCGTGTCGACGGAGAACTGGCCGATGAGCGAGGCGAGGCCGACCGAGAGCGGCATCTTCGTCGGGTCGTTGTTGACCACGAGGGGCCACATGAGGTCGTTCCACGACCACAGCACGTCGAGGACGGCGAGGGCGATGAGCCCCGGCTTCGCCAGCGGCAGCATGATGCGGGTGAAGATCTGCCAGTGGTTCGCACCGTCGAGCTTGGCCGCCTCCTCGAGGTCGCGCGGGAGGCTGAGGAAGAACTGGCGCAGCAGGAACGTGCCGAACGCGCTGAAGAGGCCGGGCACGATGAGGGCCTGGATCGAGTTGAGCCAGCCGAGGCCCGCGACGATCTCGTACTGCGGCAGCAGGAACAGCTGGCTCGGCACCATGAGCACCGAGAGGAAGAGGCCGAAGAGCAGCCCGCGCCCCCTGAACTCGAACCGGGCGAACGCGTAGCCGGCCATCGAGCAGAGCACGAGCTGGCCGAGCACCCGACCCACGGTCTGGAGCGTGCTGTTCCAGAACATCTGGCCGAACGGCAGGGTGTCGAAGACGTCGCCGTAGTTGGACCACTGGGGGCTCTTCGGCAGGATCGTCGGCGGCACGGTGAGGGTCTCGCCGAGCGTCTTGAGCGAGGTCATGACCTCCCAGAAGAACGGCCCGACCATCACGACGGAGCCGAGGACGAGCACGGCGTGCACGCCGATGTGACTGCGGCGCAGGCGGTTCCGCCGAGGTCTACGCGACACCACCGGGCGAGCTGCGAGCTCAGACATAGTGCACCCACTTCTTCTGGAGCCGGAACTGCAGGGCTGTGATCGCGACGATGACGACGAGGATCACGAGGGCGATCGCGGCGGCATACCCCTGCTGGTTCTCGACGAAGCCGCGCTGGTAGAACTGCGCGACGATCGTCTCGGTGGCCGGGTAGGCGGGGTTGGTCGGTCCCGTCATGACGAAGATGAGGTCGAAGGTCTGCAGGGCGCCGATGACGGCGAGCACCGAGATGAAGAAGACGCTCGGGCTGATCTGCGGCAGCGTGATGGACCAGAACTGTCGGATGCGCCCGGCACCGTCGAGCGAGGCCGCCTCGTAGAGGTCCTTCGGCACGCCCTGGATCGCGGCGAGGAAGATGACGATCTGCGTGCCGAGGCCGAGCCAGATCCCCACGGCCGCAATGGCATACAGCGCTGTTGCCGGGTTGGAGAGCCAGTTCGTGCCCTCGAGGCCGGCCGCCCGGAGCATCGCGTTGATGACGCCGACGTCGCCGTTGTAGAGGGTGCGCCAGATGAGGCCCACGGCTGCCGGCATCGTCACGACGGGCAGGAAGTAGAGCACCCGGTACACCCTGACGCCGCGCAGGCCCTCGGTGCTGAGCAGCGCCGCGATGACGAGGGCGATGGGGATGCCGAGCAGGGCGACGACGGTGAACTTCACCGTGTTGAGGAGGGTCTCCCACAGCCGGGCGTCGCCGAGCAGCGTGGCGTAGTTGTCGAGACCGACCCACTCCGAGCCGCCGAACGGACCCGTCTCGGTGAAGGAGATGAGCAGGGTGCGCACGACCGGCCAGAGGTAGAAGACGCCCAGTCCGAGCAGCGTCGGCAGGATGAAGACGGCCGCCCAGAAGAGGTCGTTGCGGCGCATCCGCGACATGCCCCGGCCGGAGCCGGGGCCGGGGGCCGGGCGCTCGCCCCGGCCCTTCGACCCCGCCCCCGGACGGGAGGCGCGTGCCGCGGTGGCGGCAGCGCCCTCCGTCTGGGTCACGACACCCGCCACGGTCACTTCTCCTTGGCGAGCGCCGCGTTCATCTGCGTGGCGAGGTCCTCGAGGCCCGTCGCCGCGTCGACCTCCCCGTTCCACACCTTCGTGAGGATGTCGGTCTGCAGGGTCGTCCACGCCTTCGTGTTCTTCGACGCCGGGTAGGGCACGGCCGTCGCGACCTCGTCGACGTAAGCCTTGAGGTTGAACTGCGGCATCGACCTCACCCAGGCCTCCTGGGTGCCCTCGTAGGCGGGGATCACCGCGCCGGCCTCCGCCTGGATCTGCGCCGCGCGCTCGCCGCCGAGGAAGCCGACGAACTTCTGCGCGGCGTCCTGGTGCTTGGTCTTCGCGTAGATGACGTTGCCGAGCCCGTGGATGACGGAGATCTGGCCCTTCGGCCCGGCGGGCACGGGCGCGACGTTGACGGTGTCCTTGAGCTCGGGGACGTCGTTGTACTCG
This sequence comes from Terrabacter terrigena, assembly GCF_042676085.1. NCBI lineage: Bacteria > Bacillati > Actinomycetota > Actinomycetes > Micrococcales > Intrasporangiaceae > Terrabacter > Terrabacter terrigena. The sequence goes on from NZ_JBHTKH010000011.1 coordinate 23,663, forward strand.
ACCGCGGCCCACGAGCCGTTCCAGTACATCGCGACCTTGCCGGCCTTGAACATGTCGCCGGGGCTGGTGTCGGTCATCTGCTGGACGGTCGGGGAGGCGCCGTCCTTGACGAGCGAGGTCCAGAACTCGATGCCCTTGAGCGCCTCGGGGGAGTCGAAGCCGCTCTTCGTGCCGGCTGCGTCGATGACCTGGCCGCCGGCCGACGGGATCGTGTCGTAGAAGCCGGCCTGGTCCTCGACGGGGGCCGCGGCGCCGAAGACGCCCTTGCCCTTGTCGGTGAGGGCGCGCGCAGCGGACTGGAAGTCGGCCCAGGTCCAGTCGTCCTTCGGGTAGGCGACCTTCTTCGCGTCGAAGAGCGCCTTGTTGTACCAGACGCCGACCGTGTCGAAGTCCTTCGGGATGCCGTACGCCTTGCCGTCCCAGGTGTAGAGGTCGACCAGGGCGGCGGGGTACTTCGCGAGGTCGAGCTTGGCCTTGGTGACGGTCTGCTCGAGGGGGAGCAGCTGCTGGTTCGCGGCATACAGCTTGAAGTTGGGGCCGTTCATCCAGAACACGTCGGGGGCGCCACCGCCGGAGGCTGCGGTCTGGAGCGTCGTGAAGTACTGCTTGAACGGCGTCACCTGGATCTTGACCGTCACGCTCGGGTTCGCGGCGTGGAACTCGTCGGCGATCTTCTGCATCGCCGGCAGCTGGTTCTTGTCCCAGATGCCGTAGCTGATCGTGACCGGCCCGCTCTCGGGCTGGGCGTCGGGCGTACCACCCCCGCTCGAGCTGCCGCAGGCCGTGAGGCCGAGCGTGAGGAGGGCCGTGACGGCCAAGAGGCGGGTGCTGCGCATGGACTTCTCCTTGGGGACCGGGCACATCGTCGGGCGGGTCGTTGCTGCGTCGCCACATCACTACTTGCTCGTTTGTGAGCGACCGGACACAGACTTGAGCAAAATCAAGCAGGTGTCAATCCGTTGCCCGTGTCGGACAGGACCGCCCGGGTCAGCGACCGGCCGGGCTCGTGCGCCCGCGCGCGGAGACGCCCGCCTCGTCGCCGTTCATGACGGCGCCGTCACCGGACGGGGCCCCGGAGGTCGAGGTCGTAGCGGCGCCCGTCGGCCCAGAGCGCGTGCAGAGATGCAACGAGCTTCGTCAGATGCCCGCTGAGCGCCGGGAGGTGGTCGACGGTGACGTCGTGCGCGATCGCGGCCACGACGTCGTCGGGGCCGGGGCCGGTCGGGCGCGCGAACGCGTCGCCTCCTGGTCGGCCAGAAGGTCGTCGGTGCGGGAGGTGAGCAGCCGGAACGGCCGCCCGCTCAGGGAAGCAGGTCGTCGAGGTAGGTGGGCAGCATCTCCCACCACGTCGGCCAGTCGTGCTTGTAGGCCGGACCCCAGTCGTCGACGCGGTTCGGGATGCCCTTGGCCCCCAGCACCTCCGCGACGGCCCAGGCCTCGCCGGGGTCCTCCCACTGGCCGCTGCCCGAGGCGAGCACGATCATCCGCCGGCGCAGGGCGTCGAGGTCGGGGCCCTGGAGGTCGGGCAGGAAGTGGAGCGGCGAGCTGAAGTAGAGGTCGTCGGTGAAGGGGCCGCCGATGAACTTCTCGATGGCGAACGTGCCGCTCATGCACACGGCGGAGTCGACGAGGTGCGGGTAGCGGCAGGTGATCGCCAGCGCGTTGAAGGCACCGATGGAGGCGCCGGCCACCACGACGGGCAGGCGGCCGCCGACGTCGGAGTGGATCGCCGGGATGACCTCGGAGGCGACCGCGTCGTGGAAGGCGTTGAAGAGGGCCATCCGGTACTCCGTCGACCCGATGCGCTCGGCCATGGCCTTGCCGGCGACGCTGTCGCACGAGTAGATCTTCGCGCGGCCGGCGGCGATGAGCGGCTCGAGGTGGGCGATCATCTTGTGCCGCTCGACCTCCTCGGCATCACCACCGGCCGTCGGGAAGAGCAGCACCGGCACGCCGTAGGTCCCCCACCGGGCCACGGTGATGTCCTGGCCCAGGCGGTCGGAGTGCCACCGGTCGGTCACCTTCATGGGTTGCCTGCCCTTCTTGGTTGCGCCCGTCACTCGTAGACGAACTTCTGGGGTCCGGGGAAGATCCAGGAGAGGCCGTCGCCGAGGCGGTCACGCCAGTTCTCCCAGTTGTGGCCGTCGCGCGCCTCGGTGTAGCGCACCTTCATCCCCGTGTGGCGGAACACCGGCACCATCGACCGGTTCGGGGTGATGAGCGGCTCGTAGACACCGCACGTCATGAAGATGCGGTCGACGACTGCGGAGGGCTTCTCACGGAAGCGGTTGACGAACTTCACGACCGGGTCGAAGGCGGGGCCGCCGCCGTGGTCGAACCCGATGTCGGTGAAGACGAGCGACGCCGACTGGAGCATGAGGGAGCCGAAGAAGCCCGGGTAGCGCACGGCGGTCGACAACGCGGCGATGCCGCCGAAGGAGCTGCCCATGAGGCAGCGGCCCTCGGGGGTGTCGACGAGCGGCAGCCGCTCGGTCAGCAGCGGCACGAGCTCGCGGGCGATGAAGCGGGCGTGCGGCGCGTGGTTGGGGTACTCCTTGAGCCGGTCGCGCGGCGGAACGAAGACCGCCACGAGCGGGTCGACGTCGAGCCGGTGGATGAGGTTGTCGAGCACAGTCTTCATCGCCGCGAACTCGAGGAAGTCGGTGCCGTCGTGCACGACGAGGAGCGGGTAGCGCTGGGCCCGGTTGAAGCGCGCCGGCAGGTAGATCTGCACGGGCTGGTCACGGCGCAGGGCCTTGCTGCGGATCTGCTCCTCCACGAGAGTGCCCTGCCGCGCCTCGGGGTCGAACGCCACCCAGTCGGGCACGCGGTAGCCGATGGCCGCGCACACCGACGACGAGCCCATCGGGCTGTGCGCGAGGCGCGGGTTGAGCGGGTCGTTGAACCGCTCGTAGTGCTCGCCCTTGCGAATCTCCACCTGGTACTCGACGCGCGAGCCCTCGGGAAGCACCGTCGTGACGGACCAGAGGTCGGAGTCGCCGATCCGCTTGAGCGGCAAGGGATCGGGCAGCCCGACGACGCGGTGGCGCACCCACACCTCGTCGACGTCGCCGCGGTAGAGGAACGTGGCGCGCTCGCCCTCGATGATGGGGCAGCCGAAACGCTCGATGAACCGGTCGATCGTCGGACCGTCGAGCGGCAGCCGCTCGCGGAGGCGGTTGACGGCGAGCCGTGCCGTGGGGGCCTGGATGCTCACGCGGCCCCCTCGGCGACGAGAGTGCCAGCAGTGGTGAGCACGCGCGTCCCCTCCGGGAGCGTCGCGCGACCCTCTGCGTCGGTGCTCCCGGGCCCGAGCCGGACCACCGTGCCCGCGTCGAGCGGCACCAGGCGGTGCGACGGGAAGCGCGCCGCGAAGACCGCCATCCGGTCGCGGTCGTCGAGGTCGAGGCGGCGGCGCGCGTGGGGCAGCGGCACGACGCCACGCACCCGGCCCAGCCCCCGGTCGTGCACCTCGGGGGCGGTGATGCCGTGGGGTGCGAAGTCGTGGAAGAGGACGACGGGGTCGCAGACGGCCATCGCCCCTGCCGACCAGGCGATGACGGGCGTCGCCGCCGGGATCGACACGGCGAAGAGCCGCAACGTCTCCATGAGGAGGCCGACGTGCCCGCCGGCCACGACCACCGCGGCCGAGGAGGCGAGCAGCTCGGCGATCTCGGCGCGATGGGTGGCGAGCGCCGCGCTGCCCGTGAACGCCTCGGTGGCGGCCGTCTGCTCGACGAGCCGGGCCACCTCCCACGCGTACCAGTCGTCGACGTCCCGCAGGGCCTGCAGCGCGGACCGCTCGGCACCCTCGCCGATGCCGTGCCGCGACGTGCGGTGACGGACCGCGAAGACGGTGTCCCAGGCCGACTGGAGGCGCAGGCCGTAGAAGGAGCGCAGCTCGTCGTGCCGCGACCGGTGGTCGAGCACGACGGCGCGCAGGTCCGGCTCGGCCCGGAGCAGCTCGAACGCCCTTTGGTAGAGCCGCAGGTTGACGCCCCGGCCGTCGAGGTGGCCGGCGAGCTCGGCGTCGTCGGACTCGCGCTCCTCCCAGCCCGAGTTGACCATGGCCACGGGCCCGGACACCCCGAGGGAGCGCACGGTGGCGCCCACGGTCGTCGTGAACCGCTGGGGCCCGAGCAGGATCGTCGTCATCGAGCGCGCGCGCTCAGCCGGCGTACACGCGGATGGTGCGACCGACGTCGTCGAGCATCGCCTTGACGGTGTCGAAGTCGGGATGGCGCAGCCGCACCCACGCGTTGGCCATGTAGCCCGCCTCGACGGCCTGGGTGCCGTGCCCCACCGGCGGGAAGTGGCCGTCGATGACCCACTCGCCGTAGCGCGCCTGGATCTCGTCGATGCCGCTGTAGCCCGTGATCGACCCGTCGCGGTCGGGGCGCAGCGCGACGATGCCGGCGGCATACGTGCGCTTCATCGGCTGCTCGGGGGCCCGGTGGGTGACGACGTGCGCCCACTCGCGGTAGACGTCGACGTCGTTCGCGGCCGAGTAGACGTCCCACGCACCGACACCCGGGGGGCGGCAGCCGATCTCACTGAACTTCAGGCCCTTCGGGCCGTAGAACCACTCCATGTGCGTGGCAGACGTCTCGATGCCCAGCGCCTGGATGACGCGGCGGCCGAGCTCGCGCACCTCGCCGTAGAAGGAATTGCCCGGCTCGTCGATGCGGTTGGTCGTGATGAACTGCGGCGAGATCCAGCGGTGGCGCATCGCCTCGAGCACGTTGGGGTAGTAGTGCGTCGCCCAGTCGTGCACGACCTGACCGTCGAGCGTGATCGTGTCGTAGAAGCCCTCGTGGCCCTCTACGAACTCCTCGATGGCGATCGACGTCGCGCCCTCGCGGCCGTAGCCCTGCAGGGCCTGCTCGAGCTCGTGGTCGCTGTCGACGCGCACCGTGCCCTGGGCGCCGGCACCCGCGCGCGGCTTGAGGATCAGCGGGTACCCCTCGCGCTCGGCGAAGGCCCGCGCCTCGTCCGCGGAGTCGACCGCCGCGCTCGCCGCGGTCGGCACGCCCGCCTGGCGCAGCGCCTCCTTCATCGACGGCTTGTCGCGGCACAGCCACGTGGTGCGCACGCTCGTGCCGGGGATGCCGCACGCCTCGCGCACGTGCGCTGCCGGCATCGTGTGGGCCTCGACGGTCGCCTCGAGCGCGTCGATCCAGACCTTGTCCTGGAAGTAGCGCACGGCCTCGACCATCTGGTCGACGTCGGTGACCGAACCGACGCGGTAGTAGCCGCGCAGGGCTCCGAGGACGTCGTCGCCGAGGTGCGCCTCCTCGGACTCGCCGATGCCGTAGACGTTGGCGCCCACCGAGGCGAGCGCGTGCACGAAGCGGCGCTGGTTGGCCGGGAACGACGGCTCCACGAAGATGATGTTCACGTCGCCGACGCTATCGGTAGCCCTGTGAGGACGCCACGGATCGCGCGTGCGCGGGTGTGGCGCGTTCCGCACGGTTCGGGCCGTTCGTGGGCCGGGCAGGCACCGGGCCACCCTCGAGGAGTCCCGCTGGACCATGCCACTCGTCGCGCTGGGCATCTCCGAGGGGGCCGCCGCGCCGGCTCAGGGCTTCGGCGCCGGGCGCCTCGACCCCGCGGCCCGCACGGCCTCGGCGCCGCGCGGCCTGACGGCATACCGGCTCAGCCCTGGGGGAGGTCCTCGAACTCGTAGACGCGGCGCACCTCGACGGAGACCTCGTCGAAGAGCGAGGCGAACTTCGACGCCAGCTGCACCGCCTCCTCCTTGCTCGCCACGTTGACGAGCGCGAAGCCGCCGATGACCTCACGGGCCTCGCTGAACGGGCCGTCGGTGACGGAGACACCGGCGCCCTCGGTCTTGCGCACGAGGGCGCCGTCCTTGGTCTGCGTCACACCCTCGGCGGCGAGCAGCACGCCGGACTCGGCGTACTCGCTCATGAGCGCGCCCATCGCGTCCTGGAACTCCTGGCTGGGGTTCCAGGCCTCGGGGCGGGCCTCGTCGATCTTGTGGATCATCAGGTAGCGCATGGGAGCTCCTTCGTATGCCGGCCGGGTCGGTCCCAGCCTCCACCACGACGTCGATCGGCAGGGACCCCGGTCGACACTTCGATTTCCGAAAGGCAGCCGGTCTCGTCGGGCGGCGTCAGAGCCAGCCGCGTTCCTGGGCCACCCGGGCGGCCTCGGCCCGGGTCGAGGTCCCGGTCTTGCCGATCGCCGAGCTGAGGTGGTTTCGGACCGTGCCCGACGACAGGTGCACCACCTCGGCGATGGCGGCCACGGTGCCGCCGCGCAGCGCCACGCGCAGCACCTCGCGCTCGCGCTCGGTGAGCGGGTTGGCGCCGTCGACGAGCGACTCGGTGGCGAGCGACGGGTCGACGACCCGCAGCCCGGCGTGGACCCGGCGCACGGCCTCGGCCAGCTGCCGCGCGGGGGTGTCCTTGACGACGAAGCCGGACGCGCCCGCCTCGAGGGCGCGGCGCAGGTAGCCGGGCCGGCCGAAGGTCGTGACGACGAGGGTGCGCACCCCGGGCAGGGCTTCGCGCACGGAGGCAGCCGCACCGATGCCGTCGACGCCGGGCATCTCGATGTCGAGCAGGCACACCTGCGCGCCGGATCGCCGCGCGGCGTCGACGACCTCGTCACCGCGGCCGACCTCGGCGACGACCTCGAGGTCCGGCTCGAGCGCCAGCAGCGCCGCGAGGGCGCCGCGCACGAGCGCCTGGTCGTCGGCGAGCAGCACCTTGATCGGCTCGCTCACATCCGCACCTCCAGCACGGTTCCGTGGCCTTCGCGGCCGGTCTCGAGCGAGAGGTGGCCCCCCGCGGCCTCGACCCTCTCACGCAGCCCGCGTAGGCCGTTGCCCTCGGGTCGGCCGCCGAGCCCTCGCCCGTCGTCGCGCACCGTCAGGCGGTCGCTGTCGAGCTCGACCCAGCAGGCGTCGGCGTCGCTGTGCCGTACGACGTTGGTCGTCGCCTCGCGCAGCACCCACGCCAGCACGGTGCGGTGCCGGGGGTCGACGGCGGCGGGGTCGTCGGGCACGTGGGCCTCGATGCCCGCACCGGCGAGCGCCGTTCTCGCGGAGACGAGCTCGTTGCCGAGCCGTGCCTGGCGCAGACCGCCGACCGTCTCCCGGATCTCGGCGAGAGCCTGGCGGCTCAGGGCCTGGATCTCGGCGAGCTCGGCCTTCGCACGCTCCGGGTCGAGGTCGACGAGCCGCTCGGCCAGCTCGGCCTTGACCGTGACGACGGTGAGTGAGTGGCCGAGCACGTCGTGGACGTCGCGGGCGACGCGCTCTCGCTCGGCGACCAGGGCCAGCTCGCGCGACATCGCCTCGTACTGCGCGCCCCGGTCTGTCATGAGACGGATGACGGCCGTCATGGCACCGACGGCGAAGACGATGATCGCCACGACCCAGGTGCCCTCCTCGGGGTCGACGAAGACGGCGGTGAGGGCGGCGACGACGACGCACACCACGCCGACCACCATCGACCAGACGACGGGCAGGGCGAACATCCCGAACGACACGACGAAGGGCAGGAAGCCGAGGCTGCCCGGCCCGATGAGGGTGGCCGTGCCCACCGTGCAGGCGACCAGGACTGCCAGGTAGGCGACGCCCCGACCGGTCCACGGCCGGCACGCGCGTTCGAGACGTTGCACGTGCTGGGCCCCGAGCGCGTACACGAGCCCGAAGACGACGATGAGTGCCACCCCGAGCAGCGCCTGCCAGGCGGGGCGCGGCTCGCTGACGACGGCCAGCAGCGGGAAGACGAGGAAGACGAGCCAGACCGTCTGGATGACCCACGACCACCGCTCCCACGGGTTGACCGTGGGGTCCGTGGTCGCGGCCCGCCCGGCAGCCGTCACGTCGGGGGCGGTCACTGGCGCTCCCGGCCGCGTCGCACGAGCACCGTCGCGAGCACGCCGAAGGCCATCGCCCAGACGACCACGTTCGTGACCGGCAGCCACAGCGGGTCACGCGACCCGTCGGGCAGGAAGCCCTCGGTGAGCGGGTAGCGGGCCAGGGCGGCATACCCGTAGAGGGGGGTGAGCTTGGCGAACGAGAGCAGGGCTCCCGAGAGGGGGATGAAGAGGTTGCCGAGGAAGGCGAAGATGACGAGGGTGCCCGCGGCCGCGCCGACCGCCGCCTCGGAGCGGAACGCCGTGCCGATGAGCAGGCCGTAGAGCGCGAAGACCGACGAGCCAGCGAGGACGAGCGCGGCGCTGAGAGCCCACGCACCGGCCGACCCCTCGGCGCCGGTGACCGCGCCGAGCGCGTACGTGAGCAGGATCGGCACAGCGGCGACCGTCATCGCGACGAGCGCCTTCATGGCGATGTACGAGCTGTCGGCGAGGGGGGTCAGGCCCAGCTGGCGCCCCCACCCCTGCACCCGCTCGACCGCGGCGTTGCCGCCGATGCTCGTCGTGGCCGTCACGGCGCCGTAGGCCGCCATGCTGATCATCACGTACATGGCGACGTTGCCGTTGCCGATGTCAGCGGTCCTGGCGTCCACGGTCGAGCCGAAGATCAGGTAGAAGAACGCCGGCAGCACGGCGGTGAAGAACATGCCTGCCCAGTCGCGCGTGATCCGGCGCATCTCGAGCAGCGTGAAGGTCGCGTTCATCGGACGAGCTCCTCGTCGTGGTGGGCCGGCTGGTCGCCGAGGCGGTCGCGGTCGTCGCCGGTCAGGGCCATGAAGGCCTGCTCCAGGCCGGCGGTGACGATCTCGAGGTCGCGGCCGCCGAGCTCGCCCAGCAGGAGGCGGGCGACGGCGTCCGAGTCGCTCGCGGTGACGACGACGCGGGCGCCGCGCTCGTCGACGGTGCGCACCCCCTCGGTCGAGCGGAGGACCGCTGTCGCGCGGGCCAGGGCGTGGTCCGGCAGGGTCGCCGACACGGTGCGGCCGCCGGCGCGAGAACGGATCTCGGCCGTCGTGCCGTCGGCGACGATGCGCCCGCCGGCGATGAGGACGATGCGGTCGGCGAAGGCGTCGGCCTCCTCGAGGTAGTGCGTCGCGAAGACGACCGTGCGTCCGGCGCTCGCGTCGGCGTGCATCGTGTCCCAGAAGTCGCGGCGGGCCGTGACGTCCATGCCGGCCGTCGGCTCGTCGAGGACGAGCAGCCGCGGGTCGGGCAGCAGGGCGAGCGCGAAACGCAGCCGCTGCTGCTCGCCGCCGGAGCACTTCGAGACCCGGCGGTCGGCGAGCGCCGTCAGCCCGGCGCGGTCGATGACCACGTCGACGGGCGAGTGGGCGGCGTACGTCGAGGCGATCATGCGGACCGTCTCGCGGACGGTGAGGTCGCGCAGCAGTCCGCCGGTCTGGAGGACGGCCGACACGGCGCCGGAGACGACGGCCTCGCGCGGGCGGCGGCCGAAGACCTCGACGGTGCCGCTCGTCGGCTCGGTCAGGCCGAGCACCAGGTCGAGCGTCGTGGTCTTGCCGGCGCCGTTGGGGCCGAGGAACGCGACGATCTCGCCGGGCTGGATGCGCAGGTCGACGGCGTCGACGGCTCGCACCTCGCTGTCGTGCGAGCCGCGCACTGCCGGGAACGTCTTCGCGAGTCCGCGCAGCTCGATGGCCGGCGTGGTCGCTGTGGTCGATGTGGTCACGGTGTCACTCTCCCAAGGGGCGGCACCTGCCGGCAGGGGCAACGGTCACGACCTGCCCGTGACAGGTGTCATGCCGGCACCTCGCCGGTCCGCGATCGACGGGGGTGGGCCAGACTGTCGGCATGGCGCGGTTCACCGTCGAGTTCGAGACCGAGCTGCCCGCGGCCGAGGCGTGGCGGCGGCTGCTCGACCTCCGTGCCCACACGGCGGTCATCCCGCTGACGACCCTCTCGGGTGCCGTCCTCACCGCCGACGGGCTCGTGCCCGGCTCACGCTTCGTGGCCCGCACCGGCGTCGGACCGGTCGGCTTCGACGACCGCATGGTCGTCGACCAGATCATCCCGCCGCACTCCGGTGGCGCCGGCTCCGCGCGGATCCGCAAGGAGGGCAACGTGGTTCGCGGCGAGATCGATCTGACGGTCGCACCCGCGGGGCAGGGCTCGCGGGTCCACTGGGAGCAGGTGATCCGGGTGCGTCCGGTGCCTGCGGTGCTCGACCCGGTCGTCGCGCGTGTCGCGCGGCTCGCGTACGCCACGACCATCCGCCGCCTGCTGCGCGGCTGAGCGGCTGAGCGCGGTGCGGGCACCTCGCCCCTCGCGAGGTCGCCCCTGACCATCCGATCGGGCGGCCCGCGCCGAACCACCGGGCATGACGCGCCTACGTTTCGCCCTGTGCGGAGTCCTCGCCGCGGTCGCCGGCATCGCCGCCGGCCACCTCCTCGCGGCCTTCCTGTCACCCGCCGCGTCACCCGTCCTCGCGATCGGGTCGACCGTGATCGACCTGACGCCGACCCCGGTCAAGGAGTGGGCTATCGCGACGTTCGGCACCGCGGACAAGGTGGTCCTGCAGGGGTCGGTGCTCGTCGGGACGCTGGTGCTCGCCGCCGTGGCCGGGCTGCTCGCCCGCCGGCGGACTCCCTTCGCCGTCGGCCTCATCGTCCTGCTCACCGGGCTGGCCGGGGCTGCGGCCCTGCTGCGTCCGGCGGCCTCCCCGCGCGACGCCCTTCCGTCCGTCACGGCCATGGTCTGCGGCGTCGTGGTCCTGGTCCTGCTGGGGCGCCTGGCCGCCCGGGCCGAGGGCACCCCGGCCGAGGGCACCCCGGGCCCCCGCGCCGCCGGCATGCGTCCGCGCGCCGATGACACCTCGCGTACCTCGCCCCGACCGGCGCGGCGCAGGTTCCTCGGCGGGGCAGCCGGCGTGGCCGTCCTCTCCGTCCTCGCGGCGGCGGGCGGCCAGCTGCGCGCGGGTGCGCAGAAGGCGAAGCAGATCGTCCTCCCGAAGCCGAAGGACCCAGCGCGGCCGCTGCCGCAAGGTCTCGAGTCGACGGTGAAGGGCATCTCCCCGCTGCGCACGCCGACCGAGAAGTTCTACCGGGTCGACACCAACCTCGTCGTGCCCCAGGTCGACGTCGACGGCTGGACCCTCCAGGTCGACGGCATGGTCGAGCGGCCGTTCACCCTGACCTTCGCCGAGCTGTCCGCCCTGCCGCTCATCGAGCGTGACATCACCATGACGTGCGTCTCCAACGAGGTCGGCGGCGGCTACATCGGCGCGGCCCGCTGGCTGGGCATCCGCCTCACCGACCTGCTCGACCGAGCCGGCGTCAAGGGCTCTCCGGACCAGCTGCTGAGCACCGCCGTCGACGGCTTCACCATCAGCACGCCGCTGTCCGTCGTCCGTGACGGCCGCGACGCCATGGTCGCCATCGGCATGAACGGCGCCCAGCTCAGCGACACCCACGGCTTCCCAGCCCGTCTCATCACGCCCGGGCTCTACGGCTTCGTGGGCGCCACCAAGTGGCTGACGAAGCTCACCCTGACCACGTATGCCGCCGACCAGGCGTACTGGACGAAGCGACAGTGGGCGACCGATGCCCCGATCAGGACGAGCGCCCGCATCGACACACCGGCTCCGCTCTCGACGATCCCCGCCGGGCAGGTCGCCATCGGCGGCGTCGCCTGGGCGCAGCACCGGGGCGTCGGCAAGGTCGAGGTGAAGGTCGACGACGGCCCTTGGCAGGCAACGAAGCTGGGCCCTGACGTCGGCATCGACTACTGGCGACAGTGGTTCCTGCCGTGGGACGCCCAGCCCGGCCTGCACCGCCTCTCTGTCCGCGCGACCGACCTGCAGGGCCGCGTCCAGGACGCGAGGCGCGCGACGCCGTTCCCCAGCGGGTCCAGCGGCATACAGGAGGTCGTCGTGACCGTCACGTGAGACGCGGAGTCCACGTCGAGCGAAAAAGGTTGCGGCGCAGCCCATCCAGACCGGCGGCCGCACCGAACCACCCATGACTGTGCACCACCCCCAAGCCACAAGGAGTCACCCGAGATGAAGACCATGAAGACCCGCGCCGGCCTCGTCGCCCTCGCCATCGCCCTGCCGCTCAGCCTCGCCGCCTGCGGCAGCTCCAGCGACAACACGGCCTCCGCCGGTGCCGGCAGCACGCCCGCCGCCACCAGCTCCGAGGCCATGACGCCGACCCCGTCGGAGACGATGTCGTCGACGTCCGAGTCGATGGACGCCTCCTCCGCCGTCTTCGGCGAGGGCTGCGCCGCGGTGCCGAAGGACGGCAAGGGCTCCTTCAACGGCATGGCGACCGACCCGGTGGCGACCGCCGCGAGCAACAACCCGCTCCTGTCGACGCTCGTCACCGCCGTCAAGGCCGCCGGCCTCGTGGACACCCTGAACTCGGCCCCCGAGGTCACCGTCTTCGCGCCGGTGAACGACGCGTTCGCCAAGATCCCGGCCTCCGACCTCAAGAAGGTGCTCGCCGACAAGCCGACGCTGACCAAGATCCTCACGAACCACGTCGTGGCCGGCAAGATCGCTCCCGACAAGCTGGCCGGCGAGCACAAGACCCTCGCCGGCACCACGATCAAGGTCGAGGGGTCGGGCGAGATGTTCACCGTCGGCAAGGAGAAGGCCAAGGTCATCTGCGGCAACGTGCCGACGGCCAACGCGACGGTCTACATCATCGACTCCGTCCTGATGCCCTGATCGTCTCCTGACCAGGCTGACGCACACCACGACGACGGGCGACACAATGGACCCCATGTCACGGTTCTCGGTGGTGCCCTCCGGCGACGACACGCCGGAGGGTGCCGCCGGCCCCGTCCCGCTGGAGCAGCTGCTCCGGCGGGCGGCAGCCGGCGACGAGTCGGCCTTCGCCGACCTGTACGACGCCGTGTCGTCGCGGGTCTTCGGCCTCGTGCGACGCGTCGTGCGCGACCCGGCCCAGTCCGAGGAGGTCACCCAGGAGGTCTTCCTCGAGATCTGGCGGCACAGCGCCCGCTTCGACCCCGGGCGGGGCAGCCCGCTGTCGTGGATGCTCACCATCGCCCACCGCAAGGCCGTCGACCGGGTCCGCTCGGCCGAGGCCGCGCGAAACCGCGACGAGGGCTACGGCGCCAGCACCCAGGACGTCACGCACGACTCCACGGCCGAGGCGGTCGTCGAGCGCCTCGACGCGGAGCGCGTGCACCGGGCGCTGGAGACCCTCACCAGCGCGCAACGCGAGGCCCTGCAGCTCGCGTACCTGGGCGGCTACACGCACACCGAGGTGGCAACGATGCTCGACCTGCCGCTCGGGACCGCCAAGACACGAATACGTGACGGACTCATCCGACTACGAGACACGCTGGGGGTGACACTGTGAGCGACGACATCCACGCACTCTCGGGTGCCTACGCCGTCGACGCGATCGACGACGTCGAGCGGGCTCATTTCGAGCGCCACCTCGCGGGCTGCCCGGACTGCCAGGCCGAGGTCGCGAGCCTGCGCGCCGCTGCCTCCCAGCTGGCCGTTCTCACCGAGAGCGCACCACCCCCCTCACTCCGCGCCAAGGTCCTCTCCGAGATCTCGAAGGTGCGTCCTCTTCCGCCCCTCACGGCACCGCAGACCGAGCGCGGCGACGACACCCTCCAGCCTTCCGCACCTGATGCGGAGGACTCGGCCGCGGGTGCGAGCACGACCGGGGTGCCCATCGGGGGCACCGACCAGCGCGACGCCGCCGACGAGCTGGGAGAGCGCCGGCGTTCTCGCAGCGCCAGGTTGGGCCGCGGATGGCGCCTGGTCGTGGCCGCCGCAACCGTGGCCGTCCTCGCCATCGGTGGTTTCACCGTGTGGCGGCAGGTCAACACCGACCCGACCAGGGTGATCGCCGACCAGGTGCTGGCAGCCCCCGACGCGACGAGCACCGCCAAGCGCTTCCCCGACGGGTCCACCGCGACCGTGTGGCGCTCCGAGTCGCTCCACAGGGCCGTCATCGTGACCTCGAAGATGGCCGATGCTCCGAACGGCAAGGTCTACCAGCTGTGGCTGCAGGACCCGACCGGGCACATGGCCTCGGCCGGCGTCATGCCGCCCGGACCCGACCAGGTCGTGGTCCTCGAGGGCGACGCGAGCAAGGCCAAGGGCGCCGGCATCACGGTCGAGCCCCCGGGCGGATCGGGCCAGCCGACGTCCGACCCGATCGCCCTCTTCGCCTTCGCCTGACGCCTCCACCACAACCGGTCGCTCGTCCGTCGGGCGGTCACGCGCTCCGTCCCGGCTTCCCCGCCAGGAGCCCGTGACCGCCCGACCTGCGCTCCCACCAGCACGCCCCACGCGTACGCCCTCGCGCGCCCCAGCCTGCCTGGCGGAGTGCATCAGCGACCCGCTTCTATTGCGCTGCCGCAGTTAATGCGGCATGGTGGAGGCATGAGCAGCGAGCACCCGCAGACCCCTGCACCCGCGTCCTCGAGCGAGACCATCCGGGCGGCGATCGACGCCGCCTCGACCGCGCTCGCCAGGGCCGATGCCGGGGTCCCGAGCGCCGCGCTGCCGCTCCTGCGCATCGCCCAGGAGCACGTCACCACCGCCATCGACGAGGCCATGGCAGCCGTGCTGGTCTCCGAGGGCGGCACCATCCGCACGGCCGGCGCGCTCGCGGGCCTGTCGGAGAACGCCGTCGGCCCGCGCCTCGCACGCACCCGGCTGCTCGCGGCATACGGCTCGGACTCCGGTCGCGTCACGGCAGCCGGGGTCGAGCGCGCCCGCTACGACCTCGAGGAGGGCCGGCACCGCGAGGCGCCCGACCAGCCGGACCAGCCGAAGCCGATGCGATTCCGCGCCAGGCGCACCACCTGACGCACCCACCGACCGCACCAGAGAGGGGACCCACCATGACCAACCCGAACCTCACCCACCTCTACTTCCTGCTCGACCGCAGCGGCTCCATGCAGTCGATCAAGGACGACACCGAGGGCGGCTTCGACGCCTTCATCGAGGAGCAGCGGTCGCAGGGTGGCCAGTGCCGCGTCACGCTGGCGCAGTTCGACGACCAGTACGAGGAGGTCTACCGCGACCGACCGGTCGCCGACGTCCCCCCGCTGCAGCTCGCACCCCGCGGCAGCACCGCGCTGCTCGACTCGATCGGCCGGCTCGTCGGCGAGGCGGGCCAGCGACTGGCCGCACTGGCGGAGCACGAGCGGCCCGGCGTCGTCATCGTCGGCATCATGACCGACGGCCACGAGAACGCCTCGCACGAGCTGAGCCACCCGCAGGTCAAGGCCATGATCGAGCGCCAGACGAAGGACTACGGCTGGCAGTTCCTCTACATGGGCGCCGACCAGGACGCCATCGAGGTCGGGACGAGCATCGGGGTCGCGGCCGCCAACTCGATGACCTACAGCCGCGGCCGGGTCGCCGCCGCGATGGCCGCGACGTCGCGCAACATCGGGCGCACCCGATCGGCCGTGGCCGCGGGCGCCTCGATGCAGGAGGCCTCCTCGCTCATCGCGTTCGACGCCGAGCAGCGGGCGGCCGCCCAGGAGTGAGCCCAGAGGTGAGCCCGGGAGTGAGCCGAGCGGCAAGCAGAGCAGGTCGAGGTTCGAGCTCGCGGGCCGGGCCCGGGGGTACGTTGTCGCCATGAGCGACGCTCCCGGCCCGGCCGGGTCCGCAGCAGGGTCGGCAGGCCCCGACGAGCAGTTCGTCGTGCCGGTCCCCACCCAGACGCTGCCCGTCACCCCGAGCCCGCATGCCGTCCAGCCCGGCTGGTGGCCCCCGCCGAGTGGCGCTGAACCCACGGGGTCCGCGGCGGCGGCTGGCACCGAGCGAGGGGTCGACCCGCTCATCGGCCAGGTCGGCGTGGCGCTCTTCTGGGTCACGGTCGGGTGGTGGCTCTTCTTCGTCGTGCGCCTGCTCGGACGCATCGTCCGCGTGGGGTTCGACCAGACGCTCGTCATCCGCACCATCGACGACGGCGCCGAGGAGACGGTGGCCGCCGCGGTGGTGTCGGTGCTCGCGGCGCTGCTGCTCCTCCTCGGCCGCGGTCGCGCCGGCCGGTCCCCGATCGGCTGGGCGTCCCTGGCTCTCGCCGTGCTCACCGTGGTCGTCACCGTCTGGCGGCTGCTGCCGTGAGCCGGGCCTGCTGAACGGAACCCTGCGGTGCTGACCCGCTCGGCGGCCGACGCGGTCGCCGACGCCTACGACCTCCCCCGACCGGCCCGGCTCACCGGGCCGGTCGCGCGCGGTCAGCTCGGCCAGATCTGGCGGCTCGACACGCCGGCGGGCAGCCACGCCGTGAAGGAGTGGATCGCCACCCCCGACCTCGCCGACGTGTCCCGCGACGCCGGCTTCGTCGAGGCCGCCCTCGCCGGGGGAGTCTTCACGCCACGGCTCGTGCGCACTCCCCGTGGTGAGGTCGCGACGCTCGTGGACGACACTGCCGTGCGGCTCTTCGAGTGGGTCGACCTGCGGTCACGGTCGCGCCTGCTGGACCCCGCAGCCGTCGGCCGCACCCTGGCGGCGCTGCACCGCGCAGGGCCGCCCGCCGACGGCGGCGTCGACAACTGGTTCGCCACCGGGTTCGGTGAGGCCAGCTGGCGAGAGCTGCACCAGCGCCTCGTCGACGAGGACGCACCGTTCGCCGGAGAGCTGGGGGCCCTCGTCGACGAGCTGGTCGCGGTCGAGTCGGTCATCGAGCCGCACGAGTCGCCGATCACGTGCCACCGCGACCTGTGGGCCGACAACGTGCTCGAGTCCGCCGACGGCCGCATCTGCGTCATCGACTTCGAGAACATGGGCCCCGCAGACGCGAGCCAGGAGCTCGCGATGGTGCTCTACGAGTTCGGTGACGACGACCCTTCGCGAGCGCGTCGGATCAGCACGGCATACCGCGACGCCGGTGGACCGGGGCGCGTGACGCGCCGCGGTCACTTCACGATGCTCGTCGCGGAGCAGGCCCACATCGGGCAGCTCGCCTGCTCCCGCTGGGTCGGTGCGACGAAGGAGGCCGAGCGAGCACGCCTCGCACGGTGGTTCCTCGAGATCCCGGACGACCCCGTGACGATCCCCCGCATCGACCGGATCCTCGCTGCCGTCACGTGAGGCGGCGGCGTCGGCATATCGTGACCGCGTGACGAGTATCGGGCGCCTCGTGCTGGCGCAGGTGAGGTCGATCGGTTCGCGGAACACCTGTCTCCGAGCAGCCGACGTGCCCGGGGGCCCGTGGACCGCGCGCGGGCAGCGCACCTACCGCACCGGGGCGAGCGGCAGCACGAGCGAGGTCATCACGCGCGCCCGGGCCGCGCGTTCGGTGACGAGCGTGCGCGCGTACCAGGAGGTGGGCCGCGCCGACCTGTTCATCCAGGTCATCCCGTTCGCCTCGCCCGAGGACGCCAGGACCGGCGTCGACGAGCTGCGCGCGCTGCCCCGCACGATGCCGAGGAGCAAGGGGCTCTCGGACGTCGGCGAGCTGCGCA
This sequence comes from Terrabacter terrigena, assembly GCF_042676085.1. NCBI lineage: Bacteria > Bacillati > Actinomycetota > Actinomycetes > Micrococcales > Intrasporangiaceae > Terrabacter > Terrabacter terrigena. The sequence goes on from NZ_JBHTKH010000011.1 coordinate 41,006, forward strand.
CGGTGTCACCGCCCGAGGTGGCGGGCGCCGGCCACGTCGAGGCGGCCGAGCAGCCGTTCGTCCTCGACGGGGAGCACTCACGGACCCTGACGGCCTGGTGCGTCGTGGGCAGCGCGGTCGTGGTCGCAGCCCTCGGTGGCCGGGCCGGGGCGGTTCGGTGGCCGCAGCTGGCCGGGATCCTCGAGGCGCAGGCAGCCGCCCTCACCCGACCGACCTGACCACCCGTCCTCTCGATCACCCTCCGATCGAGAGAGCACTCGGTCAGATGGTGACTCAGCGTTCGTTCGGCTGGGGTTCGGGCCAGTCGTGACCGAGGCGCACGACGTCGCCGACGACGACGACGGCAGGGGCACGGACGCCACGTGACCGGGCGAGCCCGGCGATCGTCGCGACGGTCCCGACGGTGGTGCGCTGGTCGGGCGAGAAGCCGCGCTCGACGACGGCCACGGGGCAGTCCGCCGAGCGCCCGTGCGCGACGAGCAGCTCGGTCGTGCGGGCGAGCTGGGTGACCCCCATGAGGAGCACCAGCGTGTGGTCGCCGCCGGTCGGCAATGCCGGGATGTCCTCGTGGCCCGTGACGACCGTGAAGCCGCGCGCGACACCGCGGTGGGTCACCGGGATGCCGGCGGCTGCGGGCACGGAGACCGCACTCGTCACGCCCGGCACGACCTCGACGGGTATGCCGTGTGGCTCGCAGGCCTCGCGCTCCTCGCCACCGCGGCCGAGCACGTAGGGGTCGCCGCCCTTGAGGCGGACCACCCCGAGGCCCCGCTGGGCCTCCTCGACGAGGATGTCGTTGATCCGCGACTGCGGCACGGGGTGGTTGCCCGGCGTCTTGCCGACGTCGACGACGCGCACCGAGGCGGGCAGTCGGTCGACGACGGCGCGCGGAGCGAGCCGGTCGACCACGACGACGTCGGCCGAGGCGAGCAGCTCGTGGCCCCGGGTCGTGAGCAGGCCGTCGGTGCCGGGTCCGCCACCGACGAGCGCGACCCAGCCCCGGCGGCCGTGGGTGCGGGTGCGACGCAGGTCGAGGGTGCCCGTGGCGAGCGCCCGCTCCACCCCGTCGCGCACGGTCACGGCCAGACCGGGGTCGCCGGCGGCATACGCGGAGATGGTGACCCGGCCGTCGGGCGTGGTCACGTCGGTGCGGGCCGCGACGCTCGCGGTCGTGCCGGCGGCGTCGGTGGCATCGACGCACCAGACGCGCAGGGACTCGGCGTCGGAGGCGACCTCACGGTCGACGGACGCCTCGCCCGTTGCGGTGTGGGCGAACCAGGCGCCGTCGAGGTCGGAAGGTCCGGCGTAGTCGCGCTCGACCCAGTCGACCCGGCCGGCGGCGGCCAGGTCGCTGAGGTCCTCGCAGAGCCACGGCGCGACGACGCGCACGACGGCGCCCTCGTCGAGGAAGGCACGCACGCGGCGCGCGGAGACCGGGCCGCCACCGACGGCCACGACGAGACGGCCGGTCAGGTCGAGGACGACCGGCAGCGCCGGCTTCAGATCTCCCATTCCTCGTCACCCTCGGGCTGCGACGGGGCGTCTGCCGCGGTGGGCAGCGTGGCACCGACCATCCCCGCGGCGACCGTGCGGCCGTCGTGGGCGTCGATGAGCAGGAAGGACCCGCCACGTCGCGACGTCGAGTAGTTCTCGACCGGAACGGCCGACGCCAGCCGGAGCGTCACGAGGCCGATGTCGTTGAGCGACAAGGACTCCGACGGCACGGCGTGGAGGTCGTCGAGGTCGAGGGCACCGTCAAGCGTGCGCACGGCGGTCTGCACCGTGCGCGACCCGTGCTTGAGCAGGAGCCGCTGGCCGGGGCGCAGCGGCGCGTCACCGAGCCAGCAGACGACGGCCTTGATGTCCTGGGTCGGCTCGGGCGCGTCGGCGGCGGCCGCGATGACGTCGCCACGCGAGATGTCGATCTCGTCGGCGAGCCGCAGCGTCACGGACTGGGGCGCGAACGCCTCGTCGAGGGTGGACTCGCCGAGGTCGATGCCGGTGACGGACGTGCGCTTTCCCGACGGGAGCGCCACCACCTCGTCACCGACGCGCACGACGCCAGAGGCGACCTGGCCGGCGTACCCGCGGTAGTCGCGGTGCTGCGGGTCGCGCGCGGCGCCCTGCGGGCGGATGACGAGCTGCACCGGCAGCCGGAACGACTCGTTGGCCGGGTCGTCGGACGGCGGCAGCGCCTCCAGGAGCTCGAGAAGGCTCGGGCCGGCGTACCAGGGGGTGCGCTCGGAGCGGTGCGCGACGTTGTCTCCGTCGAGCGCACTGACCGGGATGGCGATGGCGTCCTCGACGCCGAGCTCGCGAGCCACGGCCTGCACCTCGGCCTCGACGCGGTCGTAGACCTCCTGCGAGAAGTCGACGAGGTCGATCTTGTTCACCGCGACGACGACGTGCGGCACGCGGAGCAGAGCCGTAACCGCGAGGTGGCGACGGGTCTGCTCGAGCACGCCCTTGCGCGCGTCGACGAGGAGCACGACGACGTCGGCGGTCGAGCTGCCGGTGACCGTGTTGCGGGTGTACTGCACGTGGCCGGGGCAGTCGGCGAGCACGAACGAGCGGTTGGCCGTCGCGAAGTAGCGGTAGGCGACATCGATGGTGATGCCCTGCTCGCGCTCGGCGCGCAGGCCGTCGGTGAGCAGCGCCAGGTCGGCGGCGGTCAGGCCGCGGTCACGCGACACGCGCTCGACGGCGGCGAGCTGGTCGGACAGCACCGACTTGGTGTCGTGGAGCAGGCGGCCGACGAGGGTCGACTTGCCGTCGTCGACGGAGCCGGCGGTCGCGAGGCGCAGCAGCGTGCCGCGACCGGCGCCGGCAACGGCGGCGGGGTCGACCAGTGAGGGGTCGACGGTCTCGGGAGCCTGGGTGGCGGTCGCCATCAGAAATAGCCTTCCTTCTTGCGGTCCTCCATGGCGGCCTCCGAGATGCGGTCGTCGGCGCGCGTGGCACCGCGCTCCGTCAGTGTCGAGGCAGCCACCTCGAGGACGATGTCGGCGTTGGTCGTGGCCGGCGACTCGACGGCGCCGGTGCACGACATGTCACCGACGGTCCGGTAGCGCACGAGGCGCGTCTCGACCGTCTCGTCGTCACGCGGCCGGCTCACGGGGCCGACCGCGAGCCACATGCCGTCGCGGCGGAAGACCTCTCGCTCGTGGGCGTAGTAGAGCGGTGCGAGCGGGATGTCCTCGCGCTCGATGTAGCGCCAGATGTCGACCTCGGTCCAGTTGCTGATCGGGAAGACCCGCACGTGCTCGCCCGGGCGGTGGCGCGGGTTGAAGAGGTTCCACAGCTCGGGCCGCTGGTTCTTCGGGTCCCACTGGCCGAACTCGTCGCGGAGAGAGACGATCCGCTCCTTGGCGCGCGCCTTCTCCTCGTCGCGGCGGCCGCCACCGAAGACGCCGTCGAAACGGTTGTCGTTGATGGCATCGAGCAGCGGCATCGTCTGCAGGGGGTTGCGCGTGCCGTCGGCGCGCTCGCGCAGCCGGCCGTCGTCGATGTAGTCCTGCACGCTCGCGACGACGAGACGCAGGCCGAGGCGCTCGACCGTCTCGTCGCGGTAGGCGAGCACCTCGGGAAAGTTGTGGCCCGTGTCGACGTGCAGCACCGGGAACGGGATCGGCGCCGGCCAGAACGCCTTCGTCGCCAGGTGCAGCATGACGACCGAGTCCTTGCCGCCGCTGAAGAGCAGCGCCGGGCGCTCGAGCTCGCCGGCCATCTCGCGGATGACGAGGATCGCCTCCGCCTCGAGCGCGTCGAGCTGGCTCAGCCGACGGTCGGTCGAGGACGTCGTCGCGTATGCCGTCGGCCGCGTCTCGCCGTCGACCGGCGTCGCCGAGCCGGTCGGGGTGTCGATGGTCTTGGTGGTCGTCGTCATGTGTGGAGTCCGCACTCGGTCTTGGCGAAGCCGGCCCAACGGCCGGCGCGGGGGTCCTCGCCGGGCTCGACCCGGCGGGTGCACGGCTCGCAGCCGATCGACGGGTAGCCATCGGAGAGAAGGGAGTTGACCTCGACCTGGTTGTCGGCGGCATACGTGAGGAGCTCGTCGAAGGTCCACGCTGCGAGCGGGTTGATCTTGACGAGGCCGTTCTTGGCGTCCCACGTGACGAGGGGGGTGTCGGCGCGGGTGGGGCCCTCCTCCCGGCGCACGCCGGTGACCCAGGCCTCGTAGAGCGGCAGCGTGCGGGCGAGCGGCTCGACCTTGCGCATCTGGCAGCACAGGGCGGGGTCGCGCTCGTAGAGCCGCGGACCGTACTTCTCGTCCTGCTCGGCCACGGTGAGCTCGGGCATGACGTTGACGAGGGTGATCGGCAGGTCCTCGGCCACGATGTCGCGCGTGACGATCGTGTCGGAGAAGTGGTAGCCGGTCTCGAGGAAGAGCACGTCGACCCCGGGGGCGAACCGCGAGACCACGTGCGGCAGAACGGCATCCGCCATGGAGCACGCCACCGCGAGACTGCCGTCGAAGTGGAACGCGGCCCAGGCAGCGACCTCGTCGGCCGTCGGCTCGTGCTCGGGGTCGGCGCCGAGCGTCGCGTTGAAGTCGTCGACGATCGCCTTGAGCTCGGCCTCCGAGCGGCGCTTGCGCGGCACCTTCGGGGTGGCCAGGGGGACTGCGGTCACTGGAGGGCTCCTTCCTCGGCACGGTGGCTCCACTGGGCGAAGGTCTCGCCCTGCTCGCGCTGTTTGGCGAAGGTGCGCACGACGCGCTCGACGTAGTCGGGCAGGTCGTCGGCCGTCACCTTGAGGCCGCGGACGGTGCGCCCGAGGCCGGCCTGGTCGCGCCCGACCGAGGCGAGGCCACCGCCGAGGTGCACTTGGAAGCCCGGCACCTGCTCTCCGTCCACGGTGACGAGCTGGCCCTTGAGGCCGATGTCGGCGGTCTGGATGCGCGCGCACGAGTTGGGGCAGCCGTTGATGTTGAGCAGGATGGGGGCGTCGAGCGAGCCGTCCTCGACGAGGTCGGCGAGCCGGGTCTCGAGCTCGGCGATGGCGTCGGTCGCGGTCTGCTTCGTCTCGACGATGGCCAGCTTGCAGTACTCGATACCCGTGCACGCCATCGTCGTTCGACGGAACGGGCTGGGCTTCGCCGTCAGGCCGAGGCCCTCGAGCTCGGCGACGAAGTCGTCGACGCGCTCGGCCGGGACGTCGAGGACGACGAGCTTCTGGTGGGCGGTGAGCCGGACAGCGCTGGCGCCGTAGGCCTCGACGAGGTCGCCGAGCCGGGTCAGCAGGGTGCCGCTGATGCGGCCCACGGTGGGGGCGGCGCCGACGTAGTAGTTGCCGTCCTTCTGCAGGTGCACGCCGACGTGGTCGCCGGGGCCCGTGGCGGGTGCGGGGGGCGGGCCGTCGGGCAGCGGGTGCCCGAGGTACTCGGTCTCGAGCACCTCGCGGAACTTCGCCGGGCCCCACTCGGCCAGGAGGAACTTGAGGCGGGCCTTGTTGCGGAGCCTGCGGTAGCCGTAGTCACGGAAGATCGAGATGACGCCGTGCCAGACGTCGACGGCGTCGTCCTCGGACACGAAGACGCCGATGCGCTCGGCCAGCCGTGGCGAGGTCGAGAGGCCGCCGCCGACCCAGAGGTCGAAGCCCGGCCCGAGCTCGGGGTGCACGACGCCGACGAGGGAGATGTCGTTGATCTCGTGCACGACGTCGAGGCTCGGGTGGCCGGTGATGGCCGTCTTGAACTTGCGCGGCAGGTTGGAGAGGTCGAGGTCGCCGAGGTACTTCTCGGTGATCCGCAGGATGACGGGCGTCGGGTCGATGATCTCGTCGGCCGCGACGCCGGCGACGGGGCTGCCGAGGAAGCCTCGCGGGGTGTCGCCGCAGGCCTCCGTCGTCTGCAGGCCGACGGCCTCGAGCCGCCGCCAGATCTCGGGCACGTCCTCGATGCCGACCCAGTGGTACTGGATGTTCTGCCGGTCGGTGATGTCGGCCGAGTCGCGGGCGAAGTCGGTGGAGATGCCGCCGAGGACGCGTAGCCGCTCGGGCGTGAGGGCCTGGCCGTCGCTGCGGACGCGGAGCATGAAGTAGCGGTCGCTCAGCTCGTCGTCGCTCAGCTGGGCCGTGCGGCCGCCGTCGATGCCGGGCTTGCGCTGCGTGTAGAGGCCCCACCAGCGGAAGCGGCCGGAGAGGTCCTGCGTGGGGATCGAGTCGAACCCGTCGCGGGAGTAGATCTGCTCGATCCGCTCGCGGACGTTGAGCCCGTTGTCCTCCTGCTTCCAGGTCTCGTTGCCGTTGAGCGGCTCGGTGCCGTCCACCTTCCACTGCCCGTTGGAGCGACCGCCGCGTGGCGGCCTGGTGCCGGGGCGTGCAGGCGCGGTCGCGGTCGAGTGGTCGGTGACGGTCATGTGATCGAATGTATAACCGGCCATTATCTTGACCCAAATGGGTCCGGCATCCGATCCATCCCCACCAGATGGGTGGGGATTTGCCGTCAGGGGCCGGCGAGGGCGCCGGACGTCACGGCCTGGATGATGCCGACCACGGTCGCGAGGTAGCGCTGCGAGTGGTTGTACGACAGCACGGCGGCGCGCAGGTCGGCGGCCTGCGACAGGTCACGGCCCCCGGCGCAGAGGTAGCCGGCCGCCGCGAGCGCGGCGTCCTCGATGTTCTGCGGGTCGCGTATGCCGTCACCGTTGCCGTCGGCGCCCCAGATCCGCCACGTGGCCGGGATGAACTGCATCGGTCCGACGGCCCGGTCCCACACGGGGTCGCCGTCGAAGCGGCCGCCGTCGCTGTCGCGGATCGCGGCGTAGCTCCCGCCCGTGAGCGCCGGCCCCCGGACCGGCGGGACGGCGTCGTGGGACGCGTCGAGCCGGCGGCCGCGCAGCGAGGACGACTCGACCTCGCCGATGGCCGCGAGCAGCATGACGGGGATGCGGCACGAGGGCCTCTTCGCGGCAGCCGACGTGTAGGCCGCCCAGATGACCTGCTCCTTGGTCAGTGGACCGTTGCCGCCACCCCTGGGCGGGACGGCCACGGCGGTCGGCACCTGGATGTCGGCCCTCGGCCGCCACGTCGAGGACGTGGCGCTGGTGCCTCCACCCGGCTGGAGCGTTGCGGGGTCGGGTTGGGCGCCCGGCAGCTCGCCGGGCTGCGCGTCCTGCTGGGTCTGGTCACCCGGTGCCGCCGGCTTCGCCTGCTGGGCGGTCACCACCGCGCCGGCTGTCAGGAGGAGCCGCTCGAACAGCGGCGTGACCAGCACCCCCGCCAGACCCCCGAGCGTGGTCAGGGGGTCGGCCTGCCGGGCGGGCGCGCCGTCGGCGCCCTCACTCCCGCCGGCCCCGCCGGCCCCGCCTGCTCCGCCGGACACGCCGGGCATGCCTGTCGGGGTTGCCGTCCCGGCGCCACCGAGGCCCGTGCCGAAGCCGAGGCTTGGCTCTGCGGACGGCGACGGGGTCGGAAAGGTCGAGCCGTCGTCGGCGCGAGCCGGGGCGGCGGCGAGCAGGGCGCAGCCCAGGCCGGCGGCCACCCCCGCCGCGACCAGGCGCTCCATCCGCTGACGCATGCCTCATGCTCCCGCACTGCTGCAGGCCCGCCCCCCGGGCCCGCGACGACTTCCCCTCAAGTAGAGCGCGAAAGATGCTCGGGCGCCCGCGAATCCGTTATGTCCGCCGCCACCTCAGCCACCACCTCCGAAGGCTCTCCCACGTGCGAGACCGACGCGAGCGGCTGTCCCGCAGCGCCACCGCCGGACGCCTCAGCGCGCCTTGACGGTCAGGACGGCGCACGGGGCGTCGAGCAGCACCTGCTGTGCGGTGCTGCCCGTCACGAGCTTGCCGACCGGTGACCGCCGGCGCAGGCCGATGACGACGAGGTCGGCGTCGATCTCCGTCGCCGCGCCGAGGATCTCCTCCGCGGCGGAGCGACCAGAGGTCGGCTGACGCACCTCGTGCGGGATGTCGGCGTTCGCGAGCTGCAGGTCGATGGCGTCGATGTCCTCGGCCATCGCGAAGCTCTTGTCGGCGTAGTTGCCGTCGCGTCCGGTGTTGACGACCGTGAGGTGCGACCCCTCTGACTGGGCGAGCGAGATCGCCGCGTCGAGCGCGGCGACCCCCTCGGGTGTCGGAATGTAGCCGACGACAATCTTGACGAACATGCCTCTCCTGACGGGGAACTCAGCGCGCTCGAAACGGCTTTCAGTCTTGGAGCCGCATGGCTCCGGTCATCACCGCTACGCCGTCGGTCATCGAGTGCGACGACGGCGTGATGACGCCGGCGCTCCCGCCGAGACGCTGGATGTGGATGCGGTCGGCAACGTCCCACACGTGCGGCATGTTGTGCGAGATGAGGATGATCCCGAGGCCCCGGTCGCGCAGCTGCCGGATCATCTCGAGGACCTGGTTGCCCTCCTTGACACCGAGGGCAGCCGTCGGCTCGTCGAGGATGACGACCTTGCCCCCGAACGCTGCCGCGCGGCTCACCGCGACGGCCTGACGTTGGCCGCCCGACAGCGTCTCGACGGCCTGGCCCATGTTCTGGATGGTCTGGATGCCGAGGTCCTGGACGGCCTGGCCGGCTCGCTCCTTCATCCCCTTCTTGTCGAGCATGCGGAACACCGAGCCGAGCGGACCCGGACGACGCTCCTCCCGGGCGAGGTAGAGGTTGCTCGCGATGTCGAGGGCGGGGATGACGGCCAGCTGCTGGTAGACCGTCTCGATGCCGGCGTCGCGGGCGTCCTGCGGTCGCTTGAAGTGCACGACCTGGCCGTCGAGGCGGATCTCGCCCGAGTCGGGCACGAGGGCGCCCGTCAGGCACTTGATCAGCGTCGACTTGCCGGCGCCGTTGTCGCCGATGACGGCGAGCACCTCGCCGGGGTACAGGTCGAGGTCGACGCCGTCGAGGCCGACGACCCGGCCGAAGGTCTTGACCAGGCCGCGCGCCGAGAGCACCGGGTGGGTGCGGTCGCTGCTCGGTTCGGCCGTCGAGAACAGGCCGCCCTGGTGGGCGACCGACTGGTCGGTGGTGGGGGGCGCGTCGGCGCTCATGCCTTGACCTTCCTGATCCACTGGTCGACGGAGACCGCGACGATGACGAGCACGCCGGTGGCGAGGACGCGGTACTGCTGGTCGATGCCGGCGAGCGAGAGACCGAACTGGAGGGACTGGACGATCAGGGCGCCGATGAGCGTCCCGATGAGCCGCCCGCGACCACCGAAGAGGCTCGTGCCGCCGATGACCACTGCGGTGATGCTGTTGAGGTTGGCGTCGACGATGGCGTTGGGTGTCGCGGCGCCGGAGCGGCCGATGAGGACCCAGGCCGCGAGGCCGTAGATGAGCCCGGCGACGGTGTAGACGGTGAGGAGCACGCGCTGGGTGCCCACGCCCGACAGGCGGGCCGACTCGCGGTCGTCGCCGACGGCATAGACGTGGCGTCCCCATGCGGTCTGCGACAGCGCGAAGCCGACCACGGCGTACATGACGCCGACGGCGATGACGCCCCACGTGAGGCGGAAGCCGCCCCGCGGGCCGAACCCCTCGCCCAGGAAGTTGAGGAGGGACGGCAGGTGGTCGGCCTGGATGCTCGAGCCGCCCGAGTAGAGCAGCGCGATGGCCGTGAAGACGCTGAGCGTGCCGAGGGTGACGATGAACGGCGGTAGTGCCAGCCGGGTCACGAGCAGGCCGTTGAGCAGACCCGCGCCGACGGCCAGGAGCAGGCCGATCAGCAGTGCGAGGAGGCCGTTCATCCCGCCGTCCTTGGCCAGCGTCGCCATCACCATCATCGACAGGATCGTGATGGCGCCGACAGACAGGTCGATGCCGGCCGTGAGGATGATGAGTGTCTGACCGATCGCCAGGGCCGCCACGACCGCGGTCTGCTGCAGCAGCAGACCGAGCGAGGACGGCGTGGCGAACCGCGAGTTCATCGTGGTGAAGGCGATGAACGCGATGACGAGGATGAGCAGGGGGCTGAGCCACGGGTAGCCGTGGAGGAGGTGCTGCACCCTCTGCAGGGGGCTCTGCTGCCGCCGAGCGAACTCGGCGGCAGCCGACTGGGTGGTCGTCATGGCTCAGTTGCCCCAGCAGATCTTGGCGGCGTCGGCGGAGCTGATGCTGTCGACGCCATCGACCTTCTTGTCCGTCACGAGGGCGACACCCGTGTTGTAGAAGTCGAGGCCGGGCGAGACCTTCGGCTTCTCACCGCCGCGGGCGATCTTGGCGATGGCCTCCATGCCGAGCGTCGCCATCTTCAGCGGGTACTGCTGCGCCGTGGCTCCGATGACGCCGTCGGTGACCGACTTGACGCCGGCGCAGCCGCCGTCGACCGAGACGATGAGGGCCGTCTTGCCCTGCGCCTTGAGAGCCGCGTTGGCACCGACCGCGGTCGGCTCGTTGATGGTGTAGACGAGGTTGATGTCGGGGTTCTTCGAGAGGCACTTCTCCATGGCGGTGCGGCCGCCGTCCTCGGCGCCGTTGCCGGGCTCGTTGCAGACGATGGTGTAGTCACCGCCCTTGCCGCCCGTGTACTTGCCGGTCTTGTCCTCGTCGCCGTTCTTCTTGGGGTCCTTGACATCGATGCCCATGCCCTCGAGGAAGCCCTGGTCACGGTTGTAGTCGACCGACACGATCTTGTCGTTGAACAGGTCGAGGAGCGCGATCACGGCGGGCTTGCCCGCGAGCTGGCCGGCCGCCCACTGACCGTCGAGCTTGCCCGCGGCCCGGTTGTCGGTCGCGAAGGTGATGTCGACGGTGTCGGCAGGGTCGGGCGGCGTGTCGAGGGCGATGACGTAGAGGCCGGCGTCGCGGGCCTTCTTCATGGCGGCGTTGACGCCGTTGCTCATCGGCGTGATGAGCACGCCCTTGTCGCCGCGCGCGATGGCGTCCTCGATCGCCGTGATCTGGCCGGCGTCGTCGCCCTCCTGCTTGCCCGACGCCACGGTCAGGGTGACGTTGTTCTTGTCCGCGTCGGCCTTGGCGCCCTTCTGCATGGCGACGAAGAACGGGTTGGTCGAGTCCTTGGTGATGAGGGAGACACCGACCTTCTCGGCGCCGCCTCCACTGGCGCCGCTCGAGCCGCCGTCCGAGCTGCCGCAGGCAGCGGCGCCGAGAACCAGCGTGCCGGTGGCCATGGCGACGAGTGCGCGGCGACCAGCGAGCCGAGACGGGGTGAGGAAGGAGCTGCGGTGCATGGCGTGGACCTCTCTGTCTGCCGTCGTCACATGACAACGTTGTCAGGACGATGTATAGAACGCTCTTGTGCTCACGTCAAGGCATCCGCTACAAATCGCAACGTGGATGAGACAACGATGTCCGAGGCGGGCTCAGGGCGAGGGGGTCGAGGCGCTGCGACCCGTGGGCACCTGGTGGCCCGAGCCACCATGAAGGACGTCGCGGCACTGGCGGGCGTCAGCCTCAAGACCGTCTCACGCGTCGTGAACCGTGAGTCCGGCGTCTCCTCGGCGGTGCGGGAGCGGGTCGAGCGGGCCGCCACCCGGCTGGACTACTCGCACAACGTCCACGCGAGCAACCTGCGCCGGGCGAGCGGCCGGACCGGCACCGTCGGGGCCCTGCTGCAGGACGTCAGCAACAGCTTCTCGGCAAGCCTGCTGCGCTCCCTCGAGGACGTCGCCCGCGCGCAGCAGACAGCGGTGCTCGCGGCGAGCCTCGACGAGGAGGAGGGTCGCGAGATCGCCCTGGTCCGCGGCTTGGTCGCCCGCCGCGTCGACGGCCTCGTCCTCATGCCGGCGACGTCACGCCACGAGTACCTCGCCGCCGAGCTGCGGGCGGGTCTCCCCACCGTCTTCGTCGACCGCCGGCCCCACGGCGTCGACGCCGACTCGGTCACGGTGGACAACGTCCTGGGCTCGCGGCACGCGGTGGAACACCTCATCGCGCACGGCCACCGCCGCATCGCGGTGCTGCTCGACCTCGCGACGATCCAGACCGCCGAGGACCGCCTACGCGGCTACCGGCAGGCCATGGCAGCGGCCGGCATCCCCGTCGACGAGCGCGTGGAGGTCAGCGACCTCCGCACCTCCGAGGCCGCCGAGCACGCGGTGCACGCGTTCTACCGCGGCGGGCTGGTGCCGACGGCGATCTTCGCCGGGCGCAACGACCTCGCCATCGGCGCGGTGCGCGCGCTGCGGTCCCTGGGGCTCAGCCACGATGTGGCCGTCATCGGCTTCGACGACTTTCCCCTCGCCGACCTCCTCGAGCCGGCGCTCACCGTGGTGCGCCAGAACGTCGGTCAGATCGGCGCCGAGGTCGGCCGGCTGCTCTTCTCCCGTATCGCAGGTGACACCTCGCCGCCCCGGCACGTCGTCATCGAGCCGACGCTCGTCGTGCGCGGGTCGGGTGAGATCCGCCCGTCGTGACGCGGCCGGGCGTCACCGCGGGCGCAGGCGCCACCGCAGTCGCGCCTGCTGGCCCGGCCGCAACTGTGCTGCCCGGGTGACGGCCCCTGGGGTCAGCACGGCGACGACCGGGTAGCCGCCGGTGACCGGGTGGTCGGCGAGGAAGACGACCGGCTCACCTCCCGGCGGCACCTGCACGGCCCCGACGACCATCCCCTCGCTGGGGAGCTCCGTCTCCGCGTATGCCGCCTGGCGCTGGATCGCCTTTCCCTCCAGTCTGATTCCCACGCGGTTGCTGCGTGCCGAAACCGTGCGCACGTCACCTTCGAGGTCGTCGAGGTGGCACCAGTCGGCCCTCGGTCCGGGGTCGATGTCGAGCACCACGGGCCCGTCGCCCGGCACGGGCTGCGGGGCGACGTCGACCACCGGGAACGCCCGCGGTGCGGGGCCCACCGGCAGCACGTCGCCGACCTTCGGCACCGGCGGCCCGACACCCGAGAGCGTGTCGGTCGACCGCGAGCCGAGCACCGGCGGCACCGCGATGCCGCCGCGGACGGCGAGCCAGGTGCGCAGCCCCGCCGCCGGTGCGCCCAGGGTGAGCAGCTGTCCGTCGGCGAGCGGCACAGGCGCAGCGTGCGCCACCGGCCGGCCGTCGACGTCGGCCGGACAGGGTGCTCCGGTCAGGGCCACGAGCAGGTCGCCGCGGGCGCGGACTGCGAGGCCGCCGAACGTGACCTCGAGCGACGCCGGCGGCGACCCGCCGTCGTCACCGCCGAGCAGGTGCCCGACGAGCCGCAGCCCGAGCCCGTACGCCGCCGGGTCGGCCGAGCCCGACCGTCCCACTCCCGCGTCGGCGAGGCCAGGTCGGCCGGCGTCCTCGACGAGGGTGAGCGGACCCGTCGCGACCACCTCCAGGCCTCGCCCAGTCCCAGTCGGGTGACTCGCGCGCCCCGTCCCTGACGGCGTGGCTGCTGTCGCTACCCGGGCTGTCGAAGGGGGTGCGGTGCGGGCGTCGGCGTCGACGAACCACACCGTCATGCCCGGGGTGAGCAGGGCAGGCGGCTGCCGGTCGACATCCCAGAGGACGGCATCGGTGGAACCCAGCAGCTGCCAGCCTCCCGGCGAGTCCTGCGGGTAGATGCCGCTGAACTCCCCTGCGAGAGCGACGGACCCGGCGGGCACCCGGGTGCGGGGATCGGGGCGGCGTGGCACCCTCAGGCGCGGGTCGCCGTCGACGAGGTAGGCGAACCCCGGCGCGAAGCCACCGAAGCCGACGCGCCAGGGTGTGCCCGTGTGGGCCTCGACCACCGCGCCACGGGACAGCCCGGTGAGCCGGGCGACCTCGTCGAGGTCTGCACCGTCGTAGCGGACGGCAACCTCGACCGCGTCGCCGTCGCCCGGGCCGAGGGCGAGGTCCAGGTGGGCGGCGAGCTCCAGGCAGGCGCGTCCCACCTCGTCCCGACGCCGGGCGTCGCGCAGGACGACGAGCACGGTGCGGGCTCCGACGACGACGTGCTCGAGAGCCGTCCCGATCGCCGTCTCGTCGCCCGCCGGCGAGACAGCGGCCGCCAGTCCGGTGCGCAGCGCCAGGGCCGCGTCGGTGTCGGCCACCTCGACGAGCAGGGCCGACGCACCCATCGGGAGCAGTCGCGCCTCCATCGTCATCGCCCCGGTCAGCCTGCGAACGCGCGGATCTCGACACCGGCGGCCTCGAGCTCCCGCCGGACCGCGCGTGCCATCTCGACGGCGCCCGGGGTGTCGCCGTGGATGCACACCGACTCGGCCCGCACCTCGACGTCGGTGCCGTCGACAGCCGTGACGACGCCCTCGAGTGCCAGCCGCCTGACCCTGGCGGCCACCTCCTCGGCGCCGTGCAGCACCGCCCCCGGCTCGGTGCGGGGGACCAGACGCCCGTCGGGCAGGTAGGCCCGGTCGGCGAACGCCTCGCTGACGGCGCGCAGCCCGGCGGCCATGGCCCGGGCGAGCACCACGCTCCCGGGCAGCCCGAGGATCGGCAGCGAGGTGTCGACGGCCACCACGGCGTCGACCACCGCCTGGGCCTGGGCCTCGTGGTGGACGATCGCGTTGTAGAGCGCGCCGTGCGGCTTGACGTAGGCGACCCTCGTGCCCGCCACGTGGGCCATGGCCGACAGGGCACCCAGCTGGTAGATGACGTCGGCGGCGAGGGCGTCCGGCGGCACGTCGACGAAGCGCCGCCCGAAGCCGGCGAGATCGCGGTAGCCGACCTGCGCCCCGACGACGACACCCCGCTCGGCGGCATACGCACACGTCGTGCGCAGGGTGAGCGGGTCGCCGGCGTGGAAGCCGCACGCGACGTTCGCGCTCGTGACGACGTCGAGCACGGCAGCGTCGTCGCCCAGGGTCCACACCCCGAAGGACTCGCCGACGTCGGCGTTGAGGTCGAGGTGCATGCCTCGATCCTGCCGGGACGGAGGGCGATCGGGCCACCGTTGCCGCGGAGCGTCTAGCCCAGTCCGCCGTAGAAGTCGGGCAGTCGCCGGCCGTACTCGGCGAGCAGCTCGCGCGCCACCGTGACGGAGTCGACGAGAGGGTGGAGCGCAAAGGCTTGCACCGCAAGCGATCTCGACTGCTCGGTGGCGGCACGGATGACGATCTCGTCGACCGCCTTGACCTGCTGCACGAGTCCGAGGGCGTGGCCGGGCAGCGGGCTCACCCGCACCGGCACCGGCCCGGCCGCGTCGACCGTGCACGGCACCTCGACGACGGCGTCGTCCCGCAGGCCGGCGACGGCCCCGTCGTTGCGCACGTTGAGGATCAGCCTCGCCGGCTCGTCGCGGGCGATCGCGGCCATCAGCGCGAGCGCGACCCCTTCGTAGCCGCCGCCCTCGACGTCGGCCTCGGAGCGCTCGTGGGAGTCACCGTCGCCGTTCCCGCGGGTCTCCTGCATGTAGGTCGCATTGCGTTCGCGGCGCACGGCGTCCCAGCGCTCCCACGCCTCGCCCGGCGCTCGGGCGACCGCGCCGTAGAACTCGGCCTGCTGCGCGACGAGGTACTCGCCACGGGTCTGGGCGGCCGAGGCGATCTGGGCGACGGCGTCGCGGGTGAAGTAGTAGTAGAAGAGGTACTCGTTCGGGAGCGACCCGAGGCCGCGCAGCCACTCGGTGCCGAAGAGGTGTCCCTCCTCGATCGCGCTGAGCGCCGCGTCGTTCTCGAGCAGGCTCGGCAGCAGGTCACATCCGTCGTGGCGCAGCCCGGTGAGCCAGCCGAGGTGGTTGAGCCCGGCATAGTCGATCTCGAGGTCGTCCAGGTCGTGCCACAGCGCACCCGCGGCGCGCTTGGCGAGGCCGAGCGGGGAGTCGCAGATGCCGACGACGCGGCCGCCCAGCACCGACTGCATCGCCTGGGTGACGAGGCCGGCAGGGTTGGTGAAGTTGATGACCCACGCGTCGGGGGCCAGGCGGCGTACGCGGCGGGCGACGTCGAGCGCGACCGGCACGGTGCGCAGGCCGTAGCCGACGCCGCCGGGGCCGGTGGTCTCCTGACCGAGCAGGCCCATGTCGAGGGCGATGCGCTCGTCGGCGGTGCGTCCTGCGAGGCCACCCACCCGCATCGCCGAGAAGACGAAGTCGGCAGCCTCGAGCGCACTGTCGAGGTCCGTCGTGGCCGTGACCGTCGGCGGTGTCCGCGAGTCGGGGTGCGCACCGAGGTGTGCCTGCGCCTGCGCGCTGAGGACGTGCCCCATGACGTCGAGCCGCGAGACGTCGGTGTCGTGCAGGACGACCTCGGTGACCCGCCGCCGGGCGGTGTCGCGCAGCAGCGCCCCGTGCACGAGCGGCACGCGGAAACCGCCGCCACCGAGAATGACCAGCTTCATGGCTGCACCACCCTCGGAACCGTACCAACCCGCGAGCCCCGCGCCAGTTCTGGCGCGCTCGGACTCAGTCGTGACCCGGATAGGCGTGCACGACCGCCCCGGCGAGCCTGGGGACGGCGCGGACGAGCTCCTGCTCGGCACGGTGGGCGACGGCATGGGCGTCGGTCAGCGACAGGCGCGCCGGCACGTCGAGCTCGGCGTCGGCATGGACCTCGTGCCCGATCCACCGCATGCGCACCCGACGCACGGACAGGACGGCCGGGTCGGAGGCCAGCACCTGCTCCGCCCGCACGACGAGCTCGGGATCGACGCCGTCCATGAGCCGGCGGAAGACGTCGCGGGCGGCGGCGCGCAGCACCAGCACGATCGCGACCGTGATGACGAGCCCGATCGCAGGGTCGGCCCAGCCCCAGCCCAACGCGACGCCGCCTGCCCCGACGACGACGGCGAGGGAGGTGAGTCCGTCGGTCCTGGCGTGGTGCCCGTCGGCGACGAGGGCGGCCGAGCCGATGGCCCGCCCCTCCCGGATGCGGTGGCTCGCGACGAGCTCGTTGCCGATGAAGCCGAGCAGCCCGGCCACGGCGACCCAGCCGAGGTTCTGCACCGGCGCGGGATCGGCCAGGCGGCGTACAGCCTCCCATCCCGCCACGACCGCCGACACCGCGATCATCGCGATGACGAAGAGGCCGGCAAGGTCCTCGGCTCGGCCGTAGCCGTAGGTGTAGCGACGGGTCGCTGCGCGGCGCCCGATGACGAACGCGATCCACAACGGCACGGCGGTGAGCGCATCGGAGAAGTTGTGGATCGTGTCGGCCAGCAGCGCGACCGAGCCGGAGACCACGACGACCGCCAGCTGCAGCACTGCCGTGACGCCGAGGCCGACGAGACCCACCTTGACGGCACGGATGCCTCGCGCGCTCGACTCCAGCGGCGCGTCGATGGAGTCCGCCGCGTCGTGGGAGTGCGGCGTGACGGCGTGCCGCAGGCGGCCGAGCCATCCGCTGCCGTGCTCGTGGCCGTGGTCGCGCTCGTCATCGTGGCTGTGGCTGTGGCTGTGCTGATGGTCGTGCTGGGTGTGGAGGTGCTCCGGCATCCCCACACCTTATCTGCATAGTTGCGAAGGTAGTCAGGCAGTAGGGTCCACGTGTGCACGACGCGATGCCCGACCTGTCCATGCCCGCGGACGAGCAGGCCGACCTCGCGGCCGAGACCTTCCGGCTGCTCTCCGACCCGACCCGCATCAAGCTGCTCTGGGCCCTCCTGCAGGGCGAGTCGTCGGTCAACTGCCTCGCCGAGCTCGCCGGCGTCAGCCCCACCTCGGTCAGCCAGCACCTGGCCAAGCTGCGGCTCGCCGGGCTGGTGCGCGGCCGGCGCGAGGGCACGTTCGTCTACTACACGGCCGCCGACACCCACGTGCACGCCCTGCTCGCCGAGGCCCTGTCCCACGCCGACCACGCCGACGCCGAGCTCGGGCCCGAGAGCGAGCACGACCACCACCTCCCGTCCGTCGCGCGCGGGACGAAACGCGCGTGACCGACGAGTCGGGCGGCATACGCGAAGCAACCCGGGAAACCCGGTGAGTCGCGAACGCACGTGCGGGATCATGGGCGCGTGGCCCACCGACAGTCGTTCGACCCGCTGGCGTCGCGTCGCACCGACGACGACCCGCCGCTCGACGTGTTCGTGTGGGGGACCGTCTTCCTCGACATGATCTTCGCGGGGATGCCGAGCGCTCCCAAGCCGGGCACGGAGGTGTGGGCCGAAGGCCTGGCCTCGTGCCCCGGCGGCATCGCGAACCTCGCCGTCGCGACGCGCCGGCTCGGCCTGCGCACCGGGCTGGCCGCCGCCTTCAGCGACGACGACTACGGCGACTTCTGCTGGCGCACCCTCGAGCAGCAGGAGGGCATCGACCTCGGCCACAGCCGCCGCTTCGCCGACTGGCACAGCCCGGTCACGGTCTCGATGTCGGTCGACCGCGACCGCAGCATGGTCTCGCACGGCCACCCCTCGCCCGTGCCGGCGAGCGAGCTCATCGGCACGCCGCCGCGATCGCGCGCCGTCATGGTCGACCTCGCAGAGGACGAGGCCTTCGGCCCGAGCGGACCGACCTGGGTCGACCAGGCCCGTGAGAACGGGTCGCTCGTCTTCGCCGACGTCGGCTGGGACCCCAAGGAGCAGTGGTCGCCGCACGTGCTCGAACGGCTCGACCGCTGCGACGTCTTCATGCCCAACGCCGTCGAGGCGATGGCCTACACCGGCACGAGCACACCGGTCGAGGCCGTCTACGCCCTCGCCGACCGGGTGCCGGTCGCGATCGTCACCGTCGGCTCCGACGGCGCCCTCGGCATCGATGCCCGCACCGGTGAGGAGGCCCGGGTGCCCTCGCTCCGGGTGCACGAGGTCGACCCGACCGGCGCCGGCGACGTCTTCGGGGCGGCCCTGCTCGTCGGCACGCTCGCCGGGTGGCCGCTCGAGCAACGCATGACGTTCGCGAGCCTGTGCGCCGGACTGGCGCTTCAGCAGTACGGCGGGTCGCTCGCCGCGCCCGGCTGGGGTGACCTCGCCGACTGGTGGACCGCGCTCGTCAGCGACACGAGCGGCGACGCGTACCACCGCTCGCTGCGGCGACGCTTCGCCTTCCTCGACGAGATCGTGCCCCGGGTCCCCGTGCTCGCCTGCCGACGCGCGACGGCCACGATCGCCAGGCGCGCCGACGTCCAGGACCTCGACTGAAGGGGGTCACACCCACCCCGTCGACCGTGCGGGCGGCAGGATGGGGCGCGTGACCGGCCGCGACCTGCCCGACGACATCCGCGACCTGCTGGCGCTCGACCTGCTCGCCGCGCAGGTGCAGGACTGGTCGATCGCGAGCGACTCGTTCACGTGGACGCTGCTCGCCGGCGACAGTGAGCGTGGGCACGAGCTCGCGACCCTGACCTACGTCGGCGCCGTCGTGCTCCACACGAACCGGCGCCACCTCGACCGGGCAGTCGAGGTGGCGGCCGAGGTCGTGGGCTCGGAGGTCGTGGCCGCGGAGGGCGGGGGCTTCGAGCACCGGGTGACGCTCGGGCCTGCCCACGCGTTCGTCATCCGCTTCTGGAGCGTCGACGTGCGCCGTATGCCGGCACCCGACCACCTGCGCCGCACCCGCTGAGCGCTGCGTGGCCGACACCTACGGCTCCCCATATCGAAAAGAGCACTCCGTCCACCTCGGGGGCGCGACGCGGCGCGCTCTCGATGGGGAAGGTGGGCTCGGTCTAGATCGAGGCGGGGGAGTTGAGGGGGTTGTCCGCAGCGGTCTCGGCCGACGTGCGCAGCAGCTCGTCCACGAGGATGAGGGTCTGCTCGTCCTCGTGCGTCATGCGCCGGCCGAACGGCCCCCGGGCCAGTGCCACCGCGGCGCCGACCCGCACGATGCCGAGCCGCACGTCGTCGCGGGCCTCGGCCGACAGGCGCTCGAGCAGGCGCGTCACTGCGAGCATCCCCGAGACGACCGGGCGGCCGTCGAGGGCGAACTCGTCGAAGAGCCAACGGCGTTCGGAGGCAGCCGTCTCGAACACCGCCCGGCCTGCGCCGGTGCTTCGCAGCGCTGCGTCGGTGACGGCGTCCCAGAAGGCACCCCGCTCGTCGTCGTCGAAGACCGTGCGCCCCGTGAGGGCGCTCAGCACCCAGACCGGGCCGAGCCGGAGCGTGGCGACCTCATCCTCGGTCCACCCCTCGAACCACTGCGACACGTCACCCCACCTCTCGCATGCCGGCGACACCCCCAAGCGTACGACCGTCGCGAGAACCGGGTCCCGCCCAGGACTCACGTCAGGGGCATCGTCCGGGCCGCCACGACGGGACGCAGCACGGCCTCGACCTCCGGGGTGCAGAACCAGCGGCGCAGGCAGTCGTCGGCGAGCACGTTCGCGAGCGCCCCCAGGACCATCGACTGGTCGAGGGAGAGGTGGCGGCCCGCGTGCCGCCCGGTCAAGGTGTCGACGCTGTCGATGAAACCGCCGGGGCCGTACGCGCCCAGGTCGCTCTCGATGCGCGCCAGGTTGTCGGCCGCCTCGTCGGGCTCGACCATGAGGGCCATCGCCGACGCGTGGGGGGTCACGACGACCTCCCCGTCCCGCTCGCTCGGGTAACCATCGGCCTCCCAGGCGATCGGCGGCACGCCGAACACCGAGTAGCCGTCACCCGGACAGGCCGATGGGCTGAATCCCCAGTAGCCGTATGCCTTCTCGTCCATCGCGTACTCGCGCTGGAGCGCGACGGTGCGGGCCTGGTTGACCCCCCAGGTGTCCGGAGCCCACTCCGCTTCGGGGACGAAGATCGTCGGCATCAGGGCCTCGAACATCGACCCGCCGAAGGTCGGCACGACGTCGCGCCCGCGGTAGTGGCGCAGCGGAGTCTCGAGCGAGGCGTAGTGCTCGGGCGGGACCTGGCCGTGCGCGATGCCGACGTAGCTCGCGATGCGCGGCTCGGAGTCGAGCAGGTCGTAGTGGTGCCGGGTGTGGAAGACCGGCGCCTTCCCGTCGACGAACGACACCGGCCGCGTGTCCGCGCCGGGGTCGACGACCCAGAAGCCGCCGCTCAGCCGGCCACCCGGGCCTTCGTCGCCTGCTGCCGCGTCGTGGAAGACCCCGAAGTCCATCCGGTCGAGCACCGCGTGGACCTCGTCGGCCAGCGCGGGCTCGGCAGCCGCCACGACCATGAGCCCGGCCGCGAGCCAGCCGTTGTCGACGCTCGAGAGGAACGGGTGGATCGTGCCGCCGTCGGGCATCCGGTGCATGAGCGCGCCGGTGCGGTCGTCGTACCAGTTGTAGAACATGCCGCTCTCGCCGTGCACCTCCATCCGATGGAGGGTGGCAAGCAGACGGCCGAGCCCGTCGCGGCAGACCTCGGGGTCGACGAAGCCGAGGTCGCGGGCGGCGACGGTGCACCACAGCAGCCCACCGATGTTCGTCGGCGACGTGTAGCCGCTGCGGGTGTCGGGGTCGAGCGAGACGCCGATCGAGTCGGTCGGCAGGCCCGAGACGGGGTCGGTCATCGCCTCGAACGAGCGCCAGGTGTCGGCCGCCCAGCGGCGGAGAAGGTCGTGGTCGGGCACGGGGTTCCTTGTCGTGGGGCAGCGGGAAGGGTGGCGAAGGACTGGCGAGCGGTCGCACGGACCGCCACGAGACGGCATACGTGGACGGGGCGAGCGTGCGGGGACGCGTCGTGGCGGTCGGTCGGCCCGGACGCCGAGGAGGGGTCAGGCTCTGGCGACGGAGGTCGGGTCCCAGTCGCAGCCGCACGAGCCCCGGACGACGAGCCGTGTCGGCAGCACCTGCGGCTGCACGTCGAACCGCCGGCCACCGATGCGCTCGTGGAGCCGGATGGCCGCCCACCGCCCCAGCTCGCGCATCGGCTGCTGGACGGTGGTGAGGCCCGGGGCCAGGTAGCGCGAGGTCATGATGTCGTCGAAGCCGACCACGGCGACGTCGTCGGGCACGCGCCGCCCCTCGCGCGCGAGCATGACCATCGTCGCGAGGGCGAGCTCGTCATTGGCACAGACGAGCCCGTCGAACGAGGCGCCTGACGCCTCGGCCGCGAGCAGCTGCTCGACGACGCTCTTGCCCGACAGCTCCTCGTACCTCACGCGGACCGGCGCAACGGCCTCGACGCCGCGCTTGCGGGTCAGGGCGTGCTGGAAACCGCGGTAGCGCTCGGAGATGTCGTGCGAGTCATCGGGGTCACCGACGAAGACGAGACGGCCGCGACCGTGCTCGAGCAGGTGGCGCGTCAGCTCGGCCGAGCTGATGAAGTTCTCCACCTGCACCGAGTCGCAGCCCTCGATGGCCTCGCGGGCCACGAGCACGGTCGGTGTGGTCTTGACGATCTGCCGGATCAGCGACTCGCTGATCGTGTCGTTGGCGATGACGATGCCGTCGATGCGACCGAGGATCTTGCGCACCGACGCCTCGGCGTCCTTGGAGGCGTCGCACACGACGACGACCACCGACTGCCCGTCGCGGGCGGCCGTGGACTCGAAGCCCGACAGCAGCTCAGAGTAGTACGGCCCGGCCAGCCCCGGCAGCACGAGCCCGTGCGTCTCGTGGGTCGGCACGTCGACGGGCCGACCCGCACGCAGCGGGACGTACTCGAGGTCCTCGACGGCACGCAGCACCCGCTGGCGGGTCCTCGCAGAGGCTGGCGTGGAGCCGCTGAGCACGCGCGAGACGGTAGCGATGGACACGCCGGCACGCTCGGCCACGGTGTAGATCGTGACCGGGCGGTCATCGTGCTCTGTCGACACCCGGGCTCCCTCTGTCGGGGTCCACTGTGCACGCCACCACGAGGCTCCACAACCCGGACGCGCCCTGCGGCGCCGGCGTCCCGGGCGTCGGTCAGAACGGGTTGGGGATCGCATCGATGAGCTTGCGGGTGTAGGCGTCGCTCGGGTCACGGATCACCTTGAGGGTCTGCCCCTGCTCGACGACCCTGCCGTTGTTGAGCACGATCACCTCGTCGGCGAGCATCCGGGCGCTCAGCAGGTCGTGCGTGATGTAGAGGATGCCGACGTCCTTCTGCTGCACCAGGTCGTTGAGCAGCTCGAGGATCTCGGCGCGGATCGACACGTCGAGGCTCGAGATCGGCTCGTCGGCGACGATGATCTCGGGCTCGACGGCGAGGGCCTTGGCGATGACCACCCGCTGGCGCTGCCCACCCGACAGCTCGTAGCCATAGCGGTTCATGAAACGGTCGGCCGGGGTGAGGGCGACCGTCTCGAGCAGCTCCTTGACCCGCTCGCGCAGGGCGTCGCCGCGCAGCCCGTGGTAGTTGGCGAGCGGCCGGGCGAGGATGTAGCCGACGCGCTTCGCCGGGTTGATCGAGCTGTACGGGTCCTGGAAGACCATCTGCACGTCGCCGCGGTAGTCACGCAGGGCGCGGCCGCGGAAGCCCGCGACCTCCTGGTCGCCCTTCGGACCGTGGAAGACGATGCGCCCGCTCGTGGGGCTGTCGACCCCGGTGATCATCCGGGCGAGCGTGGACTTGCCGCTGCCGCTCTGGCCGACCAGCGCGGTGACCTCGCCCTTGCGCAGCACGAAGCTCGCGCCGGTGACGGCCTCGGTGCGCTGGACCGCGAGCCCACGCCGGCGGGTGAAGACCTTCGAGACGTCGTCGACAGTGAGCACCACGTCACCGCGCAGGGCCCGGGTCGACTCCTCCGACGTCTTGACGAACTGCGGCCCGTCGAACGTGCGCTTCGGCTCGCCGTGCTCGCCCGCACCGCCCTCGCGCTGCTGCGCCTCGGCGACGATGCAGGCGGCCCGGCCAGCGCCCAGCGGCACGATCGGCGGCTCGACCTCGGTGCACCGGGCCACCCGCTCGGGGCAGCGCGGCGCGAAGCTGCAGCCGGCCATCGGGAGGCTGAGGTCCGGCGGACGTCCAGGCACGTAGGTGATCCGCACCGTCTCCGCGCGCGGGTCGCCGTACGAGCCGAGCAGGCCCTTGGAGTACGGGTGGTAAGGCTGCGTGAGGAGCGCAGCGGCCGGCTGCTCCTCGACGATGCGGCCGGCATACATCACGAGGATGCGGTCGGAGAGGTCGAGCACCGTGCCGATGTCGTGGCTGATGAACAGCACGGCGAAGCCCTGCTCGGCCTGGAGCCGGCGCACGTTCTCGAGGATGGAGTGCTGCACGACGACGTCGAGCCCGGTCGTCGGCTCGTCGAGGAGGACGAACTTCGGTTCGAGCGCCAGGGCCAGCGCGAGGTTGACGCGCTGGCGCATGCCGCCCGACAGCTCGTGCGGGAAGGCGCTGATGAACCTGTGGTCGATGATGACCATGTCGAACAGCTCGCGGATGCGTCGGGTGACGGCCTGGCCGCGCAGCTTCGAGTGCTGCTCGATGACGTCGCGGAACTGCGCCTCGACCCGGGTCACGGGGTTGAGCGCGTTCATGCTGCTCTGGAAGACGGTCGAGATGTCACGCCAGCGCAGGTCGCGCAGCTCGTCCTCCGACAGGTTCGTGATGTCGGTGCCGTCGAAGGTGATGCTGCCGCCGCTGATGCGCCCGGGGCGCTGCAGCAGCCGGAGCAGCGCCGTGCCGAGCGTCGTCTTGCCCGAGCCGGACTCGCCGATGAGACCGACGAACTCACCCGGATCGATGGAGAAGCTGACGTCCTGGACCGCGTCGAGCGACCGGTGGGCCTTGGGTTCGTAGCGGACCGAGAGGTCATTCACGTCGAGCAGGCTCATGCGTCCTCCCTGAGGTGCGGGTTGCTCAGCAGGTCGACACCGAAGTTGATGAACGCCATTCCGGTCATGAGGATGGCGAGGACGAGCCCGGGCACGAAGACCCACAGCCACAGTCCCTGCGTGATCGCGCCCTGCGCGTTGGCCTGGTAGAGCATGGTGCCCCACGAGACGCTCTGCGAGTCGCCGAGACCGAGCACCGCGAGGCCTGCCTCGGCGCCGATCGCTCCCGTGGCCGAGCCGACGAAGGCCGCCGCCACGAGCGAGCTCATGTTCGGCATGATCTCGCGGAAGACGATGCGCATCGTGCCCTCGCCGGAGAACTTCGCGGCGGTGACGAAGTCGCGGTTGCGCAAGGTGATGATCTGCGCTCGCTTGGCCCTGGCGCCGCCGGCCCACGACGTGATCGCGATGACGCCGACGATGAGCCAGACGCCACGCACCTCGGAGTAGGCGACCAGGGTGATGATGAGCGGCAGCGTCGGGATGACGAGGGCGACGTTCGTGATGAACGAGAGGACGTCGTCGACGATCGTGCCCTCGGCGTAGCCCGAGATCATCCCGATGACGAGTGCGATCATGGTCGCGAGCAGGCCGCCGAAGAGGCCGACCAGCAAGGAGATCCGCGACCCGTAGATCAGCTGGGACGCGATGTCGCGGCCGTCGGTCGTCGTGCCGAGCCAGTTGTCACCGCTCGCCCCGGCCAGCGGGGTGAACGACGAGTCGAGCGGGTCGTGCGGCGCGATGAGCGGCGCAAGGACCGCGACGAGCACGTACGCCGAGACGATGACGATGCCGACGCGGGCCTTCCTGCTGCTCCAGACGACCTGCCACCAGCGGTCGGGTCGCTCGACGTCGGGCACCTGCTGGAAGCTCGCCGACTGGGCCGGATCACCTTCTGCCATCACGTCGTTCAGGGGTGTGGTGGTCATGACTCCGCCCTCCTCGCGCGCGGGTCGAGCACTCCGTAGAGCAGGTCGGCGACGAGGTTGGCGATGAGCACCCCGACGGTCGTGAGCAGCATCAGCGTCTGCAGCAGCGGGTAGTCCTTGTTCTCGACCGCCTCACCCATGAGCCGCCCGAGGCCGGGATAGTCGAAGGCCTGCTCGACGAGGATCGCGCCGCCGAGCACGCCGCCCAGCGCGAGCGCGAAGCCCGTGACGCTGGGGAGCATCGCGTTGCGGGCGGCATACTTCAGGGCGACCACCCGGTCGGGCAGGCCCTTGGCCTTCGCGAGCCGGATGTAGTCCTCGCCGAGGTTCATGATCATCGTGTTGCGCATGCCGAGGATCCAGCCGATCGGCGTGACGATGAGCAGCGCGAGCGCCGGCAGGAACGAGTGCGACACCGCCTCCTGGATGAACGGGACGTTGAAGCCCGGGGTCGACTCCTCGTAGCCGCCCGACGTCGGGAACCAGCCGAGGCTGTAGCCGAAGACGTAGAGCAGCAGCAGCGCGATCCAGAAGGGCTGGAGCGTCCCCAGGAACGTCGAGCCAAGGGTCACGAAGGAGTCGAAGCGCGAGTTGCGCCGCCACGCGGCATACGCCCCCAGCACGATGCCCACGACGAAGGACAGCACCTGTGTGACGGTGACGAGGACGACCGTCCACCAGAAGGCCTGGCCGATGACCTCGGTGACCTTGAACGGGTAGTAGCTGTAGGAGAGCCCGAAGTTGCCGCGGACGAGCTCACCCAGGTAGGTGCCGTACTGCTGGAGCAGCGAGCCGTCCGGCGCACCGAGCATCGCGCGCATGGCGCGGACCTGGGCAGGGTCGAGCGCGGCGTCCTTGCCCGCGAGCTTCTTGACCATGATCTCCGCCGGGTCGCCCGGCTGGAGACGCGGGATGAGGAAGTTGAGCGTCACCACGGCCCACAGGGTCGCGAGGAAGAAGCCGAACTTCCGTGCGAAGTACTTCATGACGACCTCACCTTCGTCCAGGCACCCGCCCCCACCGGGGCGGGCTCACGAGGAGCCCACCCCGACGGGCGTGCAGGGGTCGCATCAGTTCGGCGCAGTCAGGCGCGTGATGACGAGGAGGCGGTCGTCGACCGGGTTGGCGTACGCGTTCTGCTCGCTCGGCCAGCCGACCGCCTTGTCGGTGCGGTAGAGGATGCGGGCCGGGGCGTAGATCAGCGAGGTGACCGGGTACTGCGTCATCATCGTCTCGACGAGCTCCCCGAGGTACTTCTTCTGGTCGGCCTTGTCGGTCGACTGGGAGAGGTTCTTCACCGCCTCGTCGGTGGCGGGGTCGCTGTAGCGCTCGACGTTGGGGAAGATGTCGGTCGCCGTCGGCATCTGCTTGCTCGAGAGCTTGGCGCCGATGTTCTTGGCGAGCTCGCAGCCGCCGTGGAGGTACTCGAACATCAGCTGGAAGTCGCCGGTCTTCTTCTGGCCGTCGACCGAGTCGGGTGCCGAGGCCGTCACCTTGGTGTTGACCCCGGCGTCGTTCATCCCCTTGGCGACGACGTCGGCCATGGCCTGGTAGTCGATGAAGCCGGCCTGCACGGAGAAGTTCACCGAGAGCGGCGAGCCGTCGGGGTTGGTGCGCTTGCCGTCCGCGCCCTTCTTGTAGCCCGCCGCGTCGAGCATCTGGTCGGCCTTCGCGAGGTCGAACGGGAGGACGGTGTCCTTGCCGGCGTACTTCTCCGGCAGGAGGTTGTCCATCGACGGCAGCTTGAGGCCGGTCTGGCTCGCCGGCTTCATGATGCCGTAGGTCGCCTTGGTCGACATGCCCTGCTTGTCCATCGCGTAGCTGATCGCCTCGCGGAACTTCGGGTCGTTGAAGGGCGCCTTCTGGACGTTGCCGGTGAGCACGGTCGTGCCGTTGGGGGCGTAGTAGAAGTGGTTGTTCTTCGGGTCGGCCTCGACGAACGTCTTCTGCGGGTTGGGGATCTCGCCCCAGTACGCGTCGAGCTGGCCCGAGCGCAGCTTGAGCGCGGCCTGCGAGGCGTCGTAGTTGCCCTCGAGGACGAGCTTCTTGACCTTGATCTTGTCGGCCTGCCAGTAGTCCGCACGGCGCTCGAGGACGAGGCGGCGGCCGTTGTAGCTGCCGACCTTGAACGGGCCCGTGAAGACGGGCGTCTTGTCGACGTACTTCGACGGGTCGCCGACGGTGGAGTAGTAGTGCTCGGGAAGGATCTTCGTGGCGATGATGGCGTCGTACTTCGGCGCCGCGTTGCCGGTGAACTCGAAGACGACCTGGTTGCCCTGTGCCGTCACGGACTTCGCAGGCGCACCGAAGGTGTCGTTCCAGACGCCGGCCTTGTCGATGGCCGGATACTTCTTGAGCAGGTTGAAGGTGAAGGCGACGTCCTGGGCCGTGAAGGGCTTTCCGTCGCTCCACTTCACGCCGTCGCGGATGTCGAGGGTGAGCTTCGTGGCGCCCTCCCACGTCGACTTCGTCGCGAGCCAGGGCGTCTCCTCGCAGGTGAGGTTGTTGCGCACGATGAGCGGCTCGTAGAGCCAGTTCGAGGTGAGCGGCTTCGGCGAGTTGGGGTTGTAGTTGACGAGTCCACCGACGGTGGCGTCCGCATCCGACGGGAACGTCAACTGTTCGATCATGCCGCCTCCGCCGCCAGCACCCCCGCTCGCGCTCTCCTTCTGCTTGGCGCTGCCCGCGCACCCGGTGAGGGCGAGGGCGGCGGCGGTCAGACCGGTCACGATCAGAGTGGGTTTTGTGCGAGTCAGCGTCATTGCGGAGCTCCGTCAGTCGTTCGGCATGGTTCGTGAGGGGCGGATTTCCGTCAGGTTAGGGGCGCCCGGATGACTGCTGTCAACGCTCTGGAGGCATGTAACTACTTTCATGGGCTGCGTCGTGCGTGGTCTGACTTTCATTTGTTTTCAAGGGGATTCGGCCTGTCCAGAAAAGAGGGCCGCTGGTAGGAATGAATGGTGCTCGACGACAACGCTGTCCTGACCGCCCCCGAGGTCCTCGCCCTGAAGGGCCCATCCGGCCTCTTCGCGGAGGTCCTCGACAACGGTGCCCTGCGCCGGCTCGAGGCCTTCGGCACGAGCCTGCTGCTGCACCCTGCGACCGTCGCAGAGGCCGGTCTCGCCAACGTGCACCTGCGGGTGCACCGGCCGGACGGCATCGCCCGCCTCGCCCTCCTCGGCCCGGGGAGCGGCTCCGTCGTGTCGCACGCGGACGGCGCCGTCGTCGTGACCGGCCGGCACGAGGGGCTGCGCTACCGCCTGGTCTTCCGTCTCGGAGCCGATGTGTCGGCGCAGCCCACCTGGCACTGGGACGTCGACCTGACGAACACGACCGGTGAGCCGGTCACGGCCGACGTCGTGCTCACCCACGACCCCGCGCTGGCGCCGCTGGGCAACGTGCGCATCAACGAGTACTACGTCAGCCAGTACCTCGACCTCACGCCGGTGGCCACCGCGGAGCACGGCACGGCCGTCGCGGTTCGGCAGAACATGCCGGGCGAGCGCGTGCCGTGGCTCATGGTCGGCACCACCGGCACCGGCACCGGCTGGGCGACCGACGCCCTCCAGCTCGTCACCCGCACCGAGCGGTCCGTCGTCTGGTCCGGCCTCGACGCGGCCGACCTCCCGGGCACGCGGCTGCAGCACGAGCACTCGCTCATCGCCCTGCAGGACGCCCCGGTCACGATCGCACCGGCCGACTCGCACCGCACCGGCTTCTGGGGCATCGCCCTCGACGACCACCCCGAGGCCACCTCCGACGACGACGCCCGGTGGGCCGACGTCGCGATCGCGGCCACCCCGACCCCGTGGGCGCCGGCGGGCGACGGCGCCCACGGCCAGGACCGTCCCGTCCCCGCCACGCTGTGGTCGTCGAGCCGGCCCTTCGCATCACAGCCGCTCAGTCGCGAGCAGCTCGATGCCGCAGGCCTGCTCACCGATCGACAGCACGTCGAGTCCGCCGAAGACGGCACCGAGCTCGCCTGGACCGTTCGCGGCGGGCAGCTCGTCACGCCCACCAAGGAGGTCGCCGTGCTGCGGCCCCACGGGCACCTGCTGCGCACGGGCGACGCCTTCACCCCCGACTCGCGCTCACTCGCCTCGACCGTGTGGATGACCGGCACCTTCCACTCGCAGGTCACCCGCGGGCACGTCGGCCGCAGGTCCGTCGCCACCGGCCGGCGCACCTACCTCGGCCTCCAGCGCGCGCACGGCATGCGGCTCTTCGTCGAGGACTCCGACGGCGAGTGGTCCCTCCTCGAGACACCGAGCGCATGGTTCACCGGCCTCGACCACTGCACCTGGTGGTATGCCGCCGAGTCGGGTCCCCTGGTCACCGTGACCTCGAGCGCGCCGGCCCACCAGCACACGCTGAGCCTGTCGGTGGGCCAGGAGGGCGCGACGCCGAGGAGGGTGCTGCTGGCGGTGCAGGTGGCCGACGACCTGTCGGACGCGCCCACCGTCGACGTGGCACACGACCACTTCGACGTGACGACGACCGGCGACCCCCGCCCGTGGCGCGTGTCCTGGACCGGACCGGGTGCCGCCGAGGTCGGCGACGGGCGCCTCCAGGCCGACGGCGCGGCTCGCGGCCCGGGCTGGGTCACCGTGCTGTTCGAGCCGTCCGCGCAGGTCGAGGTCGTCGTCGCCTCGGCACCCGGCGCCGGAGACGCCGCCGAGGGCGAGGTCACCCCAGCGGGTGAGCACCTCGGTGCCGGCTTCTGGGACCGGGCCGGCCACGCCGTCTCGCTGGACGGCCTGCGCCTCGGCGACGCCGCCGGAGCGCAGGCCGCCCACCTCTCGGCAGCGCTGCCCTGGTTCACCCACAACGCCTTCGTCCACTACCTCTCGCCGCGCGGTCTCGAGCAGTTCTCGGGCGGCGCCTGGGGCACGCGCGACGTGTGCCAGGGACCCGTCGGCCTGCTGACCGCCCTCGGCAGGCAGGAGTCGGTGCGCGACGTGCTGCTGCGGGTCTTCCGGGCGCAGAACGCCCGCGGCGACTGGCCCCAGGCCTTCGAGTTCCTGCCACCGCTGCCCGAGTCGGGCCAACAGGACTCGCACGGTGATGTCGTCTTCTGGCCCGTCCTCGCAGCGGGCGACTACCTCCGCACCACCGGTGACGCGTCCCTGCTCGACGAGCCGGTCGCGTTCGTCGGTGACACCGGGCTCGAGGCGGCCGCACCGGTCGCCGAGCACCTCCGGCGTGCGGTGACCCGCATCGCGGAGTGCACGGTCCCCGGCAGCCCGCTGCCGGCGTACGGGCACGGCGACTGGAACGACTCGCTGCAGCCGGCCGACCCGCGCCTCGCCGCCAACCTCGTGTCGACGTGGACGGCGGTGCTCCAGACCCAGGCCCTGCGCACCCTCGCAGAGGGGCTGCGGGCGGCCGGCGCCCCCGACGGGCCCGACGACCTCGCCACCGAGGCCGACGAGCTCGCCGAGCGCACGCACGACGCGCTGCTGGACCAGCTCGCCTCCGACCCGGTGCTGCCCGGCTACCTGCTGCACCACGACGACGGCCGCGTCGAGCCGCTCGTGCACCCGACCGACGAGCGGACCGGGCTGCGCTACGGCGTGCTCCCGTGGATCCACGCGATCGGTGCCGACCTGCTCACCCCCGAGCAGGCTCGCCACCACCTCGACCTCATCGAGGAGCACCTGCTCGGCCCCGACGGCGCGCGCCTCTTCGACCGGCCGGTCAGCTACGTCGGCGGACCCATGACGGTGTTCCAGCGAGCCGAAGCGAGCACCTTCTGGGGCCGCGAGATCGGCCTCATGTACATGCACGCGCACCTGCGCTACGCCGAGGCCCTGGCCCGCGTCGGCGACGGAGACGCTCTGCTCACAGCCCTCGCCAAGGCGAGCCCGGTCGGGCTGGAGTCGCTCGTGCGTCAGGCGCGTCCCCGCCAGACGACGTGCTACTACTCCTCCTCCGACGGCGCGTTCACCGACCGCTACGACGCCTCCGACCGGTATGCCGCCCTGATGGCCGGCGACGTGCCGCTCGAGGGCGGGTGGCGCATGTACTCGTCGGGCCCGGGGCTCGTGCTCCGGCTGGTGACCGAGGTGCTGCTCGGCATCCGGCAGCGCGGCGACGACGTGGAGATCGACCCCGTGCTGCCTGCCGGCCCGGGCGACGACGCCCTCGCCGACCGCGGGCTGACCGCCCGCCTGCCGCTGGCGGGACGCGACCTGACGGTCCGCTACGTGCTCGGGCCCGAAGGACACGGCGTTCGCCGCATCACCGCCGGTGGTCGCGAGCTCGACCTGCGCCCACTGAGCAACCCCTACCGCCGGGCGGGGGTGGCCGTCCGGGGCGCC
This sequence comes from Terrabacter terrigena, assembly GCF_042676085.1. Lineage (NCBI taxonomy): Bacteria > Bacillati > Actinomycetota > Actinomycetes > Micrococcales > Intrasporangiaceae > Terrabacter > Terrabacter terrigena. Next base: position 72,646 of record NZ_JBHTKH010000011.1, read on the forward strand.
GACCTGCTCGGCAACGCCGACGACGACGACACCGACGCCTCGACCGCCATCGAGATCTACGTGGAGACCCACTGACATGACCGACTCCAGTGCCACGCCTTCGCGGCCGTGGCTCGATGCCACGCTGCCCGTCGAGGAGCGCGTCGACCTGCTCATGGCCCGGATGACCCTCGCCGAGAAGGTGGGCCAGACCCACCAGGTCGCGAACATCGACCCCGACGCGGACGCGGAGGCGATCCGGGCCGGCCGGCTGAGCTCGAGCCTCTACGCGTCCGGTGCCACGGGCGGCAACGAGCGCGACGAGGGTGTGCTCGTCGGCAACATCGACGCCGCGCAGCGTCATGCCGTCGAGGGCAGCCGCCTCGGCATCCCGATCCTCTTCGGCCGCGACGTCATCCACGGCCACCGCACCGTCGCGCCGATCCCGCTCGGGCTCGCGGCGTCGTTCGACACCGATGTCGCGGAGGCAGTCGGTGAGATCGCGGCCCGGGAGGCCGCGGTCGACGGCGTCGCGTGGACGTTCACCCCCATGGTCGACATCTCCGAGGAGCCGCGCTGGGGTCGCGTCGCCGAGTCGCTCGGCGAGACACCGGTGCTCTCCGGGCGCCTGGCCGCCTCCATCGTGCGCGGGTTCCAGGGCGACGACCCCAGCGACGCCGACCGGATCGCCGCGTGCGCCAAGCACTTCGCCGGCTACGGCCTCGCCGCAGGCGGGCGAGACTACGACACGGTCAGCGTCGGCGAGAACACGCTGCGCAACCTGCACCTGCGGCCGTTCAAGGCAGCGGTCGACGCCGGCGTCCACACCGTCATGGCGGCGTTCAACGACGTCGACGGCACCCCGATGCACGCGCACGAGCACCTGATCCGCGAGGTGCTCAAGGGCGAGTGGGGCTTTGACGGCGTCGTCGTGGCCGACTGGAACGGCATCGGGCAGATCGTCTTCCAGGGCGTCGCCGCCGACGACCGCGAGGCGGCCGCGCTGGCCATCCGGGCCGGCGTGGACCTCGACATGGTCAGCGGCGCCTACCTCGCCCACCTCGAGGATCTCGTCGAGTCGGGCGAGGTCGACCTCGCGCTCGTCGACGACGCGGTGCGTCGGGTGCTGCGCCTCAAGTTCCGCCTCGGCCTCTTCGAGCGGCCGTATGCCGCCCGCCCGGGTGCCGCGAACGCGCCCACTCCCGAGACGCGCGCCGTCGCGCTGCGGGCAGCCCGGGCTGCCCACGTGCTCGTGAAGAACGCCGGTGTGCTGCCGCTCGACCCTCATGCAGACGCGGGCACGGGCACGGGCACGGGCACGGGGAAGGTGCTGCTCAGCGGCCCGTTCGTCGACGAGGGTGAGGCGCTGCTCGGCACGTGGACCCTCGACGGCCGGGGCGAGGACGTCGTCACTCCGGCCAGCGCCCTCCGCGAGCGCCTGGGCGACCGGCTCGACGTCTCCGACGGTCGCTTCTCCGACCGCACGCTCCAGCAGGCTCGGCGGGCCGACCGGACCGTGCTGCTGCTGGGCGAGCACCCGTCCCGCTCGGGCGAGGCGAACTCCGTCACCGACATCCGGCTGCCGCACGGGCAGCTCGACGTGCTGCGCGCGGTCGCCGGGCTGGGCAAGCCCGTCGTCGCCGTCGTCTACACCGGCCGACCGCTCGACCTGTCGGAGGTGCTCGACCTCTCCGACGCCGTCGTCGTCGTGTGGCACCCCGGGGTCGAAGCCGGAAACGCCCTCGCCTCAGTGCTGTTCGGCGAGGTCGAGCCGCACGGACGACTGCCGATGACGTTCCCGCTGACCACCGGGCACATCCCCACGAGCACGCACCAGCGACCGACCGGCCGGCTGATCCGCGCCGACGTCGACCTCGACGAGGGCCGCTACCTCGACGCGCTCACCTACGCCCGGCTCCCCTTCGGCTTCGGCCTCTCGTACACCACCGTCGAGTACGGCGCTCCCGTCGTCTCGTCGCCGACCGTCGCCCGCGACGGGTCCGTCACCGTGACCGTCACCGTCACGAACACCGGCGAGCGGCCCTGCCGCGAGGTCGTCCAGCTGTACTTCCGTGACCCGGTGGCGCAGGTCACCCGCCCCCTCGTCGAGCTCACCGACTGGGCCCTCGTCGACCTCGCACCGGGCCAGGCGCGCGACGTCACCTTCGACGTGCGCGCCGAACAGTTCGCGTACGCCGGCCGTGACCTCTGTGCGCGCGTCGACGAGGGCGAGATCGTCCTGCTCACCGGCCCCGACTCCGCCCGACTCCAGTCCACCAGCATCACCGTGAGGACCGACTCATGATCGAGACCACCCGACGCCAGATCCGCATCGACGGCGAGCCCCGCATCGTCATGTCGGGCGAGGTGCACTACTTCCGCGTCGCGCGGGCGGAGTGGGGCCAGCGCCTCGACCTGCTCGTCGAGGCCGGCTGCGACACCGTCGCCTCCTACGTCCCGTGGATCTTCCACGAGCTGCCCGACGGCTCGCTGGACGTCACCGGGCAGACGCGACCCGAGCGCGACGTCGGCGCGTTCATCGACCTCGCCGCCGAGAAGGGCCTGCGCTTCATCGCGCGCCCGGGGCCCTTCATCATGGCCGAGCTCAAGAACGAGGGCATCCCGTTCAGCGTCTACCGCGACCACCCGGAGGTCGTGCCCGTCGGCTGGGACGGCGAGCCCGTCTCGTCGCGCACCGTCGACTACCTCGCGCCGGCCTTCCTGCGCGAGTGCGGCCGGTGGTTCGACGCGATCATGCCGGTCCTGGCGCCCCGGCTGCAGCCCGCCGGCGGGCCGGTCATCGGCGTCCAGCTCGACAACGAGGTGGGCATGCTCGCGTGGGTGACGAACTCGCCCGACCTCACCGACGGGCTCGTCGAGTCCTTCGGTGACTTCGTGCTCGAGCGCCACGGCGACGCCCACCCGTATGCCGTCGCGCCGGGTGAGGACGGCTGGGCGCACGCCGTGCGCTCCCCGAAGGAGGAGTGGGCCGGGGCGCTGCGCCTCGACCTCGGGCTCTTCATGCGACGCAGGTTCGCGGAGTACGTCGCCACGCTGCGCCGGATGTGCGAGGAGCGCGGCGTCGGCGGCGTGCCGTTCTTCGTCAACATCCACGGCACCGAGGGCGGCAACGGCGCGCCGTTCCCGATCGGCATCAGCCAGCTCGTCGACACCTACTCCGGCATCCCGGGCATGGTCTCCGGGTCGGACCACTACCTCGGCGAGGCCACACTCAACACGATGACCGACCTCTACGTCATGAACGCCTACATGGCTGCGGTGCACGACGACGACCAGCCGCTGACGTCGCTGGAGTTCGAGGCCGGCTCGGGCGACTACGGCGCGGGGGCGGAGATGCAGTACGACCCGTCGACCGTGGACCTCAAGACGCGACTCTGCCTCGCCCAGGGCAACCGGCTCGTCAACTACTACCTCTTCGCCGGCGGCATCAACCCGCCGCTCGACGAGCGGGTCGACGACGGCAACGACCGCATCTCGTTCACCGGTGAGCGGCACGGCACGGCGGCCCCCGTCGGCCCGGAGGGCCAGCGCGGCTACGCGTACGGGGCCACGGCGCGCAGCATCCACGCGGTCAAGGCGAACGAGCCGTGGCTGGCGCGCATGGACGAGGACCACGACGACGTGTCGCTGGGACTCGTGCTCGACGCCTACATGACGGAGTACCACCACCCCGGCTCCGAGACCATGACCGAGGTCGTCGACGACCTCACCTCGCACCGCGGGGCCGGTGAGCGCAAGGCTCTCGCCCGGTCGCTGCTGCTCGGTGGGTTCCGTTACGGCGCAGTGCATCTCGAGCGCCGCGACCCCGCCCAGGGGTCGACGGTGATGGTCGGGACAGGACGCTACGTGTCCCGGGTCGTGCAGGAGCGGCTCGTCGGTCACGTGACGTCCGGCGGCAACGTCGTGCTGCTCGGCAAGGTGCCCGACCGCGACCTCGACGGCACGCCGTGCACGCTGCTCGCCGACGCGCTGGGCATCCGACCGGGCGAGGTCGTGCGCGACACCGGCCACTACTACCCGTCGCTCGTGGCGCACGGCTGGGCCGAGCCGTGGCCCGAGATGCGCGCCGGCTGGGTGCAGCACCTCACGCACGAGCGGGGCGACGTCGTGCTGACCGACGTCTACGGTGCGGTGTGCGGCGTCGACGTGCCGCTGGGCGAGGGGCGCGCCATCGTGCTCGCCGCGCAGGTGCCGTCCGACGAGGTGCTCTTCGACCGGGCGCTGTCGAGCCTGGGCGTCGCCCCCGGGCTGCGGCTCGAGACGCAGTGGCCCGGCGTGTTCGCGACGACGACGAGCACCGACGACGGGCAGCGCGCCCTGCACCTGATCAACACGTCGGGCGTCGCGGCCACCGTGACCGTCGCCCTGGACGGGACTCCGATCGCTGCCGGTTCGACGCTGGTGGTGCCGGCGCGCTCCGGGCACATCCTGCCGCTCGGGCTCGAGGTGGCCGGCCGCCGGCTCGACTGGGCCTCCGCCGAGATCGCCGGCGTCGACCCCGACGGCGCGGTCCACTTCCGTGCGGGCCTCGAGGAGGACGGTGGAACGGCGGTCGTCCTCGGCGGCCGCACCGTCCAGCTCTCGCCGGGGGAGAACACCCTCCGCGCGGAGTGAGCCGGCCCGGCGGAGGTGAACGAGGCAGACTGGCGCGGGGAAGGGAGCGTGGATGACCGGGTCCGGACCGTCATCGGATGCCGACGTGCCCGGCTGGGTCGCGTCGCTGGGACTGCCCGGTCTCGTCGACCTGCACGTCCACTTCATGCCCGAGAGCGTCCAGCAGAAGGTGTGGGGGTTCTTCGACCAGGTCGCCGAACGAGGTGACCCACCCTGGCCGATCACCTACCGGCAGGACGTCGAGGACCGGGTTGCCGTGCTGCGTGGCCTCGGGGTGAGGGCGTTCACGTCGCTGAACTACGCCCACCGCCCCGGTATGTCCCGCTGGCTGAACGACTTCTCCGCCACCTTCGCCGCGGACCACGACGACGCCATCCACTCCGCCACGTTCTTCCCCGAGCCCGGGGTCACCACGATGGTCGCCGAGGCCCTGGGCAGCGGCGCCAGGGTGTTCAAGGTGCACGTCCAGGTCGGCGAGTTCTCACCCCTGGACCCCGCGCTCGACGCGGCATGGGGCCTCATCGCGGCCTCCCGCGCACCCGTCGTCATCCACTGCGGCCACGGACCTCACCGCGGCAGGCACACGGGACCCGAACCGATCCGCGAGCTCGTCAGGCGGTTTCCGGCCCTGGTGCTGGTCATCGCGCACGCCGGTCTGCCCGACTACCGCGAGTTCGCCGGGCTCGCGGCGCGACACCCGAACGTCTACCTGGACACCACGATGGTGGGCACTATCTACATGGAACGCATCGCACCGGTCCCGGCCGACTATCCGGCGCTCATGGCGGACCTCGAAGGCAAGGTCGTTCTCGGCACCGACTTTCCGTCGATCCCCTATCCCTACAGCCACCAGCTCGAGGTGCTCAGCGACTGGGGACTCGGCGACCGGTGGCTGCGCGAGGTGCTGTGGCACACGCCCAACCGGCTCCTCACCGGCCGCCAGGACGCCTCGGGCCTGGACGGCCGGCCCTCGCCGCCGGTCAGCCCTTGAGGTAGAAGCCGTTCGTCTGTGAGCGCGAGGGGTCGCTGGCCGTCGGGTCGAGCGCGGCGAACGTGAAGTACACCTCGTCCGTCTTGCCCGTCGCGGCGTTGCGGCAGAGGTAGTCACGCGGCAGGTTCACGGCCAGCTTGCGGGTGCAGCCCTTGGCCGCGTACGTGCTGTCGAGCTTGCCCTGGACGGTGGCCACGCTGTCGGTCGAGCGGACGACGGCCGTGGTCGAGCTCTGCGAGACGAGTCGCCCCGGGTTGGTGGGCAGGGGCATGGAGGTGGGCCACGTGCCCGTCGAGCCGGACGAGCTGCCACCGCCGCTGGCCGTGGCGACACCAGCACCCAGGACCACGACCGCGATCGTTGACACTCCGATTGCCGCGAACTTCTTCATGACTCTCCTTGTGAAACCACGCTTGGGGTGCCCTCCCGCTCCCGGGACATACCCACCATTCCCGCGCGCCTATACCAGAGGCAATGCGACCTTGGTGCTAGAACCACGAAAACTGCCTCGTCCTTGGGGGAAGGAGTTCTGGGGAGCGACGGGACGAAGTGTGTCAGATTGGGATGATGCAGACGAGTACCGGCGACTTCGAGCTGTCGATGGACGAGCTGCGTGCCGTCGCGGCGTATGCCGTCGCGTGCGCCGAGCCGATGATCGTGCTCTTCCAGAGGGACCACCCCGACGACCCGCGCCCCGAGGCGGCGCTCGAGGCGGCGCGAGCCTTCGCCGAGGGGGCGCCGCGCTCGAACCTCCAGCGCACGACCGCCACCGACGCCCACCGCGCCGCCAAGGAGGCGGCCTCCGAAGCCGCCCGGCACGCAGCGACCGCCGCCGGTGACGCGGCGGCCGCGGCATACCTCTACCCCCTGGCCAAGGCGACCCAGGTGCGCCACATCCTCGGCCCCGCCGCGCACGCCGCGCGGGCTGCCGAGCTCGCTCGCGGCGACGACCCCGTCGTCGCCGAGTACGTCGTCACCGCCGCGGCCGGTCGAGCGACCCCCGTCGTCCTCGACGTGCTCTCGCGCTACCCGCGCGTGCCGAAGGGGCGCACGCGCGTCTCCGTCCTCATGGCTCGGCTCGACAGCCTCCTGCGGGACCCGCGGCCGGCGCCGCGCGTCGTCGACGACACCGGGCCGTTCTTCCACGGCACCAGGGCCGACGTGCGTCCCGGCGACCTGCTCAGCCCCGGGTGGCGCTCCAACTACGGTTCCGGCCGCCAGTCGAAGCACATCTACGTGACGGCGACGCGCGAGGGCGCGCCGCTCGCCGCCGAGCTCGCTCGCGGTGACGGCCCGGCCCGCGTCTACCGGGTCGAGCCGCTCGGTCCGCTGGAGGACGACCCGAACGTCACCGACAAGCGCTTCCCCGGCAACCCCACCCGCTCCTACCGCACCACCGAGTCGCTGCGGGTCCTCGAGGAGATCACCGGCTGGGACCCGCCCTCACCCGAGATCGTGGCGCACATCCGCAGCCGCATGGGCGAGCTGGCCGAGCTCGGCATCGAGGCCATGGACGACTGACCGACGCGGTCACGCCCCCCAGGGGCCGTGCGGGGAGGTCGGGCCACCGGCAGGGCCAGGCGCAGCGCCCCCGCTGCGACGCCACCGGCGACGACCACCGCGGTCACGGCCGCCGTCACACGCCACGTGAAGGTACGCGCGACCATGACGATGGACGGCGTGCTCAACGCAGGCAACGTGACGAGCAGCACGCCGACCACCCCGAAGCCCGCACCCGCCGCCATCAGCCCGGCGCCGAGACTCGTGAGCGGTCACGACTCATGACGGTCCCTTCGCAGGTCAGGCCGTGCGGAACCCGCACCTGGACGACTCGACCGTCTCCTTACCCTCGCCCGTCGTCGGATGGCGCGCTGACGCCGTGGGGCCGTCGTCGCGCCGGCGCCCGGGAGCACACTGGGAGGGTGGTGGTCGTCGCGTCGCGGCCGGGCCGGGGGACCAACCTCGCGCTCCTGGTGCTCCTGGCCGGTTCGTTCGTGACCGGCTGGGTGTGCTTCGGCGTCGGCGTGCCGTCCGGGTCCCGCGCGGCGAGCGTGGTGCACGGCGCGCTGGGTCTCGGCATCGCCGTGCTCGCACCGTGGAAGAGCGTGATCGTCCGACGCGGACTCCGCCGTCGCCGGCGGCACACCGTCGCAGTCGTGTTCGCGCTGGCGCTCACGGCCAGCCTGCTGGCGGGCATCGTGCACTCCACGTTCGGCCCGGCGCGAGTCGCAGGCGTCAGCGCGCTCGCCGCGCACGTCGCGTTCGCGGTCGTGGCCGTCCCGCTCGGGGTGGGCCACGTCCTCCGTCGCCCCCAACGCGTACGCGTGAGCGACCTTTCCCGGCGGACAGCCTTGAAGGCGTTGGCATTCGGCGGCACGGCTGCCCTGGCGTACGCAGCCCTGTCGTCGCTGACCTCGGTGACGGGGCTGCCCGGCGGGCGACGTCGCGAGACCGGCTCGTACGAGGTCGGGTCCGGCACACCCTCCGCGCTGCCGGTCACGCAGTGGTTCACCGATGCCGTGCCGGAGGTCGACCCGGCCGCCTACGGCCTGCACGTCGAGCGTCCGGACCAGCCGACGCGGCGGATCTCCTACGGCGAGCTGCAGGCGATGGCCGGCACGACCCGGGCGGCGGTCATCGACTGCACCGGCGGCTGGTGGTCCGAGCAGACGTGGCGTGGGGTGCGGCTCGACGCGTTGCTCGGGCCGCTCGGCAGCGGGTCGATCGTCGTGCACTCGGTGACGGGCTACACCCGGCGCTTCCCGGCCGAGGATGCCGCGAACCTGGTCCTCGCCACGCAGATGGGTGGCGAGCCGCTCTCAGCCGGTCACGGCGGCCCCGTCCGACTGGTCGCACCTGGACGCCGCGGCTTCTGGTGGGTCAAGTGGGTAGACCGGGTCGGCGTCGATGCTCAACCGTGGTGGTCCCAGTCGCCCTTCCCCCTGCAGTGAGAAGGCCGCCCGAGTCCGTGGACTCGGGCGGCCTTCCCGCACCCCCTCGGTGGTCAGCCGCCGATGGGCGTGGGGTTGGTCGGGTCGGGTGGCACGGGGAGCGAGCCGCGGATCTGGTTCTGCGCCTGGCAGCTCTGCGTGCAGCTCGTCGCCCCCTGGCTCAGCTCGATCGCGTCCTCGCCGAGAACGCCGCCCATCCGGCCGCCCGAGGCAACCGACCACGTCGTGACCGAGCCGGTCTGCGAGGTCTTCGTCGCCACCTGCGGGCTGTCCTTGCCGAGCAGCATCTGGTGGTAGCCGGTGCTGCTCTGGGCTGCGGAGACCGCGTCGGTCCCGTTGCCGAAGTTGACCTTGCCGGTGAACGGGTTCACGAAGTAGAAGAGCGTCGGGCCGAGCGTGTGCGTCAGGGTGACTTTGTTCGCGAACTCCGGCTCCATCTGGAAGATGCCACCCTGCGGGGCGTCCTTCGCCTGGACCTTGAGCTTGCCGCCGGCGGTGCGGAACAGGGCCACGAGAGTGTCGTCGCGGACCTGCAGCTCCAGCACCGGGCCGGCGAGCTGCGCGGAGGTCAGGGTCGGCACCTTGCTCTTGAAGACCACGGTCGGGCTCGTGACCATCCGGTCGGGGGCCGGTGCACCGGTCAGGGTGTAGTCGTAGACGCCGAGCGTGGCCGGGTCGATGGTGAAGGTGGTGTGCACGCCGGTGACCTTCACGACGCCCCGCACGGTGCCCTGCGCCTTGGCGTCCCTGCCGGGTGCCGGGTCATAGGTCGTCCCGTTCACGGTCACGGCGTAGTTGCCGCCCGAGCTGCCGGTCGCGCTGCCGGTAGAGCTGCCGGTCGCGCTGCCGGTCGCGCTGGTCGTCGTGCCGCCGGTGCCGTCGTCGCCGGGCTCGCCGCCCTTGGCGGTGGCGACGCCCGACAGGCTGAGGCCGAGGAGGGCGCCGGCGGCGAGAACGGCCGTTCCGCGCAACAGTCCCTGGGTCGTCTTTCGCATGTGTGCCCCTTGCTGGTCTTGCCAGGCGCACCCCGGTGGTGTGCCGCGCCCAGCACACACGACAGGCGGTACTACCCGAAACCGGACAAAGGTAGTAATACCGGGCGAACCGGATGACAGGGCCGACCCTCGGGCTGACCGCCCCGACGACCGCAAGGCAGCCGCGATCATCGACCGGGTCGACTTCGTGCCGCTGGGCAGAGCGCGTTCTCGACGCGCAGGACGCCCACGACCTGACCGACGGCGTCGCGACCTCGATGGAGCACGGCTGCGCGAACACCGACGGACTGAACGTAGGCTCTAGGGGCCATCCGGCACCTGATCGCACGTCGAGGAGGCTCCGTGTCTCACAGCCCGTCCCGCATCCGGGAGATCCTGCCGACCTCCAGTCGCACTGCCCTGGGGGCGACCATCGCCGGTGGCGTCCTCACCGCTCTCGCGTCGGCGCCCGAGCGGATCGGCCACCTGTTCCGGCACCGCTTCCCCATGGTGGCGGTCACCGGCATGACAGGGGTGGGCAAGAGCCAGCTCGTCGACCGCCTCACCCGCCGCAGCTCCGCCGACGGCGTGGCCCCTGTGGGCTCGGCCGTGATGGAGCGTCGCACCCGCCGCTCGCCGCGGCTGCACGGCTTCCGGTTCCTCGTGGTGCCGGGCGACAACGCGGCCACCCGCCTCGGCGCCCTCGATGAGGTGTTCCACGACGAGCCGGTCGACGGGGTGATCCACGTGGTCGCCAACGGCTACGCGACACCACGGCGGGCTGCGGGCACGACGGGCACGGCGACGGCGAGCCGCGAGGAGCAGCTCGCCGCCGAGCTCGAGGACTGGGCCATCACGTCGCACCGGATCGCCTCCATGGCCGTGCGCCGTCACAAGCCCATCTGGCTCGTCATCGCGGTGACCAAGACCGACCTCTACCCCGACGACATCGACGAGGTCGTGCACTACTACTCGCCGGGCAGCGGCTCACCGTTCGGCGACAAGGTCGACGCCCTGCGGGCCCTGGCGGGCGGCGCGAAGCTCTCGATCGACGTGCTGCCGGTGTCGACCCAGGGCGGCGACCGCAAGTCCGCGCTCCCGGCCAAGCAGGCCGGTGCCATGGTCGACGCCCTCGCCGACCGGCTCGGCCAGCTCAGCGGACACGCCTGAGCGGCCTGAGCGGCGCGGGCGGCGCACAGCGTGCGCGCTCCCGGTCAGAGCTGTCCGGTGCCCCGGCTCCGGACAGCCGCGTGTGCGCACGACTTCTGAATGCGCACCGGCAACTCAGTCCAGACAGAACTCGTTGCCCTCGACGTCCTGCATCACGAGGCACGACTCGTTGACGCCGTCGGCGAGGAGCAGCCGCTGGCGTGAGGCGCCGAGCGCCTCCAGCCGCGCGCACTCGGCCTCGAGCACGGCCACCCGCTCGTCACCGACCAGACCGGTGCCGACGCGCACGTCGAGGTGCACCCGGTTCTTGACGACCTTGCCCTCGGGCACGCGCTGGAAGAACAGCCGGGGTCCGACGCCCTCGGGGTCGACGCACGCGTACGCCCCGCCCTGGGCCTCCGACGGGAGCGTGGCCTCGAACTCCTCCCACGACTCGAAGCCGGGCGGGGGTGGCGGGACGACGTAGCCCAGCACCTGGCACCAGAAGAGCGCGACGCGCTCCGGCTCGGCGCAGTCGAACGTGACCTGGAACTGCCTGACCGTCGTCATGCGCCCACCCTAGGCCGCGGGCGCCCCCTCGTCGCAAGGGATTTCGGCTACTCGTGGATCAGCGTCCAGCGCCCCTCCGACACGATCTCGAGCTGCCCGTCGACGACCACGAAGGCGGTGTCGTCGTCGACGGCATACGCCGGGCCCTCGATGCCGGCCGCCCACTGCTCCGCCTCGGCCCGGGTGTTGCCCGGCACGTCGTCACCGTTGACGTGGGGGCAGATGAAGAAGTCGACGAGGCCCAGGGTCTCGTCGCCGCCGGTCGGCGGCCGCCACTGGACGAAGTCGTCGCCGACCCGAGGGGTCATCACCATGCTGCCGGCGCTGAGCCCGACCCAGACGGTGTCGAGCGTCGGCAGCAGGTCGGCCAGCCCGGACTCGCGCATCCAGTGGGACAGGTAGAGCACGTCGCCGCCGGCGACGAGCAGGGCGTCGGCCTCGCGGACCTTCGGCACCCAGAGGTCCTGGTCGATGCTCGGCAGCGCGGTGAGCTCGAGAACGCCCATGGACTTCCACCCCAGGCCGACCATCCCGTCGGAGCGGCCGCTGATGAACTGCCACGGCTTCTCACCGGGACCGACCCACGGGTGGGCGTACTGCGCGGTCGGGATGCACAGGGCGGTGGACTCAGCGATCGGTTTGCCGAGGAGACCGACGAGCGCCGTCTCGATGCTCGGGTTCTTGACGCCCGCGGACGTGAGGAGGAGCTTCACCGTGCCTCCCTGCAGGGCGAGGATGTCGACGTGGTCAACCTACCGGCCGACGTTGGCGTTTCGACGTCGGCTGGGTACCTAGGGTCCAATAGACCCGCGGGCCGAATCCCGCGACCGACCCGACCCTCACGACCCAGGCCGACCATGACGCAGACGCTCGCTCCCGCACACCGGCGGGCCCGCCTGCTGCCCTCGGTGAGCTCCGTGCCGCAGCACCGTCTCCTCATGCCTGCGGTCATCGCGGTCGCGTTCCTCGTCACCCAGGGGGTGGCGCAGGCGGTCACGCCGTTCATCCGGCAGGACGACTGGACCTTCCTGCTGCCCGACGACCAGCCGAACGTGGCGCCCCCGCGCTACTACAACATCAGCGAGGGGCGCTGGCTGAACACCGGCTGGTGGTGGCTCGTCGGCCAGCACGGCACCCCCACGACCGCAGCCCTCACGTATGCCGCCGGCTACGCCGTGCTCGTCGCGGGAATGTGGCGGGTGCTCCACCGGTCGGGAGTGCGACCCGGTCCCGTGGTCGACGCCCTGCTCGGCCTCGCGCTCTACGCCTCGTGCGTGTGGGTGCAGCTGCTCTACTGGCCGGGTGCGCTGACCCCGTCGGTCCTCGTGGGTGCGGCGGCGATGTGGCTGCTGCCCCGGGCGGCCGCCTCCCGCCCGAGGATGGCGCTCTGGCTGCTGCTGAGCGGTGTCGCAGCGGTGCTCAGCTACCCGCCGATCGGGGTCGTGCTGCTCGTCTTCGCCGTCGTGTTCCTCCGCGACTCCCCATGGCGCCGCGTCCTCGGCGTCACCGCCGGCTGGGTCGGCTCCTTCGCCGCCGGGGTCGCCGTCGCGTACACGCTCAACTGGATCTTCAACCAGCACTTCGGCATCGAGATGGCGTCCTGGCGCAACGCCAACCCGCTCACCTCCCTCGACGCCCTCCGGGTCAACGCGGGACGCTGGTTCGAGTCGGTCGGGGGCCTCTGGGCCGCCCAGTGGTGGGTCGCGCTCGTGGGGCTCGTGGCGGCGGTGCTCGGGTGGCGCGAGACCCCGGTGCGGGCCCGCCTCCAGCGCCTCCTCGTCGCCTTCGTCGTCGCGTCCGGCCTCGACGCGGCCCAGACCCTCGTCACCGGCACCGTCACCGAGGCCCGCGGCCAGCTGTGGACCTGGCTCGTCGCCGTCCTGCCGGTCGCCTTCCTGCTGCTCCATCGCCGACAGGCGAAAGACCGGGGCGTACGCGCGCAGGTCGCCGAACGCGTACCTGCCCTGCTGCTCGCCGTCCTCGCCGTCGCCGGGGTGCTCTCGTGGCGCGCCGACATCGGCGCCCACCAGGCCACGCGCGTCCAGTACGACGCCATCGCCGAGGAGGCGACCGCGCCGGAGCGCGGACAGGCCGCGACGCGAGTCGTCGTGTACCAGGACCCGGCCGTCAGGAACACGCGCGACGGCCGGCTCATGGCCAGCACGATGTTCATGGCCGTCCGCCAGGAGACCGGCGGGGTGCAGCCACGGTGGTGCCGGGGCGACGAGTGCACCGTGCTGGCCAGGCAGGCGGCGGACCACCCGGTCGTCCGCATCGACAGTCCCGCCGGGCTGAGCCACGTCATCGGCATCGTCGTGCCCGCCCCACCCGGCTGGGTCTGACGCGTAGTAGCGCCGCCGCACCGGCGCTCGGCGTCCCCGCCCCACGCCGTTAGCCTTGGCCCAGGTGCCCTGCGAGCAGGAGGTGGTCATGGCGTACGACGTCGACTTCACGGAGGTCTCGACGGTCGGTCTCGAGTCGTCGCCGGTGGCGGAGTCGCTGGCCGGTCTGCGGGCCAACGAGGCCCGCTACTTCTCGCACAAGTACTCCCACACGTTCAGCGTCCAGCCCGCCGACGAGGCGACCGATGTCGTGGCGTACGTGAGCAGGATCCTCGAGCAGGAGCGTGGCATCGTCATCGCGTCCCCGGCGCTCGAGGCCACCGAGTTCGAGGTCGACGGCGTCCGCTGGTCCTACGTCTTCTACGAGTCCGGCCTCTCGGTGAACGTCCTCTACACGCTCGCCGAGGGCGGCAAACGGGCCGTCGGGTTCAAGCTCTCGGACGGCATGGACGTTCCCGACGAGCTGGGCGACTTCAAGTTCGCGCGTCAGAAGTCCAGGCTGGCCGGCACGATCCGCGGCTCCTACTTCGTCATCAAGGGCGAGTACTGAGCCTGGGCCACCCGGCCGGGTCTACTTGACGCTGCCCGCGGTCAGGCCGCCGACGAGGTGCTTCTCGATGACGGCGAAGAGGATGACGACCGGCACGACGGCGATGACGGAGGCCGCGAAGAGCTGGTCCCAGTGCTGCTCGTAGCCGGTGATGTAGGCGCGCATGCCGACGGTCAGCGGCTTGCGGTCGTCGTCGATCATCAGGGTGAGGGCGACGACGTACTCGTTCCACGCGGCGATGAAGGTGAAGATCGTCGCAGTGACGAGGCCCGGCAGGGTGAGTGGCAGCATGACGCGGCGCAGCACCTGCCAGCGAGACGCCCCGTCGAGCGCTGCGGCCTCCTCGACCTCGGTCGGGATCGAGGCGAAGAAGCCGTGCAGGATCCAGATCGCGAAGGCGAGGTTGAACGCCGCGTTCGTGATGATGAGCGCGCCGTAGGTGTTGATCATGTTGAGCTCGAAGAACTGGCGGTAGAGGCCCACGACGAGCGAGGTGGGGGCGAACATCTGCGTCACGAGCACGAGCAGCAGGAACGCGCCGCGGCCCGGGAAACGGTGCCGCGCCGTCATGAACGCCGCCGGGATGGCGACGAGCACGACGATGACCGTCGAGCCGGTCGCGACGACGAGCGAGGTCTTGAGCCAGGCGAGGAACCGCTCGTCGCCGAGCACCTGCGCGTAGGTGTCCCCCTGCCACACCTTCGGCAGGATCGTCGGTGGGGTGCTCTTGACGTCGCTGCTCGTGCGCAGCGAGTCGAGCACCATGACGAGGTAGGGCGCGAGGAAGACGAACGCCACGAGCGCCCCGCCTGCAGCCATCAGGACCCGCTTGCGCCGCTTGGGGTCTGCGGCGTGCGCCGTGCGTCTGCCCTGCGCCTCGACGCTGCCCGTCTTCGTGGGCGCCGACGCGGTCGTGGTGCTCATCGGCTCGTCTCCTCGCGCCAGTTGATGATCTTGAGGTAGATCGCGACGACGACGAGGATCAGCACGACGTTGAAGATGCCGGCCGCGGCCGACATGCCGACGTCCTTCTCCTGGCTCTTGAAGGCCAGCTTGTACATGAACGTGATCGTCGTGTCGTGGAGGTAGCCGGGGTTGCGGTCGTTGAGCGTGTAGACGATCGGGAAGCTGTTGAAGACGTAGATGACGTTGAGCACCGTGGCGATCATCAGGGCCGGCCGCATCAGCGGGAGCGTGATGTTCCAGTAGCGCTGCCAGGGGCTCGCGCCGTCGACGGTGGCCGCCTCCATGACGTCGTCGGGGATCGCGCCGAGGCCGGCGATGAAGACGAAGATCGTGAACGGGAGTGACACGAAGACCCCGACGACGACCATCGAGAACATCGTCCAGCTGTCGTTGCCGAGGAAGTCGATCGGCTGGTCGATGAGGCCGACGCCCTGCAGGACGTGGTTGATGATCCCGTAGTTGTAGTCGTAGAGGAGCACGAACAGCTGGCTCGTGATGACGAGGGAGGCCGCCCACGGCACGATCACCGCCCACCGCACGAAGCGGCGGCCGGGGAAGCTCTTCACGAGGAACTGCGCCAACGCCAGGCTGACCACGATGGTGATCGCCACGACCGCGACGACCCAGACCACCGTGTTGCGCAGCACCGTGCCGAGGTCGGGGTGGGCGAGCACGTTGGCGTAGTTCTGCCACCCCGCGTCACCCTTGCGCAGGCCGGTGATGGAGTACTCGCCGCGCGATGCGTCGAAGAGCTTGACCGCGGGGAAGAGCACCACGCCCAGGATGAGCGCGAGCGCCGGCGCGAGCCACAGGAGCGCGACGAGCGGGTGGACCCGGCCCACGCCCGAGGTACGCCGCCGGCGCCTGGTGGCGGGCGGCGTACCTCCGGATGTCGTGACGGACAAGGCGACTCAGCCGTTCAGCGGACGGTTACTTCGTGGTCTCGGCGGTCTGCTGCAGCTTGTCGAGCACGGCCTTCGGGTCGCCGCTCATCGCGCCGCCGAGGTTCTGCTGGACCGCGAGCTTGATCTTGTCCCACGTGGGGTCGTCGGTGGGCGTCAGCTGCGCGTTGGGCAGGGTGTCGAGGTAGACCTTGAGCTTCGGGTCGCCGGCGAAGGCCTGGAGGCCCGACTTCGTGACCGGGAGGAAGCCCTCGGCCTTGATGAACGTGTTGACCTGGTCGGGCTGGTAGTAGAGCTCGTAGAAGGCCTTGACCGCCTTCTCGTTGCCCGGCTTCTTGAAGGCCATGAGGTAGTCGGTGACACCGAAGGTCTTGCTCTCGGAGCCGTCGTTGGTCGGGAACGGCGCGACGCCGTAGTCGACCTTCTTGTCCTTGTCGAGGTCGGCGGCGAGCGGGCTGAAGCCGATGACCATGCCGGCCTTGCCCGACTTGAAGAGGTCGAAGGCGTCAGCGCGGTTGGTGCGGGCCGGGTTGTTCTGGGTGAGCTTCTCGTCGGTGAGCTTCTTGAGGAAGGTCAGCGTCTCGACGTTCTTGTCGGAGTTGATCGTCCACTTGTCGGCGTCCTTCCACGTGCCACCGTTGTTGAACAGCCACATGGAGAACTCGCCCTGGGACTCCTCGGGACCGAGCGGAAGCGCGTAGCCGACGTTGCCGGTCGCGGCGATCTTCTTCGCGTCGGTCTCGAGGTCGGCCCACGTCTTCGGCGGCTCGTTGATGCCGGCCTGCTTGAAGAGCGTCTTGTTGTAGAAGAAGGCGCGGGCGGAGGACAGGTCGGGGAAGCCGTAGAACTTGCCCTGGTAGGTGCCGTACTTGACGAAGGTGTCGAGGATGTCGCTCTTGACGCTCGCGGGGAGCACGGCGTCGGAGTCGTAGAGCAGGCCGTCCTTGGCGTAGCTGGCGTACGCGTTGAGGTTGAGGATGTCGGGGGCCTGGTTGTTCTGGATCATCGTCGAGGACTGTTGGTCGATGTTGTCCCAGCTGACGACCTGCACATCGAGGGTGTAGCCCGTCTTCTCCTTGTACGTCTTGGCGAACGCGTCCCAGAAGGCCTTCGTGTGGTCCTTGGAGTACTCGGCCGCGACGATCTTGATCGTCTTGGCCTCCTGTCCGCTGCCGCCGGTGGAACCGCCTGCACCGCCGGCGCTGCCGGCCCCGGTGCCACCGCCACACGCGCCGAGGGCGAGACCTGCAACGGCCAGCCCCGCGAGGACCACCGACTTCTTCGTCGAGCTCATGTCTCTCCTTGGTTCGCTTGCTCTGGGTGCTCGGCGGGTCGGCGGCGCTTCGAGCTGCTCACGCCCACTCCCTCACACGGTGACGCCCAACTTAGATCGGCACTTTGCCATCCCGCAAGACCAAAGATGACTGAAATTTGGCTCAGGCAATCACAATCGCGCAAGTCACCGTGTGACCGCTCAGACCTCGTGCACCTCGACGCCCGCCTCGCGCAGTGCGTCGACCTCGTCACGGTCTGCGCCCACCGTAGTGACGAGATGGTCGATGCGCTCGGCGGGACAGATGGAGGCGAAGGTGCGCACCCCGAGCTTGTCGCCCGTGGCGACGCAGATGACCTGCTTGGAACGCTCGATCATCGTGCGGATGATCGCTGCCTCCTCCTCGTGCCGGCACGTCGCCCCCTCGCGCACCGAGAGCCCGTTGACGCCGACGATGGCGACGTCGAGCCACAGCTGGTGCAGTACGAGCGTGGCGAGCGGGCCCGTCACCTCGTAGGACTCGGGGCGCGCGACACCACCGAGCGAGACGCACTGCACGTGCGGGCGCAGCACCGCCTCGGTCGCGATGTTGAGCGCGTTCGTGACGATGGTGATCTCGCCCTCGCTCGCGAGGTCCTCGCGGGCGGTGATGGCGCGCGCGGTGGCCGTGGTCGTGGTGCCGCCGTTGAGGCCGATCACCTGGCCGGTGCGCACCAGGGCGGCGGCCGCCTCGGCGACCCGGCCGCGGTCGTCGTCGGACCGGGTGCTGCGGTAGCGGTAGGGCAGCTCGTAGGCCACCGAGGTGGCGACGACGCCGCCGTGGTTGCGGGCGACGAGCTGACGCTTGGCCAGCTCGGAGAAGTCGCGGCGAATGGTCGCCTCGCTGACGCCCAGCAGGTCGGCGGCCTCGCCGACGCCGAGGCGGCCGGTGGTGGCCAGGCGGTCGAGCATGATCGACCAGCGGCTGGCGCGGTTGCGGGCGAGATCGCTCTCTTCGGTCACGCGCTGACCATATCGCGCAGAACGATCAATAGACATGACTGTCTATGCGCGTTTAGGCTGTGTTTCGAGCAAACACAAGCAGAGGCGGGTTCGGTCGCCTCACCCTCGAGACCTCGGAGTCCACGATGCCCCAGACCACGCACCTCGCACAGGAGATCGCCACGCAGCCCGACGACTGGGAGCGTGCCGCGGGTCGCCTCGACGAGGTCGGCCGCCACCTGCCCCGTCCGGGCGAGCGGGTTGCGACGATCGGGTGCGGCACGTCGTGGTTCATGGGCCAGGCGTACGCCGCCCGCCGCGAGGAGCTCGGCCAGGGCCTGACCGACGCCTACGCCGCCTCGGAGCACCGGCTCGCCCGCGGCTACGACCGCGTCGTGCTCATCAGCCGCTCCGGCACGACGACCGAGGTGATGGAGGTCGTCGAGCAGCTGCGCGCGGCCGGCACCCCGCACGTCTCGTTCGTCGCCACGGCCGGCACCCCGGTCGCGGAACGGTCCGACGCGACGATCCTCATGGACGACGTCGACGAGCGCTCGGTCGTGCAGACGAGGTTCGCGACCACCACCCTCGCCCTGCTCCGCGCCTCACTCGGCGACGACCTCGCACCGGTGGCCGAGCAGGCCCGCGCGGTGCTCGCGGAGGACGGCGAGACGGCATACGGCGCGCTCCTGCTGGCCGGGCAGCTGACGTTCCTCGGGCGCGGGTGGTCCAACGGCATCGCCAACGAGGCGGGGCTCAAGCTGCGTGAGTCGGCGCAGTTCTGGTCGGAGGCCTATCCCGCGATGGAGTACCGCCACGGCCCGATCAGCATCGCCTCGCCCGGGCGCGCGGTGTGGGCCTTCGGCGAGGTGCCGGAGGGGCTGCCCGAGCAGGTGCGCGCGACCGGGGCCCACTTCGAGCACCGCGACCTCGACCCGCTCGCCGACCTTGTGCGCCTCCACCGGCTCTGCCTCGCCAAGGCCGACGCCGCCGGCCTCGACCCCGACGCCCCCCGCAACCTGACGAGGAGCATCGTCCTCACCTGACACCCCAGTCGAAAGGGCAGTCCGTCCGCCTCGGAAAGGCCGACGGACTGCTTTCTCGATCGAGAGAGCACTCCGTACGCGCCGTGGGGTGACTGAGCGCTCTCTCGATCGCGGCGGAGGAGGCCGGGTCAGCGGAGCGCGAGGAGGTCCATGAGGCGGGCTGCCTCGTCGGTCACCGCGTCGCGGGCGGCACCGAGGTACTTGCGCGTGTCGACCGTCGGGCACTGCTCGAGCCGCTCGGTCATCGCCCGCGTGAACACCTGGTTGAGGTGTGTCGCGATGTTGACCTTCGTCATGCCTGCGCGCACCGCCGCGACGAGACCGGCGTCAGGCACACCCGACGAGCCGTGCAGCACCAGAGGAACGGGCACCGAGCTCCGCAGTGCCGCAATGAGATCCGTGTCCAGCTCGGCCGTGCGGTCGGTCATCGCGTGGCTCGACCCGACGGCCACGGCGAGCGCGTCGACTCCGGTGTCGGCGACGAACCGTGCGGCGTCGTCGGGGTCGGTGCGCACGCCCGGCGCGTGGACGCCGTCCTTGCCGCCGACCTCGCCGAGCTCGGCCTCGACGCTCATGCCCGCGACCCGGCACAGTTCGACGACGCGTCTGGTGACGCCACGGTTCTCGACGTCGGGCAGTGTCGACCCGTCGAACATGACCGAGGTGAGACCGAGGCGCGCAGCCTCCTCGACGAGCGAGACGTCCTCGACGTGGTCGAGGTGCACCACGACGGGCTGCGTGCACGCGTCGGCGATCGCCAGCGTCGCGGCCGCGATGGGGGCGAGCGAGCCGTGGTAGCGCACGCAGTTCTGCGAGATCTGCATGACGACCGGCAGGCCGACGCGCTCGGCCGCGGCGGCATACGCCTCGGCGTGCTCGATCTGGATGACGTTGAACGCCGCGAGCCCGCGGCGTGCGCCCGAAGCCTCGGCCAGCAGGGGCGCCAGGGGTGAACGGCTCACGTGCGGATCTCCTCGATCTCGACGGCGGGGAGCAGGCGGTCGACGTCGGCCGGGTCGACGGACCCGGCGACGGGTTGGAGCACGGCTGCGGCCGACCACGCGACGCCGTGGCGCAGCGCCGCCGCCCACTCGTCGCGCCCCTGCGGCAGGCCGCCCGCCCCATGGTCGGCGAGCTCGACCGCCAGCGCCGCGGTCAGGGCGTCGCCGGCGCCCGTCGGGTTCCCGGAGAGGGGCCGACGCAGGTACGCGTGCAGGGAGACGTCGTCGTGGACGAGGACGAGCCCGTCGGTGCCGTCGCTGACGACGGCGCACCTGGCGCCGGCGGTGACGAGGGCGCGGGCGGCGCCGCGCACCGACGGGACCTCGCCCCGACCGAGACCGGCGAGCGTGACCGCGGCCTCCAGCCGGTTGGGTTTGACGAGGTCGGGACCCGCACCGAGCGCACGCGTCAGGTGGATGCCGGTGACGTCCAGCACGACGCGCAGTCCGGCCTCGTGCGCGCGCACGGTGACGCGGCGGACGAAGTCGGGATCGGTTCCGGGAGGCAGGCTGCCCGACACGGTGAGCACCTCTGCGTCGGGCGCCAGCTGCGCGATCTCGTCGGCGACGCGCTCCCACACGCGCTGCGACTGAGCCGTGCCCGGCTCGTTCAAGAGCGTTGCCCGACCGTCTGCCTCGACGACGGCGACGGAGCGTCGGGTCGGCAGGGGCGAGGAGACGAGGCGGTGCGGCACCCGCCGGGCGTCGAGGTCGGCCGCGAACAGCTCGATCTCCAGCGCGCCGACGGGAGCGACGGCCACGGCCTTGCGCCCCATCGCGCTGAGGACCGCGGCTACGTTGAGCCCCTTGCCACCGGCCCGCTCACTGACCGAGCCGACGCGGTGGGACTCGCCGAGCGCGACGGAGGTGACGGCATACGTGATGTCGAGCGCCGGGCTTGGCGTCAGGGTGAGAATCATCGACCGACGAGGTCGAGCGCGATGGTCGCGGCACCGAGCGAACCGGCCCGGTCGCCGAGCGCAGCGGCCTCGACCGCCACGTCGTCGCGGCCGCCCAGCCGAGCAGTGAGTGCGGCGCGCAGTGGCTCGAGGAGGGTGTCGCCGGCGTGCACGAGGCCGCCGCCCACGAGCACGAGCTCGGTGCCTGCCGCGGCGACGACGGGCGCGACCATGATCGCGAGCGCGTCGATGGCCTCCTGCCAGATGCGGCGGGCCTCGGGCTCGCCGGCGTCCGCGCGACGGGCCACCTCCTCGGCGTCGCCGACGATGCCGGTCGCCTCGGACCACCGTCGACCGATGGCACCGGCGCTCGACAGCGCCTCGAGGCAGCCGCGCTGGCCGCACCCGCAGCGCGGACCGTCGGGGTCGACCACGACGTGACCGATCTCGCCGGTCCACAGTGAGCCGTTGACGAGCCGGCCGCGGCAGAGGACCGCGCTGGCCAGGCCGGTGCCGAGGGGCACGAAGAGCACGTTGTCGGCGTCGCGGGCGGCACCGAGGCGATGCTCGGCCAGCAGGCCGGACCGTACGTCGTGGCCGATCGCGACAGGTACGTCGACGTGCGCGGACACTCCGGCGCGAAGGTCGAGGTCGCGCCAGCCGAGGTTGGCCGACCAGACGCCGATGCCGGCGACCTCGTCGACGAGGCCGGGCACGGCCACGCCCACGGCGAGCACCTCGACGGCGACGCCGGCACGGGCCGTGAGCTCGATGACGGTCTTGGCCGCCACCTCGCCGAGCTGAGGGCCGACCTCGGACGGGGTCGGGGTCACGGTCTCGGCGAGGATCTCACCGTCGGGGGTCACGAGGGCGGACTTGACCCGGGTGCCGCCGACGTCGATCCCGACCACTGCTTCGCGCATCACGACGCGCAGTCTATGCGCAATATTGCTTGTTTCGACAGTCCGTCGATCACATTCGGACAGAGCGCAGGCACAGGTGGCATGCTCCCAGCCTGCCACCGCACGACCTCTCGCGCGCGTGAGCCGGCGCTCGACGGGTGGGGAGCCTGCGGGTCGCCAGCACACGGCATACGGAGTTCGCTTGCGGCGCGGACCTGCCGGGACGACGCTCGGCCCATGGCACTGGAGATCCACAACATCACGTTCGACTGCGCCGACTCTCGCGGGCTCGCGACCTTCTGGGCGGGCCTGCTCGGCTGGAACGTCTACTACGACGACGACCCGGAGGTCGTGGTCGCCCCGTCCTACCCCAACCCGGGCATGGGGCTGCTCTTCATCCCCGTGCCCGAGGGCAAGACGGCCAAGAACCGGGTGCACCTCGACGTCGCACCCGACGAGGGCACTCGTGACGAGGCCGTCGAGCGTGCGGTCGCGGCCGGCGCGACGGTCACGGGCGACCACCGCAAGGACGACGGCACCGGCTGGGTGACCCTCCTCGACCCCGAGGGCAACGAGTTCTGCATCGAGCGTGGCGCGGCCGAGCGCGGTCCACGCACCTCGACTGCCTACCGCATCGGCTAGCTCGCGCCCCGGGCCTACGGCCCGGCGTCGGGCCCGGCGTCGGGCCCGGCGTCGGGCCCGGCGTCCGGCCCGGCGTCCGGCCCGGCTCCGTGCCTGGCGAGGAAGGCTGCTGCCGTGTCGGCGACCTCCCGCCAGCCGCTGTCGACGACGAGGGAGTGGCCCCGGCCGGGGATCTCGGTGATCTCGGTCGGGCTCGGGTTCTTCAGCTGCAGGTCGTAGGACGCGTGCGCGACGGCCCACGGCACGATGTGGTCCTTCTCGCCGCTGATGACGAGCAGCGGACCGCGGTCGGGGCGCGCGACGTCGACGGACGCCTCGGTGCGCGGGTTGAGGTTCGCCGTGGCCGCCTGGAAGAGCGGGCGGCCCGGCGCCGCAACGACATACGTGCGGTAGAGGTCGGCGGCCTCGCCCGCCGGCACCGCGTTGGCGAACGCGTAGCGGAACTGGTCGAACGTGAGCGACACCGCCCGGTTGTAGTTGGCCGGGTTGGTGAGCACCGGCGCACTGGCCCGGAGCGCCGAGAGCGGCAGCGGCAGCACGCCCCGGAACGGCGCGGGGTCGATCGCGACGGCGGCGCGCGCGAGCCCGAGTCCGGCGAGCTTCTGGGTGATGAGCCCGCCGAAGGAGTGGCCGACGACGATCGGCTCGCGATCCAGCAGGCGGATCACGTCGGCGAAGTGGTCGGTGACCTGGCCGACCGTCTTGCCGGCGAGGACCTCCGGGTGGGCTCGGGCAGCCTCGACAGTCTCGGGGTCGTCGGGCCAGCCCGGCGCGAGGGTGGCGTAGCCGAGCGACTCGAAGTGGGCGCGCCACGCGTCCCAGCTGCTCGGCAGCAGCCACAGGCCGTGCACGAAGACGACGGGCTGCCGGCCACCCGCATTGGCGGCCGCGACCTCGGCCCGCTCGCGGTCGGTGAGCACGGACGCGGCGGGGCTGGTGCTCATGGAGGTCTCCTTGCGTCGAGGGTCGGCCGCCGTTTGCGAACCAGCGGCTCCTTCGCGTCAACTGTTTCAGTCGGCCTGCGCGAGCGCCACGCTCCTGGGGACGACCATGCGCCAGGCGTCGACGACGATCTCGCGCATGCGCGGCTCGTCGAGCGCGTCGAGCCGCACCTCGACCCAGTTGAACCGCAGGTCGGAGCGACGCGGCATGAGGAACACGTCGGGCTCGCTCGCGACGAGGACGTCGCGCTCCTCCTTCGGGAAGGCGAAGCCCATCTCGGTCTCGTCGGCGGAGAACGCGAGCCAGACGATCTTGCCGACCCGGAACTTCACGCGGTCACGCACGAGCACCTCGTAGGAACGGGGCAGCTGCTCGGCCACCCCGCGCACGTCGTCGATGGTCACGGCCACCGTTCCAGCCTGCCACGGCCATCGCTCCGACACGCCGTCCCGATGCCTCTGGATGCGAGCCGGGGGCCCTTCCGCGTGGGCCGCCCACCGGCATACGCTGCCGGTGTCGCGACCCCGACGAGCTCTCGGGCGGGCTGAAACGTCGACTCCACTCATGACTGACAAGGAGACGACGTATGCCGTCGAGCACCACCCCGCCCACAGTCCCTGCACCAGCCGCACCCACGGTCCCGCAGCGCCTGCTCGCCTTCCTCGACCGCCTCGGAGCCGTGCTCGAGGAGCGCGGTGACGCCGTGGCCCTGCTCGGGCTCGGCTCGGTCGGGCGCGACCTGCACCGTCTCGACGAGCACTCCGACGCCGACTTCTTCGTCGTCGTCGACGACCGGGCCGCGCGTGACCGCTACCTCGCCGACATCGACTGGCTCGAGGCCGCCCACCCGGTCGTGTGGTCGTTCGAGAACAGCGGAGCCGGCCGCAAGGCGCTGCTCGAGGGCGACCTCTTCGCCGAGTACGCCGTCTTCTCCGTCGCGGAGATGGACACGGCCGGCTACCCGCCGGGGCGGATCCACTGGAGCCGCACCGACGCACCTGCCGGCCTCGAGGTGCCGAAAGTGCCCGTGCCGCAACCGGACTCGTTCGAGCACCAGGTCGGTGAGGCAATCACGAACCTCTACGTCGGGCTGCACCGCGACCTGCGCGGCGAGCGCCTGACGGCGACCCGCTTCATCCAGGGGTATGCCGTCGACCGGTGGGTCACCGTGCTGGGCCACCTCGGCCTCGGGTCGGGCGCCGCGCAGGACGTGTTCGTCGTCGACCGGGGCGTGGAGCGCCGCTTCGGGCCCGACCTGCTCCCGCTCGCCGACCTCGTGCCGGGCTACGAGCGCAACGCGCTGGCCGCGCAGACGCTGCTCGACCTGATGGAGTCGCACGTCGAGCTGGACCCGACGATCGTCGCGGCCGTGCGCGACCTCATCGACCGCTCGCGGGCCGCAGCTCAGGCGCGCTCGAGGTCGAGCGCGTAGACGAGCAGCGCCGTGCCCGGGACCGGCGACCAGTCGCGCTCGGGCACCCGCACGAAGCCGAACCGCTCGTAGAGGCGGTGCGCGGCGTGCATCATCGGCTGCGTCGACAGCACGACTCGATCGCGCCCGAGGGCGCGGGCGCGGTCGAGGCACTCGTGTACGAGGGCGCCCCCGACGCCCCGGCCGCGACCGTCGGGCGCGACGGCCAGCGTGCGGAACTCCGCCTCGCCGTCGCCCGCGATGTTGGCGAAGGGGCCGGGACCGCCGACGAAGGCCACGCCCCCGAGCACGGTGCCGTCGCCGCCCACCGCCACGATGACGTCGGCGTGCGCGGCCCGGTGGCGGACGTCGCGCAGCACGTCGAGGTAGGGGTCCTCCGCGCCGAAGTCGAGCAGGCCGTCGTCGAGGTAGGCGTCGGCGGTCAGCTCGCCGAGCCGCTCGTAGTCCTCGGGTCGCGCGGCGCGGATCGTCAGGCCGTCCATGGCGCCAGTCTCGCAGCCGTCGAGCGCAGGCCTCGACCGGCGGCGGCCTACCGCGGACCGGTGGGTGCGGGCACGCCGAGCCGGGCGAGCAGTGCCGTCAGGGCCGCGGCCACCTCGGCGGGCGCGACGAGCATGTGCAGGTGGTCGCCGCCCAGGCTGACGACGGGCCAGCCCTCCTGCTCGGCCAGGCGGCGCTCGTCGGCGTAGGTGTCGCCGAAGGCGAGGTACGCGTTCGGCGAGTCGGTCCACCCGGCCGGCACGGCGACCGTGTCCCGGAAGTACGCCAGGGGCAGGCGCTGCTCCTCTCGCTCGACACGCAGCCGGGTGGCCTGGTCGGGGAAGAGGACGTCGACGTCGGTGTCGGCCCACCACCGGGTCCAGGGCGGCAGCAGCCCTTCGGCGTCGGCGAGGCCCTCGAGGAAGTCGAGGAACGCGGACGGCGCTAGCGTCGTCTCGCCGCTGGACGTGCGTGAGGTCGGGTCGCCGGTGGGCTGTGGCGACCCGGGCTGCGCGCTCCGGCGCGCGATCACGGGCGGTGGGAGGGCCGCGTCGACGAAGACGGTCGCGACGACGGGCCGCTGCCGCGCGACCTCGGGCACGAAGAGGCCCGCGTTGCTGTGCGGCACGAGCACGACCGGGCGGTCGGCCGGGACGGCCTCGAGGAAGCCGGCCAGCGCGTCACCGGCCGTGGTGACGCCACGAGGCTGACGGCATACGTCCACGGACCAGCCTGCTTCGCCCAGATGCTCGGCGACCGGCGTCCACACCGCCGGCCCGAGCAGCGGGCTCGGCAGCAGCACGAGCAGGGGGTCGTGGGGCCGATCTGCCACTGCCGGGTCAGCCCTCGGTCATGCGGCGACGCTCGCCGACCGGGCCGCCGGCGAGCGGGAAGGCGAGCGAGCCGGCGCGCACCCACCACTCCATGACGTCGTACGCCAGGCGCCCGGCGACCACGGAAGGGTCGGCGTCGCTCAGCCGGGCGGCCTCCTCGGGCCCGCACGCGAAGACAGACATGCCGCGGTGGGTGGGGTCGCTCTGCTCGTCGAAGGGGCCGTTGGCCACGGTCAGCCCCTCACGGGCGAGGTGGGCGCGGTAGGCCAGGTGCCGCTCCTGGAGGGCGTCGAGCTCGGCGTCCGACAGCTCGGGCGCCTCGGGCGGGCGCCGCAGCAGGACGACCGTGTAGACGTCGAACTCGTCGGGGACGTCGGCGTCGGCGGCCATCGGTCAGGCGGCGAGACGCCAGGCGAGCACGCCGAAGAGGACGCCGAGGGAGTTCGTGGCCCAGTGCATGCCGACGCTCGCGAAGAGGCTGCCGCTGCGACGGCGCAGCTCCCCGGCGAGCACCCCACCGAGTGCCGTGAACAGGACCGTGCCCCCGACGACCGCGACCTTCGCGAAGGGCCCGAGGGCGGCGACCGCGCTGCCGACGGCCTCGTTGCCGGTGGCGGAGGCCATCGCCGGGAAGACGTGCCAGAACCCGAAGAGCACGGACGAGGCGACGAGCACCTGCCACATGCGGGCGTGGCGCGAGAGGAAGCCCCACAGCACGGAGCGGAAGGCGACCTCCTCCAGCAGGATCGTGCCGACGGGGATCATCACGAACGCGGTCAGCAGCGCCCCGGCGGGCGGTAGGTGGTAGCGCGCGTCGAGGAAGGCCGTGCGCGTGGACGGCAGGAGGATGCCGGCGAGGTAGACGAGCGCGACGACGCCGATGACGCCGAGGCCCCAGCGGAGGCCGCGGGCGTGCGTCTGGCGGGCCAGGCCGAGCTGGTGCCAGCTCAGGCCCTGCCACCGCGCGAAGACGAGCAGAGCAGCGGCGCCCACCGGGCCGAGCCACATCGTGTCCCACCCGAGCACGTGGTTGGCGACGTTGACGCCGGCGAGCGCGAAGACGACGCCCACGGTCGCGGCGAGACGGGCACGCCGGCCTCGGGCGATCAGCGCGAGACGGCGACGCCGGGTCGCCTCGTGCGCCAGCGCCTCGGCGCGGCGGTGCGTCAGCGGGTGAACCCCGTGGGCCCGTCGAGCCCCGCGCCCAGCACCCGCAGCGGCGCCGTCGGCCTGCGGCGCGACGGCGGCTGGGACATCCAGGACGGAGGTGGTCATCACCTCCATGGTCACACGCGAACCTGTGCTCCGCCGTGCGTGCCGGGAGCTGTACGCCACCTGCTCACCGGCCGCCCCGGCGACCCCGGCGACCCCGGCGACAACGGACGACCCACCAGCCCCAGGAAGACGTGGCCAGCGGGACCGGTGGTTCGCGGGTGCCGAGTGTGACGGGCCTCGTCAGCGGCGGCGCTCGACGAGACCGCGGACGTACTCCGCCTGCCCGAGGTGCTTCGCCGCGTCGTCGAGCACCGAGACGATCCGCACGCCGACGGTGACCGGGGGGTCCCAGTGCCGGTCGACGACCCGGCCGTATGCCGTCGCGTCGAGCCCGTCGACATAGGTGACGGTGCGCTCGTGCACCGCCTCCTGGTAGGCCGCGAAGAGACCGGGGTCGGCGACGGTGAACCGGCCGACGTCGGTCGAGCTCATGCTCCAGCCGTGCGCGTCGGGCGGGTAGGGCAGACCGAAACGCTCGACCCAGCCGTCGCCGGACCACACCGACGCGTCCGCACCGGCGAGGTGCGCCACCTGGTCGTCCTGCTGCCGGGTGAGGTGCCAGACGAGCCACGCGATGTGGTTGGCGTCGGGGTCGGGCCGCCAGAGCAGCTCGTCGGTCGAGATCTCGTCGACGACCTCGGGCACGCCGTCACGGATGCGGCCGAAGCCGTCGAGGAGCAGGTCGCGGGCAGGGTCCTTCGTCGCGTGGTCCACCCGCCCAGCATGCACCCGGACGGCCACCGAACGCAGGCTCGCCGCGCAAGGGGGCCAAACACCATCGGATCCGGTTGGCGCACAGCGCCGCCGGGATGAAACGGACCTTTCACGCCCCACGTATCTGGGCGCCCGGTCGCGTCTCTGAACACTCGCGCCCACCACCGGGGCGACCCCGAACAGGAGAAGCAGATGACGACCATCCTCACCCCCACCGCCCGACGGGCCACCAGCCTCGCCGGACTCTGCGACGGTGACGTCCACCTCCCCGGCGATCCCGGCTACGACGCGGCCCGCACGCCGTGGAACGTCGCCGTCGACCAGCGACCGGCCGCCGTCGCCCGGCCCCGCACCGTCGCCGACGTGCAGGCCGTGGTCCGCGCCGCAGCCGCGGCCGGGCTGCGCATCGCGCCGCAGAGCACCGGCCACAACGCCGGGCCGCTCGTCGCGCACGGCCTCGACGACGTCGTCGTCGTGCGCACCGAGCAGATGCGCGGCGTGAGCATCGACGCGACGCGGCGCATCGCCCGCGTCGAGGGCGGCGCGCTCTGGATGGACGCGGTCGAGCCGGCTGCCGACCACGGGCTGGCCGCCCTGCACGGCAGCTCGCCCGACGTCGGCATCGCCGGCTACAGCCTCGGGGGCGGCATCGGCTGGTACGCCCGCAGGCTCGGCCTCGCCACCAACAGCCTCACGGCCGTCGAGCTCGTCCTCGCCGACGGCGAACACGTGCGGGCCGATGCCACCGAGAACCGCGAACTCTTCTGGGCGCTGCGTGGCGGTGGCGGCAACTTCGGCGTCGTCACGGCGCTCGAGTTCCGCCTCTACCCGATCGAGACGGCGTATGCCGGCATGCTCGTCTGGGACCGTGACCAGGCCGAGCGCGTACTGCGTCGCTGGGCCGACTGGGCGCCCGAGGCACCCGACGCCGTCACGACCTCCTTCCGGTTCCTCAACGTGCCGCCGCTGCCCGACATCCCCGCGCCGCTGCGGGGCCGGTCGCTCGTCGTCATCGACGGTGCCGTGCTGGGCTGCGACGCCGAGGCGCGGTCGACGCTCGCCCTGCTGCGCGGGCTCGGACCCGAGATCGACACGTTCGACCGGGTGCCCGCGCGGACGCTGACCCGCCTGCACATGGACCCGGAGGGCCCGACGCCCGCGGTGTCGGACGGCACCCTCGTCGGCGAGCTGCCCGACAACGCGATCGACACGGTGCTCGAGCAGGTCGGTCCGGGTTCGACGTCCTCGCTGCTCATGACCGAGTTCCGCCAGCTCGGCGGAGCGCTGGGTCGCGCTCCGGAGGAGCACGGTGCCCTCGCGACGATCGACGCGGCGTACGCGGTCTTCGCGTGCGCCATCGCGGCCACGCCCGAGATGGCCGCGCAGGGACAGCTGGACGCGCGGCAGCTGACCGGGTCCCTCGAGCCGTGGTCGAACGGCCGCAGCTACCTCAACTTCACCGAGACCGAGGTTGACGCCCGAACCGCGTACGGGGACTCGGCGTGGTTGCAGCTCAAGGGAATCCGCTCGGCGTACGACCCGGACGACCGGATCGTCGCGAACCACCGCATCCCTCGGCTCTTCGAGAAGGGCCGCGTCACCCCCTGACCGATCGAGAGAGCACCCCGTCACACATGCCCTGCGATGCACATGAGCCGTCGTCGGATCCGGCTGCGACCGACACACCGTCCGCGGGCCGGGTCGAGCGCCGGCGGCTGGGGACGGGCGGCGATGCGGCAAGGTCAGGACACGTCGCCGCCGAGCGCCTGCAGCACGAAGGCCTCGACGGGCTCGCCCTTGCCCTTGAGGTCGAGCGGCCCGAGCGGTTCGACGACCGCGCCCGGCAGGAGCGCCACGGTGTCGGCGGTGACGGCGACGCCACCGACGGGAGCCTGCCCCTCGATGCGCGAGGCCACGTTGACGGCATCGCCGATGACCGTGTGCGTGCGGCCGCCCTCACCGCCGAGCACACTGACGAGCACCTCGCCGCTGTTGATGCCGACGCGGAACCGCGGCCAGCCTGGGTGCGCGTCCGCGATCCGGGCCGTCTCGACCTGGAGGTCCAGTCCCGCCTGCGCAGCGCGGCGCGCGTGGTCGGGCTGGTCGCCGAGCCGGTTGAAGGTCGCCATGATCGCGTCGCCGATGAGCCGGTCGACCGTGCCGCCGTGGCGTCTGACGACGGCCGGGATCGCGACGGAGAAGTACGCGTTGAGCATGTCGGTCACCTCCGCCGCGTCGTGCGCCTCGGAGAAGGTCGTGAAGCCCTTGAGGTCGGCGAAGAGGATCGTCATCTCGCGCTTCCCGGCGAGGGTGTCGGCCGTGTAGAGGTCGGCGTAGCGCTCCTCGTGCCATGACTGCTGGGCCCCCCAGGCGACGAGGACGAAGGCGACGAGCATCAGCACGTGCCACTCCCACCACGAGTAGCGCCAGTTCGGGGCGAGCACGATCGCGACCATCGCCTCGGCGAGCAGCACCATCGACGCCGCCATCGCGGCAGGCAGCAGGCCCCCGCGCCGTCCCCAGAGACGTACGTAGGTGACCGCAGCGAGCGCGTAGAGCACGACGGCGACGACGGCCACCACGACCATCAGCGGTGCGGTCGGCGCGAGGCCCGGTCCCGCGCCGAACGGCGGCAGCCTCGACAGTGACAAGGCTCCCCACGCGACCATGACGAAAAGGAGGGCGGCGCGCAGCAGCCGTGCCTGCCGCATCGCAGCGGCCGCCCGGGAGGCGTCGACGTCGCGCACCGACGCGACGGCGAAGAGGGAGCCGATCGCGATGCCGACGGGGGTGGCGACGTTGAAGCCGGCCGAAGGGGTCTCGAGCAGCATGTGCGGCGTCGCGAGGGCGTGCAGGCCCAGGAAGCCCGCCGACGACAGGAAGGCGAGCGAGACGTACATGACGCGCACGTCGCCGCGCCGCACCGCCGCCGCTCCCGTGCCGTATGCCGTCACGGCGCTCAGCAGGGCGGCGCCGAGCACCAGCCAGAAGTGCGTCGAGTCGTGCTGCCACTGGTGGTCCAGACCGTCGGACACCCGCAGCACGCCGAGACCGACGAGCGGGAGGGCGAGGACGGCCGCGCCGAGCAGGACCCGGCGGGACCGCCCGGCGGCAGCTGCCGTGGCGGCCGTCCCCGTCGGGGTCGGTGCGCGCGGGCCGCCCGCCGCGTGCTCAGCCACGGCTCTCGGCCTTCGTGAGCGCGAGGTACTGGTGCACCTCCGACACCACGACGGAACCCTCACCGACCGCCGAGGCGACGCGCTTGACCGATCCCGACCGCACGTCCCCGACTGCGAAGAGGCCCGGCAGTGCCGTCTCGTGCGCGCACGGCGGCCGTTCGAGCGACCAGGCCCCCGCCTCCCGCACGTCGGCCCCGGTGAGGACGAAGCCCCAACGGTCGCGCACGACGGAGTCGGGCAGCCACGACGTGTGCGGCTGCGCACCGATCATCACGAAGAGGCCGTCGGCCGGGACGGTGCGCCGCTCCCCGGACGTGCGGTCGGCGACGACGACCTCGGACAGCCAGCCGTCGCCGCCGCCGTCGACCACCTCGGCGTTCGGGACGACCGTGATCGTCGGCGACGCCTCGATCTCGTCGATGAGGTAGCGCGACATCGTCGACGACAGGTCGGGGGTGCGGACCACGAGGGTCACGTCGGCGGCATACCGCTGCAGGTGCAGGGCCGCCTGGCCGGCAGAGTTGCCGCCGCCGACGATGACGGTGTGCGCGCCGGCGAGGCCGTGCGCCTCGGAGACGTTCGCGCCGTAGTAGACGCCCGACCCGCTCAGCGCCTCGAGCGACGGCACGCCGAGGCGGCGGTAGGCCACACCGGTGGCGAGCAGGACCGCCCGGGCGCGCACATCTCCGACGTCCGAGACGGTGGCGCGGAACCGGGGCGCCCCGGCGCCGCCCTCGGGCCGCCCGTCAGGCTGGACGGCGGTGACGCGGCGGGTCAGCACGAACCGGGCGCCGAACACCCACGCCTGCTGGAAGCCGCGCTGGGCGAGCTCGGCCCCGGACAGGCCCCGCGAGAAACCCAGGTAGTTGCGGATCAGCGAGCTCGTGCCGGCCTGCCCGCCGAGCGCCTGCTCCTCGACGCAGACGACCGACAGACCCTCCGACGAGCCGTAGACGGCGGCCGCGAGGCCGGCCGGTCCGGCACCGACCACGAGCAGGTCGACGTCGCGCACCTCGTCCTCGCCGCTGTCACCGCCGCCGAGGTCGGTCCCGATGCCCCAGGCCCGGCAGATCTCGACGTCGCTCGGGTCCAGCAGCACGCGGCCACCGAGCGCGGCCAGCCAGATGACGAGCGGCCCGTCGGCGGCCGCCGGGTCAGGCGCGTCGACGGAGCGGAGCACCGCGACCGCCTCAGGAGTTCCCCGGTCGAGGTACGCGTGCGGGATCCCGTTGCGGGTCAGCAGGCTTCGCACGGCGTGGCCGCGAGGGTCACGGGCGGCACCCACGACCACGACCTCGCGGCGCCGGTTCTCGACCGTGCGCGACCACACCTGCACGAACTCCGACACCGTGCGACAGAAGAGCTCGTCGGGTGAGCTCCACGGCTCGAGCACGTAGTAGTTGATGTCACCGTGCGACATCCCGCGCAGGATCTCATCAGCCGTGCGGCGGTCGGCCCACGCGCCCCAGGGCACGAGCAGGGCGCGGGCGGCGTCGGGGTGGAGGGTGCGCACCGAGCGCAGCAGCTCGGCACCGCTGACGTCCGGCAGCCACGGGTCGGCCAGCACGAGCGCCACCGGGTCGCCCCGTCCGGCCGCCAGCCGGAGCTGTTCCAGCGCGACGGAGCCGTCGGACTCGCCGCGCACCCGGAAGTCCGCACCGAACCGGCGGGCGAGCTCACCCTCGGTGCGCGCGAGCGCGTCGAGGTCGGGATCCACGACGAGGAGCAGAGGACGGGCCACGGGCACCCCTCACGTTGCAGGGCGGGACGGTGCGACAGCTGCGACCACCCCGCTTCCGACGGTAGGACGCCCGGGGGCCGCTCGGGGCCCGAACGCCCGTTCCCGTCGGCGCCGGGAACCGATGGGCGAGGATGGAGCCCATGGCATCCCACGGCACCGAAGCCTCGCCCGCCACGGGCTACGACGTCGAGCGCATCCGCTGGCACTTCCCGGCGTTGCGCGAAGGGGCGGCCCACTTCGACGGACCCGGCGGGTCGCAGGTGCCCGACGCCGTGGCCACCGCCGTCGTCACGACGATGACGTCCGCCATCTCGAACCGCGGCAGCGTGACTCCTGCGGAGCGTCGTGCCGACCGCATCGTCGTCGCCGCGCGGGCCGCGATGGGCGACCTGCTGGCCGCGGACCCGGCCGGCATCGTGTTCGGCCGGTCGGCGACCGAGCTGACCTTCCACCTCGCGCGCACGATCTCGCAGGACTGGGGCCCCGGCGACGAGGTCGTCGTCAGCCGGCTCGACCACGACGCCAACGTGCGCCCGTGGGTGCTGGCGGCCGAGGCGCGGGGTGCGACGGTCCGGTGGGCCGAGTTCGACGCTGCCACGGGCGAGCTCGATCCCAGCGCCTTCACCGCTGTGGTCAACGACCGCACGCGCCTCGTCGCCGTCACCGCGGCGTCGAACCTCATCGGCACCCGACCCGACCTGCCCGCCATCGCCGACGTGGTGCACGCGGCCGGCGCCCTGCTCTGGGTAGACGGCGTGCACGCCACGGCCCACGTGAGCACCGACCTCGGCGCCACCGGTGCGGATCTCTGGGTGTGCTCGCCCTACAAGTTCCTCGGACCGCACCTCGGCGTGCTCGCAGCCTCGCCCGCGCTGCTCGAGACCCTGCACCCCGCCAAGCTCGTCCCGTCGTCCGACGCCGTCCCGGAGCGGTTCGAGCTCGGGACGCTGCCGTACGAGCTGCTCGCCGGCACGACCGCCGCCGTCGACTTCCTCGCCGACCTGGCCCAGCCCGACCCCTCGGCCCCGCGCCGCGACCGGCTCGTCGCGTCCTTCGCCGCCCTCGAGCGGCACGAGGACGCCCTGCTCGCCGGGCTGGAAGCGCGGCTGCGCGCGATCCCCGGCCTGACGGCATACAGCAACGCGAAGCGCCGCACCCCGACGCTGCTCGTCACCGTCGACGGCCACGACCCACAGCAGCTGCGTGACGCGCTCGCCGGGCGCGGCGTCAACGCGCCCGCGGGCAGCTTCTACGCGTGGGAGTGCAGCCACCACCTCGGGCTCGGCGCCGGCGGTGGCCTGCGGATGGGGCTCGCGCCGTACACGAACGCCGACGACGTCGACCGGCTGGCGACCGGGCTCGAGGAGATCTGCGGGTCAGGGGAGATGAGCCGATGAGCAGGCCGGTCCCGCTGCCGACCGGCCCGGGCCAGGAGTCGGTCTGGGACTACCCTCGCCCGCCCTCGGTCGAGCCGACCGACGAGCTCGTCGAGGTCGTGCTGGGCGGCGAGGTCGTCGCCTCGACCCGTGCGGCACTGCGGCTGCTCGAGACCAGCCACCCGCCGACCTACTACCTGCCGCGCGACGCCTTCGCCGAGGACGCGCTCCAGCCGGCCGAGGGCCACACGCACTGCGAGTGGAAGGGGCAGGCGTCGTGGTTCGACCTCGTGGCCGGCGACCGACGCGCCGCGCGCGCCGCCTGGCACTACCCGGACCCGGCGCCCGCGTATGCCGTCCTGCTCGGTCACGTGGCCGTCATGCCCGCCCTCGTCGACGAGTGCCGCGTCGACGGCCAGCGGGTGCGTCCGCAGGAGGGCGGCTTCTACGGCGGCTGGATCACCGACCGGGTCGTCGGCCCGTTCAAGGGTGGGCCCGGCTCCTGGGGCTGGTAGGGCTCGGGACGACGACGCCCGTCAGCGCGGCAGCTCGTGGATGCGAGCCTCGACGACGGCGCCGTCGCGCAGGTCGAGCACCGCGTAGGTGCCGGCGGGCTGGCGGCGGCGGTCGGTGGGCGAGCCGGGGTTGAGGATGCGCAGGCCGTCGGCGGTCTCGTCGAGCGGGATGTGCGAGTGCCCGAAGACGACGAGGTCGGCGGTCGGGAAGAGCCGGCGCAGCCGGGCGCCCCGCCCCTGCTTCTGGCCGCTGTCGTGGATCATGCCCACGCGCACTCCCGCGAGCTCGACCTCCAGCGTCTCGGGCGCGCCCCACTCGGCCACCTCCGGCACGTCGTTGTTGCCCATGACGACGTGGACCGGGGCGTGCGTCGCCAGCAGGTCGAGCACGTCGGGCGTGCAGACGTCACCGGCGTGCAGGACGACGTCGGCACGCTCGAGCTCGGGCAGCAGGGCGGGTGGGCAGGCCGTCCACCGGCGCGGGCTGTGCGTGTCGGAGAGGACGAGCACCCTCACGCCGACGCCCTGTCGCTCAGCGCCGGCCAGTCGGGAAGCAGGGGTTCCAGCGCGGCCAGCTGCTCGCGCGACACCCACGACGGGTTGGACATGAACGGCTGCCGCTGCACCTCGAGGTCGTCGACACCGGCGGCTCGGAGCTCGGTGTCGGCGACCGGCGTGTCGAGCAGCCGCACGTCGATCTCGACCCGCTCACGCACCGCGTGCGAGGCGGCGGCGGTGCGCCACAACCCCTGGCTCGTCTCGACCCAGGGCTCCACCTCGCTGACGGTGTGGCCCAGGCCCCACACGCCGCGGGTCAGCCCGTCGCGGCCGTCGCCGGACACCCAGAAGACGACACGGTCGCCCGGCGCCACCAGCCGGGTGCGGTAGCTCGGGTGCACCGCCCAGGACGTGAGCCGCTGACGGCCCGAGTCGAGGAGCGCCTGCAGGTCCCACAGGGCCGGGTTGCACTTGAGCAGCCACGCGCCGAGCCGGGCCCTGTCGACCGACCGTCCGCCCTGCCCCGCTCGCGCCACGCCTTGCCCTCCCGCTCCGGACCTGCCCCCTCCCTACCCGCTGACGCGCTCCAGCACCTCGCGGACCACACCGGCGACGAGCTCGACCTTGTAGCCCGTCTCGGGAAGGGGGCTCACGCCCTCGGTCGCGGCGGCGGCTGCGGCGCCGATCGCGTCGTCGTCGAGCAGCGAGCCGACGAGGATGCCTTCGGCGGCGTTGAGCCGCAACGGAGTCGGTGCGACCCCGCCGATCGCGAGACCACACTCCGACACCCGTCCGTCGGCGTCGCGCACGACACGGCAGACCGCCTCGACGAGCGGCCACTCCGCCTCGAAGCGGCTGATGGCGCGGTAGTAGGCCGCGCGCTCACCAGCGACCGGGGGCGGGAGCACCACACTCGTCAGCACCTCGTCGGCGGCCAGCAGGTGGTCGCGGCTCGGGTCGGACCCGTCGCCCAGAAGGTCACCCACGGACAGTCCGTCACGCTTCGTCGTGTCGACGCCGGCGGCATACGTCAGCAGGGCCATCGCGAGGGAGGACGGGTGCGGGTGGACGCACGGTGCGGTGTCGAAGACGTTTCCGTAGAGGTGGCGCCCGTCGCGCGCGGGGCAGCTGTCGCCGCCGGACTTGAAGCACGAGGTGTGGGGGTGGCGGAAGTACCAGCAGCGGGTGCGCTGGAGCAGGTTGCCGCCGATCGTGGCCATCGCCCGCACCTGCGGGGTCGCCAGGCCGCCCGCCGTCAGCGCGAGCGCCGGGTAGTCGTCGGCGAGCTCGCGCGCGAGGGTCGCGACCGTGGTGCCGGCGCCGATGGTCGT
The DNA here is from genome assembly GCF_042676085.1 of Terrabacter terrigena. Lineage (NCBI taxonomy): Bacteria > Bacillati > Actinomycetota > Actinomycetes > Micrococcales > Intrasporangiaceae > Terrabacter > Terrabacter terrigena. Next base: position 109,715 of record NZ_JBHTKH010000011.1, read on the forward strand.
GCCGGCCTCGCTGCGCTCGATTCCGGCGAACCCGGGGATGCCGGTGAGGTCGAGGACGTGCGGCGTCGCGCCGCTCGTGCGCAGCCGCTCCTGCAGGTCCGTGCCACCGGCCCGGTAGACGAAATCGTCTCTGCCTTCAGGGCGCTCGTCGTATGCCGTGAGGATCGTGACGCTCATCGGGCCACCACCGTCCGGAGTCCCGCGAGGACCCGGTCGGGCCGGACGGGCAGCGTGAGCGGACGCCAGCCCGTCGCGTTGAAGATGGCGTTGCCCACCGATGCGGCCGGGCTGATCGTCGCCACCTCGCCGAGGCCCACGCCGCCGCCGGGCACGCGGTCCCACCCGTCCTCGTGGAAGTGGATGTCGATCTCTGGGGTGTCGCCGAGCTGCGGGATGCGGTAGTCCTCGAGGTTGGCGGTCAGGGTGAGCCCGGTGTGCGGGTCGAGCACCTGGTTCTCGTAGAGGGCGAGGCCGATGCCCTGGATGATCGACCCCTCGCACTGGCTCCGGGCGAGCACCGGGGCGTGGATGCGGCCGACGGCGATGCCGCCGTGCACGCGCAGCACGCGCGTGCGCCCGGTGCGGGTGTCGACCTCGACCTCGCTGACGTGGAGGGCTGCCGAGAAGCCGCGGCCGACCTGGATCCCGTTCATCGTGATCGGGACGGCGCGCAGGCCACGGTCGCCGCCTCGCTTCGCCGTTGCGGATGCTCCGTCGGGTGCTGCGCCCAGGTCGCGGCCCACCCGGTCGCGCAGGCTGGTCGCGGCCTCGACGGCGGCCGACCACAGCGAGACCGTCGTGCGGCTGCCGCCCGACGCGGGGCCGTGGGTCGTTCCGGCGTGGGAGCGCCCAAACCGCACCTCGACCTCCGTGGGGTCGACGCCGAAGACCCCTGCCACGGCACGGGCGACGACGGTGCGACTGCCGGTTCCCATGTCCTGCGAGGCGGTCGAGGCGACGAGACGCCCTCGGGCGACGGTCACGACGACCTCGCAGTCGGGGTCGACGAGGTAGATCCAGTTGCCCGTCGCCACGCCGACACCGCGCCGGAACCGCCCCGACGCGCTGCCGGTCACCGGCCGCTGCTGCCAGGTCGGCAGGGCGCTCGCCCACCGGTAGAGGGCCTGGCGCTTCTGGTTGCCGTCCCACTGGGCCCGCAGCGCGATCGGGTCGCGGCCCGTGCGGTGCGCGACCTCGTCGACCGTCTGCTCCAGCGCCCAGGCACTCGTCGGGCCGCCCGGTCCTCGGAAGGGTGCGCCGGGCGGTGCGTTGGTCACGACGTCGACGTCGCGTGCGAGCCGCGGCGTGCGGTCGTACATCAGCATGGCGAGCGCCGCGACGCTGTTGCCGACGGCGACGCCGGCATGGCTGTCGGTGTCGACCGTGAGGGCCTTGACCGCGTGCGACCGCTCGTCGACGAGCAGCGAGACCCGGCTGCGGCTGCCGGGCCGGTTGCCCGTGCCGGTCAGCTCCTCGTGCCGGTCGAGCACGAGCTTCACCGGACGGCGGGCGATGCGGCTGAGCGAGATGGCACCGACGGCCTCCATGGTGAGGCTCAGCTTCGCCCCGAACCCGCCACCCACGTACTCGGCGACGACCTCGACCTCGGCAGGGTCGAGGTCGAAGTGGCTGGCGATCTCGGTGCGCATGAGGTCGACACCCTGCGTGCTCAGCCACACCCGCAGGTGCTGCGGGTCGCTCCAGTCGGCGACGCAGGCGTGCGGTTCGAAGGCCGTGTGCACCTGGACGCCGGTGCGCAGCTCCAGCTCGACCAGGCCGCTCGTCCGGTCGCCGCTCGGGCCGGCCGGGGCGGCCGTGGCGGGCGTGGCGGCCGTGGCGGCCGTGGCGGCCGTGGCGGCCGTGGCG